>NZ_CP108487.1:8059084-8679014 GCF_036226525.1 Kribbella sp. NBC_01245
CCGCCTGGCCTAGGCCACCAACCGACTTTCAGTTGCGAGACGAACCCGTCCGCGTGGCTGATCACGTGGACGAGTGCTGCGTCGAGGGGCCGCCTCAGCATTTGCTCGTGGCTGCGGGTCACTTCGACGCCGTGCTCGGTCAGGAGGCCGTGCACTTCCGCCAGCTGCAGCTTTCCGACAGATGCGATGGGTCGCGGCGTGATCGCCTCAGGCAGGATCAGCGGTTGATCGCCGGTGAACGTGATGGTGATGGCGGCGAGCGCAAGGTCCAGTCCAGCCCCACGCCGGGTCGTGGAATCCCTGCTGAAGCACCTCATGCTGAGTTCAAGTGGAGAGTCCCGGCGCTTGCTGAGTTCAACCGGACAGTAGCGGTACGACTGGAAACAATCGTCACCTTGCCCGTTCTTGATCCTTCTGGGTTCCCCGATCAGCTGCACCACGTCCGCTGGTGACATACCCAAGACCAGCGGACCGAAGGTGCCACTTCGGCAGAATTCGACCAGAAACTCATCCATAGTGCGAAAACTCAGAACAACACCGTCGCGAGCGCCTCGTAACCAGGCAGCAGATCGAGATCGGTGTGCCCGAGCTGCTGGATGACGACGTGATCGGCACCGGCTTCCAGATGCGCGGTCAGGCCGTCGCTGATCTCGACAGCGCTGCCGTGCAGGACCAGCTCATCGATCAGCCGGTCGCTGCCGCCGTTGTCGATATCGTGCTGCGCATAACCGATGCGGCGCAGGTTCTTCCGGTAATTCGTCAGCCCGAGATACGGCTTCTCGACGTACGGCCGGCCGATCGACCGGGCGATGTCGTCGTCGGTCTCCAGCACCACTTTGTGCTCCGGAGCCAGCAGCGCGTTCGGCCCCATCAGCTCGCGGGCCTCGCGGGTGTGCTCCGGCGTCGTCAGGTACGGGATGGCGCCGGCGGTTCGTTCGGCGGCGACCTTCAGCACCTTCGGGCCAAGGGCCGCGAGCAGCCGGCCGGCCACCGGGACCTTGCCTTCGTCGAGGGCGTCCAGGTACTCGATGACCTTGTCGTACGGCGAGCTGTAGACCGCGCTCTGCTCCGGATGGCCGATGCCGACACCGAGGATGAACCTGTTCGGATAGGCGTCCACGAGCCGGTGGTACGACGCGGCGACTTCGGCCGGATTCGACGTCCACATGTTCACGATGCTGGTGCCGATCACCACCGAATTGGTGGCCTTCAGAAGGTTCTCCGCGGCCTGCAGATCAGCTGTCGGAGAGCTGCCGAGCCAAAACGTGCCATATCCGAGCTGCTCCAGCCCTTGGGCCAACTCCGGAGTCCATTTGTGCCACTGATGCCAGACCCCGAACCGCCCCAGCTCGACCGTCACGCCCTGCTCCTCTCGTCGGTGGGTTCATTCCACCACGAGGCGATCAACCGGCTAGCACCGCGAGCAATTCCCGAGGTGCCTCCTCGGGGATGAAGTGCCCGCAGGGCAGGCCCTTACCGTCCAGGTCCGCCGCCCAGTGCGACCAGACCTCCAGTACGTCGAACCACTGCGGCAGGTCGCCGGAATCACCCCAGTAGACCCGCACCGGGCAGACGATCTTCCTCCCGGCGGCCAGGTCGGCCTCGTCGTGGTCCCGGTCCACCGAGGCACCTGCGCGGTAGTCCTGGCACATCGCGTGCACGACCTCGGGCTTCAGCGCGGCCGAGACGTAGTCGGCGAGCGCACCCGGATGTACGTCGACGGGATGTCCCGAGATCGCCGGACTGCCGTTCGGGAACAGGTACTCCGCGGGATCGCGGTTGATCTCGTCCTCTGGCACTGGACATGCCCTGGAGAGCTTGTTCCAGTGCCACTCGCGCTGTAGCTCGTCCGGCTGTTTCTCGGCGGCACGCCACATGTCGGCCGTCGGCACGATGTCCAGCACGGTGAGCCGGGAAATGGACGCCGGATGATCCAGTGCCAGCCGATAGCCGACCCGGCCGCCTCTGTCATGCCCGACCACCTCGAACCGGTCATGCCCGAGTCTGCCCATCAGTTCGACCTGGTCGGCCGCCATCGCCCTTTTGGAATAGGCCTCGGCCGAATCGACCAGTGGCAGCCCGGAACCGCCGTACCCCCTCAAGTCCGGCAACACGACAGTGCGGGTCTTAGCCAGTTCAGGCGCTACCAGATGCCACATGACGTGGGACTCCGGGAATCCGTGCAGTAGCAGGAGTGGCGGGCCGGAGCCGCCTATCCGGCAGCGCACGTCGAATTGGGCCAACCGGATCGTCTGCACTTCGAAGTCGTCGAACACCAAGGAATTAGTACCCCTGAAAACCTCAAAGATGCGCGGCGATCTCCGGAATCCGCTCCTCGAGACCGGCCAGCTGCCGCTCGGTCCGCTCGGGCTCACCGACCTTGGCCAGGTTGAGCATGCCGGGATCGCCAGCGGCCTGCCCTGCCCGGATGACCCGCACCGAACGCGCAACGCGAGCGGTAGCGCCCTTGAGGATCTCCAGTGGGTCGACACCGCCGTACGCATCCGCCATCAAGCGAAGACGCGCAGCCCGGTACGACGCGGCCAGTGGTGCCTCGTACAAGGGTGCTGTGTTCCATGCGGCGAACGCGATGTCGTCCAGCGGTTTGCCGGGGCCGGCCATGTCCCAATCGATCACGCCGACGAACCCGGACTTGTCGCCGACCCAGTTGTAGTAGCCGAAGTCGTGCATACAGACGATCTCGTCCGGCCCTAGCTCCGCACGGCTGTTACGCCATTGGATGACGCCTACAGGCCGGTACGACGCGACCACGCGGTGGTACTCCCTCAGCCAGCGCATGGCCGCCGCGAGCACGTCGTCCGATGGTGGCTCTGTGTAGGTATCACCTGGCAGAAAGTCGAGGATTTCCCGGCCCTGGTCGTCGAACCCGTGCACCCGCGGTACGCCGTACAGGTCGTGGTCAGCGAGGTGCTGGAGCAGCCCGTGCACAGCGGGTGTCCACGGCCCGGCAGGTCGTCGCACGGTGTCACCAACGCGCACCGCGCCGCCAACGTTGCCGCCGGGCAGAGCGATCTCTTCCATTGGTCAACCCTTCGAGCTGTGATGTAAAAGCGCACGCAAAATTTTCGCTAAGAATCACGGAAACGACGCAGAACTTGGGGAATTGGCGTGGAGTCGGAGCAAACCTCACGGACCGCCGTGGCGTCATACAGGAGTGTAATCGTTCTGCAGGGCGGCCGTGTGCGCGTCGCGTTAAGAACAGACCATCCCGTCCGGTGGTATGGACCTTGGAGGCTTACACTCGGCAGCGACCTAGCGGTATCACCCCTCATTCCGGCTGGGCCGCGGTGCCACGAAATCCCGTGAGCCGCTCACCCGAACAGAAGGGCAAGTTGTGAAGGTCGGAGTACCGAAGGAAGTCAAGAACCACGAGTACCGGGTCGCCATCACCCCGGCGGGCGTGCACGAATTCGTGCGCAACGGACACGAGGTTCTGATCGAAAGGGAAGCCGGCGAGGGCTCATCCATTCCCGACGCCGAGTTCGTCGCGGCGGGAGCTCGTATCCTCGACTCCGCCGACGACGTGTGGGCCGACGCCGAGCTGGTGCTGAAGGTCAAGGAGCCGGTCGAAGAGGAGTACCACCGGATGCGCAAGGAGCAGGTGCTGTTCACCTACCTGCACCTGGCCGCCAGCCGGGACTGCACCTCCGCGCTGCTCAAGTCCGGCACGACTGGGATCGCCTATGAAACCGTGCAGGCCCCGGACGGGTCGCTGCCGCTGCTCGCGCCGATGAGCGAGGTCGCCGGCCGGCTCGCGCCGCAGGCCGGTGCCTACCACCTGATGCGTACCGGTGGCGGTCGCGGCATCCTGATGGGCGGTGTCTCCGGTGTGCACGCGGCCCGGGTCGTCGTCATCGGCGCCGGCGTCTCCGGCATGAACGCGGCCGCGATCGCGCTCGGGATGCAGGCCGAGGTGCAGCTGCTCGACCGCAACATCAACCGGCTGCGCGAGGCCGACCGGATCTACCAGGGCCACCTGCAGACGGTCGCGTCGAACGCGTTCGAGGTCGAGCGGGCCGTGCTGTCCGCGGATATGGTCATCGGCGCCGTGCTGATCCCCGGTGCGAAGGCGCCGATGCTGATCAGCAACGAACTGGTCTCGCGGATGAAGCCCGGCAGCGTGCTCGTCGACATCTCGATCGACCAGGGCGGCTGTTTCGAGGACTCGCGCCCGACCACGCACGCCGATCCGGTCTACCGCGTGCACAACTCGTTGTTCTACTGCGTCGCGAACATGCCCGGCGCCGTACCGAACACCTCCACGCACGCACTCACCAACGTGACCTTGCCGTACGCCGTGGAGCTGGCCAACCTCGGCTGGCGCGAGGCGTGCAAGAAGGACCACAGCCTGGCCCTCGGCCTGAACACGCACGACGGTCACGTCACCTACGGGCCCGTCGCGGACGCACACGACCTGGACCATGTCGGCCTCGACGAGGTGCTGGCCTGAGCACGGAGATCACCCGGGCCGTCAGCTCGTACCTCGACCACCTCACGGTCGAGCGCGGGCTGGCGGCCAACACCCTCGCGTCGTACCGCCGTGATCTCAAGCGGTACGTCGGATTCCTGGCGGAGGCCTCGGTTTCCGAGCTGTCCGGGATTTCGGAGGCCTCCGTCTCGGGCTTCTTGATGCGTTTGCGCGAGGGGGATGCGGACCACCCGCCGCTCACCACGTCGAGCGCGGGCCGGAGTGTCGTGGCGGTGCGGGGGTTTCACCGGTTTTGCTTGCGCGAGGGGTTGACCGGCACGGACCCGGCCGCCGCGGTCAAGCCGCCGCCGCCTCCGCAGCGGTTGCCGAAGGCGTTGTCGGTTGATGAGGTGACGCGCATTCTGAACGCGGCCGCGGGGGAGGACGTGTTGAACGCGCGGGATGCGGCGCTGCTCGAGTTCTTGTACGGGACGGGCGCGCGCATCTCTGAGGCCGTCGGGCTGGATGTGGACGACATCGACATCGAGGCCGGCGCGGTTTTGCTGCGTGGCAAGGGCGGCAAGGAGCGGGTCGTACCGGTGGGGTCGTACGCGTTGGAGGCTCTGTCTGCTTATAAGGTCCGCGCTCGGCCCGAGTTGGTGTCGCGAGGGCGGGGCAGTCATGCGCTCTTTCTTAATGCGCGAGGTGGTCGGTTGTCTCGGCAGAGCGCGTGGACGGTTCTGCGCCGCGCGGCCGCGAAGGCTGGGATCGCGAAGGAGATCTCGCCGCACACCCTGCGCCACTCCTTCGCCACCCACCTCCTCGACGGCGGCGCCGACGTCCGCGTCGTCCAAGAGCTCCTAGGCCACGCCTCGGTGACCACCACCCAGGTCTACACCTTGGTAACCGTCGACAAACTCCGCGAAATCTACGCCACCACCCATCCAAGGGCCCTCTAGCCGGGCGAGCGAGCGGCTGTGTTTGTTGGCCAGCGAGTGGCCCCCCTTTACTTTTCGTCCGCGAGTGGTCGCATCTGGTCCGGGGATGTGGGTGCCTGGTTGGGCGCCGCGCGGACCAGATGCGACCACTCGCGGACGAAAAGGGGGACCGCTCGCGGCAAAAGCAACCTGGCGGACGTTGGTTCATTTACGTGTGGGCGTTAGGACGGCGTGGTGGTCAGGATTTGGCCGGATCGGGTTGTCAGCATGTCGGGGCCGTAGTGGTTTGCGGTGATGAAGAGGGTTTGGCCGGTTGGGCCGCCTAGGGCGCAGGAGAAGGCGCCGCGGTCGACGTTGATGGTTGGAGGATCTCGCCGCCTTCGCGGATGTGGACGCATTGTTGCTTTGGGACGGAGGCGTACCAGATCGTGCCGTCAGCGGCTAGGCAGATGCCGTCTGGGGCGGCGCCGTCGGGGAGGGCGGCCCAGATTCGGCGGTTGGTCAGGGTGGCGTTGGGGGTGACGTCGAAGGCGGTGAGGCGGTCGGCGTAGGACTCGGCCACGATCAGGGTCGAGCCGTCTGGGGTTAGGGCCATGCCGTTGGGGAAGGCGACGTTGTCGGCTACTTGGGTGACGCTGCCGTCGGGGGTGACCAGCGCGATGACGCCGGGCTGGAACTCGCCGTACGGGAACTCGAAGTTGATGCAGTTCACGTAGGCGTTGCCCTGCTGGTCGACGACGATCTCGTTCCAAGGGTGGGTGGATACGCCGGACAGGTCGGCGTACGTCGTCAGCGAACCGTCGTGCTCGCGGCACAGCACCCGGGACTCGCCGCCGGATACCACCAGCAGTCGGCCGTCCGGCAGCCAGTCGAAGCAGAACGGCATCGACGGCATCTCCAGTACGACCTCACTCCGGCCCTCCAGGTCGACCGCGATCAGCTGCCGCGCACCCCAGTCGGAGAACCAGAGGCGGCCGTCGTGCCAGCGCGGCGACTCGACCATCACCAACTCGGTCATCAAGGCGGACAACTCGGACATGGTGAACTCCCTCGCTCGGGCACCCTGGTGGCGCCTTCATACCGGAGTAGAAGCCGCCGCGCGATTTTCGACATCCGGCGACCGATCGGCTTTGACGCCCGTCGTACGAGCCGGTGCAGCGTTGGGTGGTAGCAGGCTGCAGCCGCGCGAACACCCCGTGCGGTGGAACCCGCCTGGCGGGCGGAAAAGTCATCCCACAGCGGACGACCTGACCCCTCTACGGAGTGGCCGCTTGAGAGTGCTTGAATGCACGCCTACAGTCGCTGGGATCGCCCGTATCGGTGGAAAGGTTTGACGAGTTGTGAACGAGTCGACATACCCGGGCACCCCGCAGACCCCGTCGCAGGTGACACCGCTGTCGACGACCGAGTCTGCCCAGGCCCCGCACACCGGCCAGATCCCGCCCATCACCACCGATTACAGCCATCCCGGGTACCACCAAAACGGCAATTCCGAACACAGCAGTAACGAACACGGCACCAGCGAGTTACCCCTTAACGAGAACCCGAATACCGAGACCCCGGGCATCGCGCCCGCGAGCATCGAGTCACCGAGCACGGAGCCACTGAGCCCTGAGCCGGTGCGTGCCGAGCCCGTGAGCGATGGACAGACCCAGGCGCGGCAGGTCAGCCCGCCCAACGGTTACGCCGAGATGCCCCGACCGACCCCGAAGCTGACCGCAGAGGATGTGGAGACCGCGACCGCCGGTGTGAAGAACAAGATCGGACCCACCGGTCGCCCCATGCCCGACCTTCCGGACATCCTGCCGCCGACCCGTCGTGGTCCGGCGCAGGTGATCGCGATGTGCAACCAGAAGGGTGGCGTCGGTAAGACGACCACGACCATCAACCTCGGCGCCGCGATCGCCGAGACCGGCCGCAAGGTGCTGCTGATCGACTTCGATCCGCAGGGTTCGGCGTCGATCGGGCTGGGTGTGCAACCGCACGACCTGGACATCTCCGTCTACAACCTGCTGATGCAGCGCGACATCCGCCATGACGAGGTGATCCGGCCGACCCGGGTGGAGAACCTCGACCTGCTGCCGGCCAATATCGACCTTTCCGCGGCCGAGGTGCAGCTGGTCCAGGAAGTCGCCCGTGAGTACACGCTGCAGCGCGTGCTGGAGCCGATCATCCCGTTGTACGACGTGATCCTGATCGACTGCGCACCCAGCCTCGGCCTGCTCACGGTCAACGCCCTGACCGCGTCGAACGGCATCGTCGTACCGCTCGAGTGCGAGTTCTTCGCGCTGCGCGGACTGGCCATGCTGACCGACACCATCGGCAAGGTACAAGACCGTCTGAACCCGAAACTGGAGATCGTGGGCATTCTCGGCACCATGTTCGACGGCCGGACGACACATGCCCGCGAGGTGCTCGACCGTGTCGTCCAGGCCTTTGACGAGCGCGTCTTCCACACCGTCATCCGGCGCACGGTGAAGTTCCCCGAGACGACCGTCGTCGGCGAACCCATCACCACGTACGCGCCTTCCTCGTCCGCCGCGTCCCAATACCGCGAGCTGGCCAAGGAGGTGCTGGCGCGTTGTCCCGCCGGGTGAGCCTGCCGGGTGCCAGTGAACTCTTCGGCGGCACGGCACCCAGGCAGACACGCCCCGAGCCCTCCACGAACGGCACCGCGACCGAGGACCGAAAGTCCAGCGGCCGGGTCCGGCACGACACGAAGATCACCGTGTACGTGACCGAGGAGGAACTGCTCGGGCTCGAACAGACACGTCTGGCGTTGCGCGCCGAGCACGGGCTGGCCGCTGACCGCGGCCGGATCGTGCGCGAGGCGATCGACGTCCTACTGGCCGACTTCGTCGAACGTGGTCCCGACTCGGTCCTGGTCCAACGGCTCCGGGCGCAATGACCTCCGGTTCGTCGTCTGCTCTCCCGATCGACTTGGACGCTCCCGTCGATCTGGAGAGTCCGCCGTCGTCCGGGCACAAGGGTTTCAGCGTTCATCTGGTCAACTTCGACGGGCCGTTCGACCTGTTGCTGCAGTTGATCGCCAAGCACAAGCTGGACATCACCGAGATCGCGTTGTCGCAGGTCACCGACGACTTCATCGCCCACATCAAGGCGGGCGGACCGAAG
This sequence comes from Kribbella sp. NBC_01245, assembly GCF_036226525.1. NCBI lineage: Bacteria > Bacillati > Actinomycetota > Actinomycetes > Propionibacteriales > Kribbellaceae > Kribbella > Kribbella sp. NBC_01245. The sequence goes on from NZ_CP108487.1 coordinate 8,067,587, forward strand.
TGGGACCTGGACCAGACCTCGGAGTTCCTGCTCGTCGCGGCGACCCTGCTCGACCTGAAGGCCGCCCGGCTGTTGCCGCAGGCCGAGGTCGAGGACGCGGAGGACCTCGCGCTGCTGGAGGCCCGGGATCTGCTCTTCGCGCGCCTGTTGCAGTACCGCGCGTTCAAGCAGATCGCGGCACTGGTGAATCAGCGGATGGCCGAGGAGGCCAAGCGGTTCGCCCGGTCCGTGAGTATGGAACCGCGCTTCGCCGAACTGCTGCCCGAGGTGCTGCTGGGGATCGACCCGGCGGGGCTGGCGGCGTTGGCCGCGCGGGCGTTGGCGCCGAAGCCGATCGAGGAAGTTTCGCTTACGCACTTGCACGCGCCTTCGGTCACCGTGCGGGAGCAGGCGTTGGTGGTGGTCGATCGGTTGCGGTTCTCGCGTTCGCTGACCTTCCGGGACTTGATCGCCGATTCGCCGGACACGGTGACGACGGTCTGCCGGTTCTTGTCCCTGCTGGAGCTGTTCCGCGCTAGTGCTGTGGCTTTTGATCAGGTGACGCCGCTTGGTGAGCTGACGGTTCGTTGGACCGGTAGTGAGGAAGGCGACGTGCTGGTCAGCGCCGAGTTCGACGAGGAGGCCAAGGCGCCTGAGGATGCCGAATCGGTCGACGCCGGTCCGGAGCCGGAGTTCGAGGCGCTTGCCGTTCTCACCGAAGACGATGTTGATGTGGATGAGCCGCAGTACGACGAAGGGGCCGGCGCGACCGCGGCCGACCCTGCGCCGGGTGAGGCCGGAGAAGCGACGCCCGGACCGAACGAGACGGAAGACCAGTGACCGAACAACACGACGCCTCGACCGACCAGACCTCTGTCGTACCCGGCGCCGAAGAGCCCGTCGCGACCGAGACGCCCGAGTACGACGTCCAGGCTGACGAAACCGAGTCGGCCGAGTACGACGTACAGGCTGATCCCGCCGCTGGCGCCGACCCGGTCGAGTCCGGGTCCGACGAAGCCGCGGCCGTCGATCCGGCCGAGGCTGCCGAAACCGAGGCGGCGGAGGACGACGTACGGGCTGGTCCCGCTGCGGGCGTTGACCCGGGCGAGGCCGACGACGCGGGCGCTGTTGCCGAGTCGGGGGAATCGGCGGTTGGGGCGGTGTCGGCGGAGGAGTGGCGACCGGGTGGGGATGTGCCGGCCGCGGTGGCTGCGGAGCACGCGGATCCGGCTGAGGTCGATGAGGCTGTTGTTGCGGCTGATCCCGAGGCTGAGGCGGATGCCGCTGAGGACAAGGACTATCTGGAGCCGGGAGAGTTGCCGGTCGAGCCCGAGGTCGTCATCGATGACGAGACGATGCGGCGGGCGCTCGAGGCGATCCTGATGGTGACCGATGAGCCGTTGCCGGTGCTGACGTTGGCTCGTGCGGTTGGACGTCCGACTGCTGATGTCGCGGGGGCGCTGGCCGATCTTTCCGGGGAGTACACCGAACAGGGCCGTGGGTTCGACCTGCGCGAGGTCGCCGGTGGGTGGCGGTATTACACCCGTGAGGAGTCGGCCATTTTTGTCGAGCGCTTCGTGCTGGACGGCCAGCAGTCGCGGTTGACCCAAGCGGCGCTGGAGACGCTCGCGGTCGTCGCGTACAAGCAGCCGGTCAGCCGTGCGCGCGTCTCGGCGATCCGTGGCGTGAACGTGGACGGCGTGATGCGGACGCTCGTCACGCGCGGGCTGGTCGAGGAAGCCGGCGCGGATACCGAATCGCAGGCGACGCTCTACCGCACCAGCTCGTACTTCCTCGAGCGAATGGGCATGCAAAGCCTCGACGATCTCCCCGAACTCGCGCCGTATCTCCCCGAGATGGACGACGTCGAAGACGAGATGGCCGCCCAGGACAAGGCAGCCCAGGACAAACTCGACAACCTCGACCGCGAAGCCGCCGCAGCCGCCGCCCCCGAGGCCGAAGCCGCCGCCCCAGCCGCCGCGGCCGACATCGAGGTCACCGCGGCCGAGGCGGAAGCGGACCACTCCGCCGAAGCCGGCAACCCCTCCGCCGAAGCCGCCGAAACCACGGACTCCGCCGAAGCGACCGACCTCACCGAAGGCGCCGAAGCGCCCGGAACCGTCGAAGCAACGGAATCCGCCGAGGCCGCCGTACCTGCTGACGTCACCGAAGTGACCGAGCCAGCCGAAGTGACCGAGCCCGCCGAAGCGACCGGAGCCGCCGAAGCAACGGAAGCCGCTGAAGCCGCCGTACCTGCTGAAGTCGCCGAAGAGACCGAGTCCTCCGAAGCGATCGAAGCCGTCGAAGAGACCGAGTTCGCCAAAGCGACCGAAGCCGCCGTACTCGCTGAAGTCGACGACGCCGCTGACGGTGCTGAAGTCGCCGAATCGGAAGGCGACGCCGGGTTTGAAGCGGAAGCCGAGTCCGATCACGAGCGCCAGGACGAGGACACGGCCAGCGTGGAGTCCGAGGCTGATACTGCGCTGGACTCCGAGTCCGACGCCGATGACGCGCAGGACTCCGAATCCGAGGCCGGAGACGAAGCTGAGGGTGAGGCCGGAGCCGAGGGGGAGATCGAGGCAGAAGGCGTTGGTGAGGTTGGCGGGGAGCGTGGGGGAGTAGGGGCCGGAGAGGACGCGGGGGAGGCGTTCGGGACTGTGGATGCGGAAGAACGCGGCTCGGCGTGGTCGAATCGGACTGATGACTGAGACGAACGAGCCCGGCGGTATCCGGTTGCAGAAGGCCCTCGCGCAGGCAGGCGTGTCCAGCCGACGGGCCGCCGAGCACCTGATCGAGCAGCGCCGGGTGGAGGTGGACGGCGAGGTCGTCACCGAATTCGGGCTGCGAGTGGACCCGGCCGTCTCGGTGATCCGCGTCGATGGCGAACGCATTCCACCCGTAACCGCGCACGTCTACCTCGTCCTGAACAAGCCCCGCGGCGTGGTCACCACCATGTCCGACCCGCAGGGACGCCCGTGCATCGCGGACTACACCGGTGAACGGGACGAGCGGCTGTTCCACGTCGGCCGACTCGACACCGACACCGAAGGCCTGCTCCTGCTGACGAACCACGGCGAGTTCGCGCACCGCCTGGCCCACCCGTCGTACGAGGTCTCCAAAACGTACGTCGCCGAAGTCGAAGGCAACGTCAAACCCGTCGTGCTGCGGCGCCTCCTCGACGGCGTCAAACTGGAAGACGGTTTCGCCCAGGCCGACACGGTCAAGGTCGTCTCAACGATCCGCGGCCGAACCCTGATCGAGATGTCCCTCCACGAGGGCCGGAACCGAATCGTCCGCCGCATGTTCGACGAAGTCGGCCACCCGGTCAAACGCCTGACCCGTACCGCGATCGGCCCAGTCCGCCGAGGCAACCTCCACACCGGAGACCTACGCGAACTAACCGACAAAGAACTAGGCCAACTCCTAGACCTAGTAAACCTCTAACCCCCCGCCCCCACCTCACCCGCCGCCCGCCCCCGGGGGACGCCCTCTCGCGCCCTCCCCACAGGCGGCCACGCCATACGCGTCCACTCGCGGGCAAACGCTTGCGACGGTCGGACGCAAAATGCGGCTCACCTGTGGATACCGCTGCCACGGTCGGACGCGAAGTGCGGGCCGCACCCGTACATCTGCCACGGTCGGACGCGGAATGCGGCCTCACCTGTGGACGCCGAGCCCACGGCACCAAGGTCCGACCCGCACACTCCTGGGCCAATTTGTGGAAAACCCTCTCGCGAGGTGCCTCCTTGTGTTTGCACACGCGCGACGCAACAAGGCACCTAGTCCGAAAATGACTGTGTTGGGGCGTGCGTGTGTTCCGGCGGAGCGCAGCGGAGCCGGGAGGTTGTGTGCTCGGTGGTCAGGCGACGGGTTCGAGGGTGACGTTGTAGCCGAGGGCTTGGAGTTGGCGGACGTGGTTGCGTCGTTTCCGTTCGGGGTTGATGCGGTTGTCGTAGAAGTCGGGGCCGAGGTCGTGGAAGTGGGCGTCGGGATCGGATAGCAGGTGCCAGACGATGACCAGGATGGAGCGGCCGACCGCGACGATGGCTTTCTTGCGGCCGCGGCGTCTGGCGATGCGCCGGTAGCGTTCGCCGAGGAAGGTGTCGGTTTTACCGGCGCAGACGGCGGCCTCGCCCAGGACCCGGGCCAGGTAGGAGTTGCCGTGGCCGGTGGCGCCGGTGCCTTTCTTCTTCCCGGCCGATTCTTTAACCCCGGGGGCGAACCTGGCCCACGACGCCAGGTGGCCCGGGGTGGGGAACCGGGTCATGTCGGTCCCGATTTCGGCGATGATCACGTGCGCGGTGACCCGCCCGATGCCGGGGATCTCATCGAGTCGTTCCACCGCCTCGGCGAAAGGGGCGATCTGGTCGCCGATCCTGTCTTCGAGGTCGGCGATATCGGCTTCGATCTGGTCGATCCGGGCCAGCATCTTGGCCAGCAGATAGGCGTGGTGGTCGGTGAAGTATCCGGTGAAGGCTTCTTCCAGGTCACCGATCTTGGCCCGCATCCGGGACCGGGCCAACTGCGCCAGCACCTTCGGGTCCCGCTCACCCCCGGCCAGCGCGGCCAGCATGTCCCGCCCCGACACCCCGAAAATGTCCGACGCGACCACCGACACCTTGATACAGGCATCTTCCAGCAGCTTCTCCACCCGGTTCTTCTCCGCAGTGCACGCGTTCACCAAATCAACCCGATACCGGGTCAGATCCCGCAACTGGCGGATCGGCAACGGCGGCACGAAACTGGCCCGCAGCATCTGCCGCTCCGCCACCTTGCACAACCACACCGCATCCAGCCGGTCGGTCTTCGGCCGACCCGGCAAATGCTTCACATCCTTGGCGTTCACCAGCCAGGTCTCCAACCCGGCCGCCTCCAGCAGATAGAACGGCGGCTTCCAATAGTCCGAGGTCGCCTCCATCACCACCCGCGACACCCCCAGCTCGACCAGCCGGTCAGCCAGCCGCAACAACGACCGCGTCATCGTCGAATACCGGTCCACCTCCTGCAACCGGCGCCCCGGCCGGCCCGGATCCGGAATCCGCACACAACACACCAACTCGGCCTTACCGATGTCCAGCGCCGCGACCCGCGCGATGATCTCCTCGACATCCTGCGTCTGCTCCAGCACCACAACCCACCTCCACACAACGCACCGGCAAACACGGTGCCCGCAGGAGCTGCAAGGATCCGGCGAATCTAGTCCGCGTGCTCAAAGGCAACACTGAAAGGCCCACAACGCAACTCCCGGCGCCCGACTCGCGGACGGCCTCAAACGAACCACAGTGATACGGCGTCAACGGGCACCACCCCAATTTTCAGCCCGGAACGGGCCGCCCACCAGAGCAGTGCCAGACTCGCGGGAGAGTTGTCCCCAGATTCGCCCGCGCATTCGTATTCCGCGTCCGACCGTGGCAGGTCTTTCCACAGCCGAACCCGCAGGGTCGGACGCGGAATTGGTCCACCCTGTGGATACCGCTGCCACGGTCGGACGCGGAATGCGGTTCGCCTGTGGAAACCCCTACCCACGGTCGGACGCGGAATGCGGCCTGTGGACGTCGAGCGCCCGGCACCGAGATCCGCACCGCACACGCCTGGGCCAATTTGGGGATAACTCTCCCGCGAGGTGCCTCCTTGTGGTTGCAGAGGCGCGACGTAACAAGGCACCTCGCGGGAGGGTTATCCCCAGATTCGCCCGCGCGTTCGCATTCCGCGTCCGACCGTGGCAGGGGGCGGCGTGGGGGCGGGACGCATGTGGGGCAAAGGGGGGAACGGCAACGATGGGGTGACGGCGCGCCTGGGACGACGCCAAAGTGTCGGAGGCGGGACGTAGGGTGGGGACTGTGAACCGGCGAATCTTCGGCCTGGAGAACGAGTACGGCGTCACTTGCACCTTTCGCGGTCAGCGCCGACTGACCCCCGACGAGGTGGCGCGGTACTTGTTTCGGCGAGTCGTGTCCTGGGGGCGGAGCAGCAACGTCTTCCTCCGCAACGGGGCCCGGCTCTATCTCGATGTGGGGTCCCACCCGGAGTATGCGACGGGTGAGTGCGACTCCGTCACCGACCTGATAGCCCACGACAAGGCCGGCGAGCGGATCCTCGAGGGCCTGCTGGTCGACGCGCAGAAGCGGCTGCACGACGAGGGCATCTTCGGTGACGTCTACCTGTTCAAGAACAACACCGACTCCGCCGGCAACTCGTACGGCTGCCACGAGAACTACCTGGTCAGCCGCCATGGGGACTTCGCCAAACTGGCCGACGTGCTGATCCCGTTCCTGGTCACGCGGCAGCTGATCTGCGGCGCCGGCAAGGTGCTGCAGACGCCGCGCGGTGCGGTCTACTCCGTCAGCCAGCGCGCCGAGCACATCTGGGAAGGCGTTTCCAGCGCCACCACGCGCTCCCGCCCGATCATCAACACCCGCGACGAGCCGCATGCCGACGCCGAGCGATTCCGCCGGCTGCACGTCATCGTCGGCGACTCGAACATGTCCGAGACCACGATGCTGCTCAAGGTCGCGAGCACCGACCTGGTGCTGCGGATGATCGAGGCCGGCATCGTGATGCGCGACCTCACCCTGGACAACCCGATCCGGGCGATCCGTGAGATCAGCCACGACATGACCGGCCGCCGTGAGGTCCGGCTCGCCAACGGCCGCGAGGCCAGCGCGCTGGACATCCAAGGGGAGTACCTGACCAAGGCGCGCGACTTCGTCGACCGCCGCGAGTTGGGTACGCCGGCCGTCGAGCGCGCGCTGAACCTGTGGGAGCGCTGCCTCAAGGCGATCGAGTCGGGCGACCTGTCCGGGATCGAGCGGGAGATCGACTGGGTGATCAAGTACCGGTTGATCGAGCGCTATCGCGAGCAGAACAACCTCGGTCTGGCCAGCCCCCGGGTGGCGCAGCTCGACCTGGCGTACCACGACATCCACCGCCCGCGCGGGCTGTACTACCTGCTCGAGCGCAAGGGCGCGGTCACCCGGGTCGTCGACGATCTGCGCGTCTTCGAGGCGAAGTCCGTGCCGCCGCAGACGACGCGGGCGCGACTGCGTGGCGAGTTCATCAAGCGGGCCCAGGAGCGTCGTCGCGACTTCACGGTCGACTGGGTGCACCTCAAGCTGAACGACCAGGCGCAGCGCACTGTGCTGTGCAAGGACCCGTTCAAGTCGCACGACGAGAGGGTCGAGAAGCTCATCGCCAGCATGTAGGGCAAGCGTTCTCACACAGACGGTTTGCCGGGCCACGCTGGGTGGCCTTGCGAGCGCAGGCTAGGGTGGTCGGCGTTCATCTGGCCGTACTGAGGCGGGCCTGCCGAGACAGGGTCGCGCCGTGAGATTTTCGAGGTGCTCGTGCGCAAGCTGTTGAGTCTGGTCGCAGCCGTGGCCCTGGGTTCGTCCCTGGTCGCCTGTGGCTCGGAAGACAAAGCCGGAGACGGCGGTGACTTCGGCAAGAGCGGTATCAAGGTCACCGAATCGTTCGGCAAGAAGCCGACCATCACCCACAAAGAGGGTGAGCCGGACAAGGCTCTGGTGACCGAGGTCCTCGCCGAGGGCAAGGGCGCCGAGGTGAAGAAGGGCGAGCTGCTGGTCGCCAACTACATCGGCCAGATCTGGCGCGACGGCAAGGTCTTCGACAACTCCTACGACCGTGGCGCGCCCGCGGCGTTCCCGATCGGCGTCGGCAAGGTCGTCACCGGTTGGGACGAGGCTCTCGTCGGCAAGAAGATCGGCAGCCGCGTGCTGCTCTCGATCCCGCCGGACAAGGGCTACAAGGAGGCCGGCAACAAGGACGCCGGCATCACCGGTACCGACACGCTGATCTTCGTCGTCGACATCGTCGGCGCCTTCGACACCAGCAAGAAGTCCGTGGGTGGCGCGGCGCAGACGATCCCCGCGGGCAACCCGGCCGTCACCGGTGCCGTCACCGCCGAGCCGAAGGTCACCGTCCCGAAGGGCTACAAGGCCCCGAAGACCACCGGTAAGCCGATCCTCGTGGTCAAGGGCACCGGCGCGCCCGTCGAGAAGAACTCGATGGTGCGGATGCACTACGCGATCTTCGACTACACCGGTAAGAAGCAGTTCAGCACCTATGTGCCGAGCCAGCAGTCGCCGGTCGCCGAGGCGGTCGCACAGCCGGTCGCCCCGACCGGTGCAGCCGCCGGCCAGGCCGGACCGCTCGCCGCGCTCGTCGGCGTACCGGTCGGAAGCCGCGTCCTGATGCACCTGCCGGCGCAGCAGGGCCAGGCCGCGTTCGTGGTGCTCGACGTGATCGACAGTCTGCCGATCACCGTCGCCTGATCCACTCAAACGGCCGGGTCGCCCTCTCTTCCAGAGGACGGCCCGGCCGTTGGCATTTCAGGCCTTGGGTAGATCTACTAGTGCGGCAGCGTGGCGGCCGGCGGCTGCGGCGGCTTCGAAGTACGCGCGGTCGCCGTCGAGGTCCCTGCCCATTGTCGAGAGCTTGACCGGCGCAGCAGCCAGTACGTCGTACAGGCCGTCTACGGAGGCTCGGACGACTCGGTGGCGGGCGTGCAGGGGTTCGGCCGCATCGCGGACCAGGTCGCCGAATTCGCCCGGGAGATCCGGTACGACGACGTCAGCGGGTTGAAGCGCCACGCGGCCGTAAGCGGTCAGGCTGTGGTGAGAGATGCCGCGGTGGCGTGGTCGGGGATCGGCCTCAGAGATGCGTAGTGACGCGACTGCGCGGCCGCCGAGCGTTCCGATCGCGTTGATGGCTTCACCCGACTGGACGCCGGAGAAACCCCAGCGAGTACCAGTACCGAGGTTGCCTGGGCCTTGCGTGATCACGACCAGTTCGGCCCCTAGTACGCGCACTGCCGTCAGTAGGCCCGTGTGGACCGTCACGGCCTCCCTGTCGCCGCCGTACGCCTGCCCGACCGTAACCGTGCCAGCGAGCCACCCCGCGTCGCGTAGAGCCGGAACCGTACGGGAGAAGGCCATCGGCAATGCCCCGCCGTCGGTCATCACGTAGACCACCCTCGTCCCGGGGCGAGCGTCGTACACCCCGGCGAGTACGGCGGGCAGTGCCGAGTGCAGGTCTGCCACGACGACAGGCGTGCCCGCGAGGTCGTCCGCGTCGCGAAGCACCTCGTGGTCCGGCGAATCCTGCTCGTCGGCGCCGAGCACCATCGACTGCAAGGGCGTGTACCGCGCTTTGACCAGGTGCCCGCTCTCCGGCGGATCGGCCGGCAAGCGGTCCGGAATCGCCACCACCAAGGCGTATCCGCCCGTACCGAGACCTCGATCGAGGGCGCCGACGTTCAGCAGGACGCGATCGCCGATCAGCGGCAGGCCGACCAGGTCCGGATAGGCCAGGGCCTTCACGGCGGTGTCGCCGACCGAGACCACCAACTCCTGCGCTCCGGTCCAACTACGCCCGAGTTCGGTCACGAAACCTGCACGCCAACGCATCACAGGGTGACTTTAATGTCCGCACTCGCCACCACATGCCCGGCACCACGCCCAGCGGCCCGCGCGACAACCCGCCCACCCCGAATCCGCACCGCCACCTCGACCCGATCCCCGGCCGCCGCAATCCCGAGGCAGGACGGATCGAGTACGACCTGGAGTGCGGGCCAAGCCGACGCCGGAAAGGCCTCGCGCAAACACGTGCTCACCTCGGCGATGACCAATCGCGTCAACGGCGCCCGCTCGTCAGACGCGTCGACCGGGATCACGAGAGTCGTCGCAGCTCCAGCCCGTACGGCGTCCTCGGCGGCCTCGAGCCGTTCGAGGCCGAGCACCGTGACGACGCCATCGCGGTCGAGGCGCGCGGGCTGACCGGTGACCAGGTCGACCGAGGGCGGGGGAGCCCATTCCTCGTCGACCGGTTCGACCGGCACGATGCTTTGCGAAGGCGGCCACCAGTCGTCGAAGTCCAACTGCAGCAACCGCTCGCAGGCGTTCACCACGTTGAAGGGCTCGACGAATCCCGGGGCTGCCGCCACGAGTTGGCTCGCGCCGTACAGGCTGGTCAGGGCGGACTCCGCCACCCGAACCAGCCGACGGCCCGGACGCAGGCTTTCGAGCGCGAGGCCGAGCAGGATGGCGTCGAGTTTCATCAGCTGGCCGAAGGTCTGCCGGAGTGTCTCGTCGCCGATGATCTCCGGCAGCAGGTCCTGGCTGATCCGCGCATCACCGCGGGGATCGAGCTCGAGCGGCAGCCCGGTCACCCAGATCCGCGCGAACTCCCGCAACGCCTCAGTCGCCGTACGACGTCCAGGTGGTGCCTCCACCGGGCGGTCGGCGGCCTCGGCCAGCACGCTGAAGTAGAGCGCGCGTTTGCCCGGGAAGTTCGAGTAGACGGCGCCGCGGGTCAACCCGGCGCGGTCCGCGATCAAGTCCACCCGGGCGGCCCGGAACCCGTGTTCGGCGAATTCCTCGCGCGCGGCAGCGAGAACCCGACCTCGGGTCTGTAGCTGCGCTTGGGTTCTGCTGAGACGACCTGCCACCTGGTTAAGATACTCGGACCATCCGGATGATCTGAACATCTGGATTCGTGAGGGAAGGACCGCTGACGTGGCCGACCGGGATCTGCTCAGGTGTTCCTTCTGTGGCAAATCACAAAAGCAGGTCCGCAAGCTGATCGCAGGTCCGGCCGGCGTGTACATCTGCGACGAGTGCGTCGACGTCTGCAACGAGCTGATCGAGGAGGAGCTGTTCGAGTCGGCGGCACCCGGCCTCGAGGAGCTGCCCCGGCCGGTGGAGATCTGTGCCTTCCTCGATCAGTACGTGATCGGCCAGGATCGGGCGAAGAAGACGTTGGCCGTCGCGGTCTACAACCACTACAAGCGGATCCAGGCATCGGCCAAGCGCGGCGTCGACCAGATCGAGCTGGCCAAGTCCAACATCCTGCTGATCGGCCCGACCGGCTGCGGTAAGACCCATCTCGCCCAGACGCTGGCCCGGATGCTCAAGGTGCCCTTCGCGATCGCGGACGCCACCGCGCTGACCGAGGCCGGGTATGTCGGCGAGGACGTCGAGAACATCCTGCTCAAGCTGATCCAGGCCGCCGACTTCGACATCGCGAAGGCCGAGACCGGCATCATCTACCTCGACGAGGTGGACAAGGTCGCCCGCAAGAGCGAGAACCCGTCCATCACCCGGGACGTGTCCGGCGAAGGCGTCCAGCAGGCCCTGCTGAAGATCATCGAGGGCACGGTCGCGAGCGTGCCGCCGCAGGGTGGCCGCAAACACCCGAACCAGGAGTTCCTCCAGCTCGACACCTCGAACATCCTCTTCATCGTCGGTGGTGCCTTCGCCGGCCTCGACCGCATCATCGACCAGCGGGTCAACCAGGGCGGCATCGGCTTCGGTGCCCGGATCCAGACCACCCGGGATCTCGACGACGTATTCGGCGAGGTCACGCCGGAGGACTTGCTCAAGTTCGGCCTGATTCCCGAGTTCGTCGGCCGGCTGCCGATGGTGACGAGTGTGCGCAGTCTCGACCGCGACGCGCTGGTGCGGATCCTGACCGAGCCGCGCAACGCCCTGATCCGGCAGTACCGCCGCCTCTTCGAATTGGACGGCGTCGAGCTCGAGTTCACCGGCGAGGCGATCGAGGCCGTCGCCGACCAGGCCATCCTGCGCCGGACCGGTGCCCGTGGCCTGCGCGCCATCCTCGAGGAGGTGCTGATGGCGGTGATGTACGACATCCCGGGCCGCGATGACGTCGAGCGCGTGGTCATCACCGCCGAGGTCGTCGCCGAACACGCCCTGCCCACGCTCGTTCCCCGCCCGGCTCCGGAGCGTCACGACAAGTCCGCCTGAGCCCACACCTCCGTGAGGTGGCCAGACGTGATGCGATGAAGGGGCGGGGCCTCCCGCCCGTCGTGGTTTCCGAGTGATGCTCGGTGTGCAGGTTTTGCACGAGTGGGGAAGGAGGCCCCTTATGTGTGCAGAGTACGACGGTCGGCAGGTTGTGGGTATTGATCTGCATCGGCGGCGTTCGGTGATTGCTCGTCAGTCTGAGTCTGGTGAGTCGTTGGGGTGGGTCCGGATTGTGAATGACCGTGAGGTGTTGCGCGAGCAGATCGGGTTGGCGGGTCCGGTGCCGCGGGTCGTGGTCGAGGCCACGTATGGCTGGTACTGGGCGGTGGACGAGCTGCGGGCGGCGGGTGCGGAGGTGTATTTGGCGCATCCGCTGGGGGTGAAAGGGTTCAGGTACCGGCGGGTGAAAAACGATGTCCGGGACGCGTTCGATCTGGCGGATTTGTTGCGGATGGGGCGGTTGCCGCAGGCGTGGATCGCGCCGCCGCCGGTGCGGGAGGTGCGGGAGCTGGTGCGGTATCGGGCCAAGCTGGTGAAGGTCCGGTCGGGGTTGAAGGCGCAGGTTCATGCGGTGCTGGCCAAGAATGGTCTCGGGGCGAGGGTGAGTGACCTGTTCGGTGTCGCCGGGCGCGAATGGCTGGCGGGGTGCCGGTTGCCGGCGGCGTATGCGGTCCGGGTCGGGTCGCTGCTGGATCTGATCGATCATCTTGATCGGGAAGAGGCCCGGTTCGCGGCGTTGATTGCGGCCCGGCTGGCCGGTGATGAGGGGTATCGGGTGATTCAGCAGTTGCCTGGTGTCGGGCCGACGTTCGCGGCCGTGTTCGTGGTCGAGATCGGTGATGTGCACCGGTTCGCCAACGCCGCCGCGCTGGCCAGCTGGGCAGGGTTGACCCCGCGGCATCGTGAGTCCGACACGACCGTTCACCGCGGTCACATCAGCAAGCAGGGCTCCCGGCTGGTGCGGTGGGCAGCGGTGGAGGCCGTGCAGCACGCCACCGTGGCCAAGATCGCTGCCGACCGGCACCGCATCGAGCAACGCCGCGGTACCAACATCGCCAAGGTCGCCGCGGCCCGCAAACTACTCACCCTGGTCTATTACGGGCTGCGCGACCACGAGATCCGTGCGCTGGCCCGCTGCCAGGACCCGGTATGAGTAGCTCGACCGCAGCGCACGCAGGGTCGTTGAGTGGTCAGACCTCCCGATCCCGAACCGGTGATCCAGGGCACGGTCGTTGTACGTGATTGACCTCGCGCGCTGCGGGCCGAACCACTCCATGCCCCCAAGACCTGCGGGGCGAAGGGATGACAGGGCAGTCGAGCAACCCGACCTGCCGGACCCTTGCACAAGACAAGGGATGGAGAACCGACCCACAACCCCTATACCGGCATTCCGGTCACAGCAAGGCTGGCGATGGTCTACGACCAGCGTCAAGACCAAGCCCTCCGGGCGGCCTCCGGCCGGCCCTGACCCCGGCCGCACACCACGCTGCCCAAAACCCGACCGGAACCCCACAAAACACGCACCCACCAGCCCCTTGCACAACCCCACCCCTTCAGGGATGACTACTCGCGGTGGGAAAATTCGGGAAAGGCCGGCTGTGGAAGTGTCCGGCGGCGGGTTTGGCAAATGAGGCGGGTTCGTGGCCCGCGACCGCATAAGGTGGACGGGTGTCGGCGCGGAAGAGTGAGCGGCTGCTCAACCTGGTGATCTGCCTGTTGGTGGCGCGCACCTACGTGACCAAAGAGCGCATCCGCGAGGTCGTCGAGGGCTACGCCGGCCTCACCGTGGATGCCTTCGAGAAGATGTTCGAGCGGGACAAGGACGAGCTGCGCGATCTCGGCATCCCGATCGAGATGGGCACGATCGACAAGTTCTTCTCCGACGACATCGGCTACCGGATCCGCCGCGACGTCTTCGAGCTGCCCGAGGTCCACCTCGAGCCGGATGAGGCCGCCGTGCTCGGCGTCGCCGCCCGGGTCTGGCAGCACGCGAGCCTGGCCGAGGCGACCAGTTCGGCCGTGCTCAAGCTGAAGGCGGCCGGGATCCAGACCGACCAGTCGGCGTTGAGCGCGATCGAGCCGCACGTCGGCGCCTCCGAACCGGCCTTCGACCCGCTCTGGTCGGCCGTCGTGACCCGGACCGTGGTGACGTTCGAGCACCTGCGCAGCGGCGCGGCCCAGCCGACCCACCGCACGCTCGAACCGTGGGGCATCGTCTCCTGGCACGGCCGGTGGTACGTCGTCGGCCGGGATCGCGATCGCCAGGCGACCCGGATGTTCCGGCTGTCCCGGATCGGCGGCAACGTCAAGACGATCGGCTCACCCGAAGCCTTCGCCGTGCCGGAGGGCACCGACTTGCGCGGCCTGGTCTCCGAGCTCGCGCCGCCGCCACCGACGTCCGAGGCGAAGGTCCGGGCTCGCGCCGGCTCCTGCGTGAGCCTGCGCCGCCGCGCGACCGCCGTCGAGCCGTATGAGGACGGCTGGGACCTTCTGCACGTGCCGTACGCCGATGCCGGCGTCCTTGCCGAGGAGATCGCGTCGTACGGGCCACAAGCCGTGGTCGAGGCGCCTGGTGACGTCCTCGACGGAGTACTGCGACGCCTGCGCGACGTGGCCGGGGTGCCGAGTGACAGCGCCGGGGTGCCCTCGTGAGTAGCGCGCGGGATCAGGTCCAGCGCCTGCTCGCCCTCGTGCCGTATCTCCGCGAGAACGACGGCGCCCTGGTGGAGGATGTCGCCGCCGAGTTCGGGGTCAAACCCAAGCAGATCATCGCCGATCTCAAGGTGCTCTGGTTCTGCGGTCTGCCCGGCGCGCAGATGGGCGACCTGATCGAGATCGACATCGAAGCCGCCGAGGGTGACGGCGTCATCCACATCAACAACGCCGACTACCTGGCGCGGCCGCTGCGCCTCGCCGCGGATGAGGCCCTCGCGCTGCTGACGGCCCTCCGCACGCTGCGCGAGGTCACCGGCGACAACGACCGGGACGCCGTCGACCGGGCCATCGCGAAACTCGAGCGCGCCGCCGGCGAAGGCGCTGCCGCGGCGGTCGAGGGTGCGGTCGCCCACGTGCACGTCGAACCGACCCGGCCGGAGATCGCCGAGACGGTCAACCGCGCGCTGGCCGGTCATCGCCGGATGCACCTGACGTACGACGTACCGTCGCGGGACGAGACGACCGAGCGGGACGTCGACCCGATGCGCCTGGTCGTTTCGGACGGTCGCACGTATCTCGAGGCCTGGTGCCGTCTCGCCGAGGACGTCCGCTTGTTCCGGCTGGACCGGATCGCCGCCGCCCAGCTGCTCGACCTCCCCAGCGAGCCGCCCGCGCAGGCCACCCCGCGCGACTTGTCGAACGGGATGTTCCAGCCGTCCGAGGCGGATCTGCTGGCCACCGTCCGGCTGGCGCCACCCGCGCGCTGGGTCGCCGAGTACTACCCGACCGAGTCGGTCGAAGAAGGCCCGAACGGCTCCCTGGTGATCACCCTGCGCGTGGCCGACACGGCCTGGCTGCAACGCCTCATCCTGCGCCTCGGCGGCTCTGCCCAGGTCCTCGAACCGGCCGACCTCGGCGCTCGCATCGCCGAAACCGCCCGCGAAGCCCTCAAGGCGTACGACTTCTGAAGTTTTTATTGGCTTAGTTCACGCTCCAGGGGACAGCGGAAGCGGTGTGGGACCCGGATCCCGTTGAGCCAGCTGCTCCACCGGGCCACCTCGGCCTCGACGGCAGCCGCGGCTTCCTGGCCGATATCGGTCAAAAGGCGATAGCGAATCTCACCCGATTCGGGTTGACCCCAGCCGCCGACGATCCGGCCGTCACACCAGATGGTCGGCCCGACGTTGCCGGTGTTGTCGAAGAGCTGGGGTTTGTGCTCGCCGAGATACCAATCGCGCTCCTTCCAGCCCATCGGCGTCGGATCGAGCGCGGGCAACAGCGCGACCCACGGCTCCACCGGCTCGACCGGCTCCTCGTCACCCGGCAGCACCCAGCCCGTCGTACCGGTGCCGGTCAGCTCGACCTCCACAGCGTCGACGGCGGCGAGGGCCTTCTTGGTCTGGCCGCCATTCCACCCCGTCCACCACTGCAGGTCAGACGTCGAACCCGGGCCGAACGACGCCAGCCAGCGCCGCGCCAGCTCCACCCGGGCCTCCTCGGCGGACAGGCCGACGTGGAGCCCTGCCGGCAGCCACGTCTCGATCGGGGACCACTGGTGCTGGCCGCTCATCCACGTCCCCAACGGGCGCCCGCGCACGATCAGGCCGTCGGCGGCGAGCTGGAACAACACCCGGCTAGTGACGAACGGCTGGGCGGCATACGCCTTGCCCTCGGACATCGAGAGCCTGGTCCGCAGCCTCGGCTCGTCCTCGCCAAGTTGCGTGGCGGTCGCCGAACCACGCGCCTGCAGGGCCTTGACGGTCGACGCCTCGACCTCGGTGAGCCAGTCGGCCGCGTCGGGCACGCCCGCCTCGGCGAGATGCTTGACCAGCAACTTCCGCTGCCGAACGGCGATGTCGTCCGTGCACGCCGTCTGGACCACTCCGGCGAGAGTGGTCGGCACCACGAAGACCGTGCGCCGCATGCCGAGCATCCGCAGCAGGCTCCGGTCGTCGTACAGCGCCTGCTCCGTGTCGGCGACCGTCATGCCCGGGACGCGCGCGGTGACCGACAGGTAGACGGTTGCCGGATCCGTGGCGTGCAGCACCACGAGCGACTCGGCGGCTTCGAGCGGGCTCGCCGCCTGGGCGGACGGGGCCAGCCGGTGCCGTCGGCCGATCCTGGCCCGCCGCTCGGTGACGTCGATCTTTCGCATGCGGAAGTCTTATCAGGGGCTGCCGACAATTCCGTTCAAAGTGAACGATGGACGGCTGGCCTGCGGTCGGGCCGGATGACCGGCTAGGCTCGGACGCATGTACTGGTTCCTGCTGTTCCTCGGCGTGGCGGTGGTGTGGGCGATAGTCCTCGTGCTGCTCGCGCGGAAGTTGTGGGGGCAGAGCAAGGCGCTGGCCCGGGAGATCGGCGTCGCGCAGGCCAAACTCGAAGCGGCCCAGCGGGCACCGGCGGACGCCGCCACGGCGGACACCGGTACGAAGGTCGGCAGCCGGGCGTAGGATCGGCCACGAATTCGCGGTCGATGAGAACCAGTTGGTGTGGGAAAAGGGAGATCCGTCATGATTACGCTTCTCACGATGCCTTCGGGCGCGGAGTGGCTCATCGTTCTTGCCATCGTCGTGCTGCTGTTCGGCTCGACCAAGCTGCCGACGCTCGTGCGTCAGCTCGGCAAGTCGAAGAAGATCTGGGAAGAAGAGGTCGGCCCGGGCAAGAAGAAGGCAGATGGTGAGCTGACCCAGGGCACGCAGAGCCCGGAGCAGTCGATCCACCCGCCCGTGCAGGCGCCCAGCCAGCAGCCGCAGCCGAGCGCTCAGCCGAACACGCAGGTGAACGGCCAGGGCCCGGGCGACGGCGTGCCGCCGACGCACACGGCCAACTGAGCCACGCGCTTCACCTCTTGTGGCGCTGATGAAGATCGGACGGTGGAAAGAGCGCCGCCCGAAGGACGAAGAGGGTCGGATGACCCTGCGCGAGCACATCACCGAGCTGCGCAACCGGCTGGTCAAGGCCATTCTCGCGATCGTTTTGGGTGCCGTGGCAGGCTGGATCTACTTCGATCCGCTGCTGGACATTTTGCGGCATCCGTTCGAGACGAGCATCGGCGATCTGCTCCGGGCCAAGGGTGAAGAGCCGAAGCTGACCTTCACCAACGTCACCGATCCGTTCACGTTCCGGATCAAGATCGCGCTGGTCTTCGGCGTCATCCTGGCCGCGCCGGTCTGGCTGTACCAGCTGTGGGCGTTCATCGTGCCCGGGCTGCACCGCACCGAGCGCAAGTGGACGATGTTGTTCGCCGCCATCGCCACCCCGCTGTTCGGCGCGGGTATCGCAGTCGCTTACTGGACCCTGCCGAAGGGCCTGGAGATCCTGATCGGCTTCACCCCCGAGGCCGTGCAGAACCTCATCGCGCTGCCGGACTACCTGAACTTCGTGCTGCGGACCCTGCTGGTCTTCGGCATCGCCTTCCTGATCCCGCTCGTGGTCGTGCTGCTCAACCTGCTCGGCGTGGTGCCGGCCACCGCGCTGGCGAAGTTCCGGCCGTACACGATCATCATCATCTTCGTCTTCGGCGCGGTCGCGACGCCCTCGGGTGACCCGTTCTCGCTGATGTTCCTGGCCGTGCCGATGTGCGTGCTGTACTTCGCGGCCGAGATCATCGCGCGGATCGTGGACAAACGCCGCGCGAAGAAGCTCGAAGAAGATCTGGCCGCCGACTGATGGCCCGTCATATCGCGCTGGTGGTCAACCCGACCTCCGGCCGGGGCCTCGGCGCCCGCGTCGCTCCAGTGGTCCGGGCCCGGCTGGAGTCTGCCGGCCTGACCGTTTCGGAGTTCGCCACCAGCTGTGCGGAGGACGTCGGCCGGATCTCCGCCGAGGTGATCGCATCCGGCGCGGACGCGGTCGCCCTGGTCGGCGGCGACGGCACGATCCACCTGGCCGCCCAGGTGCTCGGTGGCTCGGGCCTGCCGACCGGCATCATCCCGGCCGGTACCGGGAACGACTTCGCCCGCGCCATCGGCGTACCGCTGAAGAACCCCGAGGCCGCCGCCGACCGCATCATCGCGGGGGAGACCCGGGCGGTGGACCTGGCGACCGCCAAGGGTGAACTGATCACCACGATCATGTGCAGCGGGTTCGACTCGAAGGTAAACGAGCGGGTCAACCGGATGAACTGGCCGAAGGGGCAGCAGCGCTACACGGTCGCGACGATCGCCGAATTGCGAACGTTCACGCCGCTGCCGTTCAAGGTGACGGTCGACGGTCAGCTGATCGAGACCGAGGCGATGATCGTGGCCGTCGGCAGCACCCCGTCGTACGGCGGCGGCCTGCAGATCCTGGCCGGCGCGGTGATCGACGACGGGCTGCTCGACGTCACGATCATCGAGCCGATCTCGCGACTCAAGCTGCTCCAGCTGTTCCCGAAGCTTGCCAAGGGCACCCATGTCCCGCATCCGCTGGTGCGCCAGCTGCGCGGCACCAGCGTGCGGGTGGAGGCGCCGGGTGTCACGGCGTACGCCGATGGCGAGCGGCTCGGTCCGCTGCCGATCGACATCGGTATCAAACCTGGCGCGCTGATCGTCTACTGATCACGGTGCGTCGCGGTCCGGTCGCGGACTGAATCGTGCGATCTTCAGCTTGATCGCACGAAAGGTGACAGCTGATGCCGAAGGTCCTTTCCGGCCTGTCCACGGTAATCGACGCGGGTTTGCTTGCCCTCGGCCTCTACATTCTCTTCTGGGTGCCGCAACCGTCGATGAACACGGCCTTGCTGGGCTGGAATCTGCTGGCCTTGCTCTACCTGGTGGTCCGGGTCTCGCGCGCCTTCCGGCTACGCCCGATCACGGAGACGGCCTGGCTCGTCGGGCCGCTCGCGTGGCGGCGGGCGCGTTTCGTCTTCACCTTGCTGACCAGCCTGATCGGCATCGGCTGCGGCCTCGATATCGTTGCCACCAGCAACTCGGATGAGATCGACGTGGCCCGCCTCTTCGGCGCCGCCGCGGTGGTCGTTCTGGCCTGGTTCATCCTGCACTTCGGGTACGCCGAGCGCTATGCGCAGGTCTACCGCCGGCTCGTTCCGGACCGGTCACTGGTCTTTCCCGGCACCGAGGCGCCGGCCTACCTCGACTTCGTCTACTTCTCCTTCACCACCGGCTGTTCGTTCGCCGCGTCCGACGTCGAGGTACGCAACCGGCCGACGCGAATCCTGGTCCTGACGCACAGCGTGCTCTCGTTCTTCTACAACACCGCCATCCTCGGCATCGCCGTCGGCGTCATCAGCGGCCGCTGACCGCTCACCCCTGACGTTCCCAGCGGCCAACGGTGGCGGGTGGTGATTGCCGGATCACGGACTGAAATCTCTGGACTCTTGTTGTGGCCTGGATCTCTCTGATAGGAAGCTTTCCTAACAGATAAGCCCCACGATTCAGCTCAGGAGGACCAGGTGCGCAGTCTCGCCCGGAGCACCACCCGCCGCCGCTTCACCGCCGTCGGCGTTCTGCTCGGCCTCACCCTTGCCGGTACGTCGTCGCCGGCCGGCGCCATGCCGCTGCGCGACGTTCCTCTCGAATACCCGACCAGCAAGGCCGTTGCCGCTGATCGGGTAGTCGCCGCCGTCGGTCTGGATGACCCGGCGAAGAAGGAAATCGCGATGAAGATCGTCTCCAGCGCCGAGAACTCCTCGCTCAACTGGAAGGCCCAGTACAAGTACATCGAGGACATCAACGACGGCCGCGGATACACCGCCGGCATCATCGGATTCTGCTCCGGGACGGGCGACATGCTCGACCTGGTTGAGCTTTACCAGGCACGCAAGCCCGGCAACGTCCTCGCGAAGTACCTCCCCGCCCTCCGTGAGGTGGACGGCACCGACTCGCACGCGGGGCTCGATCCCAATTACACCCGCGACTGGAAGACCGCTGCGAACGACAGCGTCTTCAAGGCCGCGCAGAACGCCGAGCGCGACCGGGTCTACTTCAACCCGGCGGTCTCGCGCGCCAAGTCGGACGGCCTCGGCGTACTCGGCCAGTTCATC
This sequence comes from Kribbella sp. NBC_01245, assembly GCF_036226525.1. Lineage (NCBI taxonomy): Bacteria > Bacillati > Actinomycetota > Actinomycetes > Propionibacteriales > Kribbellaceae > Kribbella > Kribbella sp. NBC_01245. The sequence continues at coordinate 8,087,990 of NZ_CP108487.1, forward strand.
TACTACGACGCCATCGTCATGCACGGCAACGGCGGCGACTCGACCAGCTTCGGCTCGATCCGCAAGCGTGCTCGCGGGAAGGCGAAGACCCCGGCAGAGGGCGGCAACCAGACGACGTACCTGCACGCCTTCCTCGACGCCCGCGTCTGGGCGATGAAGCAGGAGGCGGCGCACGAAGACACCAGCCGCGTCGACACCGCCCAGCGCGTGTTCCTCAACAAGGGCAACCTCAACCTCAACACGCCCCTCGACTGGAAGGTCTACGGCGACAGCTTCCACATCGGCTGATGTGGAACGGCCTCCGCTCCCACCGCCCGCCGGAGCGGAGGCCCACCCAGATGGTCTCGTCATCGCGATGACGGGACCATCGGTACGCCCTTGCCAGGGGTGTTCGGGAATTGGGGGTGGCGTCGCATAGCCTGGCGTCATGACCTCCCCGTCCGAGAAGTACGCAAATTTCCGCTCGGACCAGGGCCACCCGGCGGTCGCCGAGTTCCGCTCGCTGTACGACTTCAAGCTGGACGACTTCCAGCTGCGCGCGTGTGCCGCCCTGGAGGACGGGCATCAGGTGCTGGTCGCGGCGCCGACTGGGTCGGGCAAGACCATCGTCGGCGAGTTCGCGGTGCACCTGGCGCTCAAGAGCGGGAAGAAGTGCTTCTACACCACCCCGATCAAGGCGCTCAGCAACCAGAAGTACGGCGATCTCGTCCGCCGGTACGGCAGTGAGAACGTCGGCCTGCTGACCGGGGACAACTCGATCAACTCCGAGGCGCCGATCGTGGTGATGACCACCGAGGTGCTGCGCAACATGCTGTACGCCGGTTCGCACACGCTGCTCGGCCTGTCGTATGTGGTGATGGACGAGGTGCACTACCTGGCCGACCGCGCCCGCGGTGCGGTTTGGGAAGAGGTCATCATCCACCTGCCGGACTCGGTCGCGGTGGTCTCGCTGTCGGCCACGGTGAGTAATGCCGAGGAGTTCGGCGACTGGCTCGAGACCGTCCGCGGTAACACCGTCGTCGTGCTGGAGGAGAAGCGGCCCGTTCCGCTCTTCCAGCACGTGATGGTCGGCAAGCGCCTGCACGATCTGTTCGCCGGCGAGGCCCCGACCGCCCGGACAGGTGCGCCGGTGCCGGCACAGGCCAAACCCCAGCGCTCGGGCAATCCGGCAAAGCAGGAAGCCTTCGACGTGAAGGACCTGGTCAACCCGCAGCTCGTCCGGATCGCGCGCGACGACAACCGGATCTTCCGCGACGACTCGCGCAAGCCCCGGCGCCGCCGCGACCTGCCGAAGCAGCGGCCGGGCAAGTCGCACTTCACCCCGTTCCGGTCGGATGTGGTGGAGGAGCTCGACGCGGCCGCGCTGCTGCCCGCCATCTTCTTCATCTTCTCCCGCAAGGGCTGCGAGGACGCGATGGTCCAGTGCCTGCGTTCCGGCCTGCGGCTGACCAAACCGGCCGAGCGGGACGAGATCAAGCGCGTGCTCGCGGAGCGTACGGTCGACCTGCCGGACGAGGATCTCGGCGTGCTCGGCTACCACGATTTCGCCGAGGCGCTGAGCCGCGGGATCGCCGCGCACCATGCCGGCATGCTCGCCGCGTTCAAGGAGTGCGTCGAGGAGTTGTTCGCGCGAGGCCTGATCAAGGTGGTGTTCGCGACCGAGACGCTCGCCCTCGGTATCAACATGCCCGCGCGAACCGTCGTACTCGAGAAGCTCAGCAAGTGGAACGGCGAGACCCACGCCGACATCACCCCGGGGGAGTACACCCAGCTCACCGGCCGGGCCGGACGGCGCGGGATCGACGTGGAGGGTCACGCGGTCGTGCTCTGGCAGCCCGGATTCGACCCGCGCGCGGTGGCCGGTCTGGCCTCGACGCGTACGTATCCGCTCCGCTCGTCGTTCTCCCCGTCGTACAACATGGCCGTCAACCTGGTCCGCCAGGTCGGTCGCGGGCGCGCTCGGGACATGCTGGAGCTGTCGTTCGCGCAGTTCCAGTCCGACCAGGCGGTCGTTGGTCTGGCCCGGCAGGTGCAGCGCAACACCGAGGCGCTCGAGGGGTACAAGGAGTCGATTGACTGCCACCTCGGCGACTTCCTGGAGTACGCCGCTTTGCGCCGCAAGATCAGCGAGTACGAATCGTCCGGGTCCAAGCAGCGCAAGCTGGATCGCCGGGTCGAGGCGCAGGAGTCGATCGAGAAGCTGCGGATCGGCGACATCATCCGGGTGCCGGCCGGCCGGAGTGCGGGCTGGGCGCTGGTGCTCGATCCGGGCGTGCGTTCCGAGCGCGAGGGCCCGCGGCCGACCGTGCTCACGCTCGACCGGCAGGTGCGCAAACTGTCGATGATCGACTTCCCGGCACCGGTCGAGTCGATCGGCTCGTTGCGCGTGCCGAAGAAGTTCAACGCGCGCAATCCGCAGCAGCGCCGCGATCTCGCCCACGTGTTGCGCGGCCGGACCGACATGCTCGGCGAGGACGGGCCGCCGTCCCGCAGCCGCGGCCGCGATGCCGTGCAGCAGTCGGACGACCCGGAGCTGCAGCGGATGCGCGCCGAGCTGCGGGCACACCCCTGCCATGGTTGTGCCGACCGCGAGGACCACGCCCGCTGGGCCGAGCGCTACTTCCGCCTCGAGCGGGAGACTCGCGAGACCCAGCGCAAGATCGAGCAGCGGACGAATACGATCGCCCGCCAGTTCGACCGGGTCTGCCAGGTGCTGGACGCGTTGCACTATCTCGACGGCGATCAGACCACCGAGGCGGGCGACCGGCTGTCCCGGATCTATACCGAGCTCGACCTGGTCGCGGCCGAGTGCCTGCGCCAAGGCGTGTTCGACGGTCTGGACGTGCCGCAGCTCGCGGCCTGCCTCGCCGCGCTGGTCTTCGAATCGCGTGCCAAGGACGAGCCGACCTCGCCACGCCTGCCGGGTGGCGACGTGCGAACCGTGCTGGACCAGATGGGCGGGATCTGGCGCGAGCTGTCCACCCTCGAGCGGAACATGCGGGTCGACTTCCTCCGGCCGATGGACCTCGGGTTCTGCTGGGCCGCCTTCCGTTGGGCGTCCGGCGCCTCGCTGACCGAAGTGCTGTACGAGTCGGATCTCGCGGCGGGCGACTTCGTCCGCTGGGTCAAGCAGCTGATCGACCTCACCGAGCAGGTCGCCGACGCTGCCGGCCCGGGTGATCTGCGCAAGACCGCGCGCGCCGTGACCGACGAGATCCGCCGTGGCGTCATCTCGTACGCGTCCGTCGTCGACTGACCTTTTCTGCTTGTACCTTTCAAGACCGCCCTGTTGAAGGAGAGCACGTCAGTGGAATTGTCACGCCGTAAATTCGGCAAGCTCGCCGTTGTGACCGGAGCGGCTGTCGCAGCTGGTTCTGTTGCCGGTACGACGCTTGGTGGTCCGGCCGGCGCGGCCGCGACGTGGCGCGCCACGGGCACCGCCGTACCGGCCTTGAGTGGTTTCGACAACCAGTTGAAGGCGTTCATGCAGGCCCGCGGCATCACGGCCGGCCAGGTCGCAGTCACCTACAAGGGCAGGCTGGTGCTCGCCCGCGGCTACAGCACCGAGAGCACGCTGGATGTCCAGCCCACTTCGCTGTTCCGGGTCGCGAGTGTGTCGAAGACGGTCACCGGTGCGGCGATCATGAAGCTTGTGCAGGACGGCAAGCTGAGCCTGTCGACGCCGGTCACGTCGATCCTCACCTTCACGCCGCCGACCGGCCAGACCGTGGACGCCCGGCTGAAGTCGGTCACGATCAAGCGGCTGCTCCAGCACCTCGGCGGTTGGGATCGCAACGTCTCCGGCGATCCGAATTTCAAGGACGCGGCGATCGCGCAGGCGCTTGGTGTCCCGATGCAGCTTCGCCACGCCGACGTCATCAAGTACATGGCTGGACGGCCGCTCGACCTCGCCCCGGGCAGCAAGTACGCCTACTCGAACTACGGTTATCTGCTCGCGGGCCGGGTGATCGAGAAGGTCTCCGGGTTGAGCTACGAGGCCTATGTGAAGCAGAAGTTGCTTACCCCGTTGAAGATCACCCGGATGGCGCTCGGCGCGTCCGTGTGGAAACGCGCTGGCGAGGTTCCGTACGAGTCGCAGTCCACCGGGCGCACAGTGATGGACAACTCCGGCGCCATCGTTCCCGCGCCGTACGGGTCGTTCAGCATGCGCACCCAGGACGCCAACGGTGGTTGGCTCGCGAGCGCCCCGGACCTGGTGCGTTGGGCGAAGATGTTCGATGCGCCGGGCGTTTTGAACAGTACGTCGCTCGCGAGCGTTTGGGCGAAGCCGGAGACGGGCCTCGCGACCGACGGCTCGTACTATGGTCTTGGTTGGAATGTGCGGCCGACCACTGGTGGTACTGGGCGCAACACCTGGCACACCGGGAGCATGCCGGGCACGTTTTCGCTGCTCGTGCGGACGTCGTCGGGGCTTAGCTGGGCGGCGGTGTTCAACCGGCGGGACGACGCGAGTGGCAAGTCGTACGGCGATATCGACGCTGCGATGTGGACCGCCGCCAACGGCGTAACCAGCTGGCCCACCCACGACCTCTTCCCCAAGTACTTCGTCTAACCCCGTTCATCGGGCCCTTGTGACCAGGCGTGTCGCCGTTCATCGGTCCCTTCTGACCACCGGCGTCGGGCCCATCGACGGCGGGGTCAGAGGTAGAGGGCGCGGAAGTGGGGGTCGGTGGGGTCGTGGTCGCCGGCCATGGTGGCGAGGACCTCGCGAACGGCGTCGACGCTCTCGTTGCCGTGGGCCCGTTTGAGGCGTCGCTCGTACGTCTGGTGGAACTTGCGCGCGGCCTTGAGCGCGTCATGCCCGCGCTGGGACAGCTGCAGGATCCGCGCGCGCCCATCGGTCGGAGACGGCACGCGTACGACGTACCCCCGCTGCTCCATGTCGTCGACGATCTGGCCCGCGCCCTGTTTGCTGATCTCGAGCCGCTCGGCCAGAGCGCTCACGGTCATCGGCTCGGCGCTCAGCGTCCGTAGCACGTAGCCGTCGGATCGGCCCTGGTCGGGAAACCCTTGTGCCGCAAGGGTTTCGCGTAGGTCGCGGACGAATTCCTGGTACGCGAGCACGAGCAGGATCCCGAAGTCGGTTGTCTTCGTCATGGCTCCATGATAGACAAGAGCAGTTGAACAAGTCAGCTTGTCTATTTTAAGGGGTGGAGATGACTGTCATCCGCGCGGCCGAGGCGCCGCGATTCGAATTGCCCGGGGCCGAGTTCGTCGGTCTGGCCGCACCGAGCCGCGGTTCGGCGGGTCTGTGCACCTGGCGGTTGACCCTGAAGCCGGGGCAGGCCAACGACGAGTCGCACACCATCGATCGGGACGAGGTGTTCATGGTGGTCTCGGGCACGGTGCGCATCACGCCGGACGGCCCCGAGATCGGCCCGGGCGACGCGGTCGTCGTCGCGGCCGGTGATCCGATCCAGGTCGCCAACCTCGGCGCCGACCCGGCCGTGCTGCACGTCGCCATCACCGCGGGCTTCACCGGCACCATGGCCAACGGCACCACCATCCAGCCGCCCTGGGCCCAGTAGTCCCATCTTGACGAGCCGGCGGAAGCTCCCGCCGGCTCGTCAGCCCGCGGAATGTGGTTGACGGTGGTGGGGCTGGTGGGGTGTGCTGCGCGGATGGTTGACCTTCGCATCGTGCGGCCGGAGGACGACGCCATGCTCGAGCAGTGGCGGTTCGTCCATAACACGATCATCCCGACTCACCTGCTGACGTTGGACGACGTACGGGACCGCAGCAAGCGGCATCACCTGGAGGTCGCGTATCTCGGAGAGGTGCTCGTGGGCTGCAGCACCGTGCGCCCTCCGGCCGAGGACGCGCCCGCTGCGACGGTTATCGCGCGCGTGCTCGCCGACCACCGGCGCCAGGGGATTGGGGAGGCCCTCTATTTACGCGGCCTCGCCCGCGCGCGAGAGCTAGATGCCGAAGCCATCGAGACTGTCGTCTTGTCGTCCAACGAAGACGGCTTGCTCTTCGCCCTCAAGCACGGATTCGTCGAGACCGAACGATACGTACTGCCAGGAGAAACCATCCCCTGGATCGACCTCCGACTTCCCTGAACGCACCCGAGTGGTCAGTCGGGGAAGACGGCGAGGTGGACCTTTTCGCCCTGGACTCCGATCAGGGTCAGGAGCTCGGCGGACCGCTCGTCGGCGCTGCCGATCCAATGCGGCACCCGGGTGTCGAACTCGGCGGCCTCACCGGCTCGCAGCACGAGGTCCTGCTTGCCGAGAACAAGGCGAATGGTCCCGTTCATCACGTAGAACCACTCGTACCCCTCGTGAGTCTTCAGCGCCGGCGCTCCCCAAACAGACGCCGGCGGGTAGACGACCTTGAAGGCCTGGATGCCTCCGGCACGGCGGTTCAGCGGGACGAAGGTCATGCCCTGGTGCGTGACCGGGCGCAGGTGAACCCGCGGATCGCCCGCGTGTTCCGATCCGACCAGCTCGTCCAGCGGCACCCGATAAGCCCTCGCCAACGGCAGGAGCTGTTCGAGGGTGGGGCGCCGTTTGCCGTTCTCGAGCCGCGACAGCGTGCTGGGGGTGAGCCCGGTCTCGTTGGCCAGCTCGGTCAGCGTGGTCCCACGGGCTTGGCGCAAGGCCCTCAGTCGTGGCCCGACGGCTGCCAGCACGGTGTCTTCGCTGTCGCTCATGAACCCGATGTTGCCAATTGGCAAGGGAAATTGCCAGCGGGACCGGCGACTGGCGAGGCTTCCCGTCAGGAGGTGAGGCCTGATGATCAGGTACAGAAGCCGGTTGGGTGCCGTGCTGAGTGTGGTGGTTTTGAGCTTGCTGGGGTGCACATCTATGTCCGCTATGTCCGCTATGTCCGCGCCGGAGGGGGCCGGCGTTGCCGAGGCTCAGCGGACGGCCTTCGACGCCGCGACGCGGGATGACGACGAGTTCAATCGGCAGTTCCGGCATGAGTTCGCCGTCGTCGATGGAGTCCGCATGCACTATGTGACCGGCGGTTCCGGTGAGCCGTTGGTGTTGCTCCATGGCTGGCCACAGTCGTGGTACGAGTGGCGTGGAATCATGCCGGAGTTGGCTAAGCGCTATCGCGTCTACGCTCTCGATCTGCCTGGCCTCGGCGACAGCAGTGGTTCGCCGAAGAGCTTCGACAAGGCGACGCTGGCCCGCTACGTGCACGGTCTTCTGGTCGACCGTCTCGGCCTGAAGGCCATCCGGCTGGTGGCGCACGATCTGGGCGCAGGGGTCGGTTTCCGGTACGCCGCGCAGTACCCGAACCACGTCGTCCGGTACGCGCATCTGGACTATCCGCTGCCTGGTCCGGCGTTGAGCGCGGCCACGTATCGCACGTTCAGCTGGCATATGGCCTTCCATGCTCAGCCGAAGGTGCCGGAGATGCTTGTTGACGACGAAGTACGGGACTACCTGGCGGCGTTCTACCCGCAAGTGGCGTACGGCGGAGTGGCCTTTGGCGGCAAGGGCGCGCGGTCGCCGTTCTCCGCGGCTCAGACCGACGAGTTCGCCCGTACGTATAAGCGGCCCGAGGTGTTGCGTGGCGGGTTCGAGCTATACCGGACTCTGGGTCGGGACGAGCGTGACAACTTGACCGCCCGTACGGATGTCCCGACGCTGCTCATGACCGCCGAGGGCGTCCTCGCCGGCACGCGGCCAACGCTCGACCCGCTGGTCAGCAGGCTCGAACGCGCGGTCGAGGTGCCTCGCGCCGGCCACTGGCTGCCCGAAGAGAACCCCGCCTTTGTCACCAAGGAACTCCTAGCCTTCTTCGCCAAACCGTAATACCGCGGTCACCGGGATCGCGGCGAGCGCAGCATCAGGATCGGACTCACAGCGGCCGTCCCGTACGCGAACAGGGCCGGCATGCGTCGGCGAACCTTCATCGGGCGTTTTCCAGAAACTGTCGGTGGCCTTCGGCAGGATGGCCGGGTCGGGATAGTGCGATGCCGCGGCGTCGCGGACTTCGATGGGAGGAATCGGATGGGGAACGAGCCGACAGTTGTAGAGCGTGCCGAGCAGCCCACGGTGGGCATCGTGGCGAAGGTGGCGATGGACCGGATCGGGGAGGTCGCGGACCGGCTGGGCGACGTCTTCGGTTGGGTCGCGGCGCGCGGCCTCACGCCGGCGGGCGCGCCGTACTTCCGGTATCGGGTGATCGATATGGAGGGCGAACTCGAGATCGAGGTCGGGGTGCCGCTCGAGACCGCGGTGACGGGCGATGGGGAGATCGTCGCGGACGTACTGCCCGCCGGGCGGTACGTCTCGCTCACTCACATCGGTCACCCCGATCAACTGGTGCATCGGACGGCCGAGCTGCTCGCCTGGGCCGACGCCCAGGGGCTGCGGTTCGACGAGACCGATGACCACTGGGGCTGCCGATTGGAGATCTACAAGTCCGATCCGGAGCGCGAGCCCGATATGAACAAGTGGGAGACCGAGCTCGCCTTCCGCCTGGCCGACTAACCGAGCCGGCGTCCCGCTTGGCCGATTGACCGAGCCGGCGTTCCGACTGGCCGATTGACCGAGTTGGCGTTCCGATCGGCCTGCTGACCCGGTGCCGACACCTACGCCGATGCAAAGCCGACACCACCTTCGACGCGGAGGAGACAAACCTGGCGACTGACATGATCAACGCGTGCCTACCGTACTGACCGGCCTGAACCGGCTGACCGGGGAGCAGATCCGGCCGATCGTCTCGCCGTTGCTGGAGCTTGGTTCGGCGCTGCACGTACTGGCCGAGCCCGGGCACCACGACCGGCTCGAGTGGGCTGCCCGGATCAGGGCAACGATGACTCCTGCCGAGAACGCGGAACTCGACGCCTGGTCCTGGACCTACCGCGCCGTCCGCTCCCGCATCTTCGTCACCTACCCACCCGCACCCGGCGCCGGAGCGGCAACGGCGACCGCGGTTGGGACCGGAGCGACGGACGCCGCTGGGGCGAGCCGAGTCGGCGCGGCAGCGTCGCCCGGCGTTGGGACCGGAGCGGTGGACGCCGCTGGGGCGAGCGGAGTTGGCGCGGCAGCGGCGGCCGGGGTTGGGACCGGAGCAGTGGGTACTACTGGGGCGAGCGGAGTTGGCGCGGGCGCGGCGGCCGGGACTGGTGCTGTGACTGCGGGGAGCGGGTGGCAGTGGGAGTTGGAGCGGTTGCGGGCTCGTCCGGCCGAGGAACTCGCGGCCGATCTCGTGCGGCCGTTGCGAGGTGACGGTTCGGGCGGTCTCGACGACGTACGGCATTGGGCGCGCAGTCGCGGACGCGTGGTCGACGTACTGGTGGAGGGTTTGCTGGCCGACCCGGATCAGGCGGTCGGGCGCTTCCTCGGCGTACTCGATCACTGCTGGCAGACCTGGTTCGCGGCGGAGTGGGCCCAGGTCGCGCCGAGGCTGACCGCGCGCGCCCGGCATGACCGGGACCTTGCCATCCGTCAGGACCCGGCCGCCATGCTGATCTCGCTCGATCCAGCGATCGACGGCAAACCCGGAGCGGACTCCGTGATCGCGCAACGCCTGCACAGCAAGCGGCTCGACGTCGGCAGCCGGGGACTGCTGCTGGTACCGAGCGCCTTCGTGGCCCCGCATCTGTATCTCACAGAGATTCCCGACGAGCCCGTGATGGCGATCTATCCCGTCGACGGTACGGCGGGTCCGGCCGTACCCACCGCCAAGGCGATCCAGACCAGGCTCGAGACTCTCAGCTCGCCGATCGCGCTGCGCATCTGCCGAGCCGTCGCCAGCGAGCCGCGTACAGCCGGCGAGATCGCGGCCTTGTGGAGCATCAACCCGACCCAGGTCACCCGGCACCTCCGCGCGCTGACCCGCGCCGGCGTGGTGACGGCCGAACGCCAAGGCCGCTTCGTCACCTACCGCCTCGACCAATCGGCAATGCGCGACCTAGGCACCGAAATCCTCACCCTCATCCTGCGCTAACCCACCCAACCGCCTGTTCGGGCCGGGGTGTTCGTTTGACGCTATTCGGCAATCGTCGGTCCGGACCGAAGCTGACCGGCTGGGATGGCGGGCATGACGTCCTTGGTCCGCCAGCCGGTGATCCGCCGCCTGATCCTCGCCACCTTGGTGAACACCCTCGGCAACGGCGTGTACGCCGCGGTCGGCGCGCTCTTCCTCACCCGCGTCGCCGGGCTCTCCGTACCCTCGGTCGGCCTCGGCCTAACGCTGGCGGCAGTGGCCGGCCTGATCACGAGTACTCCACTGGGCGTCGTCGCCGACCGCCTCGGCCCGAACCGTGCGTACGTGGTGTTCCTGCTCATCCAAGCAGTCGCGATGGCATCGCTGACCCAAGTCCGTTCGCTCGGCTGGTTCATCGCCATAGCGGCAGTCACCGCCATCGCGGACTCCGGCCAGCGCGGCGCGAAGGGCGCCCTGATCGCCGGCGTCGTACCGGCCGAGCAGCGAGTCCGCACCCGCGCCCACCTCCGGGTCGCGACCAACATCGGCATGGCCGCGGGGATCGCCCTCGCCGGCATCGTGCTCGCCATCGACCAGCCCACCGTGTACGTCGCCGCGCTACTCGCCGACGTCGCGACCTTCCTGGTAACCGCCGCCATGGTCGCCTGGGGCCTACCGTCCGTTCCGCCGGTGCCAACGGCCGCCGGGCCATCCGCGCTGACCGCCCTGCGCGACCGGCCGTTCCTGGCCTTCGTCGCGCTGGACGGCCTACTCACGATGCACAACGCGATGATCCAAGTGGCGTTGCCGCTCTGGGTGGCTACCGCGACGGACGCGCCCACCTGGTTGATCGCCGTACTCCTGCTGCTGAACTCGATCGCGGTCATCCTCCTGCAAGTACGTGTGGCCCGCGGTACCGAGAACCTCACCGGCGCCGCACGTGCCGGCCGCCGAGCGGGTTGGCTCCTGGCGATCGCCTGCGCCGTACTCGCCCTGACCGACGTAACCTCCGGCGCCGCAACGATCAGCCTTTTGATCCTCGCCGCCTTGGCCCACGTACTCGGCGAAATGCTCCAATCCGCAGGCGGTTGGGGCGTCAGCTTCGAACTCGCACCACCCGGCGGGCAAGGCCAATACCAGGGCGCCTACGCAATGGGCCGCCAAATGGGCGACCTCTTCGCCCCAACAGTCCTCACCGTCATCGCCGTCACCATCGGCTGGCCCGGCTGGCTCGCCACCGGCGCCATCTTCCTCCTAGCCGGAACCCTCATCCCCCCAACCGTCCGCCACCACACCCTCCACCCCGCCCCCACCCCCACCCCCGCCTAACCCACCCGCCCAACCCCGGCCCTCGCCGCCGATACCCCGTGTATCCCGTTCATCGGGCCCTTCTGACCCGGCGTGTCGGCGTTCATCGGGCCCTTGTGACGCGGCGTGTCGCCATTGATCGGGCCCTTGTGACCAAGCGGGAGGTCAGAGCGTGGCGGGGGAGTTGAGTAGGGTGCGGAGGGCGCGGGCGGCGGCGTGGCCGGCGCGGTTGGCGCCGATGGTGCTGGCGGAGGGGCCGTAGCCGACGAGGTGGATCCGGTCGTCGCGGACCACCCGGGTGCCGTCCATCCGGATGCCGCCGGCCGATTCGCGCAGGTGCAGCGGCGCGAGGTGGGCCAGATCGGCGCGGAAGCCCGTCGCCCAAAGGATCGCGTCGAACCGTTCGATCGTGCCGTCGGCCCAGCGCACCCCGTCCGGCAGAATCCGCTGGAACATCGGCCGACGCCGGTACACCCCGCGAGCCGCAGCCGCCTGCTCCTGCTCGCGCAACTGGAGCCCGGTCACACTCACCACGCTGTGCGGAGGCAGACCCGCGCGGACGCGTTCCTCGACCTTCGCGACGACGGCACGCCCGATCTCCGGACCGAATTCCTCGCCCGTACGCCAGACAGGCTCGCGTCGCGTCACCCACGTCGTATTGGCGTGCTCAGAAACCTCGGCGAGCAGTTGAACGGCAGAAGCACCCCCGCCCACCACAAGCACGCGTTGTCCGGCGAACTCCTCAGCACCGGCGTAGTCGGCCGTGTGAAGCTGACGCCCCTTGAAGGTCTCAATGCCCGGATACCAAGGGATGAGCCGCCCCAGCGTGTCCGGAGGCTTCGTTAGGTGTTAACCGGCCTCGGCGAGACGGGTTCGGTGAGTGTAGTGAGTGTGCTCGGCTTGGGTCGGTGTGAGGTCTTGGATCGATCCGTGAGGGCGGGCGGTGTTGAACCAGTGGACCCAGTTCAAGGTGGCTGCTTCGACGTCGTGGAGGCCTTGCCAGGGGCCGTAGGAGTGGATCAGTTCGGACTTGTAGAGGCCCATGTGGGTCTCGGCCAGGGCGTTGTCGTAGGCGTCGCCGACCGATCCGACCGAGGCGTCGATTCCGGCGTTGAGCAGGGCTTTGGTGAAGGTGATCGAGGTGTATTGGGTGCCGGCGTCGTTGTGGTGGACCAGTCCGGTCAGGTCGGTGGTGCCTTCGGTTCGGCGGGTCCACATCGCCATCTCGAGGGCGTCCAGGACCAGCGGTGTGGTCATCGTGGTGGCTGCTTTCCAGCCGATGATCCGGCGGGAGAATACGTCCACGATGTGCGCGACGTAGACCGTGCCGGTCCTGGTCGCGACGTAGGTGAAGTCGGCGACCCACAACCGGTTCGGGGCTGAGGCGACGAACCGGCGATCGACCAGATCGGGCGGCCGGTGAGCGGACTCGTCAGCGATGGTGGTCCGTGGCTTCTTGCCGCGGATCACGCCACTGATGCCCATCTGGGTCATCAATCGTTCCACCGTGCAGCGAGCCACGTCGTGGCCCAGGCCACGCAGATGCAGCCAGAGTTTGTCGGCTCCGAACAACCGCACGAACCGGACCTCGGCGCGGACCTTCTCGATCACCGCGATCAACTCGGCATCGCGGAGTTTCTTCTTACTGGGTTGACGATTCCGGTTGTCGTAGTAGGTGGATGGGGCGATCTTGCAGCCATGCTCGGTGAGCACGCGGCAGATCGGCTCGACCCCGAACCGGTCTTTGTGATCGTTGATGAACGCCACGATCACTTCTGTGGGCGGTCGAGCTCCGCCGCGAAGAAAGTCGCTGCAGATTTCAGGATCTCGTTCGCCCGCCGCAGCTCGGCGTTCTCCCGCTTCAGTGCCTTCAGCTGGTCCGACTCCGAGGTGGTGACACCAGGACGCTGCCCAGCATCGATCTCGGCACGACGGACCCACTTGCGCAGCGTCTCCGGCGCCCCGATCCCCAGCTTCAACGCGACCGACTTGATCGCCTCGAACTCCGAGCCATAGTCGGCCTTGGACTCAACAACCATCCGAACAGCGCGCTCACGGATCTCGGGCGAATACGACGACGGACGTGACATGGACTTCATCCTTCCAACAAATGAAGTCTCCAGACACGCCGGGGCGGCTCAGGATGAAGGGCCTATCCCAGGTACCAGTGGCGTTGACCAGTGCAGCCGTGTTCCAGCTGCCGTGATTGGTCACAACCTCTAGCCGACGCTCCGGCGCCTCGCGGACGGTAGTAACCGCCACAGGCCGCATTATCGGCAGGTCGAACTGCTGCTCGTACTCCCCGAAGTAGTGCGGCACGAACTCGTTAGCCCGTTCACTCCCAGCACTCTCGGGTACGCCAAGACCTGGCAGCGTGGCGATCCCGTGGACGTCGTACATCGTCAGAGAGTCCCACCGGTGCTGCCAGGCACCTCCCGGCGCGGGGTTGCGATCGAGCACTACCACCTCGTCGTACGGGCGAAAGCCCATCCGAACGAGGTGGTAGGCGGCAGACAAACCTGCTTGTCCTGCACCGATCACTACTACGTCGACATGCTCCACACCAGCTTCAACCAGTCAGCGGGCGTGGATCTTCCGGAGTCAGTTCCAGCTGGTGTCGATCTTGCGGTGGTACCGCAGACCCGCCTTGCCGCCGACGATCGCGGCGAGCAGTGTGACCAGCAAGAGCGCTCCGGCCAGGATCAGGCCGCCAGCGGTCAGAGTGTCGGTCGATAGCGACAACGTGGGGACCTCGACCCGGTCGAGCACGTTGTACTCATTACCCGCGAACGCGCCGACGCCGGCCACAACCAGCGTGACAAGCAGCCCGATCACCCAAACACCAAAGCCCTGCCGGCCACCGTCGAACCGCGCGAGCCGCCCGGCGACGTACCCGCCGGTGTAATAGGCCAGTGCCATCACAACCAGCAGTAGGGCGCCGGAAACGATGCCGACCGTACCGGCCTGGTTGCGCATCTCGGCCCAGTCGATCGTGGCCGCATAGTCCACGCCTGTGGCGATCGCGCCCACCACACCGGCAAGCAGCACCGTGATGGCGACGGCGATCAGCCAACCGAAGAACGCCGCCCCGAACTTGAAGCCCCGGAACGAGGGGTCGACGGCCTCGACCGTCCTCGTATCGGCGCGGTGTGCCGCGAGCGTGGGTGTTTCCTCGGTCTCTACTGCGTACTGCTGAACCATGACCTCTCCTCAGCGATCAGCCCGTGCGGCCCCCCAGTACCCCGGCACCCTACGGGGCATGCGTGCGCAGTCGCCAGACGTTGCCAGGCGTCACTACGGGTAGCGACGGGGCGTGAACACCAGCCGGCCCGCCTCCCGCTCGACCACCTGAGTCGTGGACGAGCCGATGATCAGCAGGCAGCGCATGTCCACCTGGGCCGGGTCAAGCTCGGCCAGCGTGGTGACCGTCACGGTCTCCTGAGCGCCACCGACATCGCGGCCGATCACCACCGGCGTCGAGGGGGCGCGCTCGGCCAGCAACAGGTCACGTGTCGCCGCGACCTGCCAGGTCCGCGTCTTCGAGGCCGGGTTGTAGATCGCGATGGCCAGATCCGCCGCCGCAGCCGCCCGGATCCGGGTCTCGATGACCTCCCACGGCTTTAGCCGATCCGACAGCGACAGCACGCAATAGTCATGGCCGAGCGGCGCGCCCACCCGGCTCGCGACGGCCTGCGCCGCGGTCAGCCCGGGCAGTACGACGACCTCGACATCCTGGTACGTCGGCTCGCTCGCGACCTCGGTCACCGCGGACGCCATCGCGAACACACCGGGATCGCCCGACGACACCACGACAACGCGCGAACCCTTGCGGGCCAGGTCGAGCGCAAAGGCGGCGCGCTCGGACTCGACCCGGTTGTCCGAGCCGTGCTTGCGCTGGCGAGCCCGATCCGGGAGCCGATCCAGGTACGGCCCATAGCCGATGAGGTCATCCGCCTGGGCGATGGCCGATCGCACCTGCGGAGTCATCCACTCCACGCCGGCCGGGCCGAGGCCCACGACGGTGACGGATCCGCCGACGGTCGACTCGTTGCTTGGAGCAACGAAATTGCTGATCGGGCTGGGCAGCAGCGCCAGCGAGAAGTACGGCACGGAGTCGGGGTCGACGTCCGCCAACGGCAGCGTGCGCTGGTCGACGGTGGTGGCCCGCTCGACGTAGAACGCCTCGTCCGCACGCCCGGCCAGTTCGAACGCCTCGCGCACATTGCCGAACGTCCTGCCGAGCTTCATCACCGCGGCCGCATCGGTATTCCGCAGGCGCTCGGCCAAGACGTCGGGCGGGAGTGTGCCCGGGAGCACCGTGAGGATCTCGTCGCGCTCGCACAGCGGTCGGCCGAGCACCGCGGCGGCGGCACTCACCGAGGTCACGCCCGGAACCACCTCGCACGGGTAGCGATCGGCGAGCCGTTTGTGCATGTGCATATAGGAGCCGTAGAAGAGCGGATCGCCTTCGGCCAGTACGACGACGTTGCGCCCGGCGTCGAGATGCGCCGCGAGACGCTCGGCGCAATCGGCGTAGAAATCGTCCATCGCGCCCTGGTATCCGCCCGGGTGGTCCGTCGTCTCGACGGTCAGCGGATAGACGAGGTGCTCCTCGAGTTGGCCTTCGCGCAGGTACGGCTCGGCGACCGAGCGGGCGATACTCCGGCCGTGCCGCGCGCTGTGGAACGCGATCACGTCAGCCGCGCCGATCAGCCGGGCGGCCTTGACGGTCACGAGCTCGGGATCGCCGGGACCGAGCCCGACACCCCACAGTTGTCCGGTCATTCTTCCTCGCTCGCGATCGCGTTGATGGCGGCCGCGGTGATCGCACTACCGCCGCGACGACCCCGAACCACCAGGTACTCCAGGCCGAGCGAGTTGGCCGCGAGGGCCTCCTTGGACTCGGCCGCGCCGATGAAACCGACCGGAATCCCCAGTACGGCGGCCGGTTTCGGCGCCCCGTGGGCAATCAGCTCGAGCAATCGGAACAACGCGGTCGGCGCGTTACCGATGGCGACCACCGCGCCGTCGAGGCGATCGAGCCAGAGATCGAGAGCCGCCGCGCTGCGAGTGGTCCCGAGCTGGGCGGCGAGCTCCGGAACGCCAGGAGCGGACAACGTGCAGACGACCTCGTTGTCGGCCGGCAACCGGCGCCGGGTGATGCCGGCGGCGACCATCGCGGCGTCACAGAGGATCGGCGCTCCGGTCTGCAACGCCTCGCGCGCGGACTTCACCGCGGCGGCGGACCAGGCCAGGTCGTCGACCAGATCGACCATGCCGCAGGCGTGGATCATCCGCACCGCGACCTGCGCGACGTCGTCGGGCAGGCCCGACAACGCGGCCTCCGACCGGATGGTGGCGAACGACTGCCGGTAGATCTCGGCCCCGTCGCGCTCGTAGTCGAGCTGGCTCACAGCGTCCTCATAGTCTCGTCATCCCACACTGCCTGGTCACTTCGTCTTGCCTGGTCATCTCGCTGGGCCCGGTCATTTCGCCCTGCCTGGTCAATTCGCACTGTCTCGTCATCTCGCACGCGGTTTCAGTGCTCCCCGATTCTCCGGCGCGCGGCGATCAGTTCGCCCACACCGTCCTGGTCGACGGCGATTCCGTCCACCAGATACCCGTTGCCATCAGCAACGACGTCCACCATCTCACCGGCCGGATGCCCGCACCGCCGGTCACAACCCGACCAATGCACAGGCTTTCCGATGCCAACCAGCCGGACCGTCGCACGCCGCGCATCAGCCCGTACGTCGGCCAAGGCCTTCGCACAGCCAGGCTGTCCCGCACAGGCGGTCACGCCACCCCAGCCCGACTCGGGATCAACCACAAGCCCAGCCCGAGTCAGTCCCGCCTCAACCACCTCGACCTGATCCGCAGGCACGCCAGGCAAAACCACCGACCGCCAAGGCGTAACCCGCACACCCCACCCCTCCGCCCCGCGCTGTCCCGCCGCCGCGACCTGTCCGGACGCCGCGCGCTGTCCCGCCGCCGAGCGCTGTCCGGACGCCGCGAGCTGTCCCGCCGCCACACCCCGCCCCTCCGCGACGCGCCGCCTCGACGCCGCGCCCTGTTCCGCCGCTACGCCCTGTCCGGACGCCGCGCCCTGTCCCGCCGCCGCGACCTCTCCCAGCGCCGCGACATGGTCCGCGGTCAGGCTGCCGAGCGGAACGGTCACCACCAGGGCGATCCGTCCATCCGCCTGCGAGTGACGCCCAGCTCGAACCGGCCCAGCCGTCGCCAACGCTTCTGGCGGTGCCGGGGGAGAGGACGTGGCGGGGCCCTGTCCTTGCCGGAGGCGGGCGAGGACGCGGGTAATACCGTCGTCGAGCTCGGTCAGCCGCCAGGCCTCGGACTTCTGCTCGGCGCGTTCGGCCAGGAAGGCCCGCGCCGTAGCGAGCAACAGGCCCGTCGCCTCGCGCCGGTCCGCCCGAACGCCAGTGTCGATGCCGCCCAGCACAAGCGCGACCCGTCCTCCGGGCAACGCCTGGATCCCGGCGTCAGCCTTGAGCGCGGTCAGATCTCCGCGGCCGTCGTCGAGTGCGAACAGAAACCGCCCAGGCAACTCGGCCAGATCCGCTCGCGCGCAGAGCAGCCGATCGAGCTGTGCCACGAACGGACGCACGTCGTACTGGCTGACCGCGTCGAGCCCCGCCAGCGGGGACGCCAAGATGTTCCGGACTCGCTCGTGGGTCATCGACGGCAGCAACCCGACTGCGTACAAGCTGTCGGAGAGTGCTTGCTCGCTACCTGGCTCGAGCCCCCGGATCTGGACGTTCGCGCGTGACGTCAGCTCGAGCCGTCCGTCGCCCAAGTCGGTCGCAGCAGTGGCGAGCACGCCGAGCTGTTCCGCGCTGAGCGTGCCGCCCGGGAGCCGGATCCGAGCCAGTCCACCGTCGGCCGCCCGGTGAACGGCCAGCACACCCGGACATCTGTCCGGGCTGGTTCGGGCTGGCGGCGTGCGGAGGACCACGGCCGCGATGCTACTTGGCCGAATCGGGTGCCCCGATCGACGTCGGTCACGATATTGAGTTGTGTGGGATCAATCGCACTATTTCCTCTGCCCAGAGTGACTCCTCCAATACGGAACGTTCATACTTGATATCTCGACGATCACCTCACGATAGGTCGCGATCGACTCGAACACAAATTCGAATACGGCGCAAAGTGTTGGTATAGTTCAGGTCATGAGTCTTCGTGAGCGACCTTGGCCGGACCGGGCGGCAGTGCTGCCCGCGGCTGTGCTGGGGTTCCTGGAGTTCGTGCACACGACCGCGGTGAACAAGCTCGCCGGCCTGCGTGAGGAGCAGGCCCGGGCCACACCGTTGCCGACCTCGCCGTTGATGAGCCCGCTCGGGCTGATCAAGCACCTCACCGCGGTGCAGCGGCAGCACATCCAGGTCCACATCGGTGGCAGCCGGCTGCCGCTGCTGTGGAGCCACGAGGACCATGACTTCGACTTCCGGCTCGGTCCGGAGGACACCATCACCAGCGTCATCGCGGCTTACGACGAGGAGTGGCTGCGATCCCAGCAGACGCTCGCCGAGGTGGACTGGAGTGCATTCGTCGAGGTCTACGGTCAGCAGGTCCGCGTTGAGCGCCTACTCACGGACGTGCTCCAGGAATCGGCCCGCCACCTAGGCCACCTGGACATCCTCCGCGAACTCATCGACGGCACAACCGGAGAGTGATGCCCTTGCCCCCCAACCGAGGCTAGTAGCAGCAGCGGGATGCCCCGGGCGTACTGCAGCATGCCAAAGAGCGACGTGCCACTTGGCAGTACGGCATGAGGGGCCAACTCCGTGCCACTGCCGCAGACGATGATCGATCGGTGCATCGATCGGCCTGGGTGGGTCCGACGGCGCCGTCGGATCAGTCGCGCGGCCAGTCCTTCGACGTGGCCAGGCTTTCGGGCAGCTTGTCCGCTTCTCGACCAGCTTGTCCGCCTAGGGCAGGTCGGTTCGCACCTCGATCGCCGGCAGTGGCTTGATCCGGCCGGTAAGGAGCGGGTCGACTGACCGGTCGTCGAGTAGGTGGCGGCGGTAGAAGGCGCTCGCGTACATCAGGAATACGGCGTGCTGCTGCCCTTCCGTGAGCTGCTTGTCGTCCTTGATCGGCTCGGCGCTGTCCCGGCAATAACCAGGTGCCGGAGGCGGGTTGGTGTTCGACAGCACGGCATCGTCGTACGAGCGGACTTGGCCGCTTGCGGGTGACCACTGGGTGTTGAAGAAGTTGTGGTTCGCTCCGAGCGCGTACCACTGGTAGAGCGGCGCCTTGTTCTTCTGGTCGTAGAAGTCGAACCGGCGGCCGTCGGTCGCGCCGTCGCAACTGCCGGCGATGATCCCGACCGGGATGTTCGTGACGCGGTATGGCGTGTGTTCCGGCGTATTCGGCTCGTCGTCCGGCGAATAGTGTTCGACCGCTGCCAGCGGCAAGATCGCCTTGACACTCGCACCGGCAGGCCATTGGGCCTGATGTACGTCAGCCGCTTGGAAGGCCATGCCACGGCCACCACGCGAGTGACCGCTCAGGCCCACATTGGTGAGATCAGCGTGGCCTTTGAACCGCTGTGCGCCCTTGAGGGCGTGAGCCAATGGACCGTCGCCCTTGGTGGACAGCCGCTGCCACAGACTCAGGTGTTTGTTGATCAGTGCGGCACGAGCCTCATCCTGGATCTGGCCTCCCTCGCCGGCGTTGACTCCGTTGGCGCTGATGGAGATCGTGATGATGCCTTGAGCCGCCAGAGCCTTGCCGAGGTAGTCGTAACCGCGATAGCTAGGCATTGCAGGCGTACCGGCTGCGCACGGCCAGGCGTTCAGTGCCTTGAACGACTTCGCGATGATCGCTTCCAGTCGTGCTTGTTCGGCAGGGTCGGTCGTCTGCGCCAGGTCGGCGCTGGCCTTCTTCTCGGCCCGGTCGGCTTCGCGGTCCGCGCACGTTTCCCAGAGACCGTGCGAGATCAACACGACAGGCTGGCGCCCTCTGCCTAGGTTCTTCGGGTAGTGCACGACACCCGTCAGCTCGATCTTGGCAAGCGGCCCGGAGTCGCCCTCGGTGTGGAACCCCGGCACCTCGAACGCGGCATCGCCCAGCGTGTAAACCGCGCTTTCAACAGGTAGCGCCCGATATTGCGCGGGCACCTGGGCCAATCCCGGCTGGGACGAAAGTGCGGTGGTGGCGGAGGCGGCAATTGCGGCGGCAGTGGCGGGGGCGGTAATCGCGGCAGCGGTGGCGGTGGCGGTGGCGGTCAGCAGGACCGCTGCGATTCCGCCCGCGAGCACCCGTCGGCGTGGCCTTATGAACTCCGGCAAAACACGTCCTTCCCTCAAGGGAACAACCAGTCCAGCTGGCTCACCCCGATTGGGAGAGCGCTAGAGAACTGCTTGCAGGGTGACGCTTTGCGGGACGAAGCCGTTTACCTGGTAGAAGCGTTGCGCGCGTTCGTTCGCCGCGTAGGCGCTGACTGTTGCGTACACGGCCCCTTGCTCCCGAGCCCACTTCAGGAACTCCTCGACTAGCAAAGCGCCGACGCCCTGGCCGCGGACATCGGCGAAGACGTAGAGGCTCTCCAGTACGGCGGAACGGTTCGGTCGCGTCGGAGTCGGTTCGCCCACGCGGCCGACCAGATGCCCGACTGCCCGGTCGTCATCGTCGTACGCGAGTAGTTGCAGCCACGCGGGATCGCCAACCAGGGCGCCGTACCGCGTGTGGCCTTCGCGTTGCGGCCAGGTGGTGTCGGTGAAGCGGTCGTGCTGCCCGGCGTCGTCGCGGAAGAGGTTGGTGACGGACTCGACCAGTTGATCGAGGTCGTCGGCGGTGACCACTCGAACCGTTGGCATGCGGACGAAACTAGCCCATCAACGGGCGACCGGATCGGGTGTTCACGCGACGCGCGGCTTGCCGCAGACACGCGGCTTCCAGCAAATGGGCGGCTTGCCGTAGACGCGCGGCTTCCCGCAGACGCGTGGCTTCGGCAAGAAGGTGGTGTCCCGCAGCAGGAATGCTTGCCGCAGGTGCGCAGCTATTGACGTTCGGGATTCGGCGGAAGCGTGGGCGGGCCGGAGGGGTGGGGTTAGGACTTTTGGCGGGGGCGGCGGACTTGGGGGGACTGGGGGGCGGTTTCGGCGGGGGTGGCTAGTTGGCCGGTTACGAGGGTGGCTAGGGCGGTGGCGAAGGTTGGGCCGCCGTTGTCGGGGACGGCTGACAGGACCTTTGCGTGCACGTGGTCGACGATGCGTTGGCCTTCGGCGGCGAGTTTGGCGCCGGCGGGGGTGACCTCGATGATCCTGGCCCGGCGGTCGGTGGCCGACGGCTTTCGCTCGGCGAGGCCGGCCTTTTCCAGCGCGTCGACCGTGACGACCATCGTGGTCTTGTCGAGGTAGGCCAACTCGGCCAGCTGGTTCTGGGTACGTTCCTCCGCCAGCGCGTGGCCCAGCACACACTGCATCCGTGGCGTCATTCCGATCTCGGCCAATGCCGCCGTCAGCTGGGTCTCCAGCACATGGCCGGCGTGCTTGAGCATCCCGGTCAGGTCAGGCACCTGCCGCGTCGGTGCCCGGCCGGTCTTCTTCACTGCCATCTTGATCGCCATCTATCCAGTCTACTCCGGGATGATCCGCAACAAGATCGGTCCGAAGAAGATTGGTTAGAAATAGATCGTCTATTACGGAACTATCTGCTACGGTCACACCTGTGAGTTTCGACGAGGCAGGGAGCGGATCTGTGAGTACTGGAACGGAAGTAGCAGCGAAGGTGCGGGCGCGGTGGCAAGCGCTGGCGGTGTTGCTCGCCATGCAGCTGATGATCATCCTCGACGGCACCGTGGTGACGATCGCGTTGCCGACGATCCAGGGGGAGCTCGGGTTCAGCCAGGCCGGCCTCGCTTGGGTGATGAACGCCTACCTGATCGCGTTCGCGGGCCTGTTGCTGTTGGCCGGGCGATTCGGCGACTTGGTCGGCGGCAGGCAGGTATTCCTCGGCGGCCTCGCGCTCTTCACCGCAGCCTCGCTGCTGTGCGGCGTGGCCAACTCGCCCGAGCTGCTGATCACCGGGCGGTTCCTCCAGGGCGTCGGGGGAGCGCTGGCCTCAGCCGTCATCCTCGGCATGATCGTCGCCCTCTATCCCGAGCCGGCCGGCCAAGCCCGCGCGATGGGCAGCTACGGCTTCGTCTCCGCGGGCGGCGCGTCGATCGGCCTGATCGCCGGTGGTGTGATCACCCAGAGCATCGGCTGGCACTGGGCGTTCCTGATCAACGTGCCGATCGGCATCGTCGCGTTCGTGCTCGCCGCCCGTCTGCTGGCCCGCGATCGGGGTGTCGGCCTGGCCAAGGGCGCGGACGTGCTCGGCGCGATCCTCGTCACCGTCGGCCTCTCGCTGGCGGTCTTCACCATCGTGCAGACGGCCGAGCCGTCGGTCGGCGCGACTCAGAGCTTGCTGTACGGCGCGGTGGCCGTCGCGTTGCTGGCCGGCTTCGTAATTCGGCAAGCCCGTGCCGCGCAGCCGTTGATGCCGTTGCGGATCTTCCGGAATCGGATGATCTCCGCGGCCAATGTGGTGGTGGTGCTGATGTTCGCGGGTGGGTTCGGCTTCCAGTTCATGACGGCGCTCTACCTCCAGCGCGTCCTCGGGTACAACTCGCTGCACACTGGTCTCGCGTTCCTGCCGGCGCCGTTCATGGGCGCGGTGATGTCGCTGTTCCTGGTGGCGCGATTGACCGCGAGGTTCGGCACATACCGGGTGTTGGTGGTGGGCCTGGCGCTCTTCGCGACGGCTTTGCTGCTGATCTCGCGTACGCCGGTCGACGGGCAATACCTGGTCGACGTTGCGCCGGCGCTCCTGCTCGTCGGCACCGGCATGGGTGTCGCCATCCCGGCCGCGATCATGTTGGCCATGTCCGGCGCCGAACCGGGCGATGCGGGTCTGGCCTCCGGCATCAACAACACCGCCCAGCAAACTGGTGCCGCGATCGGCACCGCAGTCCTGGCCACCCTCGCCGCCTCCACCACTCAAGCGAGTGCGCAGACTGCCGCCTCGGACGCCGCCGCCATCGCCGTACGGGCCCTTCGTGACGGCTACCACGCAGCCTTCCTGGGCGCGGCCGCGTTCCTACTCCTGGCCCTAGCGCTAGCGGCCTTCCTCCTTCGTCCCACTTCCACCAATAACCCGTAGCCCTTTGACCGACGGCGACCGCCTACCTCCCTTTGCATTCATCGGTCCGAATCCGCCCTCTGAGCTCCGCGGACCTCTGCAGGTTCGCAGACAGGAGGGGGCGGATTCGGACCGATGAATGCAAAGGGAGGGAACGGCGCGCCTGGGCGGGCGTTGGTCACAAGGGCCCGATGAAGGGCGACACGCCGCGTCACAAGGGCCCGATGACGGGGGAGGCGGCACGCCGGTGTGGGAGGTGGGCTGCACCGAGCCGCACCATCCCGCACCCGCGCCCGCACCATCCCGCACGCGCACCCGCACGTGCCCGCACCAACCCGCACCCGCACGTGCCCGCGCCAACCCGCAGGTGCCCGCGCCAACCCGCAGGTGCCCGCGCCAACCCGCAGGTGCCCGCGCCAACGCGCGGCGGCTGGAGGAGGCGGGCTGAGGCGGGGGCTTGGTGGGCGGGAGGGTTAGGCCTCGAGGGGGCCGGTGGCGTAGCGGGCTTGCATGGCTTCGCTGGCGGCTGGGCCTGCGGTGAAGACGAAGGCGGGGCCGTCGACGCGGCGGCCCGTCGTACGGTCGACCATGACGGGGTCCACCTCGGTGTTGGTTTCGGCGTCGACCAGGATCATGCAGCGCTCGTCCGGCTTCAGCTGCTGGTTGCCCCAGGCGGCCAGTGCCACGATCACCGGACGCAGGGAACGACCGAGGTCGGTCAGCACGTACTCGAAGCGGGGCGGGTGTTCCTGGTACTGGCGACGTTCCAGTAGGTCGTCCGCGACGAGTTCCTTCAGGCGGCTGGTGAGGATGCTCGACGAGATGTTGAGGTTCTGCTGGAACTCGTCGAACTTGGTGAAACCGTCGAACGCGTCGTGCAGGAGCAGGAGTTTCCACCACTCGCCGACGTGCTGGACCGCTGTGGACAGCGGGCATTCCCGGTCCTCGTCGCGGATCTGGCTAGTACTGATCTCGACCACGCCCCCTCGACCGCCGTCCTGGAGAAACCAGCCCGTTCCGGAGTGCGCGGTGGTGCGAAAAACCGCCCGTTCCAGAGAAGAGGCCCCGAACCAAAAGAGGTTCAGGGCCTTACGCGCTGGGCGCCCCCGGCAGGATTCGAACCTGCGCACCCGCCTCCGGAGGGCGGTGCTCTATCCCCTGAGCTACGGGGGCTCGGGACGGGAGGAACAGTACCAGGAATTCCGCGCCGGTTTCGCACCCGGGGCATCCCTGACTCGACCCTGGCTTGTCCGCGCGGCGGGATCTCGCTGCCCGAACAGGTCGTCATAGTGGATGTAGGCCCAACCAGTGAAAGGAATTCCGAACCATGGCTACCACTTTGGTCCGTCCGAGGCACGATCGCTGGATCGGCGGTGTCTGCGCCGGACTGGCTCGCCGGTTCGGCATGTCGTCCAGCACCATGCGGTTGATCTTCGTGATCAGTTGCCTGCTGCCCGGCCCGCAGGTCCTGATCTACCTCGTGCTCTGGATCCTGATGCCGTCCGAGCGCTGAAAAAACCGCGCCAAGCCGTCAACGCTGAGCCGTTGACAACGGAGTGAGAGCGGTTTCACAGTAGGGGCGATCCCCGAGTGTGTCCGAGTCGGCACACCCGGTGACGAACGCCGCCCCGCCGGAAGGAACCGCCATGATCCTCGGCCAGCAGCCAGGGCGGCCCGTCGCGAGACGGACCACCCTGAGCTGTGGGTGGGGATCAGCAGTACAGGTTGCTCCCCGGCGATACGCCCAGCAGTTGGGTGAATCGCTGATAGGCGTCGACCCGGGACTGGACCTGCCCGGGGTTGCCGCCGTTGCACTCAATCGAGCCGTTGATACTCCGGATGGTCTCGCCGAAGCCGGCGTTGTTGACCATCGCGTTGTGCGGCGTCATCGTGCCCGGACCGGTCTGGGTGTTCCAGTACCAAAGACCCGTCTTCCAGGCCACGGCCGCGTCCTGCTCGACCAGCCAGGGGTTCGTCAGCAACGGCAGCCCGAGCGCGTCGCCGGCGGCCTTGTAGTTGAAGTTCCAGCTGAGCTGGATCGGGCCGCGGCCGTAGTACGCCGCCTGGCCGGCCGGACAACCGTACGACTGACCCCAGTCGCAGTAGTGCGGGTAGTTCGCCTCGTTGATCTCCTTGATGTAGACGAGGCCACCCGTCTCGTGGTTGACGTTCGCCAGGAAGGCGGCGGCCTCCCGCTTTTTGGTGGTGTCGTCGCCGGTGTTCGCGAAGCCGGGGTAGGCGCTGAGCGCGTTGGTCAGACCGGAGTAGGTGTAGAAGGGATTCCGGTTCGGGAACATCTGGTTGAACATCGACTCGCTCACGGGGAAGGCGGACGGGCCGGGGCCACCGCCACAGTCGTACGGCTCCCAGTACCAGGTGCTGATTGTCGGGTCGTAGCCCGGGTTGTCGTGCTCGGCGATGTAGTAAAGGCCGTTCGTGTACTTGACGACGCTTCCCGTCACGTACCACTGGCCCTGGGTCCAGGTGCTGAAACTGCACGCCGTGGTGCCGGCCGGCTCGGCCGCTGCCGGGCCGGGCCTACTCGCGACTGGGACGACCAATGCGGTCAAGGCCGCGATCAGCAGAATGGCTCGTCTCATACCGAACTCCGTTCGTTCACTGGCCGCGCCCGGAAAGGGGGGCGGTGACGCGGCGGAATTCAGGCTAGGGAGCCGTAACCGGTCTCGACAGGGCTCGGCGCAATCCCTGTGCACGGGTATTTCCCGGGTTTGTGCCTGCGGAGGTCCGTAGGGTTCTGAATGACGTCTTGACAACATGAGCGGCGACCGTCCACATTTGCAGCCACTGCCCGGTCCCGGGTCTGCGGCGGGTTATCCCTGCGCCAATTCTCACGCAGATTTAGCCGTCAATGCGGAGGCGAAATGAAGAGAATTCTCACGGCCATCCTCGCCCTGTTTCTCACCATGTCGGTGACGCCTGTCGCGGCAGGCCAGGTGGCCGCGGTGCATACGGTGACGTTCGTCAACCAGTCCGGTCAGACCCTGTGGATCGGCGCGACCGTCAACGCCGACGGCTCGGCCAACCTCACCGGGCTGCCGCGGTTGGCCAACGGCGAGTCGGCGACGATCACGATTCCCGAGGGCGCTTGGCCGTACCACTGGCGTGGCAAGTTCTTCGGCCGGCAAGGGTGTTCCGGCGTGAACGGCTCGACTTTCCGTTGTGCGGTGGGGGATTGCGGCCCGTACGCCGATCGGTGCAGCGCGGGTGACCAACCGACGAGTCTGGCCGAGTTCAACTTCGACCAGAACGACGGGCTCGCACCCTGGTACAACGTCAGTTACGTGAACGCCTTCGCGCTGCCGATCACCATCAAGGCGGACACTGCGCAGGCGCCGCCGGGATCACGCGAGTGCGAGACGATGGGCTGTCCCGAAAACCTGCTGCCGTATTGCCCGGCGGAGAACCGGCGCCTCGGCACGGATGGCGTCACGCCGTACTGTCTGAATCTCAACCGGGATGCCCGAACGCCTTATAGTGACGCGCTCAGTTCGCGCTGTCCGAAGGCTTATGCGTGGTCTAAACAGGACGCTGAGCAGGGGAATCAGACCGTTCGCCAGTGCCGTCAATGTACTGGTTTCACGGTCACATTTCACGGCGTTAGCTGAGAGTGCTCGTTTGAGCGAATAGGTGAATTTACCTGTCGATGACGTTAAAGGTGGTGAGTTTCGCCAGGTCTCTGCATATACTCACTCTCAGGTGACCGCCGGTTGCGCGCTGTCGCCGTATGGGGCCGACCGTGAGGCAGGTGAGTATTGATGGTGGCCGAGACGAACGGCACGTTGCTGGCTCCCCGGGAAGAACCCGCGCTGCCCGAATTGGATGTCGGGGCGGTGGTGATCGCCCGCGCGATCGCCGTGCTCGGGGCGGACGCGCCGGTCTGGGCGGTTGCCGAGTTGGCCCGCATGCCCGTTCCCGATCTGCTCGCCGGGCTCGATGATCTGGTGGCTCGTGGGCTCGTCGCGAACAGGTTCCCGTTGTCGCTGAAGTCTCCCGAGGTACGGGCCGCATTGCTGGCCGAGACGCCGATCGGCGCTCGCATTCAGGCTCATCTGGACGCCGCCCATCTCCTGCGAGGTGCCGGCGCTGGTCCCGAGAAGGTGGCCGAGCAACTCCAGCAGGCTGGCCCGGCCGGTGTGCCGTGGGCCGCCGAGACCCTGCGCGCGGCCGCTGCCCAGGCCCGCGGCCGGGGTGCTCCCGAGCTCGCGACCGCCTATCTACGACAGGCTCTGGCGGAGCGGCTTGACCCGGCCGAGCGAGCCGCCGTACTGAGCGAGTTGGCCGGCATTCGTGCCGAGACCGATGCGCCTGGCGCGATCGCGATGTTGCTGGACGAGTTGCCATGGGCGGGTACGGCGGAGGAGTTGCAGGCCATCGTCGGTCCATTGCGCCGGCTGCTGATCGCGGGCGGGCGGCATGACGAGGTGCCGTGGATGTTCGACAGCGCGCAGGAGCGATTGGCCGAGTCCGATCCCGTTGGCGCTGCCCGGCTGCAGTTGAGCCGCGCGGCGGTCCAGGCCCGGTTGGCATCCGGCGTCGCCTCGATCGAGGTCACGAAGGGTTGGCTGGACGAGCGGGTCAAGCGTGAGCCGCAGCTCGCCGTACCGCTGCTGGCGTTGCGGGCATCGCTCGCGACGCTTACCGGGGCTGACGCGACCAAGGCGGTGCGGTCGGCTCGGGCGGTGTTGGCCGAGGCGGATCCGCGGGTTGACTTTGATCTTTGCTGGCATGCGTTGTTTGCGTTGTCCGTGTTCGGCGAGCCTGCCGCGGCTGATGCAGCTTGTCTTCGGGTACGACGTGAGCTGGCGGGGCATGCCGACGAGTGGGACCTGGTCGAGCTCGACATCCTGCGGGCGCGAGCTTTTCGTCGGAAGGGTGACTTGCGGGCCGCGATCTCCTTGCTGAGCGGGCTTTTGCCTCGGTTGGAAGGGCAGGTCAACCGGCCGTTGGTCGCGAGTGTGGTGAGTTCGTTGGCGGAGGCAATGGTTCCGGCCGGTGCGGGTGAGAGCGCGAGCGCGTTGCTACAAGCCCACAGGTCGCCGGACGGGCATGAGCCCTCGCCGTACGGCCTGCTTGCGCGTGGGTTGGTGTTGAGTGCGGGCGGTCAGACGGCCGCGGCCGCGCGGGATCACCTCGAGTGCGGGCGGCAGTTGACCGGCTGGCGGGCCGACAACCCGGAGTTGATCCGTTGGCGTCCGGCCGCGATCGGCGCGCTGCTTCGGCTGGATCGGCCGGCTGATGCCGTACGTCTTGCCGAGGAGAACTACGAACGGGCCCAGGCCTGCCATTCGTCCGCCGCCCTCGGTTTCGCGCAGTACGTGCTGGCCGGCACGCGTCCGTTGCGGGAGCGGCCGGTGTTGCTGACGGAGGCGGTCGAGCGTTCGCAGGCGGCGGGCCATTTGCTGGACGAGGCGTTCGCGCATTACGAGCTGGGCAAGGCGTTGCGATCGACGTCCGGCGAGCAATCCGCGCATCACCACCTCCTGCGGGCCGTCACGCTCGCGGAGGAATGC
Source organism: Kribbella sp. NBC_01245 (assembly GCF_036226525.1). Taxonomy (NCBI): domain Bacteria; kingdom Bacillati; phylum Actinomycetota; class Actinomycetes; order Propionibacteriales; family Kribbellaceae; genus Kribbella; species Kribbella sp. NBC_01245. The sequence goes on from NZ_CP108487.1 coordinate 8,116,888, forward strand.
GGCGCGCGCCCACTCGCCGAACGGGCCCGCGCCCTCGCCGGCCCGTCCGCGTCGGCCGGTCGAACGCGCGGGTTGACGCCGCAGGAGTGGAAGATCGCGCAGCTCGCCACCGACGGCCGGAGCAATCCCGAGATCGCCAAAGAACTCTTCCTGGCAAGGCGAACCGTCGAGTTCCACCTCTCCGGCGTCTACCGCAAACTAGCCATCTCCGGCCGCCGCGAACTCACCCAACTAATGCGCGGCCGCCGACCCTAGCTCGAGCATGCCGCCCGCCCGCCCGCCTGCCTGCTCGCGTCGCACTCGACCACCCGCTCGCTCCCTATTCCGAGTGTCGACCCTCGGAATAGGGAGTCGACCCTCCAAATTTGGCGAGTCCACGCCCCATTCCGAGGGTCGACACTCGGAATAGGGGCCGCCGCTCAGCGCCCGAGGGTGTGACCCGGCTGGGCGCCGTCCGCGATCGCGGCGCGCGGGTGGTGGGCGCGGAAGAGGTGGACGTGACCGGCGACGCGCGCCTGGTGAACGCGGAAGGGGCGGCGCGTGGGAAACTGCGGGTCGCTGGAAGGAGGCGGGTTGTTGACGAAGTACGTGAGGTGGCGCGGGTTGTGCGCCGTACTGGTGTTGGCCGCCTCCAGCGTCACCGCCTGCCAGGTTGGGCCTGCGCCGCCCGGGCCGGCCGAGGCGCGGTTGGGGCCGCCTCCGTGGTCCGCGCCGCGTGATGCCGTGTCGTACATCGACAAGGCTGGGATGGAGCGGCTGCCGCTCGACTTCAAGGGGCCCACGCCGTACTACGTGAAGCTGATCGTCACGGTTGACGGCAATCCGGTGGACCTGCCCGTGGACATCGGGATCGACCGGGTCCGTGCCGAACAGGCCTCGGTGCACACCCACGCGACCGACGGCATCGTCAACGTCGAGGCCAAGACGACCGCCGAACGACCGACGCTCGCCCAGTTCTTCACCCTCTGGGGCGTCCGGTACGACGCGAAGTGCCTCGGCGACGCGTGTGGTGGCGTCGAAGTCCAGGTGAACGGCGAACCCGCACCCTGGGACACCAAACTCCAGCGCGAAAGCCTGATCGAGGTCGCCGCGAAGCACTGACCCCCGCCCCGCGAAGCACTGACCCGCGCCCCGCGAAGCACTGACCCGCACCCCGCGAAGCACCGAACCCGCGCGCGCCGCGAAGCACTGACCTGCGCCCCGTGAAGCCCTGACCCGCGCGCCGCGAAGGTTTTACCTTGCGTGTCCAGGTCATACCTGTACGTAGCGACCCGCGTCTGCTGCACTGAACCCGTCTCGGGTGTGAGGCCGGAGCCGGACGAGGGGAACCACCGCCATGGTTTTGTCGCGCCAGAAGTTACGCATGCTCTCTGGGCTGGCGGTCATCGCCGCCATCACGGGGCTGACCGCCACCACCAGCTGGGCGCACGACCCGGACACGCCGGCCGGCCGCGACGCCGCCCGGCGCTTCCTGGTCGACCGCGAACCGGCGAGCAAGGCCGCCCCCATCACCGGCGCGGCCGCCACGCCCTGTGTGAACGGCACGGCCGCCGGCTATCCGTGCAAGAGCGTCGACCTGCTGAGCGTGCTGCCGATGAGCAGTATCGGCGGTGGCCAGGGCAACGACATCTGGGGCTGGACCGATCAGCTCACGGGTAAGGAATACGCCTTGATGGGCCGGACCAACGGCACGGCGTTTGTCGACATCTCGTCGCCGACGTCGCCGGTGTACCTCGGGAATCTGCCGACCCACAGCGGTACGGCGCCGTGGCGCGACATCAAGGTCTACAAGGACCACGCGTTCATCGTGGCCGACGTGTCCGGGCACGGCATGCAGGTGTTCGACCTGACCCGCCTGCGGAACGTGTCGAGCCCGCAGACGTTCACCGCGGACAAGCACTACGCCAACTTCGGCAACTCCCACAACATCGCGATCAACGAGGCGACGGGATATGCGTACGCCGTCGGCTCGAACACGTGCAGCGGTGGACCGCACATGGTCGACATCCGTACGCCGAAGTCGCCCGTCTCCGCGGGGTGCGTGGCGGCCGACGGGTATACGCACGACACCCAGTGCGTGGTTTACCGCGGGCCGGATACGACGTACACCGGTCGTGAGCTGTGCTTCAACGCGAACGAGGACACGCTCACGATCGTGGACGTGACCAACAAGGCCACCCCGAAACAGGTGGTGCGCAAGACGTACAACGGGTCGGCGTACAGCCATCAAGGCTGGTTGACCGAGGACCACAAGTACTTCCTGCTGGACGACGAGCTGGATGAGCAGAACCGTACGGTCAACACGCAGACGTACATCTGGAACGTGCAAGACCTGGATGCGCCGGTCCACACCGGGACCTACACGGCGCCGTCGAAGGCGATCGATCACAACCAGTACGTGCTGGGCAACTACTCGTACCAGGCGAACTACCGCGCGGGTCTGCGGATCGTGGACATCAGCAAGGTCGCGACGGCGCAGTTGACCGAGGCGGCGTACTTCGACATCTACCCGGCTGACAGCAACGCGAGCTTCAACGGCGCTTGGAGCACGTACCCGTATTTCCCGAGTGGGAATGTCGTGGTGAGCGGGATCGAGCAGGGGTTGTTCGTGGTCAAGCCGCAGCTTGGGAATATCCCGCCGCCATCGGGGCAGGCGTATACGAATGGCACGGATTTCGCGATCCGTGACAACACGACTGTGCAGAGCGAGATCCCGGTGACCGGTCGGACCGGGAACGCGTCGTCGGCGGTGAAGGTGGCGGTGGATATCCGGCATACCTATCGGGGCGACCTCGCGATCGACGTGGTGGCGCCTGACGGGACGGCGTACCGGGTGAAGAACGCGAGTAGTGGCGATGGAGCGGACGACGTGGTCGCGACGTACACGATCGACGCGTCATCCGAGACCATCAACGGGACGTGGAAGCTCCGCGTCCAGGACCTCTACTCCGGCGACACCGGCACCCTCAACACCTGGACCATCACGCTCTAACCTCTCCGAACCGCCGGCGCCACCCCTCCGGCGTCGGCGGTTCCCCCACCACTTTCTTCATGTACGACGGGGTCGCCCACCTCTTTGCGTACGACGCATCCCACCTCCTCGCGTACGGCGCCCCACCTCTGCGTTGATTCGTCTGTATCCGCTCGCCCCTTACGGCGGCGGGTCGTCTGGTCACCGGCGTAGGCGGGCGGATGCGGACGAATCAACGCCCGCGTCCGCCCGGTATCGACTTCGGCCCGGTGGTGTTGGGTGCACCCGTCCCCTGAGGTCTTGCGAAGTGTCTGGTGGACCCGGGCCGCGTCAAGGGTTTCATCGGCTAGCGCCGACGCATGCGCGCCCTTGACCCGGCCCGGGTCCACCAAGTGCGGCGGGCTATCTCAGGGGACGGGTGAGGTATGACCGGGTTGGACGTCTCGCGTTGCGTCGACGCCTGGGCGTGCGAGTGGCTAGCCATCGCGCGGTGGGGTTACCACCTCGGATTCCGAGGTGGTAACCCACCTTCGGAGTGGCTAGCCACTGCCTAGGCGCACGAATTCGGGGCGCTTCCTGAGCGGACTGGACGTTTCTCGGGCCGAAATACGTCCAGTCCGCTCAGGAAGCTGCGTTTGCGGTCGTTGGTGCGCGTCGAGTCGTGGATTGTGGTGCCGGAAAGGCCTTGCTGGCCGCCAAAGGCCACAACTCGACGCGTCGGCGGACCGCCAGGACCACGCGGTGACCCGAAACAGCCTGAATCGGCGTGAAAACGAGCACCGCGTGGTCCTGGCCGTCCACAACCCGGCCAGACCCGACCCGGCCAGACCTCACCCGGCCCCCTGATAGCCGGCCTGACAATTCGCAAGACTCAGGGGGCCGGGTGCACCCGAAGACCCCGCGGAACACCCCGAACCGACCACCTGGTGGACGGTCAACACGGCCGGAAACCGGAAGAATAGGCACCGCACCCGCCTTGGGGACGTAAAACCAGGGGCAAGGTGTGACCAGGGAACGGAAACCCTGTCCAGAGCACGGGATGGACGCCGTTAGGCTTGGCCGGTGACCCCGGAACAGCTCGCTACCACGATCCTGCAGGCCCTGACCACCCTGGTCGACGATGGCACGCTCACCGTCGAGGGCGGTTTGCCGGCCGAGCTCAAGGTGGAGCGCCCCAAGAATCCCGAGCATGGCGACTACGCGACCAACGTGGCGATGCAGCTCGGTAAGAAGGCCGGTATGGCGCCGCGCCAGTTCGCGGAGCTGCTGGCGGCTCGGTTGAGCGATGATCCGTCCATCACGGCGGTGGAGATCGCCGGGCCGGGGTTCATCAACATCCGCGTGGCGGCCGACGCCCAGGGCAAGATCGCCTCGGCGATTCTGGAGGCCGGGGAGAAGTACGGCACCAGCGACTCGCTCCACGGCCAGAAGATCAACCTCGAGTTCATCTCGGCCAACCCGACTGGCCCGCTGCACCTCGGGCACACCCGCTGGGCCGCCGTCGGCGACGCGCTGGCCCGGGTGCTGATCGCGGCAGGCGCGGACGTCAGCCGCGAGTTCTACGTGAACGACCGTGGCGCCCAGATGGAGAAGTTCGGCGCCTCGCTGTTCGCCTCCGCCAAGGGCGAGCCGGTGCCGGAAGACGGTTACCACGGCGAGTACATCCACGACCTCGCCCAGCGCATCCTCGCCGAGAACCCCGACATCCTGACCAACGAAGACCCGCAGACCGCGTTCCGCGAGGCCGGGTATCAGCTGCAGCTCAAGGAGCAGCAGGGCCAGCTCGAGCACTTCCGGACGAGCTTCGACGTCTGGTTCTCCGAGCGCAGCCTGCACGAGCAAGGCGGCGTACCGCACGCCATCGAGAAGCTCCGCGAGCAGGGCCATCTGTATGAGGCCGACGAGGCGCTCTGGATGCGGACCACCGACTTCACCGACGACAAGGACCGGGTGCTGATCCGGACCGGCGGCGAACCGACGTACTTCGCCTCCGACGCGGCGTACTACATCAACAAGCGCGAGCGCGGTTTCGACGTCTGTATCTACCTGCTCGGCGCGGACCACCACGGCTACGTGAATCGTCTCAAGGCGATCGCGGCCTGCGCCGGTGACGACCCCGAGCACAACATCGAGATCCTGATCGGCCAGCTGGTGAAGATCCTCAAGGGTGGCGAGGAGATGAAGCTGTCCAAGCGGGCCGGCACCATCGTCACGCTGGCCGAGCTGGTCGAGGAGGGCGGCGTCGACCCGCTGCGCTACACGCTGTGCCGCTATCCGGTGGACTCGCCGCTGACGCTGGACATCGAGGAGATGACCCGCCAGGTCAGCGAGAACCCGGTCTACTACGTGCAGTACGCGCACGCACGGCTGGCCTCGATCCTGCGCAACGCGTCCGATCTCGGCATCAAGCTGGACGAGTTCGACCCGGGCCTGCTGAACCACGACCGCGAGGGCGACCTGCTCCGCGCGCTGGCCGAGTTCCCGCGGATCGTGGCGACGGCCGCCGAGCTGCGCGAGCCGCACCGGATCGCGCGCTACCTGGAGGACACGGCCTCGCGGTTCCACAAGTTCTACGACAGTTGCCGGGTGCTTCCGCGCGGTGACGAGGAGGTGGAGCCGGTGCACAAGGCTCGTCTCACCCTGGTCTCCGCCACCAAGACCGTGCTCGCCAACGGGCTCGACCTGCTCGGCGTCTCCGCTCCGGAGCGGATGTGAGGGCGCACGAGGCGGGCGCGCTGCACGCGGACCTCGGTCACCGCGGTCCGGCCTGGTTGCGCGCGCCGCGAGACGCCAACGAGCTGGTCAAGCCGCTCTGGTCGATGACCGCGCTGAAGAACGCCGATGGCGCGCTGGAGATCGGCGGCCTCGACGTACGGCAATTGGTCGCAGAGCACGGCAGCCCGGCGTACGTGCTGGACGAGGCCGACTTCCGCGCCCGCGCTCGGGCCTTTAAGGAAGGCTTCAAGGACTTCGACGTCTTCTACGCGGGCAAGGCCTTTCTCTGTACGACGGTCGTGCGCTGGGTGATGGAGGAAGGGCTCAACCTCGACATCTGCTCGGGTGGTGAGCTCGCGACCGCCTTGCGCGCGGGCGCGGATCCGGCCCGGCTCGGGTTCCACGGCAACAACAAGTCGGTCAGCGAGTTGACCCGCGCGCTCGAGGCGGGCGTCGGCCGGATCATCGTCGACAGCTTCCACGAGATCGAGCGCCTGGACGCTCTCGCGGTCGAGCGTGGTCTGGTCGCACCGGTGATGGTCCGCGTCACCGCGGGCGTCGAGGCGCACACCCACGAGTACATCGCGACCGCGCACGAGGACCAGAAGTTCGGCTTCTCGATCACGTCGGGCGACGGCTTCGAGGCGATCAACCGGGTCCAGCGGGCGGAGGGGCTGAAGCTGCTCGGGTTGCACTCGCACATCGGGTCGCAGATCTTCGACTCGTCCGGGTTCGAGGTCGCCGCAAAGCGCGTACTCGCCTTGCACGCAAGGGTTTCCGAGGAGCTCGGCGTCGATATGCCCGAGCTGGACCTGGGCGGCGGTTTCGGTATCGCCTACACCACCCAGGACGATCCGTCCGACCCGCACCAGCTCGCCACCGAGCTCGGCAAGATCGTCGAGCACGAGTGCAAGGCGTTCGGCGTTGACGTACCGCGGGTCTCGATCGAGCCGGGTCGCGCGATCGTCGGGCCTGCCGTCTGCACGGTGTACGAGGTGGGCACGGTCAAGGAGGTCGAGCTCGACGCCGGTGCCTCCCGGACGTACGTCTCGGTGGACGGCGGGATGAGCGACAACATCCGGACCGCCCTGTACGACGCGGACTACTCGTGCACGCTGGCCGGGCGTCGTTCCGAGGCGGAGCCCACGTTGGCCCGCGTCGTCGGCAAGCACTGCGAATCGGGTGACATCGTGGTGAAGGACGAGTTCCTGCCGTCCGACGTCCGCCCGGGCGATCTCCTCGCCGTACCGGGCACCGGGGCCTATTGCCGGTCGATGGCGAGCAACTACAACCACGTACCGCGCCCGCCGGTGATCGCCGTGCGGGACGGGCAGGCGCGAGTCGTCGTACGCCGGGAGACCGAGGACGACCTGCTCGCATTGGACATGGGAGTGCAGTGATGAGTCACGGTACGGTGAAACCCTTAAAAGTGGCCCTGCTCGGCTGTGGTGTGGTCGGGACCGAGGTGGTCCGGATCCTCACCGACCAGGCGGACGACCTGGCCGCCCGGGTCGGCGCCCGCCTGGAGATCGCCGGCATCGCCGTACGTCGTGCCGGGCGGGTTCGCGATATCCGCGTCGACGAGTCGCTGATCACCACCGACGCACACGCGCTGGTCTCGCGCGAGGACATCGACCTGGTGATCGAGGTGATCGGCGGGATCGAGCCGGCCCGCACGCTCATCCTCACCGCGCTGGAGAACGGCGCCTCGGTGATCAGCGCGAACAAGGCCCTGCTCGCCGAGGACGGCAGCACGCTGTTCGCCGCGGCCGAGAAGTACCAGCGGGACCTGTACTACGAGGCGGCCGTCGCGGGCGCGATCCCGATCCTGCGCCCGTTGCGTGAATCGCTCGCGGGGGATGACGTCACCAAGGTGATGGGCATTGTCAACGGCACCACGAACTACATCCTCGACAAGATGGACTCGACCGGCGCCGGGTTCGACGAGGCGCTCGAAGAGGCCCAGGCCCTGGGGTACGCCGAGGCCGATCCGACTGCGGATATCGAGGGGTTCGACGCCGCGGCGAAGGCGGCGATCCTGGCGAGTTTGGCCTTCCACACAAGGGTTTCCATCGCCGACGTGCATCGCGAGGGCATCACCGAGGTGTCCGCGACGGATATCGCGTCGGCGCGTGAAATGGGCTGCGTGGTCAAGTCGCTGGCCATCTGCGAGCTCGACCCGGAGACCGATTCGGTCAGCGCCCGCGTGCATCCGGCGATGATCCCGCTGAGCCATCCGCTGGCGTCGGTGCGGGACGCGTACAACGCCGTTTTCGTTGAATCCAAAGCGGCCGGCCAGCTGATGTTCTATGGTCGTGGTGCCGGCGGCGCCCCGACGGCCAGTGCTGTCCTCGGGGATCTGGTGTCCGCCGCGCGCAACCGGCTCAAGGGAGTGCCGGGGGTCGGCGAGTCGTCGTACACCCAGCGGGCCGTGCGCCCGATGGGGGATACCCAGACCCGCTATCACGTGTCGCTGGACGTGGCCGACAAGGCCGGTGTGCTCGCGGCGGTGGCCTTTGCGTTCTCCGAGCACGGCGTGTCGATCCAGACCGTGCGCCAGGAGGGCCGGGGTGGTGACGCGCAGCTCGTCGTGGTCACCCACACCGCCAGTGACGCCGCGTTGTCCGCGACCGTGGAGGCCCTGCGGGATATGGACATCGTGCGGGAAGTCAGCAGTGTCATGCGGGTTGAAGGAGAGTAAGACCATGGTTCACCAGTGGCGTGGCGTCATCGAGGAGTACCGAGACCGATTGCCGGTTTCGACCGACACTCCCGTGGTGACGCTGGGGGAGGGTGGTACGCCGCTGGTGGCCGCGCAATGGCTCAGCGAGCAGACCGGGTGCGAGGTCTGGCTCAAGGTCGAGGGCAACAACCCGACCGGTTCGTTCAAGGACCGCGGGATGACCGTCGCGATCTCCCTGGCCGCGCAGGCAGGGGACAAGGCCGTCGTCTGCGCCTCGACAGGCAACACGTCCGCTTCAGCTGCCGCGTACGCCGTACGGGCGGGTCTGTTGCCGTTAGTGCTGATTCCGGCCGGCCGGATCGCGAAGGGCAAGCTCGCGCAGGCGATCGTGCACGGCGCGCAGCTGGTCTCGATCGACGGCAGCTTCGACGACTGCCTGCGGATCGTGCGCGAACTCGGCAAGAACTACCCGGTCGCCCTGGTGAACTCGGTCAATCCGGTCCGCCTGGAAGGGCAGAAGACCGCCGCCTTCGAGGTGTGCGACGCCCTCGGGGACGCGCCGGACCTGCACCTGCTGCCGGTCGGGAACGCGGGCAACATCGCCGCGTACTGGAAGGGCTACAACGAATACGCGAAGGACAAACTCGCCTCGAAAACCCCGCAGATGTGGGGATTCCAGGCCGAGGGCGCGGCGCCGATCGTGCGCGGTCACGTGGTGGACAAGCCGGACACGCAGGCGACCGCCATCCGCGTCGGCAACCCCGCCTCGTGGAAACTCGCCGAGGCCGCGCGGGACGAGTCGGGCGGCCGGATCGAGGCCGTCACCGACGAGCAGATCCTCTCGGCCCAGCGCGAACTCGCCGGTAAAGAAGGCGTTTTCGTCGAGCCCGCCTCGGCCGCAGGCGTCGCCGGGCTGCTAGCGACCAAGGCCGCCGGACGTCTCGACGGAGGCCAGACGATCGTCATCACCGTCACCGGGCACGGCCTGAAGGACACCGACACCGCCCTCGCGTACGCCGTACCGGATGGAGTGGACGCACCGGTCACCCCGGCCGAGACCGACGCCGTCGCCCGCGTCGCCGGACTGGTATGAGCCCGGTCGTCCGGGTCCGCGTTCCCGCCACCAGCGCGAACCTCGGTCCCGGCTTCGACGCCTTCGGCCTGGCCCTCGAGCTGTACGACGAACTGACCGTGGTGCCGCGCGCCTCGGGCCTCTCCGTTGAGGTCACGGGCGAGGGCGCGGACGCCGTACCGCGGGACGAGTCGCACCTCGTCGTCCGGGCCATCCGCGCGGGCTTATCGTCCCTTGGTGCGTCAGTGGGCGGGTTCGACCTGCACTGCACGAACCACATCCCGCACGGCCGTGGGCTCGGGTCGTCGGCGGCCGCGATCGTGGGCGGTATCGCTGCCGCCTATGGTCTGACCGGTACTCCGCTGGACCACCCGAAAGTGCTCGAACTCGCGAACGAACTGGAAGGCCATCCGGACAACGTCGCGGCCGCGGTTTATGGCGGATTCACGATCGCGTGGGTGGATGGTGTGGCCGGTCGCGCCGTACGGCTCGACCCGGCCGAAAGCCTTTCTGTCACTGGTTATGTGCCATCCACACCACTGTCGACCGAGGTGGCGCGCGGTCTGCTGCCGGAGCAGGTCTCGCATGGCGACGCGGCGGCGAACGCGGGTAGGGCCGCGCTGCTCGTGGCGGCCCTGACCACCCGGCCAGACCTGTTGCTGACCGCGACCGAGGACCGGTTGCACCAGGAATACCGGGCACCCGCGATGCCCGAAAGCCTGGCCCTGATCAGAAAGCTGCGCGACAACGGTCAGGCGGCGATCGTCAGTGGTGCCGGTCCGACTGTGCTGGTGTTGGGGGAGGCCACGCTGGAGCCGCCGGAGGGCTGGACCGTGCTGCGGTGCGGAATTGATCCAGTGGGTGCACAGGTCTGGTCGGAGGCCCGTGCCGCCGATCGGGAATGATCAATCGATGACACGCGTTGTACCCCTCGAGTCGTGTTGTTGGCCTTCTGTAGTGCTAGTCTCGACTCACCCGATCCCCTCCAGGTGATCGGTGAACTCTCGCCACGATCCGGGCCTTGTCCCGGCACCATGGTGTTCGGTGGCGATCTCCTATGAATTCCTGACGCCGCCTGCGTCAGTGGTTCCAGGGGACCAGATCTTCCGCGAGAGCCTCTATGCCCACGTACCCGTTTCGAGGTCGTGGGTGATGATTCCGGGCGATGAACCTGAGGACATCGTCCATCCGTGTGGGAAGGACCTCACGTGACAGAAACTGTTGAAGCCTCCAGCGCGGTCGGCGCCTCGTCGTCCGCTGCCGGTGAGACGCCCGCGCGTCGCCGGAAGGCTGGCGGCGGCCTCGAGGGAATGCTGCTGCCCGAGCTGAAGCAGCTCGCCGGCACGCTGGGCATCAAGGGCACCGGCGCGCTGCGCAAGGGCCAGCTCATCGAGGCGATCAAGGCCGCCCAGTCGGGTGGCGGTTCGGCCCCGGCCACAAGCCGGGCGAAGTCGAGCCAGCCGACCCTGGACGAGGCGGTCGCCGAGCCGGTGGTGGCGAAGGCAGCGAAGGCTGAGACCCGCGCCGAGGCCCGCACCGAGGCCCGCGCCGAGGCTCGGAAGAACGACGGTGAGAACACTGCCGGGAACAGTCGGCGGGAGAACGGCCGGACCCGTGGCGAGCGTGCCCAGGCCGCCGCTACCGAGGCCGCTCCGGTTGAGCAGGCCCGGGCCGAGGTGGCTGAGCCGAAGACGGCCGAGAGCCAGGTCGAGAGTGGTGAAGCCCGCGAGGGTGGCCAGGACCGCGGCGAGCAGACTCGTGGTGAGCGCAGCCGTAACCGCGACTCGCAGCGCACTGATTCCCGCCGCACTGAGCAGCGGACCGCCGAGCGCACTGAGCAGCGGACCGAGGGTCGCGCTGAGGGCCGGGGTGAGACGCAGGGCGCCGAGCGTGGCGAGGCGCAGCGTGGTGGTCAGGACGGTCGTGACCGGAACCAGGATCGCAACCGCGATGCCGGCCGGAACACCGAAAGCCGTGACCGCAACCAGGACAACCGCGACGGTGGCGAGGACGGCGATGGCCGTCGGCGTCGTCGCCGGGGCCGCGACCGGGATCGCAACCGCGATGGCGGCGGTGCCCCGCAGACCGGTGGCCGCACCGAGCGCAACGAGCGCAGCCGCGGCGGCCGCAACGAGCGGTACGAGCAGGAGCCGGTGGTCAACGAGGACGACGTCCTGGTTCCCGCCGCGGGCATCCTCGACGTGCTCGACAACTACGCCTTCGTCCGGACCAGCGGCTACCTGCCCGGCCCGAACGATGTGTATGTCGCGCTGTCGATGGTCAAGCGCTACGGCCTGCGCAAGGGTGACGCGATCACCGGTGCGGTCAAGCAGCCGAAGGACGGCGAGCGCAAGGAGAAGTTCAACCCGCTGGTGCGGATCGACACGGTCAACGGGTCCGACCCGGAGGCCGCGAAGCACCGCCAGGACTTCAACAAGCTCACCCCGTTGTACGCCTCGGAGCGGCTGCGCCTGGAGACCGAGTCGAACATTCTGGTCACCCGGATCGTCGACATCGTCAGCCCGATCGGTAAGGGCCAGCGTGGTCTGATCGTCTCGCCGCCGAAGGCCGGTAAGACGATGGTGCTGCAGGCACTCGCCAACGCGATCACCACGAACAACCCCGAAGTGCACCTGATGGTCGTGCTCGTCGACGAGCGGCCTGAAGAGGTCACCGACATGCAGCGCACGGTCAAGGGTGAGGTCATCGCCTCCACCTTCGACCGGCCGGCCGATGACCACACCACCGTCGCCGAACTGGCGATCGAGCGGGCCAAGCGCCTGGTCGAGCTCGGCCACGACGTGGTCGTCCTGCTCGACTCGATCACCCGGCTCGGCCGCGCGTACAACATCGCGGCCCCGGCCAGCGGCCGGATCCTGTCCGGTGGTGTCGACTCGTCCGCGCTGTACCCGCCGAAGCGGTTCTTCGGTGCGGCCCGCAACATCGAGGACGGTGGCTCGCTCACCATTCTCGCGACGGCGCTGATCGAGACCGGCTCCAAGATGGACGAGGTCATCTTCGAGGAGTTCAAGGGCACCGGAAACATGGAGCTGAGGCTCCGCCGCGAGTTCGCCGATCGCCGGATCTTCCCGGCCATCGACGTGGTCGCCTCCGGTACCCGCCGCGAAGAGCTGCTGATGAGCAAGGACGAGACGGCTGTTACCTGGAAGCTGCGCCGGGTGCTGTCCGCACTCGACGGCCAGGCCGCGCTCGAGCTGCTGATCGGCAAGCTCAAGGAGTCAAAGTCGAACATCGAGTTCCTGATGCAGGTGAACAAGACCACGCCCACCTCGGGCAACGGTGGTCGAAGCACCGACGACGGCAGCTGAAGTTACTGATACAAACGGGCCCGCCTACTCTCCGGAGTCGGCGGGCCCGTTTGTGTTGCCTGGAATAGGGGGCCGATTGGTGGTGTTGGGTGGGGAAGTGGCAGACTTGTCTGTTGGTTCCGGTTCACGTCGGCGTCCGTTGACGACCCGGGCCGCCTAAGACCTAGGAGATCCATGAAGAGCGACATCCACCCGACCTACGTCGCGACCACGGTGACCTGCACCTGTGGCTCGACGTTCACGACGCACTCGACGGCTGAGAGCGGCAGCATTCACGCTGACGTGTGCTCGCAGTGCCACCCCTTCTACACCGGTAAGCAGAAGATCCTCGACACCGGTGGCCGGGTTGCTCGCTTCGAGAAGCGTTACGCCAAGAAGTAGCTGACTTCCGGCGCCGGTCCTGAGCCTCACGGTTCGGGACCGGCGCCGTTTGCGTGTTTTTGCTGACCTATGGAAGGTGGTGCGGGAGAGATGTTCGAGGCTGTCGAAGCGCTGAAGGACGAGTACGCCGAGCTCGAGAAGCGGATGTCGGATCCCGAGCTGCACTCCGACCAGGCCGTCGCCCGTCAGGTCGGCAAGCGTTATGCGGCGCTGGCGCCGATCGTGCGCGCCTACACCGAGTGGTTGCAGACGGCCGATGACATCGAGGCCGCGAAGGAGCTGGCGTCCGAGGACGAGAGTTTCGCCGAAGAGGCGATCCGGCTGACCACGCGCCGCGAGGAGCTGGCCGAGAAGCTGCAGATGCTGCTGGTGCCGCGCGATCCGGGCGACGACAAGGACGCGATCCTCGAGATCAAGGCCGGCGAGGGTGGCGACGAGTCGGCGCTGTTCGCGGGCGATCTGCTCAAGATGTACCTGAAGTACGCCGAGAACCAGGGCTGGAAGACCGAGGTGCTCGACGCCGCGGATTCCGATCTGGGCGGCTACAAGTCGGTCACTGTCGCGGTGAAGGCCAAGGGCGTGCCCGAGCCGGGCGAAGCGCCGTACGCGAAGTTGAAGTTCGAGGGCGGCGTGCACCGGGTGCAGCGGGTGCCGGTGACCGAGTCGCAGGGCCGGATCCACACGTCCGCGGCCGGCGTACTGGTGCTGCCCGAGGCCGAGGACGTCGATGTCGAGGTTGACGTCAATGACCTGCGGATCGACGTGTTCCGGTCCTCCGGTCCCGGCGGCCAGAGCGTCAACACGACCGACTCGGCGGTGCGCATCACGCACCTGCCGACCGGCATCGTGGTGTCCTGCCAGAACGAGAAGTCCCAGCTGCAGAACCGCGAACAGGCCATGCGCATCCTCCGGTCCAGGCTGCTCGCCGCCGCGCAGGAGGCCGCGAACCAGGAGGCCTCGGACGCGCGCCGGCTCCAGATCCGTACGGTCGACCGGTCCGAGCGGGTCCGGACGTACAACTACCCGGAGAACCGTTTTTCCGATCACCGGGTCGGGTTCAAGACGCACAACCTGGACCAGGTCCTCGGCGGCGAGCTCGCCCCGGTGATCCAGGCCCTGACCGAGGCGGACCTGGCCGAGCGACTGGCCGCGGTCGCCCCGAAGTGACCGCGCCCGAAGTGATCCCGCCGCGTGCTCTGCTGGCCGATGCCGCCGAGCGGCTGCGGGCCGGCGGCGTCGGTTCTCCGGAGTACGACGCGGCGGAGTTGCTCGCCTTCGTACTCGGCACCACTCGCGGCAATCTCGTTCTGGCCGCGCCGACTTCCGCCCAGCTCGAGGTGTACGACGCGCTGGTGGCCCGCCGCGCGCAGCGTGAGCCGTTGCAGCACCTCCTTGGTACGGCGGCCTTCCGGTACCGCGAGCTGGCCGTCGGCCCGGGCGTTTTCGTGCCGCGTCCCGAGACCGAGGTGATGGTCGGCTGGATCCTCGACCGGCTGGTGGGCGTCGAGAACCCGCTGGTGGTCGACCTCTGTTCGGGTTCGGGCGCGATCGCCGGCGCCGTCGCGACGGAGCGGCCCGACAGCACCGTGCACGCGGTCGAGCTCTCAGCGGACGCCTGCGTCTGGGCTCGGCGGAACCTGGCCGGGACGGGCGCGATCCTGCACGAAGGCGATATCGATGGCTGCCTGCCGGAGCTCAACGGCCAGGTGGATGCGGTGATCGCCAACCCGCCGTACATCCCGTTGACCGCGTGGGAGTCCGTCGCCACCGAGGCCCGGGATCACGATCCGGCGCTGGCGCTGTGGTCGGGGGATGACGGCCTCGACGCGATCAAGGTGGTCGCCGCGACGGCTGGGCGATTGCTGAAACCGGGCGGCTGGTTCGGCTGCGAACATGCCGACGTACAGGGGGAGTCCGCGCCTGCGGTCTTCGCCGCGACCGGGTTCTTCGCCGAGGTCCGCGATCAACCCGACCTGGCCGGCAAACCCCGCTTCGTCACCGGACGTCGTATCTAAGGTGGCGGCAACTTTGCCGCTCTGCGAGGCCGTCTAGTCGCAGTTGCAGGCGTTCTGCGTGCACTGGCAGGCCTTGGCCCAACTGGATCAGGGCTTGCCGTAGTAGCGCCCGTGCCTCGCCGGGATCGTCGTTGTGCTCAGCACAGTCCGCGAGACCTTCTAGCGCTTGAGCGGCTAATCGCGGCTGCTGATTCACCGTACGACGCAGGGCAATCTCGAACTGCTCTTGGCTGTCGTCGACACGTCCAGCCGCCAGGAGAGTTCGTCCGAGGTGAAGGCGGGCAAAGTTCTCACCGAGGTGCGTGCAGTTCTTGACGGCTATGACGAGCCCTTGTTGATGAGTCTCGACTGCCAGGTCCATCTCGCCCAGTAGCCGGTACGCGTCGCCGAGGTAGGACATCGTGTTCGATAGCGAGTACTCCAGTTTGTGCTCGATAGAGAGCGTCTTAGCGGCCATAGCGGCCTGCAGCGCCTCTGTCGGTCGCCCGAACCATAGGTGGCACTCGGCAATACCGTTCAGCAGATCGGGTTGTAGCTGCTCATTGCCGATTCGCTCGGCAGCAGCCAGTGCATCCTCGTAGTACGTCAGGGCGTTCGCGAAGTCCCATTGCTCGCCATAGAGCCCGCCGAGATATCCAAGGGCCAGGGACGCCAACGGCTCGTGCCCGACCTTGCGAGCGAGTCGTACCGACTCCTTCAACAGCTCGGGCCACTCGGATCGCGCGTCGATCGCGCCAGTGGCATAACCGAGCGAACTGAGGATATGCGCTCGCAGCGCCGGATCCCCGCCGATCGACAACTCCGCGGCCTCGCGCAGATCGGCGATGCCCTTGCGCGCGCCACACCGGATCCGGCCGTAGTGCCCGCGGATGTGCAGCAGTCGCGCCCGGCCTTCGGCATCACCGAGGCGGTCCGCGGCGGCGAGGCCGATCGTGAGCACGGTGTCGATCTCGTCCAGCCGGGTCCGCCGATGCAGGTACGGCGCGACTACGTTCGCCAGCCGCCAGGCCAGGTCGTCCCGGCCGATCGCCTCGGCCTGCGCGACGGCGGCCACCAGGTTCGGCCATTCGGTGTCGCACCACTCAAGGTTTGGCCCGACAGCGGGGCCTGCAACGGCCGGACGGTCGGACAAGTCGGCGTACAACACCTGCGACACCTGTTGCAGGGAACGCTGGACCGTCTGCAGGTAGTACTCCAGGAGGCGGCAGATCGCGTCAGACCGCTCCACGTCGGACTCCTCGGCCCGTGCGACTTGTGCGGCGTACTCCCGCAGCAGGTCGTGGAACTGGAACCGGCCCGGCTCTGGCTGGAGCAGGAGATTCGCGTCGACCAAGGCCTCGAGAACCGGCTCGGCCTCGTCCGGCGGCGTGGCGGTCAGCGCGCCGGCGCCGTACGCGTCAGTGTCCTTGCCGGGCATGAGGCTCAGTCGGCGGAACATGCTCTGCCGTTCGGCCGTGAGCTGCTCGTACGACACAGCGAAGGCGGAGGCGACTCCACTGCCGTCGGCGCTCAATTCGGTCAGCCGTCGGTCCTGGGCGTCTAGCCGCTGGTTGAGGTGTGCGACGGTCCACGCGGGCCGATGCCGCAACCGCGAACCAGCGATGCGAATGGCCAGGGGTAGATGTCCACACCGCTCTACCAGTTCGAGAGCGGCTGGAGCCTCCTTGCCGCTGCGGGCCGCTCCGATGATCTGGCTCAACAAGGCGGACGCATCCGACTCATCGAGTACGTCGAGCGCGAGGCGGGCCCTGGTGTCGAGACTCGTCAGTTGGCGTCTACTCGTCACCAGCACGCCGCAGGTCGGCGTACCAGGCAGGAGCGGGTAGACCGAGGCACTGTCGAGTGCGTTGTCCAGGATGATCAGCAGGCGCTTGCCAGCGACCTCTGACCGCCAGAGCGCTAGACGTGCCTCAGAGTCCTGCGGAATCTGCTTGGCCGGTACGCCGATACTGCGCAACAGGTGGTCGACAGCGCTCTCAGTGGCGAGTGGCTCCCGCCCAGGCGAATGACCGTGCAAGTCCACGAATAGCTGGCCGTCGGGATAGGTGGTGGCCAGTTCGCGTCCAGCCCGTACGGCGAGGGCGGTCTTGCCGACACCGGCCATGCCGTCGATGGTCACCACTGGTGGTGTAGACCGATCACCCGGACGTAGAGAGGTGATGACGTCGGCCAGTTGCGTCGTACGACCTATGAAGGCTGCACCGCTGTACGGAAGCTCATCCCGGCCGAGCGGCTTAGGGCTGTCGTTGCGGAGGATCGTCTCGTGAGCTGCCCGTAGTTCCGGACCCGGCTCCACGCCCAGCTGCTCGACCAGGATCGCCCGCGTCTTGCCGTAGTTCGCAAGGGCCTCTGCCTGCCTACCGCTGCGGTAAAGCGCGAGCATGAGCTGTGCCGCGACTCGCTCGTCCAGCGGTCTGTCGGCGACTAGGCCGACCAGTTCCGACACAACCTCCGCATGGCGACCGTTGGCCAGGTCTAGGTCGATCCGGTCGCTCAGGACCTTGTCGCGCCGCTCTGCCAACCGGTGCCGCTGGGTGCTGAGGTAAGACCCTGGAAGCCCGCTAAGCGGTTCACCCCGGAACAGCGTCAGGGCGTCGCCGTACATCTCTGCAGCCCATTCTGGATCGCCCTGGTGGTCTACAGCCGCCACTGCCGCCTCGAAGCGGTCCACGTCGACACAGTCGGCTGGAACGCGCAGCACGTAGCCATCCCGCGTACGGTCCAGCAGGCCCTCTGACGGCAACAGCTTGCGAATTCGGTAGATGTACGGCGGGATGACCTTCAGACCGGTAGGAGGCGGGCTGTCGCCCCAGACGGCGTCGAGCAGCTCCTCCGGGGTGGAGACCCGATTGGCCCGCAGCGCGAGGACTGCCAGCAGCACCTGCTGTCGGATCGGCCCGGTGTCGAGGGCGCGGCCGCCGAACCGCACGGCCAACGGCCCGAGCAGATCAATGCGTAGCGCCTCGGTCACAGTTCGAAGTCTGCGTAGTCACCGGGTTCAACACCAGCCGGAATATCACCTGTCGGCCAGGATCTACTGCGAACGGGCATAGGCGTCGATCTCGGCGAGCAGCCCGGCCTTCACCGCGTCGCCGGCGAACGACGCCCGCACGGCGGCCTTGGCCAGCTCCGCCAGCCCGGCGTTGTCGAGCTCGAGCAGCCGCGCGGCCACGGCGTACTCGTTGGAGAGCGTGGTGCCGAACATGGGCGGGTCGTCGGAGTTGATCGTGACGGTCAACCCCGCTTCCACCATCGCCTTGACCGGGTGCTGCTCGTAGGCGGCGACCATCTGGGTGGCCAGGTTCGACGTGGGGCAGACCTCGAGCACGATGCCGGTCTCACCGAGGTGGTCGACGAGGGCCGGGTCCTGGGTGGCGGAGGTGCCGTGCCCGATCCGCTCGGCGCCGAGCACCCGGATCGCGTCCCAGATCGTCTCCGGCCCGGTGGTCTCACCCGCATGCGGCACGCTGTGCAGACCAGCGGCCCGGGCGGCGTCGAAGTACGGCTTGAACTGCGGCCGCGGCACGCCGATCTCGGGACCGCCGAGCCCGAACGAGACGAGCCCGTCCGGGCGCACCTGGGTCGCGATGCGCATCGTCTCCTCGGCGCCGGGCAACCCCTCCTCGCCGGGGATGTCGAAGGTCCAGCGCAGCACCACGCCGAGCTCCTTCTCCGCGGCGACGCGCGCGTCCTCGATCGCCTCGCAGAACGCCTCCGGCGCGATCCCCCGCAGCAGCGAGGTGTACGGCGTCACGGTCAGCTCGGCGTACCGGATGTTCTGCCCGGCCATGTCGCGCGCGACCTCGTAGGTGAGGAAGCGGACGTCCTCCGGCGTACGGATCAGGTCGACGACACTCAGGTAGATCTCGATGAACTTGGCGAAGTCGGTGAAGACGAAGTACTTCGCGAGTTCCTCCGGATCGACCGGCACCGGCGAGGACGGATGACGGGCAGCCAGCTCGGCCACGATCCGGGGGGTGGCGGATCCGACGTGGTGCACGTGCAGCTCGGCCTTGGGCAGACCGGCGGCGAAGGTGGGAGACGCGATCATGGCGCCGATCCTATGTGGCACGATGCACTGCGTGAGCGAGCGTTATGACTTCACCGGTGATGAGCTTGGCCCGGCCTATGCGGCTGCCGTCGACGCGATCGAGGCCGGCGAACTGGTGGTCCTGCCGACCGACACCGTGTACGGCTTGGCCGCCGACGCGTTCAAGGCCGAGGCGGTGCAACGACTGCTGGATACCAAGGGCCGCGGCCGGGACATGCCGCCGCCGGTGCTGATCTCGGTCGTCGACACCATGGACGCCCTCGCCACCGACATCCCCGAGGCCGGTCGCGAGCTGTGCAAGGCCTTCTGGCCCGGCCCGCTGACCGTGATCTGCCACGCGCAGACCTCGCTGATGTGGGACCTGGGGGAGACCCAGGGCACGGTCGCGCTGCGCGTTCCCGACCAGGCCGACACCCGCGAGCTGTTGTCCCGCACGGGGCCGCTGGCGGTCAGCTCGGCCAACCTGAGCGGGCAGCCCGCGGCCACGGACGTGTACGACGCGGAGCGCCAGCTGGGCGACGCGGTCGCGGTCTACCTGGACGGGGGAGTGTCGCCGAAGGGCGAGCCCTCCACCATCGTCGACCTGACCGGCGACATCCCGAACGTGGTCCGCGTCGGCGCGCTCAGCGTCGAGGACCTGCGCAAGGTGGTGCGCCGCATCTCCGCCCCCGGCGACCCGGCGCCGGAAGACGAGCCTGAGGTCGAGATCGTGGAGGACGCGAACAAATCCGCGTCGGCCGACGTCTCAGCCCCTGAGGACGCGGACGCCCCGGCGCCCGACCCCGATGCCAAGAAGACCGACGTCGCGGCGCCTGACGACGCCGACGCCAAGACCGACGTCTCCGCACCTGAAGGTGTCGATGCCAAGACCGACGTCTCGGCACCTGAAGATGCCAAGACCGCAGTTGAGAAGACCGACGCTGACAAGACCGACGAAACGAAGCCAGGCGAGTAAGTGCGCGAATACCTGCTGGTCCTCTTCGTGGCCGCGGCCACGACCTTCCTGCTGACCGGCATCGCGCGCACGATCGCGCTGCGGTACGGCGCGGTGGCGAAGGTCCGTTCCCGCGACGTGCACGCCGTCCCGATCCCGTACTTCGGCGGCGTCGCGATCCTCGGCGGCCTGATCGCCGGTTTCGCCGTCGCGTCGTCGCTGCCGTTCCTCGGCGACAGCCTCCAGGTCGCGCACGACGCCCGGGCGATCCTGCTCGGCGGCGTCATCATCTGCGCGGTCGGCGTGGTGGACGACCTGGTCGAGCTCGACCCGATCACCAAACTCGCCGGCCAGGTTCTCGCGGTCGGCGTACTGGTCGTCCAGGGCATCCAGCTCTTCTGGCTGCCCCTGCCCGGCGGCATCCTCTCGCCGCCACTCGCACAGCTCGCCGTCGTCACCGCCGGCATCCTGCTCGTCTCGACCAACGCGACGAACTTCGTGGACGGCCTGGACGGTCTGGCCGCCGGTGTCACCGCGATTGGCGCACTGGCCTTCTTCACCTACTCGTATCTGCTGAACGTCGAGCAGGGCCTGGACCGCGCGACCACCGCCACCCTCATCACGGCGGCCCTCGCGGGTGCCTGCCTCGGGTTCCTGCCGCACAACTTCTGGCCGGCCCGCATCTTCATGGGCGACTCCGGTTCACTGCTGATCGGCCTGATGCTCGCGGCCTCCACGATCAGCCTGACCGGCCAGATGGACCCCAACGCCGTCCCGTACGAGGTCGGTGGCTCGAGCCTGCTGCCCGCACTGCTCCCGCTCATCCTGCCGGTGGCCGTGCTGGCCATCCCCGCGCTGGACCTGACGCTCGCCTACATCCGCCGTACCAAGGCCGGCCGTTCCCCCTTCGCCGCGGACAAGCTGCACCTCCACCACCGCCTCCTGCAACGCGGTCACTCCCACCGCCGCGCCGTCCTCCTGATGTACCTCTGGACCGCCCTCATCGCCTTCGGCGTAGTAGTCCTAGGCCTCCTCCTCTCCTGGTGGACCGTCATCCTGGTCCTAGCCATCACCATCACCGCCATCCTCCTAACCACCGGCCGCCCCCACCGCCGCACCCCCACCACCCCACCCCTAGCCAAGGTCTGACCCCTCTTCTGTCGCGAGTGGTCACATCTGGTCCAGCCTGCGGTCGCCCGGCGCGGCGCTCTGCGCCACACACTGGCCGGTCCGTACGGGATCGAGGCGCATGCAGGAGCGATTTTGCTGACGCATCAGATAACAACAAAGTCGCTTGATTGTATGGGTCGGTTGTATGAGTTGTATCTGTTGCGTTTTCATCTCGACTGACATTGTCGTTCTCACGTTCCGCCACAAACGGCCCGGGAAATATATGCGATACCTATCGATCCGGACGTTGCGATAGCAGCGTCGCTGGAGCGGTTGACTGTGCCCTTTGTGGTGGCTATCAAGGGAGGCATGTCATGAAACGACCGTTTATGCGAGCTGTTGTCGCGGTGCTTGCTGGAGCGTCGGCAGTCGGCGGTGTATCTGCGGTTGCTTGGGCTAACACAGAGACGGCCCAAGCCTGCGTGCATTACGTCGATCCGCCGGGGTCGGCGATCAACGTGTGGGTAAGGGGCGGCCGGACGGGGTGCACCAACAACGTAAGTCTGACGCTGGAGCTCTTCAGGGGTTACTGGGGCGTCGACGGGGTGGTGCGCACTGCGCACGGCAATGGCACGAACTTCTCTCTGCTGCCCAACCGGCCCTGCGCGGAAACCGGGCGCCAGGAGTACTACGGGAAGCTGCGTAGTACAGCGGGAGGCACCTGGCAGGGGCCAAAGGCAACGCGCTGCTGATCAATTAGACGTTCCGAATAGCGGCTCCAGATTACCTGGAGCCGCTATTCGGCAACGCCGAAATCAGCATGTCCTTGCCGTAAGTGATCGGCGAATCGGCTCTAGGAGTGGCGGGCGTGTATTACCAGCGGATTCCGATTATCTTCCGAATAATCACGGTGATTGCTGTCGCGATCTCCGTGAGCCTTCTGACCGGCGTGGCGTCCGCTGGCGGCAGCCGGTACGCCTCCTGGTCTGAGGTGGGGCGCCTTGCATCCGCAGGCCTCACTTTCGTACTGCCGGTCGTCGTGCTCGCATCGGCCTTCGTTGCCGGTCGCTGCCGACTGGCGCTGCCGGGGGTCGGTGACGTTGCCACAGGGCGCAAAGTTCCTGCGGTGGGGCTTGTCGCGCTGGCCTTTGGCGGCTTCGTTTTGGGCCTCTTGCCGATGATCGGCTGGGCGGCGCGGACCGCGACAGACTCGGTCCCGGTCTGGATGTTGCTGCCGGCGTTGGTCTGGATTCCGGTCGCGGCTCTCGCTGGCGCCGCGGCGGAGGCTTGGCTCGGATGGCGGAGGGCTGGAATCGGGAGCGTGATCCTTGCGACCGTCTTCTGGGGGATCTCGCGAGGTCCGGCTGTGGTGACTGATCACCTGCAGTTCCTGCCGTTCACCGGGATGCTGGAGCGACCTGGCGGTGAGGTCGGATGGAACCCCTGGCTATTCGTGCTGAGGGTCATCGTCGGCCTGGTCGTAGGGCTGGTGCTTCTGCGTGCCGTCACACGCAAGGCTCGTGGTGGGTCTGTCGTGAATGAGAGGGGGATCGGCGACCTCCTCATCTGGGGGTGCCTGGGTGTGGTCGGCGCCGCCGCGGCCGTTCAGGTCCAGCCGCATGTCGTGCTCAGAGATCCCGATCTGCGTTGTGGCAGTGGCGAACTCGTCGTCTGTGTGTTGGCCGGTCATGAGAGGGATCTCGGCGAGGTTGAAGATCTGGTCCGGCTCTTCGCGAATGAGGCCGGGCCGGCACTGCTCCCGGTGGAACTGGTCAGCGAGGCCGTCACGGCTGGCCCAGGAGTAGTGCGGATCGCGATCGGGCCGGAGAAGAGCGCCTCCGTCTCGCTGGATGTGGGAAGTCAAGTCGCCACGGCGATCGCGGGGATGGATCGATGCGGGATCGACGAGAGTCATAAGGCGTTCGGCGCCTATCGATTGGTTGCTGTCTGGTTCATGGAGCGAGCTGAGGTATTCGCCGCGGGGGAGCAGGGGGATCCCGGTGCGGAGCGGACCCTCGTGGAGTGGCGGAAGCGACCGGCAGGGGTCACGAGCGCGCTCCGCGGATTGGCTTCGACCATCCATGCTTGCGCGCTCACGCTGGACATGCTGCCGTGACCGCGCTAGGCCCGACTGGGGACCAGACCACTGGTCCGCGTGGTGTGTGGATAAGGTGGGCCTGACCAGCGGGGTTTGAAGGCGCTGGTTTTGCCTGTTGCGGCGACTTTGTGCTAGTTTTCACAAGCAACGCAGCAAAACAGAGTGAGACCCTGACCCCGCCCATTCGACGCTTTGGCTAGGACCTGAGCGCCAGCAGGACGGAACCACCAGATGGCCCCCGAAGACGTAGCCGGCCAGGCGACGCGATATCCCGCATTGGTGATGTTGCGCGGCGCTCTTGTCGCAGCCGTCGTGGTCGGCGTGAACGCGAGCGCTATCGCCGCGGTCGCCGCCGGGATCAAAGGGCTCTGGGGCGCGTTGCTCGGCCTTCTGATGGTCATCATCTTCTCTGGCGCAGGCCTTCTCGCCTTGCATGCTTCGCGAAAGACCAGCCCGACCACCCAGCTTGCGGTTGCCCTCGGCTCCTATACCGGCCGGATCGCCTTGTTCGGCGCACTCCTGGTCGTAGCGCTCGGCTCCGACTCGCTCGCCCGCAACGTCAACCTCACCGCTCTCGGCATCACCGCGATGGTGGTCGTGATGGCATGGATGGCGGGGGAGATCTGGGCCTGGTCGCGGCTGCGTGTGCCGATCTACGACCTTGACCACGAGGTGTCGAAATGACCACGTACTGTGGCGTTTCCGCCGCCTCGCGCAGTGGTGTGTTCGACCGCACTGACGCCGATGTGACCCGGCGTGTCGCCGACTGCTACCGTTCGGGTGCCAATGAGCCAGCAATCGGATCCACCGCCGCCGCCGAGCAATTCGACAGACGGCTGGAGGGTCCTGTCCTACTTGATCGGCGGACTTGTTCTGTACGCCGGCATCGGGTGGCTGCTGGATCGCTGGCTCGATACCTCGTTCTTCCTTCCGGCGGGCATCGTCCTCGGTGCCGGGCTCGCTGTAGTGCTGATCTACTTCCGGTACAGGGACTCCTGAGCCCTTCCGGATCGACTGAGACCGCCTTGTTTGAGTACGACTTGAGCACGACGCGAAAGGAGACCCGGTGATCACCGGCGTTCCGACCGAGGGTGGATTCACCCCGCCCGGGCCAGAGGCCTTCAACCTGCCGGGAATGTTCGGCCTGGATTGGTTCACCAAGCCAGTCCTGGTGGCGTTCGTATCCGTGATCGTGATCGTCTGGTTCTTCTGGGCGGCGTCGCGCAAGGCAGCGGTTGTGCCGGGCCGGCTGCAGTTCGCCGGTGAGCTGGGCTACAACTTCGTCCGGAACTCGATCGCCCGCGACGCGATCGGCAGCCATGAGTACATGAGGTTCGTGCCCTACTTGATGGGCCTCTTCTACTTCATCCTGCTGAACAACGTCGCCGCGACCATCCCGGTGATCCAGTTCCCGACGTTCAGCCATGTCGGCTGGGCCTACGGTGCGGCTCTTCTGAGCTGGATCATCTACAACTTCGTCGGCGTCCGTAAGCACGGCGTGTTCGGCTATCTGAAGCACCAGACCATGCCGGCCGGTGTGCCGATGTGGCTGATGCCGCTGATGATCCCGATCGAGTTCATCTCGAACATCGTGGTTCGTCCGATCTCGCTGTCGCTGCGACTGTTCGCGAACATGTTCGCCGGCCACATCCTGCTGCTGGTCTTCGTGCTCGGCGGCGAGTACATGGTCCTCGAGAGCGGCAACATCGCTCTCGGCGGTGTTGGCATCATCACCTGGTTGATGGGCCTGGCGATCGCGGGCCTGGAGCTGTTCGTGCAGGTCATCCAGGCTTACATCTTCACTGTCCTCACCGCGCAGTACATCGGCAGCGCCATCGCCGAGGATCACTGATCCAGCCAGCACCACCAGACCCGTAGTACACGGAACCCCGGATATCTCATCCGTACCGAAAGGAAGCACCTGAAATGGTGAGCAACATCGCTCTCGCACTGACCGGCGACATCGCTGTCCTGGGCTACGGCCTCGCGGCAATCGGCCCGGGTGTCGGCGTTGGTCTGATCTTCGCGGCCGTCATCAACGGCACCGCGCGTCAGCCCGAGGCGCAGAGCAAGCTCCAGTCGATCGCGTGGATCGGCTTCGGTGTCACCGAGGTTCTGGCGATCATTGGTATCGCCCTTGCCTTCGTGTTCCGCGGCACCGCCGGCTGATTCACCCCCTGACTGACAGGACACCGACATGTTCACGACAATGATCCGGCTGACTGACGCAGCCGGCGGGGAAGAGGCTCCGAGCCCGATCATCCCCGAGCACCCGATCGAGGTTGCTTTCGGGTTCGTCGTCCTGATCCTGCTGGCCATTGCCTTCGCGAAGGTCGTCGTTCCGAAGTTCGAGAAGGCTTATGCCGACCGGACTCAGGCGATCGAAGGCGGTATGAACGAGGCCAAGCAGGCGCAGGCCGAGGCGAAGGCGGCGCTCGAGAAGTACAACGCGCAGCTGGCCGAGGCCCGCCAGGAGGCGGCCCGGATCCGTGAGGACGCCCGCGAGCAGGGTGCGGTCATCATCGCGGAGATGCGCGAGCAGGCGAACACCGAGGCGGAGCGCATCGTGACCCACGCGCGCACGCAGATCGAGGCGGAGCGTTCGCAGGCCGTCGCGCAGTTGCGTCACGAGGTGGGCGCGGTTGCCACCACGCTGGCGGGACGCATCGTCGGTGAGTCGCTCGAGGACGAGGCGCGCCAGCGTCGTACGGTCGAGCGCTTCCTGGCCGAGCTTGAGTCGCAGGAGTCCGCTGCTCAGGCCGTGGGAACGGAGCGCTGATGCGCGGCGCATCGCGGGAGTCGCTCGCCCGGGCCCTCGAGGCCCTGGCGGGCAGCACCGTCACGGAGGAGCTGGGCACCGAGCTGTTCTCGGTCGTCACGCTGCTCGACTCCAACGGAACGCTGCGCCGTGCGCTGACCGACCCGGCTCGCCCGAAGGCGGCCCGGACCGGACTGGCCGACCAGCTGCTCCGCGGCAAGATCTCCGACACCGCGCTGGCCCTGGTGGTGGCCGCGGTCGAGGGCCGGTGGAGCAGTAGTCGTGACCTCGGCGATGCGCTCGAGAAGCTGAGCGTCGACGCCGATGTGGCGTACGCCGATGGTCAGCGCAAGCTCGACGAGCTCGAGGACCAGCTGTTCCGGCTGGAGCGCATCATCGCGGCCGAGCGGGCGCTCGCCGCGAAGCTCGGCGATCGCGGTATTCCCCTGGCCCAGCGCCAGGAGCTGATCCGCGGTCTGCTGGCCGGTAAGGCAGACGCGACCACCGTCCGGCTCGCCGAGCGCGCCGTGGCCGGTCGTGGTCTCAGTCTGGCGGCCGCGTTGCGGTCCCAGCAGACGGCTGCCGCGGCCCGGCGGAGCGCGAGTATCGCGACCGTGCGGGTGGCGCAGGACCTGTCCGAGGCCGAGCGCACCAGGCTCGCCGAGGCACTAGGCCGGCAGTACGGCCGGCAGATCCAGCTGAACGTCATCGTGGACCCGTCCGTCGTGGGCGGCGTTCGGGTAGACATCGGTGACGACGTGATCGATGGAACCATCGCGGCACGGCTCGACGAGGCGTCTCGGCGCATCGCGGGTTGACCCTCACAGACCACAAGGCGCTGAGGGCCGGAAAAAACCCCAGAGCCACCACGAGCCAAGGAAGCAGGGACGGAAGATAATGGCGGAGCTCACGATCAGGCCGGAGGAAATCCGGGATGCCCTGGATCGCTTCGTCTCCAGCTATGAGCCGGAGACGGCGACCCGCGAAGAGGTCGGCACGGTTGTCGACGCCGGTGACGGCATCGCCCACGTAGAGGGCATGCCCTCGGTGATGGCGAACGAGCTGCTGACGTTCGAGGACGGTACCCGCGGTATCGCACTGAACCTCGACGTGCGCGACATCGGTGTCGTCGTCCTCGGTGAGTTCGACAAGATCGAGGAAGGCCAGCAGGTCCGCCGGACCGGCGAGGTTCTCTCGGTGCCGGTCGGCGAGGGCTACCTCGGCCGCGTCGTGGACGCGCTGGCCAACCCGATCGACGGCCTCGGCGAGATCGAGAACCTCGAGGGCCGTCGCGCCCTGGAGCTGCAGGCCGCCGGCGTAATGGACCGCCAAGAGGTCCGTCAGCCGATGCAGACCGGTATCAAGGCCATCGACGCGATGACCCCGATCGGCCGTGGCCAGCGTCAGCTGATCATCGGCGACCGGAAGACCGGCAAGACCGCGATCGCGATCGACACGATCATCAACCAGAAGGAATTCTGGGAGTCCGGCGACCCGGAGAAGCAGGTTCGCTGCATCTACGTCGCCATCGGTCAGAAGGGCTCCACGATCGCGGCCGTCAAGGGCGCGCTCGAAGAGGCCGACGCGATGAAGTACACCACCATCGTGGCGTCCCCGGCGTCCGACCCGGCCGGCTTCAAGTACGTCGCGCCGTACACCGGTTCGGCCATCGGCCAGCACTGGATGTATCAGGGCAAGCACGTCCTGATCGTGTTCGACGACCTGACCAAGCAGGCTGAGGCCTACCGGTCGATGTCGCTGCTGCTGCGCCGCCCGCCGGGTCGTGAGGCCTACCCGGGTGACGTCTTCTACCTGCACAGCCGTCTGCTCGAGCGTTGCGCGAAGCTGTCGAACGAGCTCGGCGCGGGCTCGATGACCGGTCTGCCGATCATCGAGACCAAGGCGAACGACGTGTCGGCCTTCATCCCGACCAACGTCATCTCGATCACCGACGGCCAGATCTTCCTGCAGTCGGACCTCTTCAACGCCAACCAGCGGCCCGCCATCGACGTCGGTGTGTCGGTCTCGCGTGTTGGTGGTGCCGCCCAGGTCAAGGGTATGAAGAGTGTTTCCGGAACGCTGAAGATCGACCTCGCGCAGTACCGCGCGATGGAGGCGTTCGCGATGTTCGCGTCCGACCTGGACGCCACCTCGCGCCGCCAGCTGGACCGTGGTCAGCGTCTGGTCGAGCTGCTCCGCCAGCCGCAGTACTCGCCGTACCCGGTCGAAGAGCAGACCGTGTCGATCTGGTCCGGTACGACCGGCAAGTTCGACGATGTCCCGGTTCAGGACGTGCTGCGCTTCGAGCGTGAGTTCCTGGACTACCTGCGCCGCTCCGGCGACACCCTGGCCAGCATCCGCGAGTCCGGCAAGTTCGACGACGACCACCAGGCCGCCGTGACGAACGCGCTGGACGAGTTCAAGAAGACCTTCCAGACGTCCGACGGCAAGCTGCTGGCCGGTCGCGAAGAGGTCGCATCGCTGGAGCAGGACGAGGTCGAGCAGGAGCAGATCGTCCGGCAGAAGCGGGGCTGATCAGCCATGGCTGCAAGTCTCCGACAGCTGAAACAGCGACGGACCTCGGTTACCACGATCAAGAAGATCACCCGGGCCATGGAGCTGATCGCGGCGTCGCGGATCGTCAAGGCGCAGCAGCGTGCGCAGGCGGCCGCGCCGTACGCTCGTGAGCTGACCCGTGCGGTGTCGGCGGTGGCGACGTTCTCGAACGTCGACCACCCGCTGACCACCGAGAAGCCGGACGCCAAGCGGGCGGCGGTGCTGGTGATCACGTCCGACCGCGGTCTGGCCGGGGCGTACTCGTCCAGCGTGCTGCGCGAGGGCGAGCGGCTGAACGCGCTGCTCAAGGACGCCGGCCGTGAGGTCGTGCCATACCTGAGCGGCCGGAAGGCGATCGCGTACTACGGCTTCCGCCGCCGCACCGTGGCACAGTCCTGGAGCGGTTCGTCGGACAGCCCGTCGTACGACGACGCGAAGGCGATCGCGGACGCGCTGATCGAGGCGTTCCTGACGCCGACCGAGGAAGGTGGCGTGGACGAGATCCACGTCGTCTTCACCCGGTTCGTGTCGATGCTGACGCAGCGTCCCGAGGTCATCCGGCTGCTACCGCTGGAGGTCGTCGAGGGCACTGAACCGCCGGCCGAGGACGAGGTCCTGCCGCTGTACGAGTTCGAGCCGTCCCCCGAGGACGTGCTCGATGCACTGCTGCCGAAGTACGTCGCCAGCCGGATCCACTTCTGCATGTTGCAGGCGGCGGCGTCCGAGCTGGCCAACCGGCAGCGGGCGATGAAGTCGGCGACGGACAACGCCGACGATCTGATCAAGCGGCTGACGCGTGAGGAGAACCAGGCGCGTCAGGCCGGTATTACCCAGGAAATCAGCGAGATCGTCGGTGGCGCGAACGCGCTCGCCGATGCCAACGCCGGGAGCGAGTGAGAGAGATGACTGCCACAGTTACCGAGAACGCCGACGCCACCACGCCTGGCGTGGGCCGCGTCGCCCGGGTGATCGGCCCGGTCGTCGACATCGAGTTCCCCGCGGACGCGATGCCCGAGATGTACAACGCGCTCGAGGTGGACATCACCCTGGGTGAGACCACCACGACGATCACGATGGAGGTCGCGCTGCACGTCGGCGACAACATCGTCCGTGCGATCTCGATGAAGCCGACCGACGGTCTGGTCCGTGGTACGGAGGTGCGCGACACCGGTTCGGCCATCTCCGTGCCGGTCGGCGACGTCACCAAGGGCCGCGTCTGGTCCGTCACCGGCAAGTGCCTGAACCAGGACGAGTCGACGTTCGAGATCACCGAGCGCTGGCCGATCCACCGGAAGGCGCCGGCCTTCGACCAGCTCGAGTCCAAGACCGAGATGCTCGAGACCGGTATCAAGGTGCTCGACCTGCTCACGCCGTACGTCCAGGGCGGCAAGATCGGCCTGTTCGGCGGTGCGGGTGTCGGCAAGACCGTCATGATCCAGGAGATGATCTACCGGATCGCCCACAACTTCGGTGGCACCTCGGTGTTCGCCGGTGTCGGTGAGCGCACCCGTGAGGGCAACGACCTGATCAACGAAATGGACGAGGCCGGCGTCTTCAAGGACACCGCGCTCGTCTTCGGTCAGATGGACGAGCCGCCGGGCACGCGTCTTCGCGTCGCGCTGTCGGCGCTGACCATGGCGGAGTACTTCCGCGATGTGCAGAAGCAGGACGTGCTGCTCTTCATCGACAACATCTTCCGCTTCACCCAGGCCGGTTCGGAGGTGTCGACCCTGCTGGGCCGGATGCCTTCGGCCGTGGGTTACCAGCCCAACCTGGCGGACGAGATGGGCGTGCTGCAGGAGCGGATCACGTCGACCCGTGGCCACTCGATCACCTCGATGCAGGCGATCTACGTGCCCGCGGACGACTACACCGACCCGGCGCCGGCGACCACCTTCGCCCACCTGGACGCGACCACCGAGCTCTCGCGTGACATCGCGTCGCGGGGTCTGTACCCGGCCGTCGACCCGCTGACCTCCACGTCGCGGATCCTCGACCCGCAGTACGTCGGCCAGGAGCACTACGACGTGGCCGTCCGGGTGAAGCAGATCCTGCAGAAGAACAAGGAACTGCAGGACATCATCGCCATCCTCGGTGTCGACGAGCTTTCCGAAGAGGACAAGATCGTCGTCGCCCGTGCGCGCCGGATCGAGCAGTTCCTGTCGCAGAACACGTACATGGCGGAGAAGTTCACCAACGTGCCGGGTTCGACGGTGCCGCTGAAGGAGACGATCGAGTCCTTCAAGAAGATCACCGAAGGCGAGTGCGACCACATCGCCGAGCAGGCGTTCTTCAACGTGGGTAGCCTCGACGACGTCGAGCGTCGTTGGGCAGAGCTTCAGAAGGAAGCCTGATGGCTGAGGAATCCGGTAAGCACCTCGAGGTCGCGCTGGTCGCGGCCGAGCGGACCGTGTGGTCGGGCGAGGCGACGATCGTCATCGCCCGCACCACCGACGGCGATATCGGCATCCTGCCCGGTCACGCGCCGTTGCTGGGCCTGCTTGCCGGCGGCACCGTTCAGGTGCGGACCACCGACGACGAGTACTTCGTCGCCGCCGCACCCGAGGGGTTCATCTCGGTCGCCAACGACCGGGTCTCGATCCTCGCGGAGCACGCCGAAATGGCCCACGAGATCGACCTGGAAGAGGCTCGTCACGACCTCGATCGGGCCCGCGCCGCGGGTGTGATGGACGAGGCGCACGCGGAACATGTGCGACTCGCCGAAGCCCGAGTGAGGGCCGCCGAGTCGGCGTCCTGATCCGACCTGCCATAATTCAATAACGTCACTTTCAGTACTGCTCGGGGCCGGTG
The DNA here is from genome assembly GCF_036226525.1 of Kribbella sp. NBC_01245. Lineage (NCBI taxonomy): Bacteria > Bacillati > Actinomycetota > Actinomycetes > Propionibacteriales > Kribbellaceae > Kribbella > Kribbella sp. NBC_01245. The sequence continues at coordinate 8,148,372 of NZ_CP108487.1, forward strand.
CCGAACAAGGTGCACCAGGAAGAGGTCGGCAAGATATGAGGACAGTCCTCGATGTGGTCGGGGTCTGTTTGCTTGCCGCAGTACTGCTGCTGGTTGCTTTCGCGTGCCGCCGTCGCTTGATCTCAAGGGACGGCGGCACGTTCGATTGCAGCCTGCAATTGGCGGAGAAGGACCACGGCCGCGGCTGGGCCCTCGGTCTCGCGCGGTATGTGGGCGATGACCTGCAGTGGTTCCGCGTCTTCAGCCTGGCCTGGTGGCCGAAGCTGACGGTCAACCGCCGCCAGCTCGACGGCGTCACCACCCGCCGCCCGATCGGCAACGAGCCGCTGGTCACCTATGCGGGCCATGTCATAGTCGACGCCAAACTCAAAGACAAAACCGTGCATTTCGCCATGACCGAGGAAGCCCTGACCGGCGTCCTCGCGTGGATGGAATCCGCACCTCCGGGTACGCCGACCTTCCGCTAAGGCTTTCTCGCCAGTAGGCGAAGGTTCGACCCCATCAGCTTGTACGGCTCCCCGTTGCGGGCTTCTTCGACCGTGCCCGTGCCGCGCTTCTCCTCAATCCGGGTCCAGCTCGCGTACAGCCGGTTGATGACGTCGTCGAGCTCCTCCCCAGTCAGCGGGAACTCCACCAGCGCAGGCCGTACGACGCCCGTCATCTCGATCTCGTAGCGGTCGTAGAACACCTCTAGGCAGTGCAGGCCACCCGGCTTCGTGCCGTCCTGCATGCGGCGCAGTAGGTCCTCAAACGCCTCCAAGTTGGATACGTGCTCAAGCGCGGATATCCCGACTACTAGATCAGCTGTCTCCGCTGGCAGCTTGAACTCCTCCAGGTCTGCCTGAACGGCTTCAACCTCCACGCCGGCCTCTGCGGCGTTCTGCAGGAGCTTCTCGTTAGCCAGCGGGAGAAAGTCCACCCCGATGACTCTCGAGCCCTCTGGCACAGCGGCCGCGATCGGCAACGTATGCCGCCCAACCCCTGCGCCGAGGTCGTACACGGTGACCGGTCCCTCGGGGAGCTGGTCTAGAGCGCGCAGTACGAGCTTGGACGGCTTGTGGAGCCACGTGCCGGGCTCGTCCAGGGCGTGACGGCTGTAGAACTCCTGGTGATAGCGGAGTGTCTCGTCGCGCCCGTTCATACCCCTAGCTGTACCCCACCGCATGCTTTGGCAGGGGTGACTATGGTCGAACCATGACGGCGATTCTGCTCGAACTGGACCTCACCCGCGGCGTTCTGACGGCACCACCCGCTAGTCCGGTGGCGGCGTTCCGCGCGCGGCATTTGCCTTCGCTGCGCGACTTGGTCTCCGCATTGCGCAAAGGCGCTCGCGACGAGCACGTGCTGGGCTTGATCGCGCATATCGGTGGCCCGACGCTGACGTTGGCGCAGACGCAGGAGCTGCGCGACGCCGTACTGGCCTTCCGGGAGTCGGGCAAGAAGGCCATCGCGTGGACCGAGTCGTTCGGCGAGGTTGGCGCGGGCACCGTGCCGTACTACCTGGCGACCGGGTTCGACGAGATCTGGGTCCAGCCGTCGGGGGAGCTGGGGATCACGGGTGTCTCGGTCGAGGCCAAGTTCTTGCGGGGTGCGCTGGATAAGGCGGGAGTGGTTCCCCAGTTCGGCAAGCGGCATGAGTACAAGACGGCGGCGGACACCTTCACCGAGAAGGAGATGACCGGTCCGGCCAAGGAGATGGCGTCGCGCCTCGCGGCGTCGGCGTACGAGCAGATCGTGGACGGAATCGCCTCAGGTCGTCGGCTCGAGCCCAGCGCCGTACGGACGCTGGTGGACCGTGCACCGCTCGCAGCCGCCGATGCCGAACAGGCAGGCCTGGTGGATCGCCTGGGCTACCGGTCGGACGTTTATGACTCGCTGAAGGCGCGGCTGGGGGAGACGACTGCGCTACTTGCAGAGCGTTATGTACGTCGACGCCCGCGTTCCTTGCAGGAGAACTTGCCGTGGCCGAAGAAGCCAGTGGTCGCCGTAGTCCAGGTGACGGGCGGAATCACCGTAGGGCGCAACAGAGGCGCCGGTCCCTTCGGAGGACCCGGAGTCGGCTCAGACACGATTGGCGCGGCTCTCCGAGCTGTCGGCGCCGACAAGGACGTCCGAGCCGTCGTACTGCGCATAGACAGCCCTGGCGGCTCGTACGTCGCTTCTGACGCCATCCGCCACGAGGTTCTCCGCCTACGTGCGACGGGGAAGCCGGTTGTGGCGTCTATGGCGAGTGTTGCCGCTTCCGGCGGGTACTACGTGGCCATGCCGGCTGACGTGGTTGTAGCCGAGCCCGGGACGATTACCGGCTCGATCGGCGTACTGGCGGGCAAGGGCGTTCTACGCGATGCGCTCGGGCGGATCGGCATTACGTCAGAAGGGGTTTCCGAAGGCCAGAACGCGCGCATGTTCTCGGCCCAAGAGGAGTTCACGGACGACCAGTGGGCCCGGCTGGAAGAGACCCTCGACCGGATCTACGCCGACTTCGTCTCCAAGGCCGCCGAGGACCGCGGCATGACCTTCAACGCCTTGGAGAAGCTGGCCCGCGGCCGCGTCTGGACAGGCGCCGACGCCCACGCCAACAACCTCGTAGACGAACTAGGCGGCCTAGAACGCGCCCTCGAACTCGCCTGCCACCGTGCCGGCCTCGACCGCGACGAAATCACCATCAGCGCCCGCCCCCACAAGTCCTTCGTCGACCAACTCAAACCCCCAACCTCCACCGAGGACCTAGCCGTCCGCACCCAAGCCTGGCTCCCCACCCTCGACGGCCTAACCACCACCGCCTACGCCGCCCTAGGCCTCCCCCCAGCCGGAGCCCTAACCATGCCCCTAACCTGGCAACTGCAGTAGAACCCCCACAAAAGGCGTCCACGCCGTCGTGGGCGGGAGCCACCGACACCGTAGGTAAGGCTCTTCTGACTCATCGTGGGTCGTCGTGTACGTCCTTGGTTGCTGAGGCGATCACCGGACTCCGTGCGACGAGTGGACGCGGAGTGCACAGCCGACACGCGGGGGCAGTCCCTCGATGATGCGACGAGTGGACGCGTTATGCACCCGGCGGACCGCCAGCACCACACGGTGGCCTCAAAACGGCTGAAAAGGCGCGAAAACCACAACCGTGTGGTCCTGGCGGTCCGCTTTGCTCACCGGGGCCTTGATTCGTGGCGGATTCTGCGTCCGACCAGCCTTCTGCCGCCTGACGGCTGCGCACCACGCGTCCACTCGTTGCAGGGAGTCGGCACCCAGCCGGTCATCGCGCAACACCTGAGTACATGCGCGACCACCCATGGATAGGTCAGGTGAGCCGAAATAAAGGTTCCCAATTCGGCTCAAGGCTGGCAAGCTCCCTTCGGCATGGGCTTTACGGCCCGGATCTGCCTACTTACGTTGAGTGCCGTTGTCCTGGGGGGACTACATGCCTGTCTTGCGCCGTATTGCCGTCTGCCTGCTGATCGTCCCGTCGCTTCTCCTCGCCGGTGCTCCCGGGGCCAATGGCGCCGTTTCGGAGACACCGTCGCCAACACCCAGTGCCAGGTCGTCGGACTCGAAGAGTCGTCCGGAGACTGGTATTACCGACCGTGCGACCAGCTACGACCATCGGTTTGCCGGGCTGCCAGCGGCCGAGCAAGCGGCAGTCGAGATCACTCCTGGGATTCCACAACGCACCGTCACCAAGGGGGAGGTGATCCTCGACAAGACTCTCACTGTCACCCAGAACGCGTCGGATGTTCTGGCCATCGCGCGGGCGACCACGGCTTATGGCGCTGTCCGCGTGGATGATGTCCTGACCGTGGAAGTCACACACCAGGACGGCTCGAAGATCACCAAGAGCCTTGACTTCAGCGGCGGCTGCATCGGCTGGGTCACTCCCGCGGGCCCACTGAGTCTCTCCGGCGTGTTGGAGCCAGGGAACAACACCGTTCGCTTCATCCTGCGAGACGGATGTGGAGGCTTCGCCAGCGCAGACCCGATGTACATCGTCCCGGTGACGACCAAGGTCTCCAACCTCGCGATCCTGGGGTCCGGCTGCGATCTCTGTGCCAAGAACCCGACCGTGTCCCGTGGTTACCCGGTCAACACGGCGACCGGTAACGAGACCAAGTCCGTTACGGATCTGCAGCTGGCAGGCCCGGGCACTGCGTTCCTGTTGCTCCGTAGCTACAACTCCGCCAGCGATCATGTCGGCGCCCTCGGCCGGGGCTGGAACCATGCGTATGAAGGCCGACTGGTAGTCACGGAGGCAGGCGCGAAGGTCACCTACGTCGGGATCGACGGGCAGCAGGCCGGCTACACGCGTGCGGCGGACGGCTCCTACACACCCGGTACCGGGGTGGACGCCGCGCTCAAGAAGCTCAGTGACGGGACCTTCGAGCTACAGCAGCCCAATCACAGTGTCGCCAGGTTCTCCGCGGACGGCCTGCTCCAGTCGTTGCTCGACCAATCCGGTGTGGGCTTGCAGCTGGCACACGCCAACGGTTTGCTCTCGACGGTCACCGATGCGGCCGGTCGGATCGTTCGCTTCACTCACAATGCAGACGGACGCTTGGAAAGCGTCGAGCTTCCGGACGGTCGGTCGGTTGGTTACACCTACACCAACGGCCTCTTGACGGGGGTAAGGGACGTCCGGGGTGGAAACACCGTGTACGCCTACGATGCCGGCGGCCGTCTGAACCGAGCGACCGACCCGCTAGGCCGCGCTGTCGTCAACGAGTACGACACCGACGGCCGGGTCATCAAACAGACCGACCCGCGCGGCAAGGTAACCCTGTACACCTACGATCCGCTCCTCGGTACGACCACTACCAGGCCGGATGGGGGCAAGTGGACCGATCACTACCTGGGCAACGTGCTGATCGGAACCTCCGACGCCCGGGGCGGTCACACGTCCTTCGGTTATGACGCGAACCTCAACCTGACCTCGACCACGGATCCGCGTGGCAACACGACGACCATGACGTACGACGCCCGCGGGAACATGCTGACCCGCACGGCGCCGGCTCCGTTGTCCTATGTCGAGCGGTGGACGTACGACGCCTCCGACAACGTACTGACATCGACCGATGCCCGAGGGCAGGTCACCAGCTTCACCTACGACACGGCGAACCGAGTCACGAAGAAGTCGTTCCCGGATTCGACCAGCAACCTCTTCACCTACACGGACCTGGGCCAGCCCAAGACGCGGACGGCCGGACGCGGGCAAGTCTGGACCAATAACTACGACGCCGCCGGTAACCTCACCTCCATAGTCTCGCCCTCGGCAACACCACCTCGCTGACGTATGACGCCAGCGGGCGGCTGCTCAGCAGGACGGACCCACGTGGCACGGTGCAAGGTCAACCGTCGGAGCCGTATACGACGACGTACACCTATGACGCCGCCGACAAGGTCACATCGGTCAAGCAGCCTCCTGATGGGTCGTTGACGACGACCGGGTACGACGCGGTCGGCAATGTGATCTCCGAGCAGGTTGCGGCACCTGACACCACGGTGCTGAAGAGCGAGACATTCCGGTACGACGCGGAGAACCGCCTGCTCGAGGTCAAGAATCGCGACCGCGTGACGCTCACTCTGACGTACGACAACGCTGGCAACAAGTCATCCTCGACGGATGCTACCGGGGCGAAGACGACCTATCTCTACGACCGCGTCGGCCGCCTGGACGAGATGACCACTCCCCGCGGGAATGTCGCGGCTGCCGACCCGGTGGATTTCAGGTGGGAATACCAGTACGACGCGAACGGCAACAAGGTCCGCGAGTTTCCCCCGACCGGCGGTTACGAGGAATTCGTCTATGACGTCATCAACAGGACGTCGTCGCGACGCAGCACCCTGGGCTATAAGACCAGCTACGGCTACGACGGCAACGGAAACATCTGGACGGTGACCGACCACACCGGGCAGGTCACCAACAACACGTATGACTCGGTCGGACGGCTTGCCTCGGAGGCGCCGCCGGGATTGCAGCCGACCAAGTACACCTACGACGCCGACGGTGCGCGACTCAGTACCACGTCCCCAAGCGGTGCCTCCGTGACGAAGTGGACGTACGACGCGGACGGGCGCCAGATCACCCAGACGGATCCCCGCGGGAATGTCTCCGGAGGAACGCCGGCGGACTACACGACGACCTACGGTTATGACCCTGCTGGCAACCAGTTGACGATCAAGGACAAGCTCGGGCGAGTTACGACGAAGGCGTACGACGGCCGCAATAACCTGCTTAGCCAGAAGGATCCACGCGGCGGTTCGACGTCGTACGCCTACGACGCATTGCAGCGACTGACTTCTGTGACTTCGCCGGTTGGTGCCCAGACGACGTACAGCTACGACGACTTTGGTGACCTGGTCGAGCGGCGCAATGCCAAAGGCGCGGTCACCAAATACGGCTACAACCTTCGCGGCGAGCTCACCTCGACCACCGATCCGCTGGATCGCAAGCAGACGTTCGGATACGACCCTGACGGCAATGTCTCGGAGATCATCAAGGCCCGCGGCTACGCATCCGGTGATCTCGCCGCCTGGACGATCAAGCAGTCGTACGACGCGCGTGGTCTGCGTACGGCTGTGACGACCGCGGCGGCTGCGTCGACTTCGACCTTCAGTTACGACACCGACGGCCGGATGACCACTTTCAACGACGTCACGGGGACCACCACGCAGACCTGGAACAGCCTGAACCAACTGACGGGTGTGAACCACCCGCAGGGCAACCATGTGTACACCTACACGGCATTTGGTGGCGTTGAGTCGCGCACCTATCCCGGTGGCGGCAAGGCGGACTACGGCTACGACGCAGACGGGCGTATCACGTCGATGGCCGCGTATGGTCAGACGACGTCCTTCGCCTATGACGTCGATGACAACCTGACGAGTGCCACGTATCCCGCGGCCAGCGGATATGTGGAAACCAGGGCGTACGACCGAGTCGGGGACATCTCGTCGATCCGTAGTCAGAAGAACGGTGTGTCCACACCGCTGAGTCGCTATGACTACGTCCGCGATGGGGTCGGTAATCCCACCTCGATCAAGCGCACGCGGGGAACGACGGTCTACGACGAAGCGTTCGAGTACGACGGCGCGAACCGCCTGACCAAGAACTGCGTCGAGGCGACCAGTTGTGCGTCGGCGAGCAAGCACGTCACTTACGGGTACGACGCAGTCGGCAACAGGGAATCGGAAACTCGTGTAGGGGTGGCGAACCCGGGCACGATCACGACCGCCTTCGACGCGGCCGACCAGATCGTGACTCGGACGAGCCAGACCGGCACTGTTTCGCAGCTGACCTACAACGCCGACGGGATGGTGCAGAACGGCCGTGAGTGGGACGTACTCGGTCGGCTCACGAAGCTCGGCGGATCGACGTTCACCTACGACGCGATGGATCTGCGGCGGACGGTGCAGAGCGCGGCCGGTACGAAGAAGATGTCTTGGGACATCAACAACGAGTTGCCCCTGCTCAACGTGGTCTGGCAGACCGACAACAGCTACTGGCGCTACCGGTACACGCCGGACGGGATGCCGATGTACGTCGAGCACCCAGGCAAGTCCTACCCGATGTCGCTGATGATGCACGACAACATGGGCACGGTCACCGACATCGTCGACAATGCCGGGGCCGGCCGGTGGCGCTACGCCTACGAGCCTTTCGGCGTGCGCACTTCCTCGGAGAAGCTCCAGACGGTCGCCGAGGACCCGCAGTTCGGTTTCACCGGCGCCTATCTGGAGTCGACGACGGGCGAGTACCACCTCCGCGCCCGCGACTACAACCTCTGGGGAATCTTCTCCGCACGGGACCCGCTGCAGCCTGATGTCGCCGATCCCTACGTTTCGGCGTATATCTATGCCGACCAGCGTCCCACGGTTCTAACCGACCCCAGCGGCCTCGTTCCAGGCTGGCCCGAGATCTTGGGTGGCGTCAAGACCGGTGCCAAGTGGCTTGGTCAAGGTGCGGTCGGCTCCGGGGGCGGCCTGGCTCAGCTCTCCGAGATGGTGCCGGTGACGGGGCAGATATCGCAAGGCCTGGACCTCCTCGGTCTTGGAACCTACTCGGAGCAGTACTACTGGCTGACCAACAAAGCCGTCGGTGTCACCGGTGACGAGACCGCCACTCGCATTGGCGAGTTCTTTGCCCCGATCCCCGGCGGGACTGGCGTCGTGGCATGCAGATCAGCATCGAAAGCGATCCCAAGAGCCATCGATTCTGCGGCCGTCATGCTCGCGCGGCGAAGGCTGGGCGCTGTTCTGCCCACAAACATAAACGATCCCGCTGCTAATGCACTGGCGCAAAGGATCGGCGGAGTCCCTTCAGCGCGATTTGCCAAAATCGATCGTGAGTTCGATGTGATATCGGACAAATATGTGGCCCAAGCCAAGCCTGCCAACTTCCAGCTGGGCTCGTCTTTCCGCGGCCAGGCTAAGGCAACATTCGAAGCGGCTAAGGCAACTGGGCGGACGCCGTACTTCCAGTTTGACGGTCCGCCGTCAAGAGACGTGTTGCGAGCGCTGGAGCGCTACGCCGCGAAGTACGGTATCAAGCCGGTCATCGATGTGCAACCCCTGAAATGAGTCCGACATGTACGATCTCCATGCTTGGTTCCGGCTCGCCGAGACCACTACAGATGCTGATGTGGGCGGCCTCGAATCGGTGGTCAGAGAAATCAACCGACTTGTGTCTATCGCCACTGGGCATACTCTCCGCGCGGAAGTCTTTCCATTGAACGGGACTTACTACGTCACTATCACGTGTGATGCGAACCGAAGGCGCGCGCATGAATCGGACGCTATCGAGAGCATTATCGCCGCAATAATGTCCGGAGCACCTGGTTCATTTGGCCTGATCTATGACCGAGATGATGAGGCGCCGGAGGCTCAGGATGCGAATGCGTATCGCGTGAGGGTCCTGGCGAGAGGGACGCTGTCTATTCAGCCAGATCCGTTCTTATCGCCCTGCGTGCCAAGGATTGAGGACTGACCGACCCGTTGCGGCCAGAGCTGCCATGTCGGTTGGCCGACTGCAATATCAGGTGTTGCGACGGACTATCGGAAATCTTCCGGCTGAATGCCTCGACCGACTCGCGAGGAGGCGATCAGTCGATCGGCTGTACGTGCCAATACCGCATATGCAAGGCAACGGCTGGGTCCGCTCGGCTCTACCCCGGAGTGATTCCACCATGACGACCACAGCTTTGCTATTTCTCATCGATTGGTTCGCAGCTCATTGCGACGGCGACTGGGAGCACGACCTAGGCATCAGAATCGCGCCCTTGGACAATCCCGGATGGTCGCTGGACGTCTCGACCGCGGATACAGAGCTCAAGGGTCGCGTCATCGATTGGGTCCGTATCGATGATGACGAGAATGGTTGGCTTCACTGGCGCTCGACTGGAATAGCTTTCGAGGCACGTTGCGGTCCAGTTGACCTTCAGCGAGCTCTCGATGCCTTCCGATCGTTTGCCACAGGGGACGGGGGTGAATGACCAGGCTGACCGTTCGCTGGTTCGTCGCTATCACGTTCGGGCTCATCGTGGCACTCGCGTTGACCTCGACAAGGCGACACGGTCAGGACTATGACCAGTGGTGAGTCTAAGGCGATCGATGGGACCTCGCTGCCGTTCGGCGGGGCTAGGTTGCCGCAAAGGCGGCAGAGCGCTCGTCAAGTACGGCGCCGACTTTGTGGCCGGTCTACGGCTAAGGACGGGCATGGCACAGCAGAACGCGCAGGTGGTTGGCTGATGAGCGGGGCCGATGCGCTTGCCCTTGGGGCAAGGTGTGTTGCGGCGTCGCGAGCAATCTTGTCGGGACCTGGCGACCCACCGCAGCCGTACGCCCTCGAACTCAAGTGGAGTGAAGGCTCCGTTACCGTCTTTGACACGAGGTCAGACTGGACCTTGTCTGTTTCGCTGTAACCGTGGCGGAACCCGTTCGAGGGCGTTGATGTCGACGATCCGTTGTGGAGTCTGGGTAAATGGACCAAGGAACCCGTCGCTGCCTCAGATCCAATCGCGCTGGTTGTCGGTGACGTGCTGATTTCCTCGATGCCCCGGTTCGATGAGTTCGTGAATTCGTTGGACTGGACCTGCAGTTCGAGTCAGGCTTGCTGCGACTGGCTGTGTGGAGCGGAGACCTGAGAGTCCAAGTTTTCCAAGGATCTGAGGATGCGAAGAACGGCATCCCGTGACTGTGCTTGCAGCAGGTGTTCCTGCTCGCACCGATCGCGGGTCGGCGGCTAGGAAACCGAGTTGGCGGGTCGTGCTCGTGGCGGCTGTCGGTCGAGAACCTCGTCGCGCGAGGAAGGAAGGGGTTTGGCGATGCCGGTATTCCGTGAGCTCGACGAGCTTGTTTTGCGGGCAAAGGAAGGGGCCGTGACCGTTAGTGAAATCGAGGCGGTGGCGTCCGCCCTTTCGAGTCGGGGCAATGTCGCGGACACATATCGCATGGTGTACATATTGGGGCGGATGGGTTGCTATCAATATGAAGACTTGCTGGCGAGATTTCTAAATTTCCCCAGTGAGCCGCAAGTTGCTGGCCTGGTGATAAGCATCCTGTGTTCTCAATGGGGCCTCGCAGCCAAGTACAGGGACGAGTTGCTCCAAGCTCTTCGAAGCCATCCATGGGATGTCGATAACGAGGTTCGGCTGGTTGCAATCTCTGCGTCGGGGAAGTATCTGGTCAGCAATTCTGACTGTGACGTACTTGTGAGATTGATCGAGATTGCGGAATCTGATGACTATAGCCATATGAGGAGGTTTGCGCTTGAGGCCCTGTCGCGTTCTCTCGGTGCTGGATATTCTGAAGCGGTGATGCCCAGTGATCAGGTAGCGAAGGCGACGTGGTCGCGAGAGATTATGGATCAGGCGCGGTCCAGCATGCTTAAAGATTGTGTGAAGTAGGCCATTAGATTAATGGGCAGATTATCAGGGGAGCTCGGATGAAGGGAGCGTTCGTTCTGGCAAACGATACGGAGTTGTATGAGCAGATCGAGCGAGTCTTGATTGGGTTCGGAGCGAGAACCGCGAGTGATCGGACCGCTCAGATCGAGGACGACTCCGGATATCTCTTTACGGTCTTTGGGGACGTTGGCCCGGAGTCAGAGGCCGATCTGCGGGCAGCGCCGATTCGAGTTCGCGGCGATGTGAGCGGTCTCGATCAAGCCAGTGCCACGGCCTGTTGGGTCGAATGCAGATCGGAGGATGTCTTCGTTCAGTGGGTTCGCACCGTCTCGGCGGAGCGGATGACTCCCACATGGGTGCTCGACGGCGATGGAGTGATCTGGAACGTCGAAGCCGTGGATCCAGACGAGCTGCAACTGTGAAATCCGCGCTGCGGATCCTGGGAGCGGTGGTCGCGCTTGTCGTTGCGATCGTCGACTGCCCGAGGCCAACGTGAACGCGGTTTCCGAGCCCCGCTCAGCCCGCGCCAAACCTACGGCCGGTTCCATCCCAGGATCGACCGGCTCCACCGCGGCAGATTCGGACCATGGTCCGATCGCGGCGGCGGCTGCTGATGTCCCAGCGGCGCGAATGATCGGCTCAACTCCAGTGGACCTTCCTGGTTATTTCCCTGGCTCAGCAGTAGCGGAGCCGCCGGGGATCCAGAGGACGTCGCCGCCGGAGGAGAGGTTGGCTACTCGGCCGAGGATGAAGAGGAGGTCGGAGAGGCGGTTTAGGTACGTGATGGCGAGCAGGTTGATCGCGGGGCCGTGTGCCTCGACGGCGACCCAGCCCGCGCGCTCGGCACGTCGTACGACGCAGCGGGCGACGTTGAGATAGGCCGCGCCCTCCGAACCGCCCGGAAGCACGAACGACCGGAGCTTGGTGAGGCGGTTGTTGTACTCGTCGCACCACCCTTCCAGCCGGTCGACGTACTCCTGGGTGATGCGCAGAGGCGGGTACTCCGGGTTCGGCACGATCGGGGTGCAGAGGTCGGCGCCGACGTCGAACAGGTCGTTCTGGATCTTCGTCAGCAGCACGACGATGGCGCTGTTCAGGTGACCGGCGGCGATCGCCACACCGATCGAGGAGTTGGCCTCGTCGACCTCGCCGTACGCCGCGAGGCGCGGGTCGGTCTTCGTGGTCTTGCTCATGTCGCCCAGGCGGGTCTCGCCGGCGTCACCGGTCCGGGTATAGATCCGCGTCAAGTTCACAGCCATGGCGGCACTCTACGCAGGCAGGCAACCTGCTACCGCTAGAGTCGGATGGTGGAACGGTTCCGGATCGCGGGTGAGGCACGGCTGGCCGGCTCGGTCGAGGTGGCAGGTGCGAAGAACAGTGTGCTGAAGCTGATGGCGGTGGCACTGCTGGCGGAGGGTACGACGACGCTGCGGCAGGTGCCGGCCATCCTTGACGTCACCTTCATGGCGCAACTGCTCGACACCCTCGGGTGCTCGGTCAAGGTCGACAGCGACGCCGGTACGGCGACAGTCGCGGTGCCGGGGGAGATCGGTCACCACTGCGACTACGAGCTGGTTCGCAAGCTGCGCGCGTCGATCTCGGTGCTCGGTCCGTTGCTGGCGCGGTGCGGCCAGGCCGAGGTGGCGCTGCCGGGTGGCGACAACATCGGCTCGCGCGGGCTCAACATGCACGTGGCCGGGCTGGAGGCGATGGGCGCGAAGGTGCACATCGAGCACGGTTTCGTGATCGCCGAGGCGCCGCACGGGTTGCACGGTGCCGAGGTCTGGCTGGACTTCCCGAGTGTCGGCGCCACTGAGACGATCATGATGGCGGCCGTGCTGGCCAAGGGCACCACCGTGATCGAGAATGCGGCCCGCGAGCCCGAGATCCAGGACATCGCCGCCATGCTGGTCGAGATGGGCGCGCAGATCGAGGGTGCGGGCACGCCCCGGATCGAGGTCACCGGGGTGACGGGCCTGCTCGAGCCGGTCGACCACACCGTCGTACCGGATCGCATCGTGGCCGGCAGCTGGGCCTTCGCGGCAGCCGTCACCAAGGGCGATGTGACCGTGCTGAACGGCCACGCCGAGCACCTCGAACTGCCGCTCGACAAGCTGCACAAGGCCGGCGCCGAGATCACCGTGCTGGACAACGGTTTCCGCGTGGTGATGAACGATCGGCCCAAACCGGTCGACGTCGTCACCCTGCCGTACCCGGGCTTCCCGACCGACCTGCAGGCCTTCGTGATCGCGATGAACGCCCTCAGCGACGGCGCCGCCATGGTCACCGAAAACCTCTTCGAAGGCCGATTCACCTTCGCCCAGGAGCTCACCCGGCTCGGCGCCCACGTGCAGACCGACGGCCACCACGCGGTCGTCCGCGGCGTACCTCGTCTCTCTGGCGCTCCAGTGGTCGCCAGCGACATCCGAGCCGGCGCCGCCCTCGTCATCGCAGGCCTCGCCGCCGAAGGCGAAACCCTCGTCTCCGCCGCTCACCACGTCCACCGCGGCTACACCGACTTCGCCGGCAACCTCCGCCGCCTAGGCGCCGACGTCACCGTAGAACCCGACGACGCCGAGCTCTACTGGAACTAGAGCGGCTTGAAGCTGGTCACCGTGAGCGACAGCTCGGCGGCTTCGTCGGAGGCGGCTAGGTCGACGGACGCGGTGATGCGCCAGTCGTGGTTGCCTTCGGGGTCTTCGATGATCTGGCTGACTTCCCAGTAGCCGGGGTGTTCCTCGACCAGGAAGAACGCTGGGCCGCGGGCGGAGGGGCCGGTGCCAACGACGGCGTGCTCGGCGTAGTACTCGGTGCCGGCTTCGGCCCAGCGCGCGGCGTCCCAGCCGGCTTCGGCGTCGAGGGCGCCCAGTTCGGCCCAGCGGTGCAGCGCGACCAACTCGACTCGGCGGAACATCGCGTTGCGGACCAGGACCCGGAAAGCCCTTGTGTTCAAGGTGATCCGGCGCGGACCCATCGGTACGGGCGGCGCCTCGGGGAGGTCGGTCGAAGGGTTGGTGAGCTCTTCCCACTCGTCGAGCAGGCTGGAGTCGGTCTGTCGTACGACCTCGCCGAGCCACTCGATCAGGTCGGTCAGTTCCTCGGTGTGCTGGTGCGGCGGCACGGTCTGGCGCAGCGCCTTGTACGCATCACTGAGATAACGCAGTACGACGCCTTCGGACCGCGCCATCTGGTAGTACGCGATGAACTCGCCGAACGTCATCGCCCGCTCGAACATGTCCCGTACGACGCTCTTCGGCGACAACCCGGCCTCGGCGATCCACGGATGCGTCACGCGGTACATGTCCAGCGTTGCCGTCAGCAACTCCTCCAACGGCTTGGGCCAAGTGATCTCCTCGAGCAGCTCCATCCGCTCCTCGTACTCGATGCCGTCCGACTTCATCAGTTGAACGGCCTCGCCCTTGGCGTGGTGCAACTGCGCCATCAGCACCGCACGCGGATCCTCCAGGGTCGCCTCGACCACCGAAACCACGTCCAGCGCGTACGTCGGATCCTCCGGGTCGAGGAGATCCAGGGCCGCGAGGGCGAAGGTGGAGAGCGGCTGGTTCAGCGAGAAGTCCTTCTGCAGGTCCACGGTGAGCCGGAGTGTGCGGCCGTTCTCGTCGGGCTCGTCCAGCCGTTCGACCACGCCCGCGGTGAGCAGGGTGCGGTAGATCTGGATCGCCCGGCGGATCAGCCGGAGCTGGGCCTTCGAGTCCTCGTGGTTGTCCTGCAGCAGGTGCCGCATGCTGGCGAAGGCGTCGCCGTCGCGGGCGATCACGTTCAGTAGCATCGCGTGGCTGACGCGCATCTTCGACTGCAGCGGTTCGGGCTCGGCCGCGACCAGCCGGTCGAACGTCTCCTCGCTCCAGGTGACGAAGCCCTCCGGCGCCTTCTTGCGCTGGATCCGGTTGATCTTCTTCGGGTCGTCGCCCGCCTTGCCCAGGGCTCGCACGTTCTCGATGACGTGGTCCGGCGCTTCGACGACGACCGTGCCGGAGGTGTCGTAACCGGCCCGGCCGGCCCGACCGGCGATCTGGTGGAACTCGCGCGCCTTGAGGATGCGCTGGCGCCGGCCGTCGTACTTGCTCAGGGCGGTCAGCAGAACGGTTCGGATCGGGACGTTGATGCCGACGCCGAGGGTGTCGGTGCCGCAGATGACCTTGAGCAGGCCGGCCTGGGCGAGCTGCTCGACCAGGCGGCGGTACTTCGGCAGCATGCCCGCGTGGTGCACGCCGATGCCGTGCCGGACCAGCCGCTGCAGGGTCTTGCCGAAGCCCGGGCTGAAGCGGAAGTGCCCGATGAGGTCGGAGATCTTCTCCTTCTCCTCGCGGGTGCAGACGTTGATGCTGGTCAGCGACTGGGCTCGCTCGAGCGCCGATGCCTGGGTGAAGTGCACGACGTACACGGGAGCCTGGTGGGTCCGCAGCAGGTCTTCGAGGGTCTCGTGCAGCGGCGTCGTGACGTACTTGTAGACGAGCGGCACCGGGCGATCGCCCGAACTGACGATCGAGGTCGGACGGCCGGTCCGCCGGGACAAGTCGATCTTGAAGCGCTCGACGTCACCGAGGGTCGCGGACATCAGGATGAACTGCGCGTTCGGCAGTTCGAGCAGCGGGACCTGCCAGGCCCAGCCGCGATCCGGCTCGGAGTAGAAGTGGAACTCGTCCATCACGACCTGGCCGACGTCGGCCTTGGCGCCTTCGCGGAGCGCGACGTTGGCCAGTACTTCGGCGGTGCAGCAGATGATCGGCGCACCGGGGTTGACCGAGGCGTCGCCGGTGAGCATGCCGACCTGGGACGCGCCGAACACGTCGCATAGCGCGAAGAACTTCTCCGACACCAACGCCTTGATCGGGGCGGTGTAGAAGCTGCGCCGTCCAGCGGCCAACGCGGCGAAGTGTGAACCGGTCGCCACGAGGCTCTTACCGGAGCCGGTCGGGGTGGACAGGATCACGTTCGACCCCGTCATCACCTCGATCAGCGCCTCCTCCTGCGCCGGGTACAGCGAAATGCCCTGCTCGCCGACCCACAAGGAGAAGGCGTCATACAGGGCATCAGCTTCGGCATTACCGGGAAGGCGCTCGCTAAGTGTCATCCCCCCCATCTTCGCTCATCCCTCCCAACGCCCCCACCATCAGTGCCACCCCAACCCCCACCCCGCCACACGCGCCCCCGGTCACAACCCGCCCCACCCGCCAAACCCCACGCCACGGTCGGACGCGAAATGCGGCGCTCGCCTGTGGATACCCCTGCCACGGTCGGACGCGGAATGCGCCGCCTGTGGACGGCGAGCCCACGGCGCCAAAGTCCGAACCGCACACGTCCGCGCGTAACTGTGGAAAACCTTTCCGCGAGGTGCCTCCTTGTGCTTGCACACGCGCGACGCAAGGAGGCACCTCGCGGGAGAGTCATCCCCAAATTCGCCCGCGCCTGCGCATTCCGCGTCCGACCGTGGCAGCACTATCCACAGGGCGCGCCCCACCTCTCGTGAGTGGTCGTGTCATCCGCGACCACTCGCGGATGAGGGGAGGCGGCCGCATTTCGCGTCCGACCGTGGCTGGTTCACGGGCCGGACCGGCTCCCGCATTCCGCGTCCGACGGTGGCGGGGGCTTCCACAGGTGGCACGTGCTTCGCGCATCCGGCTGGGTTCTGGATTGTGCTGCCACAGTCGGAAACGGAATGCGCCGGGCGAACCGCCTTCCTGCCACGGTCGGACGCGGAATGCGGGTCGCCTGTGGACGCCGAGCCCACGGCACCTAGATCCGAACCGCACACGTCCGGGCCAATTTGTGCAAAACCCTCCCGCGAGGTGCCTTGTTGTGCTTGCACACGTGCGACGCAAGGAGGCACCTCGCGGGAGAGTTATCCCCAAATCCGCCCGCGCCTGCGCATTCCGCGTCCGACCGTGGCAGGGGTATCCACAGGCGAGTGCCGCATTTCGCGTCCGACCGTGGGACTGCGGGAGGTCCTCCGCGTTTGTGTCCGGGGTGGGCGGGGAGGGGTGGGGCAGATAGAGGCGGGCCCGGGCCCTTCGCGATTGGTGAGGGGCCGGGCCCGGTATCAGGGGGTTAGTCGGGGGTTAGTTCGTAGGCGCGGTGGATGGTTTGGGTGGTGGTGTTGCCGGAGAGGTCGCGGGCTTTTGCGCGGAGGGAGACGAAGCCGGTGGAGGGTTGGTTCAGGCTGGCGGTCCAGCGGGTGAGGGTTTTGCGGACTGGTACGGCGGACCAGGTTTTTCCGTCGTACGACGCCTCGATGGTGAGACTGGTGACCGGGCTGGCGGGAGCGCCGTGTTGGTGCTCCACCCAGACCGGTATGTCGAAGCGTCCGGCGACGGCCTGGTTGCGGTCGTTGAGGCGTGGGGCGAAGCGGACGGACATCAGCGGCAGGCGGGTGTCCGTACCGTCCGGCGTGCGGGCCGACCGGAACGTCCACGACGAGGTGATGTCCGTCGACCAGCGGAAGTATTCCTCCGACCGCTGGACGTGCTTCGTCAGCCGGTAATCCCCAGCCTCACCCGGCAACGCGAACGTCTGCTGGATACCCGCCTCGGTAGTCCGCAGCAAGACGCCGTTGCGATAAAGCGAAGTCGTCTCCCGCAGCACTTCGGACGCGCCAAACCGCCCGCGACCCGGGTCGGCGAACATCGGCGCGACCACCGTCAAGCTGTCGCCGTCGCGGGATACCCACGCCTCGTCATCGCGTCCGGGCATACCCGCCTGCGAGCTGGGCAGGTTCGGCCCGACGACCGCGTTATTCCAGGTCAGCTTGGTGGTCTTGCCCGCCGGGTACGACCGGGCCGGCGCGTCGATCAACGCGATGTACTTGACCTCCTCCGGCGTGATCCGGAAGGTCTCCGCCTGGAACGCCCAGCGCATACCGCCCTTGGCCGAGTAGTACTCCTCGCGGTGGAACGGCATCGTCATCTCGACCGCCGGCGTGAAGACGAACGCGGCGACAGTGCGCCCGCCCGCGTCGTCACGAGGCAGCACCGGAAAGCCCCAGTTGTTCATTCGGTTGCCCTCGGCACCGACGTACGTCGCGTCGATCCGAGCATAGTCCTTCGCCGCGGTCACCAGCGACGGGTTCGCCGGGAATCGCGCCGGCCAACTCACCGCATCGTGATAGAGGTACGGGCTGTTCAGGAAGAAGTCGCGCTCCGGACTCTGGCCGTCCGGCATCCCGGCCCACGCCAGATGCGCGAACCCGGTGAAGGTCTTCGCGGAACCCGTCACGTTCGGCGCGACCAACAGCCGCGGCACGAAGTCCGGCTTGAACGTCGTACTGATCGCCAGCCCCGTGTTGAAAGTGATGTCGCCAATCGGCCGCGCGAATCCGACACCACCGGTAGCCGCCGACGCGCCGGGTACGGGCGCCTTCACCGCGATCGGCTTGGCCCGGCGGGCGTCGAGGACCAGCTCGCCCGGCCGGTCGATGACCACATCGGGCTCGCCCAGGTAGATCGAATTCCCATAGCCGAAGCCGTCCGCGTTGAAGGTCGCGATACCGCCATCCACGACGTACCGGCCCTTGGGCAGGTCCAACGTGTCGCCGGGAGACGCGAAGTAGCCGAACAGGTTGTCGACGTTCAGCAGAAAAAGGCCTGCGTACTTGTTGTCGCTGGCAACGACCGGCTTGCCGTCCGTGTCGAGGACCGTGAGCTTCTGCTGGTACGACGGAATCGCCTTTGCGACTCCGACCGCCGTCCGTACGACCTGGCCGTTGCCGGTAGCAACAAGCCATCCCGCATAAGCGCCGTCTGCCCCGGAGACCGACGTGTCCGCGGTGACGTCGAGCGTGACCGTGCCATGGGCCGGGATCCGTACGACGGACCGGCTCAGCGTGAACACGCCCGCCCGCCGCCCGTTCGGTCCAAAAGCGTCCAGCTTGAGCGTCAACGTGACCGGCTTGTCCCCGTCATTGCGATAGGTCACGGCCTTGGTCACCGGCTTATCCCCAGCCGCGACTGGACCGAGATCGATCTTGCTCGGCGAAGTCGTGACCGTCTGCTTCAACGCGCGAGTGAGATCAACCCGGCCGGCCCCTTGGCCGAAGACCCCGATGCCGGGCAGGCCGAGGGACGACCCGGTCAACGCGGACCGCAACTCGTCCGCCTTCCAAGACGGATGCAGCTGAGCGAGCAAGGCGGCAGCACCCGTCACGTGCGGAGCGGCCATCGACGTACCGGACAGATCGGCGTACGACTCGTTGACCGCGAACGGCTCCAGCGGCGCACCGGCAGCCCGGGCGGCGACGATATGACTGCCCGGTGCCGCGATATCGGGTTTGAGGCCAAGGTCATGGGCACGCGGCCCGCGACTGGAGAACGAGCTGAGGCCGTCCGACTTGGTCACCGAGGCCACGGCCAGCGCGGCGTCCGCCTCGGCGGGACTACCCACGCTCGAGTCGGCGCCGGAGTTGCCGGCGGAGATGACGAACAACGCGCCCGTGCTCGCGGTCAGGTCGTTCACCGCCTGCTCCATCGGGTCCACGTCGGGCGTCGGCCCGCCGCCGAGGCTCATGTTGATCACCCGGGCGCCGGAGTTCGCGGCCCACTCCATGCCGGCGATGATCGCGGAGAACTCGCAGTTGCGCATGCCGCAGACCTTGCCGACCATGAGCTCCGCATCCGGCGCGACACCGCGGTACTTGCCGTTCGACGCGGCGCCAGTACCACCGACGGTCGAGGCCACGTGGGTGCCGTGCCCGCCTTGGTCGGTGGCGTCCTCGCCCTCGCTGGTGAAGCCCTTGGCCACGGATACCCGGCCCTTGAGATCCGGGTGGGACTGGTCGATACCGCTGTCCAGTACGGCGACCTTCACGCCCTTGCCCGTCGCCCCGGCGGCCCAGGCATCGGGCGCACCGATCTGCTGGACGCTACGGTCGAGCAGCGGCTTGACGCCACCGTCGAGCCAGACCTTGCGTACGTCGCCCGCGAGCGCAGTACGGCGGTTGGTCGCGCCCGCGGTCCAGCTTTGCCAGAGGAGGCTGGCCGAGACGCGCTGCTGGGTAATGGCCAGGGCGTCCACGATCGGCAGCTCCCGGCGTACCGTCGTACCGGCTGTGAGGGCGGAGCGCGCCGTCCGGGTGGTGCCGTTGTGCTGGACCAGCAGGGGTAACGTCGGCGAGTTGGCGTCGTCGAGTCCGAGGTCTGCCAGCAGGGATACGTCGAACAGGCGCTGGTCGAGTACGCCGGAGGCCAGCAGGGGTACGGCGTCCATCGGGACGATCGTCTGTTTGTTGCCGAGGGCATGCTTTTGGAAGACCATGCCGTCGCGCCCGGGGCCGGGTTGCACGGTCGTGGCCTGACCGGCGCGGTAGGTGACCTTGTCGCCGGTGATGAGGGTGATGGTCACGGCGTTGCTCAGCTTGGCTGAGGTGGCGGTGGTGCTTTCGTCGGCCGCGACGGATGGGCGGAACGGGATTGCGGTCGCGGCCAGTGCGGCCGCGACGGCAGCGGCCGCAAGCCAGCGCTTACGGATTCTAGGGGTCGTCAAAACACACCTCTTCGAATGGTTTTGGGCAGGCGAGGTCCGGCGACGGCCCGAGTTGGACCGTCGCCGAGGGATTGCGGATCAGGGCAGCTTGGCGACCGGCGGCTTGGGAGTGTCGTTGGTCCAGCCGGATTCCAGTACGACGGTCTTGCCGCGCTTCATCGGCGAGAGCTCCTCCGAGCTCAGCAGGAATCCCGTCTTCCGGTCGATGATCAACTGGCTGACGTACCGCTCACCGTGGACGTCGACGCTCAGCATCACGATCGCGCCGGTCCGGCCGAGCGGGTCCTGGACGCCTTCGCGGAGGTTGACGCCGGGCAGTGCCGCCAGCACGCGGAGAGCGGCACCGCGCAATTTGGGCGACGACGGTGCTTCGAAGAGCAACTGGCTGGCACCGGAGAAGATCGTGTACGTGCCTGCGTCGGCCGGAAGGCTCTTGTCGATCTCCCTGCCGAGGAAGGCCCTCAGCGCCGCCGGGTCGGTCGGAAGTGCGGCGACCTCCGCCGCCGTCAGTGGCTTGGTGCCGCCGATGTAGTAGCCGTCGGGCCGGGGACTGTACTTCATGCTGCGGAACTTCGGCGGCTCTGGCGCGATGGTGATCGGTGTGCGCTCGTAGCTGAGCTGCCAGGACTTAGGGGAGCCCTGAGCTCGCCACTTCGCCTTGTCCTTCGCGGTCGCCGGACGGTAGCCGAAGTCGGCCCAGCCGAAGAAGGACTCGTCACTCTGGTTAGGCGGCGTCCAGCGCTCTACAACCTGACGGCGCTCTAGCTCGTAGCTGTCGCCAGGCTTGCCTACTGTCCGGTGCGAGTACCAGAGGGTGCGGAGGCGGAAGTACTTGCCAGTGGCCGCCTCATGGCTCTCCTGCTGCATGGCGGCCGCTAGAAGTGCCTGACTGGCCGCAGAGAGTCTCAGAGTCGGTGCGCTGCTTGTGCCGGGCACTGGCCGGACATCGGCGTCACCGCCGGGAGAAAGCAGCAGAGGTGCGCCAAGAGCGGCAAGCGCGACTGTGGCGGCCGTAGCGGTCAGTGCGATGCCGAACCGGCCTGAGCGGGCAGCAGCGAGCCAACGGTCGCGACGACGCTCGTTGGTGGCAAGCGCTAGGACCTGGCGGCGGGCCTGGTTACGGACCTCGGCGGACGGGCCTGGGCGCTCGGGAAAGGCCGAACGGATCTTGTCGAACTCGTCCATCAGGACACCTTCTGCTCTGCGGTGGGATCAGTGTGGTTGAGACCTTCGCGTACGACGCGACGGGCTCGGGAGAGACGGGAACAGACCGTGCCGTAGGCGATGCCCAGAGCTGCCGCGACCTCGTCGTACGTCAGTTCGCCAAGTGCCACCAGCATCAGCACCTCGCGGTCCTTCGCGTTCACCTTGGCCAGCGCGGCCGCGAGTTGCCCGCTCGCGCCCTGTGCCGTGACCTGGGCGGCGATCCGGTCCTCCTCGCCGGTGGACTCGGCCGGTGGCGGCAGTTTCGCCGCGGCGCGCCAGGCCCGGACCTCGTCCCGGCGGTGCCGGCGGATCAGGTTGGTGGCGATGCCGTACAGCCAGGCCCGGACCACGCCACTGCGGCTGTCGAACTTGGCCCGCTGCCGGAACGCGATCAGGAACGTCTCGGACGACAGATCGTCGGCGATATCGGTACCGAGGCGTCGCGCGACGTACGAGTGGACCTGGCCGAAGTACCGGTCGAAGATCAGCGTGAACCGGTCCGGCTCACGCACCGAGGCGCGCAACACCCAGGCGTCCTCGTCAACGGCAGGGGCGGAACGGCTGGGCAGAACGGCCGCGGCCAAGGCTAGATCGGGCGGGGGTGGCATCAAGCTCCTCAAGTGGCTGCCGGTTGGCTCTACCCGTTCTTGTCCGATGTCCACAAACCCCTTCTCACGTCGGCCGTCCCCGGCAGCAAGACGCGCTGAAGCCGCTCCCGGTTGACCGGGGAATGGCGGCGGCAGGCTCGCGGTTGCCTCTTTCGACAGCCGTCTAACCAGTGAGGAGCCGTCGGATGAGTGGAGCAGTGGTGATCGGGGCCGGTCCGGGGATCGGGTCGGCCGTGGCCCGCCGATTCGCGAAGGAGGGCCTGCCGGTGACGGTGATCGCGCGCAGCCGGGCAAGCGTCGATGCGGCCGTCGAGGCTCTGGGCACCACCAAGACCCTTGGACTGACGGCGGACAGTACGGACGCGCAGGCATTGCGGGCGGCGCTCGATCAGGCCGTGGAGGAATTCGGAGTGCCCGAGGTGATCGTGTACAACGCCGCGATCATCCAGGCGGATAGCCCGGGTGAGCTGTCGGTGCAGGCTCATCTCGACGCGTGGGCCGTGAACGTCGTTGGCGCGATCACCGCCGCAGGGCACGTACTGCCCGCCATGGCCGCCCGGGGGAGTGGCAGCTTCCTCGTGACTGGGGGAATGCCCGAGCCGGTACCGGCATACACAAGTCTCTCGCTGGGCAAGGCCGGCTTGCGAGCGCTGGTGGAGCTACTGCACAACCAGTACGGCGACAGTGGCGTACACGTGGCAGAGGTACGTGTAGATGGCGCGGTGGCGCCGGGGACGGCGTTCGACCCCGACGACATCGCCGAGCACTACTGGCGGTTGCACACGCAGGCGCCTGCCGCCTGGTCGCGGCAGATCGCCCACACGGGGTAAGGGGCTACTTGTCGCCGATGCGGGCTAGGACTTCGTCGTGGAGGCGGCCGTTGGTGGCGAGGGCGTTGCCGCCGGTGGGGCCGTCCTTGCCGTCTAGCGAGGTGAAGCGGCCGCCGGCCTCGGTGACGATGATGGCGAGTGCTGCCATGTCGTACAGGTTGAGCTCGGGCTCGGCCGCGATGTCGACAGCGCCTTCTGCGACCAGCATGTACGACCAGAAGTCGCCGTACGCCCTACAGCGCCAGCAGTCGTCCATGAGGCCCATGAAGTCGTCGAGCCGCTCACGCGTCTTCCAGCCCTTCAGCGACGAGTAGGACAGGGAGGCGTCACTGAGGTCGTTGACGTCACTGACCCGGCAGGGCGAGGCGGACATCAGGGCGCGGCCAGTCCAGGCTCCATCGCCGTACGACGCCCACCAGCGGCGGCCGATCGCGGGGGCCGAGACGACACCGACCACGACCTGGTCCTCGATCATCAGGCTGATCAGGGTGGCCCAGACCGGCACGCCGCGGATGTAGTTCTTGGTGCCATCGATCGGGTCCACCACCCAGCGGCGAACGCCCCAGCCGGTGGTGCCCTGCTCCTCCCCGACGAAGGCGTCGCGCGGACGGGCTCGGGCAAGCGTCTTGCGCATCACGTCCTCGACCTTTTCGTCCGACTCGCTGACCGGGGTCAGGTCGGGCTTGGTCGCCACGTGCAGATCCAGCGACTTGTACCGGTCCATCGTGATCGAGTCGGCGTCGTCGGCGAGGATGTGGGCGAGGCGCAGGTCGTCGGTGTGCGCGGGCATGGCCGAAGGCTAGCCTGAAGTGCGGGGCGGCGGTTGCCGCAGGTAGTACTTTGAACCGAAGCAGGTAGTTGAACGTGGATCTAAATACCGAGTCCCGTCGATCCAGGAGACGTCATGTTTGAGCGCTTCGGAGATCTGCCGCTACACGTTCTGGTGATTCACGCCGCAGTGGTGGTGCTGCCGGTCGCAGCGCTCGCGGCGATCGTTTTCGCGCTCATGCCGAGGTGGCGCTGGTTGCTGCGCTGGCCGGTGCTCGCGCTTGGTCTGGGTGCGGCGCTGACGGCGTTCGTGGCGAAGCAGAGCGGTGAGGCGTTTGTTGCCGCCGTCCCCCAACTGGCCCAGCTCGTCCAGGAGCACAAGGATCGCGGCACGCTGCTGCTCTGGTTCAGCCTCGGCTTCGCGTTCGTCGTCCTGCTCGCCGCGCTCGTGCTGAGCGGTCCGTCGGCCCTGGCCAGCGGGCGGGGCGCCAAGGCGAGCGGCAACCGGGGCCTCGAGCTGGTGGTCAGCGCGGCGGTCGTGGTGATGTCGTTGCTGGTCATCTGGCAGACCATCCGCACCGGCGACTCCGGCGCGAAGGCGGTCTGGGACGGCAGGCTCCCCAGCTAGCCGTTAGTCGCGGGCTTCGCGACTGGCCAGCAAGCGCCGGTACGACGCGACCCGCTCGGCGTCCACCCGGCCTTCGGCCACCGCGGTGTCGAGCGCGCAGTTCGACTCGTTCTCCGCGTGCGTACAACCGCGCGGGCAGTCCTGCGTCTCGTCGGCCAGGTCGCCGAAGGCCTTGATCAGCTCCTGCGGATCGACATGCGCCAGACCGAACGACCGGATGCCCGGCGTATCCACGATCCACCCGCCGAACGGCAGCCGCAGCACCAACGTGCTGGTCGACGTATGCCGCCCCCGCCCGGTCACGTCGTTCACCACGCCGACGGCACGATCCGCGTCCGGCACGAGCGCGTTGACCAGGGTGGACTTGCCGACACCGGAATGCCCGACGAGCACGCTGGTCCGATCGCGCAACTGCTCGACCAAGGCGGACAGATCGCCGTCGCGCTGGGTGGCGACGGCTTCCACCCCCAACGGCCGGTACGTCGCGAGCAGCTCATCCGGGTCGCCCAGATCCGTTTTGGTCAGGCAGATCAGCGGCCGCATCCCGGCGTCGAACGCGGCGACGAGGCAACGATCGATCAACCGCGTGCGTGGTTCCGGATTGGCGATGGCGGCGACGATGACCAGCTGCTCCGCGTTCGCCACCAGCGGCCGCTCGATCGGGTCGTCGTCGTCCGCGCTGCGGCGCAGAATCGTCCGCCGCGGCTCGACCTCGACGATGCGCGCGAGGGTGTCCTTGTCGCCGCTGGCGTCGCCGTCCAGCCGGACCCGGTCGCCGACGATGACGCCTTTGCGGCCGAGCTGGCGGGCCTTCATCGCGGTGACGAGCTGGCCGTCATCCAGCACGCAGGTATACCGTCCGCGGTCGCGAGTGATCACGGACGCGATCGGGGCGGCGTCGTACGTGGGCCGGTCCTTGGTTCGCGGCCGGGTCCGGCGCTTGGGCCGGTCGTACTTGGCGTCCTCGTCGTACCGCGACATCAGACCCGCGTCACCAACTGCGTCCACACGTCCGGGAATTCCGGCATGGTCTTGGCCGTCGTACCGATGTTCTCGACCTGGAGCCCATCCACCACCAGCCCGATCACCGCGCCGGCCTGCGCCATCCGGTGATCGTCGTACGACGCGAAAACCCCACTGTGCAAGGGCTTCGGCCGAATCTCGAGCCCGTCGGCCGTCTGCGTCACGTCACCGCCGAGCTTGTTCAGCTCGGCCTCCAGCGCGGCCAGCCGGTCCGTCTCGTGGAAGCGCAGGTGCGCCACACCACGCAGGTACGACGGTCCGTCGGCGAGGGCGGCGACCGCGGCGATCACCGGGGTCAATTCGCCGACCGCGCTCAGGTCCAGGTCGACGCCGTGCAGGTTGCCCGTGCCGGTGATGGTCAGGCCTTCGTCGTTGAGCGAGACGTCGGCGCCGAAGCGGGCGAAGATCTCGCGCAACTGGTCACCGGGCTGAGTGGTCTGTTCCGGCCAGCCGGTCACCGTGACCGAGCCGCCCGTGATCGCGGCCGCCGCGAGGAAGGGCGCCGCGTTGGAAAGGTCCGGCTCGACGGCTGTATCGCGTGCGGCGATCGGGCCCGGGTGCACGACCCAGCGGTTCGGCTCGTCGGTGTCGACGTGGACGCCGCGCTCGCGGATCATCGCGATCGACATGTCGAGGTGTGCCTGCGAGGGCACGGGTTTGCCGTCATGGCGGATGTCGACGCCCTGCTCGTACCGCGCGCCGGCCAGCAGCAGGGCGGAGACGAACTGGCTCGATCCGGAGGCATCCAGCCGTACGACGCCACCGCGCAGCGAGCCCGATCCGTTCACCGCGAACGGCATCCGGCCGGTGCCCTGGTCGTCGATCTCCGCGCCGAGCTGGCGCAGCGAGTCGAGAATGACGTGCATCGGGCGCTCGCGGGCATAGAGATCGCCGTCGAACGAGATCACCCCATCGGCCAATGCCGCGACGGGCGGAACGAACCGCATCACCGTGCCGGCCAGGCCGGTATCAACCGCGGCCGGGCCCTTCAGCGACCCCGGCGTGACGGTCACCTTGCCATCGGCCTCGGTGATGCCAACACCCATCGACGTGAGCGCGGATCGCATCAGCGTGGTGTCGCGCGCAGCCAGGAGACCGGTCAGCGTCGACGGCCCGTCGGCAATGGCGGCAAGAATCAACGCCCGGTTACTGATCGACTTCGACCCGGGAATCGTCACCCGCCCCCGCACAGCACCATCCGGCCGCGGAGCCACCCACTCACTAGCCTCAGTCACACTTCTCCCTCGCGCCAACGCCACCAGAACCACCCCGAGCCTATCGCCTGCTCGCCGCGGTCCCGGACCGGTTTCAGAGGAAGGGGAGGTCGGCCTTGGCGGTTTGGGTGGCCAGTTTGGCCTCGCGGCGGGCGCTGTGGGCGAGGTGGTGGGCCTCGTGTACGGCGTGGGCGGCGGCTCGGCGGGTTTCGCGCTTGGCCAGTTTGGCGCCGCGCTTGGTCTCCCGCTTGGCGGCCTTAGCGCCGTGGGTCGTACGCCAGACGACGCCCGGCTTGCCGTCGGTGTCGACGGCGGCCAGCAGCAGGCCACCGAGGAGGCCGAGGTTCTTCAAGAACTGCACCTGCTGGGCCTGACGCACGGTCGGCTCGGACTCCTGCCAGAACGAATGCCCGGCGAGCGTCGTCGGCACCAGCGAACCCGCGAGCACCAAGGCGCCGAGGCGACGGCCCGAACCGCTGGCCAGCGCGACGCCACCGATGACCTGCGCGGCGCCGTTCAGCCGGACCAGGTTGCGGGTGCTCTCCGGCAGGCGGTCGCTCACCTGCGCCGGCGCCAGCTTCTTGATCAGCGGAACGAGGCGATCGGCCACCGGCTCGGCCTTCGCCACATGCGGATCCGGGTTCCGGACCGCCTTGGCGCCCTGAACGATGAAGATGGCGGACAGCAGCGGCCTGGCCAATGCTCGCACGACAGTCATCGGTTGTCCGGCGCGGAAACCCCGTCCTACAAGGCGGGGAGGAAACGCCGGGTCCCCCTTTCAGGGTTTGTCGGAGTCGTCGGGTACGTTTGCGGAGCTGGCCTGCGATAACCAAGCGACCAGCACCAGCACCACAGTTAGACCTTACAGTGACTGCGGCCGGACGGGCCGTGGCAGCGCGGTGAGCCTTCTTGCGCAGTTGGGCACGGCAACGATCCGCGAACCCTCATCTCGCTACCTCCGGGCAGTGGGTTGAAACCCCCGCCTCCAGGCGGGTGGAGGACGTCAAGGCTCCTTCATACCTTGTAATAGGTGGGAGACAAGTCGGCGGCCAAGAGGCCACCAGCGTGTCCATCCAAGTACCCGCCGGAAAACGTCCGGCGGGTACTTGGGGGTCGGGTCAGATCGGGCAGCCGTCGGGCCCGCAGGCGCCATCAGCTTCGGAACCACCGGCGACGATCTTGACGGGGGAGCGCTCGGCGAGGGCCTTGCGGATGACCTCGTCGAAGACCTCGACCGGCTGCGCGCCGGAGACGCCGTACTTCTCGTCGATGACGAAGAACGGCACCCCATTCGCGCCGTACGCGACGGCCTGGGCCTGGTCCGCCTCGACCTCATCGGCGTACTCGCGACCTGCCAGCACCTCGGCGACCCGCGCCTCGGGCAGCCCGGCCTCGACCGCGATCCGGGTCAGCGTGGCGTGGTCGCCGACGGCCTCGCCCTCGGTGAAGTACGCGCGCAGCAGGCGTTCCTTGAGCCGGTCCTGGCCGTCGGCCGGGAGTTCGCCCGCCTCGACCAGGTGCAGCGCGAGGTGCAGCAGGCGGTGGGCGTCGACCGTGTTCGCGGACTTGGCGTGCTCGAAGTGGAACTCGAGGCCGTCGCCGGCGGCCACCTCGGTCACGTGCGCGTTCGCCTTGAGCCCGAACTCGCGCCCGCCGCCGTACTTCGCGCCGAGCCGCTCGGCCAGATCCCGCGGGTCGTCGTTCCGCGACGACGGGTCGAGCTGGAACGAGTGCCACACGACCTCGACCTGCGAGCCGAAACCACCATCGGCGATGGCCTTCTCGAGCCGGCGCTTGCCGATGTAGCACCACGGGCAGACCACGTCAGACCAGACATCAATACGCATAACTGGAGAAACCTGCTTTGGGCCGCCGAAATTCCGTGACGTGTCACACAGGGGTTGGGTCAGCGGGCGCAGCGTCGTATGGCGAGGAGAGCGTAGGCGCGGGCGCAGTGCAGGACTTCGGCCAGGTGGACGTGTTCGTCGACGGCATGGGCATACCGGACGTCGCCCGGGCCGTACTGGAGGGTGGGAATGCCCGCGGCCGCGTAATGCCGCAGATCCGAGCCGTACGGCCCGCCGCGCACCTCCGGCTCGGCAACGCCGGCGTCGACCGCTGCGGTCAGAGTCTCGCCCAGCAGCGGGTGTCCGTCGGCCAGGGCGCCCGAGGCGAAGATCCCGCCGGGCCAGCTGACCTTGACTGGGTTCGACCGCAACCACTCGTCGTCCACGCTCGCGACGGCCGCTTCGAAGGCCTTCCTGGCGGTGGCGACGTCCTCACCGAGGCGTACGCCGTACCGGCCTTCCGCGATCAGGACGTCTGGCACCGTACTGGCCCAATCGCCCGCGCGGATCAGGCCGACCGACAGGGGATTTGCCAGGTCGAGGTGGGCGAGAAGCGGATGTGGATCGGTGTTGCGGGCGGCTTCCAGTTCGCGCAGCGCCGCGTTGACCTTCTCGAAGGCGTCGATCGCGCTCACGCCTCGGGTCCGGGTCGAGCCGTGCGTCGCGAGCCCTGGGACCTCTAGGCGGAACGTCAGGGAGCCCGAGTTCGCCGGGATGACGCGGCCGGCGGTCGGTTCGGCGATCAGGCAGGCTGCGCCGCGATGACCTCGGCGCAAGGTTGCGAAGGTGCCGACGCCGCCGTCTTCCTCACCGACGACGGTGTGTACGGCGAGGGGGCGGGCGAGCTCGAGCCCGGTCCTGGTTGTGGCGGTGGAGACGGCTTGGGCGGCGCCGAGGATGGCGGCCACTCCGGCCTTCATGTCGCAGGTTCCGCGGCCGTACATGATGCCGTTGGCAACGTTCGCCTGGAATGGGTCTTCGTCGGGCCAGAGCGCGAGATCTCCGGGCGGTACGACGTCGAGGTGGCCGTTGAGGATCAAGCCGGGCTCGCCAGCCGGGCCGAGTACGCCGGCCACGCCCCAGGCCTCGCTCCGGTCGACCTCCATACCGGGGAAGTCCGGGTCTGCCTTGAGTTTGTCGAGGTCGAGCTGCCAATGGTCGACGGTCAGGCCGATCTCGCGGAGGCGCTGCGCGGCCCAGACCTGTACGTCGCTCTCGGTAGCCGTGCCGTCGACGCTGGGAATGCGCACCAGTTCCCGTAGGTCCGCGACGATCCGGTCGTCATCGATGGCCGCCAGCGCCTCGGCCTCGAGCTGGCGTGACTGGTCACTCAACGGCGGATCCTTCGGAAGAGTCGGGGCCTTCGGAGAGAGTCGAGTCCTTCGGCCGGTGAGAGGCGGTTGCTTCGGGGAGGTAGGCGGAAAGGCAATGCGCGATCACCGGTGCGGGGTCGGACGCGTTCATCAGGTCGAGGCTATGCGCGGCGCGGAGTACGGCGAAACCGTGCAGCCCGGTCCAGATCCCGATCGTCTTCTGCCAGGCCTTCTCCGTGCTCGTGGTCGGCACGGCGGCAACCAGGTCGACCAGAGAGCCGAACAAGGGGAGGGAAAGGGCCCGAAGGTTCGCGCCGGATCCGCTCAGTAGGTCGTGCCGGAAGATCAGCTCGAACATCGCGGGCCGGTCGGTGGCGAACTCCAGATACCGCTCGCAGGCGCGGGTCAGCCGTTCCCGGGGCGTACCGGCGCCGAGTCGGCTCAGCCGTACGGTCAGGTCGTTGATCCCGGTCGTGGCGATCGCGCCGAGTAGCGCGCCGTGAGTCGGGAAGTAGCGCCGGGGGGCGCCATGGGAGACCCCGGCTCGACGGGTGATGGCTCGGAGGCTGAGGTTGGCCAGGCCCTCCTCTTCGAGCAGTTCCACCCCGGTCGTGACGAGTTTGCTGCGCAGCGGTTCGGCATCCACGTAGACAGTGTCTATCAATTGCGCGTAGACAGTGTCTACTATTCGTCGTAGACACTGTCTACGCGCTCGTGAGGAGTCCCTGTGTGGTACCACCTGTTCAAGTACGTGCTGGTCGGTCCGGTGCTGCGAATCTTCGGCCGGCCGACGGTCGTCGGGGCTGAGCACATTCCCCGCCGAGGGCGGTGATCCTGGCCGGCAACCACCTTGCTGTCGCCGATTCGTTCTACCTCTGCTTGATGCTGCGACGGCGGGTCACTTTCATCGCGAAGAGCGAGTACTTCACCGCGCCAGGGCTGAAGGGGCGGCTGCTGCGCTGGTTCTACTCGGCTACCGGCCAGGTCCCGGTGGATCGGCGTGGTGGACGAGCCGCCGCCAACGCCTTGGCCGCCGCCACGGAGATCCTGCGTGCCGGTGGCGTCTGGGGGATCTACCCGGAGGGCACTCGCTCGCCCGACGGTCGCCTCTACCGCGGCAAGACCGGCGCGATGCGAGTGGCGCTCGCGACCGGCGCGCCCGTACTTCCGGTCGTCGTGACGGGCACCGACACCGTCAACCCACCTGGTTCTCGGCGCCTGTACTTCGGCCGCGTCCAGGTGAAGATCTGCCCGCCCCTCGACCTGACCCGCTTCCACCCCGACCAGGCCCGCGCCGCCACCGACCACCTGATGGCAGTCCTCCACCACGAATCCGGCCAGCCCTACGTGAACACCTACGCCCGCCGCGCCGCCTAACGCGAGTGGTTAGAGGTGACCACTCGCCGGGATTTGGGCACGAGTGGTCGCGTATTTACGTGACCACTCGCGGTGGTTCAGAGGCGACCGCTCGCGGCAGAAAAGGGAGGCTAGGTGAGGAGGGTCAGGAGGCGTTCGGCGCCGTGTTGGATTTGGGGGAGGGAGGACTCTTCGACGGAGTGGGCGAAGAGGGCCAGGTCGGCGAAGCCGGCGGCGGCGCAGACCATGGCGGGGCCGAGGCCGGCGGCGGATACGGCCGCGTCGACCAGGAATTCGTCGACACCTGGAGCAGCGCCATCGCGGGCAGCGCTGGCGGCGAGGGACATCAGGTCGTAGGCCCTGGTCCCGCCGCTGATCGCTTCGACGTCGACGATCGTCACCCCCGCGGCCGTCTCGACGATGTTACTGACGTTGAGATCGCCATGGACCAGGTCGTGCATCGGCAAGCCCTCGGACCGGTACGGCGTACAGGCTGTTTCGAATCGCGAGAGGATCTCGGTCGATCGGTCGTCCAATCCGGCGGCCGTCGCCCAGATACCACCCAGGCCATCGAAGACGACGCCGTGGACGTACCAGGACCAGTTGTGCTCCACGTCCGTCACCAGCCCGGCGGTCTTGTCGATGCCCTCGACGAGTTCCTCGGCCAGCGGCATCGTCAGTGCGGCCGCGGTCTGCAGCGCGCGTCCGTCGATGTACTCCTGCAAGTGGTACGGCATACCAGTCGACGTGGTGCCGACCGCG
This sequence comes from Kribbella sp. NBC_01245, assembly GCF_036226525.1. Taxonomy (NCBI): domain Bacteria; kingdom Bacillati; phylum Actinomycetota; class Actinomycetes; order Propionibacteriales; family Kribbellaceae; genus Kribbella; species Kribbella sp. NBC_01245. The sequence goes on from NZ_CP108487.1 coordinate 8,180,311, forward strand.
ATCCAGGCGGGCGTCGGATAGCCGGCGGCCCGGGCCTTCTGCACCAACCGGGCGGCGCGGTGGACCCGCTGGCCCCAGCCCGGCTCCTCGTTCCACTTGAGCACGGCACGGCCTTCCGGTCCGGCCACCTCGTACGCCCCGGCCTGCAAGCCACCTGTCAGTCTCCGGACCAGGTGATACCCGGTGCCGTGGGCCGCGTTCAGCTCCCCGAGCACCCGGTTGGTCGCGACATCCATAAGCCCAGTCTTCGTCGCGATCCCGACACAGGCCAATTGTTTCGCGCCCCGCTCTGCCACCTGCCCCTTTTTTGCGTTCACCGGTCCCTCAGCACAGCGGACCAGCCCGGTCCCTCAGCACAGCGGACCAGTCCGGCCCCTCAGCACAGCGGACCAGCACAGGCGGCCGACGGGAGAGGGCGATTTCGGACCGATGAACGCAAAAGAAGGGGGGAGGACCGTTACGGCGTCAGGCGGTGAAGGTCGCGCGGGAAGAGCGTTACCTCGCGGACGTTCTCGGCGCCGGTAAGCCGGGCGACGAACCGCTCGAGGCCGATGGCGAAGCCGCCGTGCGGGGGCATGCCGTGCCGGAAGGCCTCGAGATAGGACGAATACGCCGGGTCCTCCGCCGACTCACCCTGAGCCGCGAGGGCGGCCACGTAGTCGCCGTACCGATGCAACCGTTGACCACCCGTGACCAGCTCGACGCCACGGAACAGCAGGTCGAACGAGTTGGACCAGCGCGGGTCCGACGGCTGCGGATGTGTGTAGAACGGCCGCTTCACCATCGGATAGCCCTCGACCGCCACGAAGTCGCTGCCGTGTTCGCGCAGCGCCCATTCGCCGATCGCGCGTTCGTCGGCCGGCGCGAGGTCCGGCTCGTCCGGGTCGGCCCCGGCCAGCTTGAGCGCCTCGCTGAAATGCAGCACCGGCACCTCGGCAGGGATCGACGGCAGCTCGACGCCGAGCCGCTCCAGCGCCGTACCGGCTCGCGTGCCGACCGAGGCCAGCATCGTCACGAGCACCTCACGCAGTACGGCGAGCACGTCGCGATGGCCGTCGATGAAACCGAACTCGGCGTCCAGCGAGACGTACTCCGCGAGGTGCCGGACGGTGTCGTGCGGCTCGGCCCGGAAGACCGGTCCGACCTCGTACACCCGCTCGAACACCCCGACCATCGTCTGCTTGTAGAACTGCGGCGACTGGGCCAGATAGGCGGGACGGCCGAAGTAGTCCAGCGCGAAGACGTTCGCCCCGGATTCGGTCGCCGTACCGACGATCTTCGGCGTCTGGATCTCCGTGAAGCCCTGACCGTCCAGCGCCGTACGGAACCCGTGCAACGCCGCTGCGGCCACCTCCCAGCCCGCCCGCACGACCGGGTGCCGCAGGGATACCGCGGCATGGTCGAGCACGGTCGGCAGACCCGCGCCGACGGTCGGGCGCCACAACTCGATCGGGGGAGTGTGGGCCGGTTCGGTCAGCGGCTCGATCACCGGGTCGACGATCTCGACTCCGCCCGGCGCCTGCGGACTGGCCACCACCTGACCGGTCACCTGGACGACGGTCTCTTCGCCGAGTTCGTCCAGCAGGGCAAGGGCTTCCGCCGACTTCACGACGATCTGGCTCAGGCCGGAACGGTCGCGCAGTACGAGGAAGCTGACCGCCGCCAGTCGTCGTCTTCGATGGATCCAGCCGGCCACCGTGACGGTCTGGCCTACTGCTGAGGGGATCTCTGAACTGAGAATGCGCATCGCTGTTTTCACCTCCGTTGGTCATCTCGAACCCCGGAGGTGTGGGCGAAGGGGAATCTCGCGGTGCCACCACACCTTCACCAGACCACGTTGAGTGATCCGGCCTCTTGCGCTTCATTCGCTCAGGAGTGTCTTCACGACCGGCCTGTGCGTCGCCTTCCCAGCTACCGGCGACTCTCTGGACCACAGGTGAACGGCGCTACTCGGTTCCATCAGCGCGAACAAAATCCATCCTAGGACAGAGCCGCAACAAGTTTGATCACGCTCTCTCCAGGCGGGGAAACAATGATCGATCGATCAGTTATTCGTGGGCTCTTGCACCAACGGAAAGGTCGTTTTACCTTCACCTATCAGTTAGGAAAGTTTCCTAACGATTAAGACCAGCGATTGCTCCTGTCCGCCCCGCCCTGAGGACAATGCCGATGTCGCACCAACTTCGAAGTCTGACCGCAATCGCGGTCACCGTATCCGTACTGACCGTCCAACCCGCCGCCGCTCAACTGTCCGACCAAGCCGCCCCCGCCGCGGAAACCGGCCCGACGGCGGCCATCCCCGACCTGACCAGTGCGAACCGGCGAGCCCCCGTCGCCGGACTGCCCGACTGGAGCAAGGCCGGATATCGCGGCGGCGCCGCCCTGCCGACCGCCGCCACCCATCCCGACCCCGCTTGCCACATAGACCCGGCACGACTCGCGAGCCAGTACGGCGTACGCGCCGACGGCAGTGACGCGACCACCGGCCTGCAGGCGGCGATCGACGCGATCAGGACGACGTGTACGCCGACCGCGAGCTACACCAAGCTGTCCTCGATCACCTTGCCCGCGGGCAAGATCGTGGTCACGCGTCAACTCGGTGTCGACGCGGATTACCTGCTGTTGAAGGGCGCAGGGATGGGTCAGACCATCCTGAGCTTCCGCCCGGACGCCAACACCCGGTACGACACCCTGACCCCCGACGGCAGCGACTGGGACGAGGACGGCGCGACCCACGGCGCTGGCAAAGGCGGTTGGACCTGGCCCGGCCGCGGCCTGCTTCGCGTCCAGACCCGTGATGTACACACGAAGTACGCGAGCGACTACGCCTCGGCGCCGGCGAACCGCAAGGACATCTTCGAAGGAAGCGTCAACCAGCATTGGGCCGCCGGCGTACCGCTGCGCGAGTCATCGGCCATCGGCACCACGCAGATCAAGCTCGCCACGAACGCGGACATGACGCGGTTCAAGGTCGGCGGCTACCTGTGGGTCGGTGCGGCCAACAGTGCGAAGTTCTACCAGCAGCAGACGGTTACCGACACCACCAAGTACACGAACCTCCATATGCGGCAGCAGATCTTCCAGCTCACTGCCGTCGACACGGCCGGCAAGAACCTCACGATCGACAAGCCGCTGGAGTACGACCTGCCGTTGAACTCCATCTCGGACGGCTCCGCCGCGATCGGCGGTACGACGTACCCGAGCCGCGTCACGCCGCTGAAGATGGTGCAGGGCGTCGGTATCGAGGACCTGACGCTGACCCAGGACATGACCGGCATGCCCAAGCTCGGCGGCGGTACGTACAACCTGAACAAGGCCGACGCCAAGTTCAACTACGGCAACATGGCACCCGAGTACGCCCAGCACGGCGTCGTACTCAAGTGGGCGGCGAACGTCTGGCTCAGGCGCGTGGGCACGGATATGACCGGCTCCCACGCCGTCGTCACCGAGAACTCCAAGAACGTCCAGGTCCAGGAGTCGTCGTTCGACGGTTCGTGGAACAAGGGCAAGGGCGGCAACGGCTACTTCCGCGGCTCGCGCGTCTGGGATTCCCTGTACGCGTACAACACCACCCGGAACCTGCGCCACTTCACCTTCCAGTGGTCCGCGTCCGACAACGTGGCCATCGGCAACGACTTCGACTCCGACCTGAACGTGCACGGCGGATGGGAACGGCGCAACCTGTTCGAGAACAACAAGGTCGCTGTACCGTTCGAGCACGCCTCCAAGAACTGCAGCGCCAACTGCGGTGGGGAAGGCGGCGGTGAGCCCGACGACTCCACCTGGTGGCCGATCTGGTGGGCGGCCGGTCCCAAGGCGGTCACGTGGTCCGGCTCCAGCGGACCGCAGAACGTTGTCTACAACAACGACCTGACCAAGCAGACCACGCAGGGCGGGTCCTACCAGAGCTACTACCCGGACCGGCAACGGCTTTACCAGTTCGGCAGCTCCGCCGCAGATGCCACGAAGTTCCAGCACTTGGCGCTGAACGGCAGCACGATTCTCGACTGGGCCGGCAACGAGACGAAGGACTTCACCAACTCCGGCGTGAACGCCTCCCGGACCGACGCGTCCGGCTCCCTCTTCCTCAAGGGCAGCACGAGTCCAGGGGACACCACCGCGCCAAGCGTGCCGGGCAGCTTGCGTACGACTGGCACAACCTCGAGCAGCGTCTCGCTGGCCTGGAACGCCTCTACGGACGACACCGGCGTTGCCGGCTACACGATCTACCGCAACGGCGTCGAGGTCGCGACGGCCTCCGGTACGACGCACACCGATACCGGGCTCACCGGGTCCACTGGCTACACGTACACCGTCAAGGCGCGCGATGCGGCGGGCAACCTGTCCGCGGCGAGTAACGCCGTTACTGCAACCACCCAGCCGGGCTCAACCGCAGCAGTCCTGCTCTCACAGGGGAAACCCGCCACGTCATCGTCGATCGAGGGCAGCGGCTTCGAGGCTTCACGGGCTGTTGACGGCAACACGGCGACCCGTTGGGCAAGCGTCGAAGGCCACGACCCCGAATGGATCACCGTCGACCTCGGCGCCACGGCTTCGATAAGCAGGATCAAGTTGAGCTGGGAAGCCGCGTACGGCAAGTCGTACAAGCTCCAGACCTCGGCCAACGGGACGACCTGGACCGATATCTACACCACCACAACCGGGAATGGCGCGACCGACGACCTGGCAGTAACAGGTGGCGGCCGCTACGTCCGTATGTACGGCACTGCGCGCGGTACGGCGTGGGGCTATTCGCTGTGGCAGTTCGAGGTCTACGGCAGCACGCAACCGCTGGTGCCGTCAGTCAACTTCAAGTCATTCACCGCCCCTCACAACCCCTGGATGTCCTGATGAAAATCACCCTGAAAGGCGCTCTGCTGAAGAGCGCCGTCCTCCTCACCGCGGGTTTACTGCTGCTTCCGTTGGGCCATGCCGTCGCCGCTGACACGTTGCTCTCACAGGGCAAACCGTCAACCTCCTCCTCGATCGAAGGCAGCGGCTTCGAAGCGGCCAAGGCCGTGGACGCCAACACCGGTACCCGGTGGGCCAGCGTCGAAGGTCATGACCCCGAGTGGATCAGGGTCGATCTCGGCAGCACGGCGACCATCAGCAGGGTCAAGCTGAACTGGGAGGCGGCGTACGGCAAGTCGTACAAGATCCAGACCTCGGCAGACGGCTCGACCTGGACGGACATCTTCTCCACCACCACTGGTAACGGTGCGATCGACGATCTGACCGTGTCGGGTAGTGGCCGCTACGTCCGCATGTACGGCACTGCGCGCGGTACGGCGTGGGGCTATTCGTTGTGGGAGTTCGAGGTCTACGGCACCACTGGTGGCGGCGGGGGTGACACCACGCCGCCGAGCACGCCGGGCAACCTCGCGAGCACCGGTACGACCTCTAGCGGCGTCTCGCTGGCGTGGAACGCGTCGACGGACAACGTTGGCGTAACCGGCTACACGGTCTACCGCAACGGTACTGAGGTCGGCAACGCCTCCGGCACGACGTACACGGACACAGGTCTCACGGCCGCGACGACGTACACGTACACCGTCAAGGCTCGTGACGCGGCCGGCAATCTCTCTGGCGCTAGCAACTCCGTGACCGCCACCACGCAAACCGGTGGAGGTGGCGTGGGCGTACCGTTCGGCAGCCACTTGCAGCCGTATGCGGCGGGCATGCTGCGTCCGACCGGTAGCCAGTCCACGCTCGACCAGAAGGTTGTGGATTACTACCAGCGCTGGAAGGCCGCATTCGTCAAGCAGAACTGCGGTAACGGCTGGTACGAGGTCGTCTCTCCCGACGCCGATCACCCGTACGTGGGCGAGGCCCAGGGCTACGGCATGGTGGTAACCGCCACGATGGCCGGCGCCGACCCTGCGGCCAAGACGATCTTCGACGGATTGGTCAAGTACGTGCTGGCGCATCCCTCGGTGATCAACTCCGACTTGCTGGCCGCTGAGCAGAACGACGCCTGCGTGAGCGTGAACGGTAGCGACAACGCGACCGACGCGGACATGGATGTCGCCTATGGCCTGCTGCTGGCAGACCGGCAGTGGGGCAGCGCTGGTACCTACAACTACAAGGCGCTCGCGATCCGGCGCATCAACGCGATCAAGGCTGATGTGGTCAACCCGGAGACGAACCTGCTCAAGCTGGCCGACTGGAGTGAGCCGGGTGGCGAGCACTACTACATCTCCCGCACCTCCGACTGGATGATCGACCACTTCCGTGCGTTCAAGAAGGCCACCGGCGACACCAAGTGGGACACCGTTCGCACCGCACACCAGAACGTGATCGCCTCCCTGCAGTCGAGCTACGCGCCGAACACGGGGCTGCTGCCGGACTTCGTGATCAACACCAACTCCAGCCCGAAGCCCGCGGCCGGCAAGGTCTTGGAACATGAGTACGACGGTCGCTACTGGTGGAACGCGTGCCGCACCCCTTGGCGGATCGGCGCCGACGCAGTGACCAGCGCCGACACGAAGTCGCTCGCCGCCGCCCGCAAGCTCAACACCTGGGTCAAGAGCAAGACCGGCGGCAACCCGAACAACATCGCCACCGGCTACCAGCTGAACGGAACGCAGATCGAGGCCGGCAGCGATCCCTCCTACTTCGCCCCGTTCGCCGTGGTGGCCATGACCGACTCCGGCAGCCAGGCGTGGCTGGACGCGATCTGGAACAAGATGCTGGCGACTCCGATCGCGACCGACAGCTACTACGCGGCCAGTATTCAGCTTCAGGTCATGATCACCGCCACCCACAACCACTGGGTGCCCTGATGAAGAAGGCCATCATCGTCCTAGCGATAGGACTATTGCTACCAGCAACCAATGCCGTGGCCGCGGACACGTTGCTCTCACAAGGCAAACCGGCGACGTCCTCGTCGATCGAGGGCAGCGGGTTCGAAGCAAGTCGGGCCGTGGACGGCAACACCGGCAGCCGTTGGGCCAGCGTCGAAGGCCACGACCCCGAGTCGCTGACCGTCGACCTCGGCAGCACGGCGACCATCAACCGGGTCAAGCTGACCTGGGAGGCGGCGTACGGCAAGTCGTACAAGATCCAGACCTCGCCAAACGGCACCACGTGGACCGACATCTACTCCACCACGACCGGCAACGGCGCGATCGACGATCTCACGGTGTCGGGTAGTGGCCGCTACGTCCGCATGTACGGCACCGCGCGCGGTACGACGTACGGCTATTCCCTCTGGGAGTTCGAGGTCTACGGCACTGGCGGCGACCCAGGTGATCCGGGCGATCCCGGCGGCAGTGTTATCGACGTGTCGACCTCGGCTCAACTGGTTGCCGCGTTGGGGAATGTGCAGCCGGGGCAGACGATCAGGCTGGCTTCCGGTGAGTACCACGGCGCGTTCCTTTCGCAGCGCGCGGGAACGGCCTCGGCTCCGATTACGTTGACCGGCCCGGCGAGCGCCGTACTGGTCAACGACGGGCCATCCGGCACCGCGCCGTCCTGCCCGGTACCGGGTGGTGGCTGGGATTCCGGGTACGGGCTCTGGCTGTACGGGGCGCCGTACTGGAACCTGACCGGGTTCACCGTGAAGGACTCGAAGAAGGGCATCGTGCTGGACAACTCCCACCACGTAACCCTCGACGGGGTCTACGTGCACCACGTTGACGACGAGGCCGTGCACTTCAGGCGGTCCTCGGCGGACGGCGTGATCAAGAACTCCAAGATCACCCACACGGGCCTCGTTCAGCCCGGGTACGGCGAGGCCGTCTACCTCGGCTCCGCGAACTCGAACTGGGCGTGCCACGGCAACTCCGGCGGCGTCGACCGATCCGACCGGGTTAAGGTGCTGAACAACCAGATCGGGCCCAACGTCGCCGCCGAGCACGTCGACGTGAAGGAAGGCACGGTCGGCGGTCTGATCCAGGGCAACACCTTCAACGGCACCGGCATCAGCGGCCAGAACTCGGCCGACTCGTGGATCGATGTCAAAGGCATCGACTACGTGATCGACGGCAACACCGGGACGTTCGCCTCACCGGGGACATTCGTCAACGGCTACGAGACGCACAACCCGTCGACCACTCCGTCGTTCGCCAACGGGTGCGGCACGATCTGGCGCAATAACAAGTCAGACCTTGGCAACGTGGGGCAGTACGCCATCAAGATCACGTCGACGTCGAAGTGCACGTCCAACCCGAACAAGGTCTATGCCAGCAACACCGTCACCAACGCCAAAGTCGGGCTGACCAACGTCCCGGTCACCCCTTAGCTGGTTACCCCGCGGCCGGACACCCGGCCGCGGGGTTCTACCAGCCGAACTTGGGTGGGATGGGGGCCGAGTCGGTGTCGGTTCGGCCGCGGGCCACCGCCCGAACGGTCAATCTGTTGGCCGCGTCGTTGCCCGGCTTCGCGTCGAACTCGGCGTCGAACCGCTCGGCCTTCAGGTAGTTGTCCGTCGAGCAGAAGACTCGCCGGCTGTCGCTCGCCCGGCCGCAGGTCCAGCCCCGGTTGGACTTCAGGTAGAAGGTCAGATTGCTGCCGTAGCTGATCTCGAGTGAGACCTTGCGCGGTGCGCCGCTGACCAGCAGGAACCGGTTGTACCGATGGGGGTTCGGGTCGTTGAGCAGGCCCGGCTTGACGATCGAGAGCAACGCGTCGTCCTCGCGCACGGGCGCCAGCGTCTCGGCGTCGTTGTCGTAGTACGAACCGACGCGCGCCTTCACCGTGAACGTGCGCTGCGCGGTGCCACCACCCTCGGGTACGTCGAACTCGGCGTACAACGGAGCGGGGTTGCGCGAGTTCGCCGCGGTGCACGTGCCGGCAGAGCGTTTACACGACCAGCCGGGAGTGCTCGAGGGGATCGGCCAGTCGAGCGAGCCGCCGACCGAGATCTGCAGGACCACCGGGCCGCTCGCGCCCGTTGGTACGGCGACGTGCAGGGCCCGGTTGTAGGCGTCCGGGTTCGGATCGGGACTGCGGGTGGTGACCTTCAGCAGGTTCTCGTCGAACACCTCGGGCGCGACCAGCGTCTGCGAGTCGTCGTCGTACAACCTGCCGGTCCGGGCCGTCACCGTGAACGTCCGGTCCGCGGCCGAACCACCCGACGGGGTGGCGAAGCTGATCGGCAGGTCGTGCGGCTTGGAGGGCTTCCGCGCGGTACAGGTGCCAGTGGACTCGACGCAGGCCCAGCCCGCCGGGTTCTTCCCGACAGGCCAGCGCAGGGCCTTGCCGTACATCACCTTGATCACGACCGGCTTGGTGTTGCCCTTCGGCACGGAGATCGACAGCAGCCGCTGCTCGGTGGCCGGCGGGGCTGCCTGGGAGGTCGAGTCCATCGGGCTGCCGGGGGAGCCGCCGCCACGAGGCGAGCTGATCGTCAGCAGGCCTTCGTACAGGATCGGCGTCGTCGGCGGCGGAGGCGTCGGCTTCGTCGGAGTGGGCGTCGGCGTCGGAGTCGGCCGCGGGGGCGGCGGCGTCGGGGTGGGCCGAGGTGGTGCCGTCGTCTGGGTCTCCGTCGGCTTTGGCTCGGTCGGGTTCACCGGCGGCGGAGCGGTCGTCGGCTTCACCGTGGGCGGCTTGACCGTCGGAGGTTTGACCGTGGGCGGCACCACCGTAGGCGGCGCGATCGTCGGCTGAGTCGGTTGCACGCTCGGCGGCGACTGGATCACCGCCTCGGGCTTGCCGTCGCCGCCGGTCAGCGCGAGCGCCGCGATGATGGCTGCCACTACGACGGCGACGGCTCCCGCGGCCGTACCCGCCGTACGGGTGCTGTTCTCTGTTGCCTTCTGCCACAACCCGACCAACAGGCCGCCACCAGCCGCGTGCGCGCCCGTCGCGGCCAGGTAGCCGACGCCGGCCGCACCCAGCAGCGCCGGGGCGAGCAGTGCGGGCAGAGCGCTGTTGACCTCGACCAGCTCTAGGTAGACCGCGGTGCACTTGGCACATTCGTCCAGATGGGCGCGGACCTGCTTGTCCTCACGCTTGGTCAGACCGCCGCGGACGTAGGCGCCGAGGCGCTCGGTGGTCCAGCGGCAACGATCGCCGGCCACGTCGGCCAGGTGCTGTTGCAGGTACGCCTGGCGGAGGCCCTCGCGAGCCCGGTATGCCAGTGCGGAGACGCCGTTCGGGGTGAGCCCGAGCAGCGGCGCGACGACGGCCGGCTTCTCGCCCTCGACCTCGGTATGCCAGAGCACGGCCTGCCAGCGCTCGGGCAGGCTGGCGAACGCCTTCGCGGCGGCACCACTCTCGAACCCGGTCACGGTCGGGTCGTCGAACGACTCCGGACTGCGCTCGAACGACTCGATCTCGTCAGTGCTCTGCACCTTCTTGCCCGCGCGTAGCCGGTCGACGTGCACCCGGCGGACGGTGGTCAGCAGGTACGCACGGAAGGAGATGTCCGGGCCGCCACCGTTGCGCAAGGCATCGAGCACCTTCGCGAACGCGTCACTGGCCAGGTCGTCGGCGTCCGCCGCCGGAACCAGCTGCCGGGCCATCCGCTCGGCGGCCAGGTGGTGCCGGGCGAACAGCTCACCGAACGCCTCGAGGTCACCGGAGCGCACCCGCGCGATGAATTCCGCATCACTGGGTGGTTCAGGTACATCCGTCGAGGTCAACTAACTCTCCGTTCAGGCGCAGGTGACCGGCAAGTCACATGCAGTGACATTGCGGCCGGATCAAGACTCCCATGAGAGACGTGCGAGCGCACCCTTCATGACGCGAAAAAAACTGCCCGAAAAAAGTTCTGCGAATCCGCGTCATGAACTCCTTCGAGCGCTGTCTCATCCCCGTACGACGCTTCCGGCCACCTGGTCGGGCGGCAAAGTGGGCGCGTTTCCTAAGGAGGAGCATGTCGCTGTTCGCGGATCTCCGCAGGCGGTTCGACCTGTTCTCCCTTCGTACCCACGACCTGGCGGGGTCTCCCGCCCAGGAGCGGCCGGAAGCGTCATACAACGACTCGGGGACGCCGTGCGGTTGGAGGGAGTCGCACGGAACAGCTGGTACCCAGCGCAGCGCCTATCTCGCGATAGCCGAGGCCCTGCAGGACGGTGCCGATGTCGTGCCTGCGAGTAGTGAGGTCGGCCGCCAGTTGGCGGAAGACGGAGTCTCGTTGCTCGAGGCACTTGATGGACTGGGTGCGCTGTACCGCTCTCACGCCGGGGGCGAGCCGGCCTTTGCGGCGGTACGCGCACTCAGTTCCAGTTGGTCCGAATCGTCCTTGACCTATCTGCACTCCCTCTCCTGCGAGGACCCACTGACCGGGCTGGCCAGCATGGCCCACGTCCGGTCGAGGCTCGGGGAGATCTACCGAGAGGCCGAAGTCCGTGGCACGTCCGTACCGTCGACCCACGCTCTGGTCGTGGTCGAACCGATCTGGCGCCAAGGCCTGTCGCCGGTGGACCGCGAGCTGCGCCTCGTCGACGTCGCCGAATGCCTCCGCATCGTCTTCTGCGCCGGCGAGGTGCTCGGCCGCGTGGGCAATCGGCGGGCCACGGCACTGGTCCCGCGCGACCACGCCCTGCCGGAACAGGTGGAGACGCTCCGCGCGCTGATCGCCCAGTGGCGGCCCGACTCCGACCCACCGCAGTACGCCCGGATCTGGATCGAAGGCCTGCCCGCCTCAGTGCAGTGGGCCGGCCGCGTCCTCGACGAACTAGCCCGCACCTGAACCCGTCCCGGTCTTCCACGGGGGGATGACCGGGACACACAACCGGAGGCGGATCGCCCATCACGGGGTGGGCGATCCGTCTCCGCTTCGGTTCGTTCTGAACCTGTCGGCGGCGGCCGATCATGTCGACGTCTACACCGTTCGGCGTGAGAGTGCCTCCCATAGTCGGCCAAACGAGCCACACTAGGAGCCATGGAAACGAGGTCCGGCATCCCGTCCTTCGCGCAGTTGGTCCAGCGCGTTTTCGAGGAGTCACCCTTGATTGGGCTGCACGGCACGGGCGTGGGCGTAGAGCGCAGCACGGCGGGTCCGGATGTCGCGCCGGATCGGTTCACGTTCGCGTACGCACCGCCCGACCGGTGGCGGCTGGAACGCCCGCCGGGCAAGCTGCGCGCGATCGGCGATCGCCGCCGCGAGGTAGAGGAGACACCCGACGGCGTGGCAAGGAGGGTGCACGTCGGCGGCGGATGGTCCGGTGAACCAGCCAGCTGGCTGCTGCGCCCATCACTGACCGGGGTCAGCGCATCGGAGTGGCTCAGGGTCGACCTCGTCGGGACCGTGATGGCCGACTCTGTCGCCGGCCGGCCGTGCTGGCGGGTGCCCCTATCACCGAAAGATGGTCAGGCCTGGCTGTGGTTCGATGCCGAACTGCCGCTCCTGCTGAGGATCGCTGCCGGCAGTACCGAGCCGGCATCCGCCGACCTGTTCGCCGAAGTGAGTGAGCTGCAGATCGGTTCAACCGGGCCGAATCCGATCGACCACCCATTGCTCAACGACTCGCTTCACCGTCCAATTACCGCGGTTCCCGAAGGCGCGAAGGGCGTGTTGCAGGCGATCCGCGCCGCGATTCCCCATGCGCACGATGTCGAGTTGTGCGGCTGGGAACCGACCGGTGAATTCGTGGCCCGCGTCGCAGGCATCGGCTCCCGCAGAGAAGCTGAGCTGGTGCTCGACCGTCGCCGCTCCACTGCGGCGCCCTATGAGGGCACTCATGCCTATTTGATGCGTGGCGGGGATGCAGACTGGTGTCTGTCGATCGACTGCGATCCCGACCTCGACCGAGGCTGGGTCCGCGAGCTGGCGAAGCGGCTGCCTGCAGCACTGAACGCGTACTGACAGCCGCCACGCCGATCGGACCGACGCAGAGTCGCGGTCAGCTCAGTGCTGGGATACCAGGCGTGCCAGTTATAGGCATGGATCGCGCCCGGGTACAGCTCTTCGTATCCCTTCACCGGGTCAGGGAAGTTGTTGACCTCCTTGCGGGCCTGCGCATAGAAGAAGTCTGGGTTGACCTGATAGCCGGAGTCCCAGATCAGGTGCAGCCGCCACCGCGGCCACGGCCCGTCGAAGCACTGCCTCCACACGATGTCGAAGTTTCCCCACACGTCGCCACCGCCGCCATAGGCGGCGTTGCCCTTTACCCAGGAGCAGTAGGCCGAGACGACGACATTGCAGCTGTCGGTGTACTCGCAGTTGGTGTCATCTGAATCGGACACGCTCTCGGACGACTGTGTGCTGTTCGGCTCCGAGACCTGCTCATTCACCACCGTGCGACGACCGTCGCTTGCGGTCTTCTCATAGGTGAGTGAGTTGCCAATGCAGGCCCACCACCTGGGCGCTTTAGCCCGGGCGGCTGCAACACACGCCGCTCCGCCTGGTCCGCCAGGCCCGTCATTCACCGCGCCGGCCACGATCTGTGGATCATCATCGGTCGCTGCCCTGACGCCGGAACGACCAGCCCTCCCGCCGCCAGCTCGGTGAGTGTCGCCCCCGCGGCGAGCCGTTGAATTGCCCTTCGCATCCAAATCCCTCCCAGCGTGAAACTGCGATACACATCGAAGCGTTCTGACGCATTCGACATCGCGAATTGTGATCCAGTCGTTACATTTCGGCGAGTGAGTCATTACAGAGAGGGCCTGGCGGCGACGTGATCGGCTTATCGGACCCGCCTTGCGGCCCGTGGCCTGTCGTGTTGTGCCCGCAGATTCCTTGGATCCAGGCGTAGTAGAGGCTCCGCCAAGGTGCGGAAGGCTGTTTGGACCGGACCGGACCGGACCGGAGCGGGCGGCGGCGAGCAGCCCGTCGACGTCGACCTCGATGAGGTGGCGGCGGCGCTGGCGAGGGCACTGGCGATGCACTGGGGAGGTGATCATCACGCGACAGCGGGGGCAGCCGACGCTGAGCGCGGCGGGCGGACTCAGGCATGTGTCTAACCCCGCGCCTGAACCGTCTCGGTCATCCACGGGGGTGACCGGGGACGCACAACCTGGGGCGGATCGCCCATCACGGGGTGGGCGATCGGTCTCCGCTTCGGTTCCTCCATTTTTGTCCGTGCGGTTGTCTAGGGTGGGTTGCATGTGTGGTCGATATGCGTCCAGCCGGGATCCGGGTGATCTTGTCGTCGAGTTCGAGATCGACGCGGGCAATGTGCGGGAGACGGTGCAGGAGGTCGAGGCGAGTTACAACGTCGCCCCGACCGATCCGGTGCTGGCCGTCGTCGAGCGCAAGGACCGGGAGAAACCCGACGAGGTGATCCGCAAACTCACCACGGTGAAGTGGGGCCTGGTGCCGTCGTGGGCGAAGGACACCTCGATCGGCAGCCGGCTGATCAACGCCCGGATGGAGACCGTCGCGGAGAAGCCCGCCTTCCGCAAGGCGTTCGCGACCCGGCGCTGCATCCTGCCGGCCGACGGTTATTACGAGTGGTACGAGACGGAGCAGAAGCTCAAGGGCAAACCCGTCAAACAGCCGTACTTCATCCACCCGGCCGATGGTGGCGTGCTGGCGATGGCCGGGTTGTACGAGATCTGGCGGGACAAGACCGTGCCCGATCCGGAGAAGGATGAGGCCTGGCTCTGGACCTGCACGGTGCTGACCACCACCGCGACCGACGACCTCGGCCGGATCCACGACCGGATGCCACTGCTGGTGGAGAAGGAGCGGTACGACGCGTGGCTGGATCCGCGCAAGTCCGATCCCGACGACCTGCTCGGTCTGCTGGTGCCTGCCGCGCCCGGCCGGTTGGAGGCGTATCCGGTATCGAAGGCGGTCAGTTCCGTGAAGAACAACGGCCGCCACCTGATCGATCCACTGCCTCTGGACGGCACGGACCCGGCCGACGCAAAGGTGGTGGCAGCCGACGTACAGGACGATGCGACGTTGTTCTAGGGGTAAGTGCCCTGCGTTGGAAGTTCTTCGGCGCTTGCGGCGCCCAGGCACGCACCTCACGGCACTGGAGAATCATCCACGATGCTCCGCATCGAGGACGCTCCTCCAGCACCGCGATGCACGCACCTGACCACCGCAATCACTCGAACAACTTCCAACGCAGGGCACTGGAGCGCTGTCGTTGCTATGGGTAGATGACAGAATCGCTCCGTGACCGATGAACGCATTGTGGCGACACCCCAGGGTGAGGCACGGATCGTGGCGCACCGGGCCCGGAGGCCGATCGCCACGCTGGCGCTCGGACACGGTGCCGGTGGTGGGATCGAGGCTGGCGATCTGGTCGCGCTGGCGGCGAGACTGCCGCGGCAGGACATCAACGTGTTCCTGATCGAGCAGCCCTGGCGCCGCGCCGGCAAGAAGGTCGCGCCCGCGCCGAAGCTGCTCGACGAGGCGTGGATCGCGACGATCGGCCAGCTCCGGATCCGTACGCCGCTGGTGCTCGGCGGGCGTAGTGCCGGGGCCCGGGTGGCCTGCCGTACGGCGACCAGCCTCGGCGGTTCCGGCGTACTGGCGCTGTCGTTTCCGTTGCACCCGCCGGGTAAACCGGAGAAGACGCGGGTGGACGAGCTGCGCGGGACCCGGCTGCCGACGTTCGTCATCCAGGGCGAGAAGGACCCGTTCGGTGCACCGGACGAGTTCCCGCCGCTGACCGAGATGGCCGTCGTACCGGATGCCGACCACTCGTTCAAGGTGCCGAAACGGGCCGAGCTGACCCAGCAGGAGAGCTTCGACCTGCTCGTCGAGGCCACTCTGGAGTGGATCACCCGGACGATCGCCTGAGTCGTCGCCTGAGTCGTCGCCTGAGGCGTCGCCTGAGGCGTCGTTTGAGGTGGGAATGCGTCGTTGCCGAGCCTTGTTGAGGCAGGTATGGCAGTGAGATCCATGACGCTGGACAAACCTCTGGTCAAGAGCCCGGTATTCTCGGTAACGATGCCGACTCCGACGACCACCGAGACTCCCGAGCAGCGAACCGAGCGCTTCGAGCGCGAGGCGCTGCCTTTCCTCGACCAGATGTACGCCGCCGCGATGCGGATGACCCGCAACCCCTCGGACGCCGAGGACCTGGTGCAGGACACCTTCGCGAAGGCCTACAGCTCGTTCCACCAGTTCACGCCCGGGACCAACCTGAAGGCGTGGCTGTACCGGATCCTGACCAACACCTTCATCAACGGCTACCGCAAGAAGCAGCGGCAGCCGACGCAGTCTCCCACCGAGGAGATCGAGGACTGGCAGCTCACCGCCGCCGAGTCGCACACCCCGGGCGGGCTGAAGTCCGCCGAGGCGGTGGCGCTGGAGCACCTGCCCGACAGCGACGTGAAACAGGCGTTGCAGTCGATCCCGGAAGACTTCCGGCTGGCCGTTTACCTGGCCGACGTCGAGGGCTTCCCGTATAAGGAGATCGCCGAGATCATGGGCACGCCGGTCGGGACCGTGATGTCCAGACTGCACCGTGGCCGGCGCCAGCTCCGTGATCTGCTGTCGGACTACGCTCGCGACCGGGGCCTGATCCCGGCGGACGAGTCCGCCCAGGCCGATGCTGTGGCCGGGACCGGTTCGGAGGGGAAGTCATGAGCTGCGGCGGACACCACGACGTCGACTGCGGAGAGATCCTGCAACGGGTCTACGTCTTCATCGACAACGAGCTCGAGGACGCGAGCTGCGCCGAGATCAAGGCCCACCTCGACGAGTGCGCCCCCTGCCTCGACGAGTACGACCTGGAGCGCTGCGTGAAGAAACTCGTCAACCGCTCCTGCGGCGACGAGCACGCCCCCGACGCCCTCCGCCAGAAGATCCTGGCCCGCATTACCGAAGTCCGCCTGGAAATCACCACCACCCAGGAGTAGTCAGCCCGGGTTCAGCGCTTGGCCGTGCCGATTTGGTCGGCGGGTGGGGCGTTGACGGGGAGCGGCTCGCCGTAGCTGGTGAACGTCGCCTGCAGGCTGGTCCGGCCGGATTGCGGGCGCGTGGTCATGAACGCCACCCGGACCGGCAGGTTGCCCTCGCCGAGCCAGATGTTGACGTCCAAGGTCCTCGGCATGTCCTGGGTGCTGGTGACGTACGGGCTCAGCGCCTTGGCGGCGACGGCCTTGCGCAGATCGATCACCAGGCGGTATTTCGTGGCGACGTCGTCCTCGATGCTCTCCTTGGCTCCGCGGGTGAAGGTGGCGTACGGCGCACCGTTCGCGAGGAGGTGCGGCAACGACTGGCTCGCGATGATCTCGGCCAACGCGGCCGACATGGTCACCTGCGCGCTCGGCGTCTTGGTCACCTTGACCCAGGGCTTGGCCTCGTTGCCCGTGAGGCTCTTGTCCTTGATGTAGAAGACGCCGTCGATCCGGACGAAGTGGATGTCGTCGGCCCGCACCGACATGTCCGTCGTGGTCGCCTTGAAGCGCAGGTTGGCCGTGATCGAGGCCGGGCCGTCCTCGTCGGTGGTCACCGCGGTGACGGCGACCGTGCCCTTGGCCTTGAGCGCGCGTACGACCTGAGGGCCGAAGTTGTCCCGCGTCAACGGGCCCTTCACGGGCGGCGGCAGCTTCATCGACGTCGTCGCGCCGGGGGTGGCCGTGGCGGTCGCGTCGGTCGGCCCGGGCGTCGGTGTTGTCGGGGTCTGGCCCGGGGGAGTAGTTGCCGTTCCGCCGGGGTCGGCCGGGACCGTCGTACTCGTGCTCGGGCTGTTGCTCGCGGCTGGGTCGGAACCCCCACAACCAGCCAGACCGGCGACCACGAGCAGGGCGGACACACTGACGACGTACGACTTCACGGCGACTCTCTTCGGGGACGACGGGATACCAGGCCGGAGCGGCCATTGGGGGCCAGATCGGCCCGCGGTCCGGATCGCCCCCATACTCCGGATCGGCCCACAGTATGGAGGCGGACGTGCCGGTTTGGCCAGCACGGTTTGAGACTCAGTTGGGGCTTATGAGGAGCTCGAGATCGTCCACCGCCGCCTTCGCTCCGAGCTCGGCATACAGGCGGCGAGCGGCGGACCACTCTGCCAGCGCTTCATCGTGCTGACCGCGTGCGTCCAGCACCGAGCCGACCACCTGCAGCGCCCGGGCTTCGAGGGTCTGGTCGTGCAGGATCCTGGCCCGCTCCGCGCTGGTCCGGCCGTGGGTGAGCGCGTCGGCGAGCTCGTGCTGTTCGAGTTGGGTCTTGGCCAGCTCGACGGTGGCGATGATCTCGAACGTGGTCAGGTTGTTGCGCCGGCACACCGTGATGCTCTCCTGCAGCACGTCCGCGCTCCGCGTGAGCCGGTGGGCCCTGCGATGCGCGATACCGATGTTGTTCAGCGCGCGGGCCAGTCGTAACGGCCGATCGGCGTCCTTGAGCAGGGTGAGCGCCCGGTCGTAGTAGTCGAGCTCGCACTCGGCATTGCCCTGCTGGCCGTACAGAATGCCGAGGGAGAGGTAGCACTGCACCTCGCGCGAATGGCTGTTGAGGACACTCGCGATATCCAGCGCCTGATGCCCGGCCTTGACGCCCTCGTCCGCACGCCCGAGCAGGCCGAAGAGATAACTCAGGTTGCACAACGCGGCGGCCTGACCATGCCGGTCGTCGGCCGCGACGAACAGCTCGAGGGCCTTGCGCATCCCGTCGATGGCTTCGTTCCAGCGGCCGAGGTGGCCCAGGGCGGCGGCCAGGTCGTAACTGGCGATACCGCGCATGGACGGCTCGGCGCGATCGCGAATCAGCATTGCCAGCTCGAGGTAATCGCCCATCATGCTGGCGTTCTGGTAGACGGGGAACATGGCCGTGGTGAGCTGCACGGTCAGCCGGTCGATCTGCTCGCTCATGCCGAGGGCCTGCTGGACCAAGGCGCGGATATGCCGCCGCTCGGAGTAGAACCACGCGCTGGTCGTGACCTCGTCGTCGATCACCGGCAACGGCCCGACCAGGTCGGCGTCGTACCAGGTTTGCCGCTCGTCCAGCCCGTACTGGAGGTCGGCGAGGCGCCACGCAATCCCGGCGTACAGCCTGAGCAGGCGCTCGATCGCGATGGGCCGCGCGGACGGCGGCAGGTTGGCGGCGCCATACTCCTGGGCGTAGATGGTGACCAGGTCGTGGAAGCGGTAGCGCCCGGGCAATCGCGTCTCGAGCAGGCCATTGTCGACAAGGCGCTCCATCAACCGCTCGGCGGTATCCGTGTCGACCTCCATCAACGCCGCGGCCGCCGGAATACCGATATCCGGCCCCGGGCAGAACGTCAGCACCACCAGCGCCTCGACCGCCTGCCGATCGCGCGCGTCCTCGCTCTGCGCGAGCTGCTCCAGGGAAAGCCCGAGCGAACTCCGCACGCCGAGGTCGTGGTGCTCCAACTCGTCCAGCTGGCGGTGCTTGTCGCCGAGCCGGGTATTGACCAGGGAGACGGGCCAAGGCGGTCGAGCCGCGAGGCGCGCGCCAACGATCCGGATGGCCAGCGGGAGATGCCCGCACCGGCCGATCAACTCGCGTACGGCGGCCGGCTCGGCCTCGATCCGGGAATCGCCGGCCACACTCGCGAGCAAGCCGATCGCCTCGTCGTCGGTGAACGTGTCGAGCTGGATCTGCTGGACGCCGGGCAGCGTGGTGAGCGAACGCCTGCTGGTCACGATCACCGCCGACCCGGCCGTCCCGGGGAGCAGCTCGATCGCCTGCTGCGCGTCGGAGGCGTTATCCAGTACGACGAGGACGCGCTTGCCCGCGAGCAGCGACCGATACCGGCCGGCCGCGTGCACGGGATCGGCCGGGATCTCGTTGGCCGGTACGGCGAGGGCGGCGAGCAACATCGACAGGGCCTGGCCTGCCGGCATCGGGTCATCCGGGCCGAACCCGCGCAGGTCGACGTACAACTGGCCGTCCGGGAACTCCTCGGCCAGCTGATGCGCGACGTGCACGGCGAGCGCGGTCTTGCCGACACCGCCCATGCCGACGACTGCCGCGACCCCGACGCTCGTCGTACTCCCGAGGGCCGCGGTCAACTCCGCGATCTGCCGCTCGCGCCCGGTGAAGTCCCCGACGGTGGGCGGCAACATCCTCGGTACGTCACTACGCTCGCCCGCCCCAGTCCCAGCCCTGCCGGCTCCAGTCCTCCCAGCCTCAGTCCTCCCAGCCCCGGTCCTAGCCGCCTCAGCCGTCCCAGCCGCGCCAGCCCCTCCGCCCGCGCCAGCCCGTCCGCCCGCACCAGCCCTGCCGCCCGCGCCAGCCCATCCGCCAGTGCTCGCCGTCCCGCTGGCGCCAGCCCGTCGGCCCGCGCCAGCTCGTCCGCCCGCGCCCGCCGTCCCGCCGGTCATCGCACTCAGCTCGGGCGGCGGCTCGGCATCCGGCCTGGACGCATAAAGCAGCCGCGCACGGTCGTAATCGGACAACCTCAGCGCCTCGGCCAGCAACAACACCGTCTCCCGCCGCGGCGACGTCCGCTTCCCGCGCTCAAGCGTGCTCACCGCCTGCGGACTCAGCGTCGCCAGCTCCGCCAGCCCAGCCTGCGTCAACCCGGCCCTGGTCCGAAATTCCCGCAACAACCCCGCAAACCCCACCACTTCACCCGCCAACCCGTCCCCCCTCCGCCGTGACCGTCAGAAAGCCAACCTGACGATCAACCCACAGGCCGGACCCCGGGCAGCAAGCCTCGCACCAGCAGGCAGCCAACCGCCATCCGAATACCACCCGGACCGCCACGACACCTCCCGCGCTCAGCGAACGGACCCAAACCCCACCCGCCCAACCGTCATTATGAACGACCCCACCGACAACCCCCGGCCCTGTCCACCCCAAACCCCTGCCCAATCCACCTGCGATCAGGTCGCGCCGCCTCCTCAGGTACGGCGTTGTGGTTGGCCGTCGTACCAGAAGAAGTGGCGGTCGACGTCTGGAGGCTGGGGCTCGTTCAGGAGGTGGTCCAGTTCGTCGACGGCTTTGGTCATGCCTAGCCGCTCGTAAAGGGCGCGAGCTGTCCGCCATTGGTCGTGGGCGCCGGCCGTGTCGTTCTGGATGTGGAGTACCTGGCCGGCCATTTGGAATCCACGGGCCTCCAGCGACCCGATGCCGATGGCGCGTGCTTGCTCGATCGCCAGCTGGGTGCACTCGAAGGCCTCGGCGAAGCGCTCCTGCGCCAATTGGGTGCGGGCGAGCTCGACGAGACCGATGGCCTTGTTCGTGAGCTGCCCTGCCTGCTCCGCGGCCTCGACACTCCTTCGCAGGAGGCGCGCGCTCTCGTCCAGTCGGCCGGCACGTCGGTGAGCTATCGCTGTGTGCTTGTAGACGTTGTGGCGTCGGCGGAATTCGGCTGGTTCCTCTTGGGCCAGTGTGATTGCCCGCTCGAAGTACGCGAGCTCCTGTTGGGTTTCGCCGCGTTGCCCGTGAGCCATCCCCAAGTACAGATACTGCTGGCTGGCTCGTTGGGGGAAGGCCATCGTCTGCAAGAGCGCCAGGCCGCGTTGGCCTGCGGCGATGCTCGAGTCGAGCTGGCCGACGATGGCATAGCAATGGGTGAGATTGCGCAGCACCATCGCCTGGCCCGTCTCGTCGTCGGCGTCACGAAAGAGAGTGAGCGCGTTTTCGAGATGTTCGAGGCCTTCGTGCGCATGGCTGGTTTCGAACAGGACGGCGCCGGCATCGTGCTGGAGTATGCCGAGCGCCGATCCGTCGCCGATTCGAGTGGCTGCTTCCCGAGCGAGGCGGTTCACGTAGGCAAGATCGTTGTGCAAGGCAAGATCGACGTACATGGGCAACATCGCGATGGCGAGTTGGGCAAGCAGTGCGTCGTGTTCCGGAGTCGCCAGAGCAGCCGCCTCCGTTACGTTGCGCCGTTCCGCTTTGAGCCAGTCCGCTGCGGCGATCGTTGCTTGATCGTCTAATGGCACCACAGGTCCAAGTGCGTCGACGTCGTACCAGTGCAGGCGTTCGTCCACGCTCCCAGTGCGATCTGAGGCTTGCCAAGCGGAGCGGGCATAGAGGCGAAGCACCGGCGCCAAGTTTCCATTCGCCCTCCCCGGCGTCAGTTCGCTGAGGTAGGTGCGGAGGAGGTCGTGGAATCGGTAGCGGCCGGGGAGATGTGTCTCTAGCAAAGCGTTGTCGACAAGGCGTTCGAGCAGGCGCTCGGTCGGCGCGAGGTCTTGGTCGAGCAGGGCGGCGGCAACCTTCGTGCTGAAGTCCGGGCCAGGCGCTGACGGCAAAACCAAAATGGCGTTCACTGCTTGTAGGTCCCACTGGTCGTCGCTGTTCGAGAGTTGCTCGATCGATAGCGCCAGGGAGCGCCGTACGCCGAGGTCAAGGTGATCGAGTTCGTCCAGCTGGCGACGTTGATCGGCTAGGCGTTCGCTCATCGCGGCAAGCGGCCACGATGGCCTTGCGGCAAGCCGGGCGCCGATGATTCGAAGCGCCAATGGCAGGTAGCCGCAAAGTCGTACGATCTCCCGCGCGGCTTCGAACTCGTCACCGAATCGTCGGCCGGACGTGCGCGCGAGCGCGGCCAACGCCTCCTGCTCGCTGAAGGCACTGAGCCGGATCTCCTTGGCGCCGGCGGTGACGATCGACCGGCGGCTGGTGATGATCGCCGCCGAACCGGGCGACGTCGGAAGTAGAGGCTCGACCTGGCGGGCATCCAGTGCGTTGTCCAGTAACAGCAGCACTCGTTTGCCGGCGAGGAAGGAGCGATAGCGGCCGACTGCGGAGGCAAGGTCTGCTGGGACCTCGGCGGCAGGCATTCCCATCGCGACGAGCAGGGTCGAGATCGACTCGATCCCGGTCCGTGGCTCGGTCGGACCGTAGCCACCCAGGTCGACGTACAGCTGTCCGTCGGTGAACGCAGGGCTGGCCTGGTGGGCTGCGTGCAACGCGAGGCTGGTCTTACCCACGCCTCCCATGCCACTGATCGCGACCAGCCCGATCGCCGCCGCGTCCGGTTCGACCGTGGGTCGAAGGCGCCCTAGCACCTCGGCGACCTCAGCCTCTCGGCCGGTGAAGTCCCCCGCAGAGGGCGGCAACGTTCGAGGTCTCGGCCTGACATCCAGCGGCAGGGCGTCCGGGTAAGCCGCGTCCGGATAAGCCGCGTCCGGGTAAGCCGCGGCCGGGTCGGCCGTATCGCGGGAGGCGACGAGCAGTCGGTGGGTATCGGCATCCGACAGGCCAAGAGCGGTCGCCACCAAGAGAACGGTTTCGCGACGAGGTCGGCTCCTCGTGCCGCGCTCCAGCGTGCTTACGGTTTGCGTGCTGAGCGTGGCCAGCACGCCGAGCTGCTCTTGCGTCAGGCCCGCCGCCGTGCGCATCCTTCTAAGGAGATCGCCGAACGTGCTCTGCGATGGCATCGGACCGATCCCCCCTCGGCAATCCGCTGGGCGCATGAACCACGTTCAAGCACGATAGCGCGGCCTGATACCGATCTCAGGGCGAAGCGCAAGGTCGAACGGTGGGAGGTTCGGCACGCCGACACGGCTCTGTGGGGTAGAAACAGGTAAAGATTTGAGCGGATTGTCGTCGCGCACTGGAGCGAATTGATCGCGGCGAGTTATTACCGGCGAAACGGCGACACGGTGCGTTAACGATGCTTGAAATGATGTATTTGATCAAACGAGTCAAACAGTCGCTTGATCGCCATTGTCAAGCGTGTGACGCGGGAATTCGGGTACCCGAACTAGGTTAACGGTTTCACGATGGGATTATTGCGCTGTGTATCTGAATGGAGACGCTCTGCTGACAAGACCTGTCTCCAGAGTGGTCTTGCAGTGAGCTGTGACCCAATTGCAAAGACCCCGGTCAAGGCCGGGGTCTTCGCTCTGCGTAGCCGCCTGAGTCAGGCGTTGGGGCGCTTGCCGTGGTTCGCGCCCTTCTTCTTACGTGCACGGCGCTTGCGGCCGGTCTTTCCCATTCCAAAGCCTCCTCATTACAACTGCAAAGAGTGACAGTCTCTCATACCACAACGCTGTCTTGAGCACAGTGCGGCGAGTCACTGGCTGCCTTACAGTGTTTCGGCGCCCCCCTGCTGAGCAAAATTCGTAAGAGAGTCAGCGAAGCGCTGTCTGCCCCCCTGTGCCCACTCCGGTGGGTTCAAGACTACGCCGCTGATCGGAGGTGACCTACCATGTTCAAGACCGAGATCGATTGGTGATTCAGGCTTGAAGGCGTGAGATGACCGAGGCGAACCATCGCACGGCCCTGCACATCGCAGTGGCTGCCTCGAGTCTCGCCGCTATCAGCGCTTTGTTGGTATCGGTGCCTCACCTTACGGACTACTGGACTCTCGTGCAGTTGTGCGTCGTCGTCATCGCGGCGACCAGACTGCGCTTTCCACATGGCCCCGCGAGCGGGGCCAGCGTCGCATCCTTGGTTTTGGTATCCGTCTTCGTCGTGGCTGGACCCGCGGCCGCGGTGGTGGTCGCCGCAATCGGCGCGCTGTTTCAGGCGCGTGGAGTCCCACCGGTCAAGCGGATGTTTAACGCGTCTCAGCGCACTCTGTCAGCCGGTGCCGGTGGCCTGGCCTATGTACTCGTCGGAGGGCCGGTAGGAAACGCGGCCCTTGACGACCTGTTGAGAACCGTCCTCGCGGTGACGGTTGGTGGCATCGTCCACCAGATTGTGAACGTACTGCTTGTCTGCATTGTCATGACGCTGGAGCGCGGCCCGCAGGTCGCTGTCGAACTCCTCAAGGGCGTACTGCCGACAGTGCTTCCGAACCTCGGCTATCGCTACCTCGGCCTGTTGATGGCGGTTGTCTGGATGGGCGGGCTGGGGATCCTCGCTGGTGTGCTTGCCATCGTGCCGCTCCTGGTGGCCCGGTGGGCGTACACCCAGGACGAAGCCGAGCGGAAAGCTCAGGCCGCCACGATGCGCGCCTTTATCCAGGTCATCGAGACCAAGGACCTCTATACCCGCGGCCATTCGGAGCGCGTCAGCCATGGCGTCGGCCTGCTCGGCCGCCACCTCAAGCTCAGCGCCCATCGCCAGCACGCTCTGGAACATGCGGGCCTCCTTCATGACGTCGGCAAAGTGGGCGTTCCGACTCGGGTCATCCAGAAACCGGGGAAACTCGACGATTCGGAGATGGATGCGATTCGCCTCCATCCGGCGCGTGGTGTCGAACTGATCGGGGACATCCCGTTCCTCGAGGAGGTCAAATCGGCCGTCCTGCACCACCACGAGAAGTACGACGGAACCGGGTACCCGGCTGGCCTAAGTGGTCCGAATATTCCGTACTTCGCCAGGATGATCGGAATTGTGGACGCTTTCGATAGCCTGACGTCGACTCGTTCCTACCGACCCGCGCGATCGGTCGACGAGACTCTTGACATCTTGGTGCACGACCGGTTCACCCATTTCGACCCTGAACTGGTCGATTCGTTCGTGTCGGTGATCAAGGCCGAGGGCTGGCATCCGAGTACTGCGGACCAGCCGGTGCCCGATGCGGCGGTGGAGGCCACCGTTGACCATGATGACCTCAGCCTGGGAAGTGGCGGCGGTGCCACCGGCTCAGCAGCAGGGCCGACATGATCCTCAATGCGAAGGACCGGCCCGGCCAGGCCGGCAGCGGTGTTGTCATTGTTCTGGCAGGCGCTGCCGTTGGTGCTGCGGCTCTGCTGGTAACCCTTCGGCAGGGTGTGACCGGCTGGTCTTTCGCCTTGGCTTTCGGTCTCCTGATCGCTGTCGGCGAGATGGTCCAGTTCAGGGTCGATCGGAGCCGCAACCGCGCTCCTATCGCCACCAGTGCAGCGCTCGGCTATGCGATGCTGCGCGGTCCCGCGGTGTCCGAACCGCCGGACTTGGCCCAAGTCATCGCCATCACAGGCGTTGCCACGATCATCGGAATTCTCCCGCGGTTGGTGGCGGGGCTCTGGTGGGACATGGTGATCTCTTCACGCCGCGTTCTTTCCGTTGCCTGCGCTGCCGGCATCTTCATGCTCGTCACGCCGGACCGGCTTTACTGGAACGGTTCCTGGACTCATGCAGTCCCGCTGACCGGCGGCATGCTGCTCGCGGTCCTCAGCGCAGGGGTGCTGGACGCGGTCATTGGTGCCGGACAGGACACCGAGCGATACGACCGGCCGTTCCCGGCGGCTCTTCGCGACGAACTTGTGGTGATGGGCCGCATCGGTATGGCGATGGGCATCAGTAGCATTCTGCTAGCCGCAGCCACCTCGTTGATCGGGCTTTGGGCTCCGCCGCTGGTGGTCGTGCCGCTATTGATGACTCAGTTCGCGTTCAGACGTTATGCGTCGGCTCAGCGGACCTATCGGACCACGGTTCGCTCGATGGCGAGGAGTACGGAGATCGCGGGCTTCAGCAGCCCAGGGCAGAGCAGCAGAACGGCGACGCTAGCCGTGGCGATGGGGCACGATCTCGGGCTCACTCCATCGCGCATGGAGGCGCTTGAGT
Source organism: Kribbella sp. NBC_01245 (assembly GCF_036226525.1). Classification (NCBI taxonomy): domain Bacteria; kingdom Bacillati; phylum Actinomycetota; class Actinomycetes; order Propionibacteriales; family Kribbellaceae; genus Kribbella; species Kribbella sp. NBC_01245. The sequence goes on from NZ_CP108487.1 coordinate 8,206,523, forward strand.
ACGCCGCATTGCTCGCCGGTGTCGGACAGTTGGCTCTCGCTGATCCGAGCCCGGGTGGAGCGTCGTTGCTTCGTGGCCGGGAGGATCGCCAGCGGGCTGCTGAGATCGGGGCGGAGGTCATCGAGCGGTCTGGCGTACTCGACCATGTCGCGGAGATCGTCAGGCATTCGAGCGATCCGTATCGTCATGGCCGCGCTAGTAACGCCGCGATCCCGCTGGAGAGCGGAATTGTCAACGTTGCCCTGGCCTACGAACAACTGGTCGGTGAAGGCTCCGGTCAGGCTCCCGCTAAAGCACTGGAGAGCATCGGCCTGGGTATCGGCGCGGAATATGACCCGGTCGTCTTCGAGTCGTTGCGACGAGTGGTCAACCGGGGCTTTTGCTTCTGATCAACTCGCCATCTCACTACCAGGCAGCTCCGGTTCGGGGGTGGGCTGGAGGGCGGTGTGGAGGAGGAGGGCGGCGCCGGAGGCGGTTAGGAGGTCGCCGAGGCTGATGGCTTGGCCGGTGGTGGGGAGGGCTAGGGGGAGGGTGTCGCCTAGCCAGGGGAGCAGGGTGGCGGGGGTTTCGAGTTCGTGGCGGGGGCCGGGGGCGACGGTGGGGGAGAGGCCGGCGGCGGTCAGGGCCGAGGGGGCGACTGGCATTGCGCCGTTGAGGGCGACGACGAGGGCGTTGGAGAAGAAGCCGAGGGCCAGGAGGGGGACGCCTGGGCGGTTGAGGTTTCGGCGGAGGAAGATCGCGATGCAGATTGCTGAGGCGATTAGGCCCGCCGCATAGAAAGTGCCCGCCGCGAGAGCGCCGAAGAGCTGGAAAAAGGCGGCTAGGCCTAGCCAGGGGAGGGCGGTCAGGGGGTGGAGGGCGAGGTTCTGGAGGCGGCCGCCGGTCAGTAGGGCCAGGGGGATGGCCAGGAGGATCACCAGCAGAACCAGTAGCACAGTTGCCGATTCTTGCCGATCGGAGTGGTTTGATGGATGACATGGCTCCCGTGCGTGTCGGAATGCAGGCCAGTGTCACCGCTCCGGTCACGGAGTCTGATACCGCTGAGGCGGGTGGTAGCGGCGATCTGCCGGTGCTCGCGACGCCGCGATTGCTGTCCTGGGCGGAGGAGGCGTGCTGTGACGCCATCGCCAAGGAGCTGACCGACGGCGCCACCAGCGTCGGCAGCCGGTTCGAGCTGCAGCATCTGGCGCCGAGTCCGGTCGGGGAGCTGATCACCGTGACCGCGACGGTGCAGTACGTCGACGGCAAGTTGGTGCGCTTCGACGTGGTGGCGTCGCATGGTGACGATCGGATCGTTGCCTCCGGCACCATTACGCGGGTGGTCGTCGATGCCACCCGCTTCCTCCGCCGCCTCAAATGACGGCGCCGCCGCAAAACGACGGCGCCGCCATAATCAGCGGCTAAGCCTTAGCTGTTGTTCCCTCGTCGAGGATCTCCGGCAGGTCCTTCACACCCGGATCGCCCGCATCCGCGCGGTAGTCCGACGGATGAGTCGAGTCGTGGCCATTGGCAACACCCAACGCGCGCAGAGCCAGCGTCAGCACAACCACCACGATCAGGTTGATCACGAACGCGATCAGCCCGATGTAAGCGGTCCGCTCCGTAAACGGAACCGTCGTCAGCGAACCACCGAAGTGCTTGCCACTCGTCGGATTGACCACGTTGTACGCCGTGATCGTGCCGTACGTCATCGCGACCGCCCACCCCGCGAGCAGCGCCCACTTGTGGAACCAGCGCGAGTACAGCCCGCCCACGATCGCCGGGAAGGTCTGCAGGATCCAGATGCCGCCGAGCAATTGCAGGTTCAGCGAGATCGTCTTGTCCATGCCGAGAACGAAGATCAATGCGCCGAACTTCACCAGCAGCGAGGCAAGCTTGGACACCTTGGCCTCTTGAGCCGGCGACGCGTCCTTCTTGAAGTACTCCTTGTAGATATTGCGCGTGAACAGGTTCGCCGCCGCGATCGACATGATCGCCGCCGGCACCAGCGCGCCGACCGCGATCGCCGCGAAGGCCACACCCGCGAACCAGCTCGGGAACAACTGGTCGAACAGTCGCGGGATGGCGAGCTGCGGGTTGGCCACGCCGTCCAGACCGATCACGTTCACCTTCGCCGCGATCGCCATGAACCCGAGCAAAGCGAGCAGCCCGAGCATCAGGGAGTACGCCGGCAGGATGGTGGCGTTACGTCGTACGACGTTGCGGTTCTTGGTCGAAAGCACTGCCGTAATGGAATGCGGGTACATGAACAGCGCCAGCGCCGAGCCCAGCGCCAACGTCCAGTACGCGCCGTACCCGGCCTCGCCCGGGATGAACGCGCCGACCGGCTTACCAGTGGTCGGGTTCGTCGAGTTCAGCTTCTCCTTGGCGGCGCCGAAGATGTCGTCCCAGCCGCCGAGCAGGCCCGGCAGGTAGAGGATCGCGACGGCGATGACCAGGTAGATCAGGCCATCCTTGACGAACGCGATCATCGCAGGCGCCCGCAGACCGGAGGAGTACGTGTACGCCGCTAGGACCGCGAACGCGATCAGGAGCGGGATGTCCTTGGCCCACACGTTGTTACCGCCGAGGCCCATCACCTCGAAGATGGCCTGCATACCGACCAGCTGGAGCGCGATGTACGGCATGGTGGCGAGGATGCCCGTGACCGCGATGGCCAGCGACAGCGGCTTGCTGCCGTACCGGCCGGCCACGAAGTCCGCAGGTGTCACGTAGCCGTTGCGGTGCGATACCGACCAGAGCCTCGCCATGAAGACGAAGACGATCGGGTACGTCACGATCGTGTAGGGCACCGCGAAGAAGCCACTGATCGCGCCCGTCGCGTACAGCGCGGCCGGGACCGCGATGAACGTGTACGCCGTGTAGAGGTCGCCGCCGAGCAGGAACCAGGTGATGAAGGTGCCGAAGCCCCGGCCGCCCAGACCCCACTCGTCCAAGGACTCGAGTTTGCCGGTGTTGCGCCATTTGGCGGCCATGAAGCCCATCACGGTGACCCCGACGAAGATCACCACGACGATGGACAGCTGGACGTAGTTGACGTCGTTCATGCCGCCGGCCCCTCCTTCTTGTCGGGGTCACTCAGCCCTTGTGCCGCGCGCCGTATGCGCTCCTCCCGGATCACCAGCTTGAAGGCGATACTCACCGTTATGGCGGCAAGGAACACCCACATCAGCTGGTACCAGTAGAAGAAGGGGAAGCCCCACAGACTGGGCTCCTCCTTGGCGTACGTGGGGACCAGGAGTGGCACGATGACAGTGACCGCCAGAAGTACTCCGGCGATCCAGTGTCCAGGTCTGACCTCAGCCAGTTTCGACACGAATACCTCCTCAGGGGACGCGCTCAGGGGGGCTAGCGCAACGCTGCACGCTACAACCGGTCCCTGGGAGTGCACTAGACCCGTTTAAAGTTCTTGCCATAAGCCACAAGTAGGGGAGCTGTGCGAGCCGCAGTGATGAAGGGGACGGTGTTCGTCCTACTAGTCGGCATACCGCTGTCCCCTGGCGTACTAGGCGGCTACACGCCTTTCGCCCAGTTGAGCGCCTTCCGCCCGCAGGGGATTCTCCTAGTCGCAGCAGTCTCCGTACTCGCCTTCAACCGCAAGAGCCTCAGGCTGTACGCCGTGCTGGGGCTGGCGTTAGCGACCATCGCTGCCCTGAACACGGCGCCGAGGCTGTTGACGAACGCAGACCCGGCACCACCGGGCAGTACGACCATGACCGTGATGGGCGCGAACGTCCTCGGCGGCGGCGCGAGCCCGGAAACGATCGCCACCTTGATCCGGGCGCAACGACCGGCGTTCGTGTCATTGCCGGAGGCAAGGGAAGACCTGCGCAAGGCGATCGAGGCCAAGGTGCCGGGGTATCGCGGCTACACCATCCAGACCGACGAGTCGCCGGTCAGCGCGACGAGCGTGCTGGTAGCCGAAAAGCTCGGCGACGTCCGGTTCGAACCGGCAGGCGATCCGACCAGTTTCGGCCACGTCGCGGTGTCGGGTGGCGCGTTGGGGGACTTGCGGCTGATCGCGTACCACTCGTTTCCGCCGATTCCCGCGGCGTCCGGGCGATGGCGCGACGACCTGAAGGCGATCGGGCCATGGTGCGCCGAGGGCAAGGCCGTCATCGTGGGCGACTTCAACGCGTCGATCGACCACCGGCCGTTCCGCAAGGCGCTCGGCGATCGTTGCCGAAGCGTCGCGCCGAGCGTTGGCAAGGGCCTGGTCGGGACCTGGCCTGCCGACCGGCCGGCGTTCGTGCGGACGCAGATCGACCACGTCGTCATCACCGAAGGCGTGACGCCGCTCGACTTCACGGCGTACGACCTGGAGGGCAGCGACCACCGCGCGGTGGTCGCCGAACTAGCTGTGTGAGGTGTTGGCGGCAGGGCGGTAGATGTACGGCTGGGAGGCGCGGACCGCCTCGGTGACCATCAGCAGCAGATCGGCGCGGGCCTCGATCGGCCGGCCGAACAGCTCGTCGTCGCCGGGGATCGGGAAACCCTTGACGCCGATGGCGAGCTGACTCAGCAACGCGTGCAGCACGCCGCGCGCGTTGAACACCGAAGGCGTCGGCCACTCGGGCAAGGTCTCGTGCATCACCGGTTGCTGGGCGGCCAGCGCGGCGACGGGTTTGAGCCAGCGCTCGAGCTCGTCGCTGGTCAGCATGTTGCGGTGCAGGATCGTCATCACCGCGTGCGCGACCCGATCGTGCTCCTCGTGGACCCAGCGGTAGTGCGTTTCCTTCACCACGCGATCGGCCAGCACGTCGAGCAGCGCGCGCAGCACGCCCGCGTCACAATGCCGCGATCGGGCCAGCGCGCCGATCGCGTCCGCACCATGTGCGACGACGTGCGCCCAGCCGCAGTCCGGCACGTAACCGCGCAGGTCCCGCTCGCGCAGCAGCCAGGTGGCTAGCCGATCGCCCCAGCGCATCACCACCTCGTCGTGAACGAGGAACTCGGCGTTGTCGCGGTGGATCACCTCGGCCAGCGTCAGCGCGGTAAAGGACCGGCGAAACACCGTGTCCGTGCCATCCTCACCGAGCCCATAGGCCAGACCCGCGCACAGCCCATCGCCGAAACCGGGCAGCAGGTCGTCGTACACCCCGCGCTCCAGCCAGGTGGCGAGCGTCGGGTAGGCCAGCGAATCCCGGATCTGGGGATTGGTACTGGCCAGGCCGCGAACGAGCTCCTCGGTGAGGTCGGGCAGCGCTCGGTCGTTCGGTACCGCGTAATCCGCGGCCATCACGTCCTGCCAGTACATCGACTCCACCAACGCATCCTTTCACTTAGTTCCCCCGCGGCAACACCCGGACGGTTAAATTCCCATCAGCTCTGCGGATACACCTGGCAATGAACCCCGGTCAAGGTCAACTAGGCTCAGCCCCGTGCCGTCTTTGAGCGACGTGGTGCGTCACCACACCACGCTGGACCAGGCCGACCTGGATCGGCTGCAACTGCTGATCTCCGATTGGCAGATGCTGGCTGATCTCTCGTTCGCGGATCTGGTGCTCTGGCTGCCGGATACCGACGGCCTCGGCTTCTGGGCGGGCGCGCAGATGCGGCCGACGACCGGGCCCACGGCGTACCTCGATGACATCGTCGGGAGCTTCATTCCCCGCGACCGCCGCCCGCTGCTCGACCAGGCGTACGACCTGGGCCGGATCTGCCGCGAGGGCGATCCGGAATGGCGCGACGACGTACCCGTGCGGGTCGAGACCATCCCGGTCCGGCGTGGCACCGAGGTGATCGCGGTGATCGCGCGCAACACCAACCTGCTCGGGGTCCGGACGCCGAGCCGGCTCGAGCTGGCGTACCTGCAGAGCGCGACGGACTTGGCGCGGATGATCAGCGACGGCATCTTCCCGTACGGCGGGGAGCGGTTGCTGTCGACCTCGCCACGAGTGGGGGACGGGTGCATCCGCGTCGATCGGCACGGAATGGTGACGTTCGCGAGCCCGAACGCGTTGTCCGCCTATCGAAGAATGGGGTTGGTCACCGATCTCGTCGGCGGCCGCCTCGCCGAGGTCACCGGTGACCTGATCGAGGGCCGGCAGCCCGTCGACGACGTACTCGCGACCGTGCTGTCCGGCCGGGCGGCGCGCGAGATCGAGGTGGAGAACAGCGAGGTCACCCTGTTCCTGCGGGCGATCCCGCTGCGGGCGGACGGCGATCACGTGGGCGCGCTGATCCTGCTCCGTGACGTCACGGAGCTGCGGAGCCGGGAGCGGGAGTTGGTGACCAAGGAGGCCACCATCCGGGAGATTCACCATCGCGTCAAGAACAACCTGCAGACGGTTGCCGCGCTACTGCGGATGCAAGGCCGGCGGATCAAGGTGCCGGAGGCGCAGGCCGCCCTGGCGGAGGCCGTCCGGCGGGTGGGGTCGATCGCGATCGTGCACGAGACGCTCTCGCAGTCCTTCGACGAACATGTCGACTTCGACGAGGTGGCCGATCGGGTCGCCGCGATGGTCGCCGAGGTGTCCACGGTGGCCACCGAGGTGTCCACCAGGCGGACCGGCAGTTTCGGCGTACTGGCTTCGGAGATCGCGACACCGCTGGCCATGGTGCTGACCGAACTGATGCAGAACTCGGTCGAACACGGTCTCGGCACCCAGGCCGGAGTCGTCGAACTGGCGGCCGAACGGTCCCTTGGCCGCTTGCGGGTGAGCGTCACGGACAACGGCACCGGTCTACCGCCAGGGTTCGACTCGGAGACCTCTGGCAATCTCGGCCTGTCCATCGTGCGCACCCTGGTGATCGGTGAACTCGACGGGATGCTGGAATTCGGCCCGCGGGTCGACGGCTCCGGCACCACCGTCGTGGTCGACATCCCGGTGAAGGAATGACGGCCGGTCAACGAATAACGGCGTGAACCCCTTGTAGGTCAAGGAAGTTCGGCCTGGGAACGACAAAGGCCCCGCGCGACTTCCGCGGGGCCCGTAAGTCGTCTTCGAGTCAGGCGGTGCGGATCCGTGCGCGCGCATTGCGGCGCTTCAGGGCCCGACGCTCGTCCTCACTCAGCCCGCCCCAGACACCGTGGTCCTGGCCGGCTTCCAGTGCCCAGGCAAGGCACTGTTCGCGCACGTCGCAACGGCGGCACACCTGCTTGGCCTCCTCGATCTGCATGATCGCGGGCCCGGTGTTGCCGATGGGGAAGAACAGTTCCGGGTCCTCATCGAGGCAAACGGCCCGGTGACGCCAATCCATGGCGGATCCCATCTCTCTCAGTGGTTGTCTAACGCTGCGTCTGGTCAATGACGTCAGCGTGCCTGCTCCCGCACGGGGTAGTGCGGGCAGTTGTGAACGTTTTCACGAACAGGTACATCGTCCCAAGCTGTGGAGAACGAAACAAGACCTTCAATCATCAAATCGATCACAAGGTTTTGAAACGTCGCCATTGCGGGTACAGCGGCGATCCGCGTCCGAATAGCGGACGCTGATCGTTTCTGGCGATGTCCCGTTCACAGCTAGTAACCGATCGAACCGGCTGGGAGTTACGCAGAACATCTTGTGTTCTGCGCCGGAACACTAGTCTTGCTCTCGTGCCGAGTGAACCCATCGATGACGAGTCCCCATCCGCAACCTTCGCAAACGTACCCGCTCCACTCAAGGCCGCAGCGATAGTTGTTGCCGCCGAGGGTGTACTCGCGGCGGTAATGGGGGTGCTGGAGGCGTTCACCATCGACAGCAGCCGCCTCGTGCTCGGCCTCACCACCGCCGTCTTCCTCACCCTGTACGGCGTGGGGCTCGTCGTGGTGGCCCGAGGCCTGTCGCGTGCGGCGACCTGGAGCCGCGGGCCGGCCGTCTTCGCCCAGTTGATCCAGCTCGGCGTGGCCTGGAGCTTCTGGGGCGGCTCGACGCGCTGGGTCGCAGTTGTCCTCGGGGTCAGCGGTGTGGTCGTACTCGTCTCGATCTTCCAGCGATCTTCCCTCGACGCCCTCGTGGACGACCCGACTCGTCGCTGATCCGGGTTACTCCTTGAGGAGGCCCGTGCGGAGCTCGGTGAGGGTTCGGGCCAGGAGGCGGGAGACGTGCATCTGGGAGATGCCGATCTCTTCGGCGATCTGGGATTGGGTCATGCCGCGGAAGAAGCGCAGCGTCAGGATGCGCTTCTCGCGGGTTTCGAGTTGGGCCAGAAGCGGTTTGAGTGACTCCCGGTACTCGACACTTTCGAGAGCCTCGTCTTCGCCGCCGAGGGCGTCCAGGACCGTGCTGGAGTCCGTCTCGCCCTGGTCCGGGGCGTCGAGTGACAGCGTGTTGTAGGCGTTCGCAGACTCCAGGCCTTCGATTACGAGGTCCTCGGCCAGCTCGAGTCGTCCGGCCAGCTCTGCCACTGTGGGGGCTCGCCCGAGCTCCTGGGTGAGGTCGGCCGTCGCAGACGTCAGGGAGAGCCGTAGCTCCTGTAGACGCCGGGGGACTCGGATGGCCCAGCCTTTGTCGCGGAAGTACCTCTTGATCTCGCCGAGAATCGTGGGCGTCGCATAGGTGGAGAACTCCACACCACGGTCGGAGTCGAAGCGGTCGACGGCTTTGATCAGGCCGATCGTCGCCACCTGTACGAGGTCGTCGTACGGCTCGCCGCGGTTGCGGAAGCGGCGGGCGAGGTGTTCCACCAACGGCATGTGCAGGGAGACCAAGCCGTCGCGGGCCGCGTTGTGCGCCGGTTCGCCTTTGCCGGCCGCGGCCATCGCCCGGAACAGGGCGGCGGTGCGGGAGCGGAGGTCGAGGGGCTCGTCGGGGCCAGCGGCGGCTGTGTCGGTCACGCGTTCTCCGGGGAGAGGGCGGTGGCGGTCACGGTGATCGTCAGCCGGCCGTTGATCGACTCGGCCTCGACGGTGTCCACCAGGGCGGCCAGCACGGTCCAGCCGAAGGAGCCGGTGTCGGGCTTCCACCCGTTCGGTACGGCGGCGGAGGTGCGCACGGTCATCAGCGGCGGCTCGATCGTGAAGACGCACTCGAGCTCGCCGTCGGTGGACTGCGGCAGCAACAGCGAGCACGCCTCGTCGATGGCGATGCGCAGGTCGTCGATCGCGTCGACGGTGAAATTGTTGCGTGCGGCCAGATTCCCGACCACCGATCGCGGCACCGCGACGTACGCGCCGTCCGCGGGAATGGTCAGCCTGACCTCGGCACCTTGTCCGCTGCTGCTCACTGCGTCACTCCTTGCCATCTCCTCGGGTCTGGGCGCCCGCCGCGTACATCTTCCACGCTTCCGCGGCTAAGCGCATCACCACGCGGCCCGCCGTGAGCTGTTGCACGTTAGTGACGTGTGTGATCGGATTATGAGCATAATCACGCAGCGCTTGCGTCGGCCCCGGGCTCAAACCACTCCGCAGAAAGACCCCGCGAAGGCCCGGGCCGCCGAGCCCCGACGACAGGAGCCACCGTGAGTCCCACCAGTTCGCGCCGATCGATCCTCGGAGCCGGCCTCGCCGCCGGCGCGATGGCCGTCACCGGCGTTCCCGCCCAGGCCGCGGGCCAAGCGGTCGTCGAGCCGCGACAGCCCGGACAGCGGTCGATGATCGGCGTACCGTTCGATGCGCTTCGCCGGGTCCGGATCGGCGTGATCGGTCTGGGCAATCGCGGTATGGGCATGCTCTCCGGCTGGGCGGCCGTGCCCGGCGCCGTGGTCACCGCGGTCTGCGACATCCGCCCCGAGCGGGCCACCAAGGCCGCCGACCGGCTGGTCCAGCTCGGCAAGCCCCGACCCGCGATCCACTCCGGTACGGCGAACTCGGCGGCCGAGTTGTGCCAGCGCGACGACGTCGACCTCGTCTACATCGCGACACCCTGGGAATTCCATTACCCACAAGGCAAAGCCGCGTTGCTCGGCGGCAAGCACGTCGGTATCGAGTTGCCGATAGCAACCGAAATGGCCGAGCTGTGGGATCTCGTCAACACGTCCGAGCGGACCCGCAAGCACCTGTGGCTGATGGAGAACTGCAACTACGGCCGTAACGAGCTGGCGATCCTCAAGATGGCCCACGACGGCGTCTTCGGTGAGATCACCAACGGCCACGGCGGCTACATGCACGACCTACGGGCGCTGCTGTTCAGCGAGACCTACTACACCGACTCGTGGCGCCGACTGTGGCATACGCGCAGCATTGCCAGCTTCTACCCGATGCACGGGCTTGCGCCGATCGCAGCTGCCATGGACGTCAACCGCGGCGACAGGTTCGCCACCCTGGCAGCAACGGCCACTGAGCCTCAAGGCCTCGCGGACTACCGGCAGCGCTTCATGCCGCCAGGACATCCCACTTGGAAAGAGGAGTACGTCAACGGCGACCTGATTACCTGCATGATCGGTACGGCGCGGGGCCGGGTCATCCGCGCAGAGCACGCCGTGAGCTCTCCCAGGCCGTACAGCCGGATCAACAGTCTGGTCGGCAGTAGAGGCATCGTGGAGGACTACCCAGAGCGGATCTACCTTGAGCCGGACCACACCGGCGACGTGTGGAAGGCCTTCGCGCCGTACCGCTTGGAGTACGACCACTGGCTGTGGAAGAAGATCGGGGACGACGCCGCGAACAACGGCGGCCACGGCGGTATGGACTACGTGCTGCAGTGGCGGATCGTCCAGCAGATGCGGGCGGGCCTGGTCCCGGACATCGACGTGTACGACTCGGCGACGTGGTGCTCACCCGTGCCGCTCAGCGTCGACTCGTTGCGCGCGGGCGGCAAACCCGTCGAGGTACCCGACTTCACCCGCGGCGACTGGCGCAAACCCCGCGCCGGGCTCGACTCCCGCGATACGGATATGCCGCCGCTCTAAGGGACCGATGAACGCCGACACGCCGGGTCACAAGGGCCCGACGAACAGAAAGGGGCCCGCGCCGGGTAGGCGCGGGCCCCGTCGTCGTACGGCGGGAAATCAGGTTGGTTCGACGTGGGTGGGGTCCAGGACCCGGCGCAGGAACGTTTTGGTGCGGTCCTGCTGGGGGTTTCCGATGATCTCTTCGGGGGTGCCCTGCTCCACGATGACGCCGCCGTCCATGAAGACGACCCGGTCGGCCACCTCACGCGCGAAGGCCATCTCGTGCGTGACCACCAGCATCGTCATACCGTCGAGCGCGAGCTTGCGCATCACGGTCAGGACGTCGCCGACGAGCTCTGGGTCGAGCGCCGAGGTGGGCTCGTCGAAGAGCATCAGCGCCGGGTCCATCGACAGCGCCCGCGCTATCGCGACGCGCTGCATCTGGCCACCGGACAGCTGGGCCGGGTAGGCGGTGACCTTTTCGGTCAGGCCGACGCGTTCCAAGTTGGCGCGGGCGATCTTGTTCGCTTCGGCCGGTTTGCGCTTGAGCACGGTCACCTGGGCGACCGTGCAGTTCTGCAGCACCGACAGATGCGGGAACAGGTTGAACTGCTGGAAGACCATGCCGATGTGCTTGCGGGCGTCGTCCAGATGGCAGTCCGGGTCGGTGATGTCCTCACCGCGGACGAACACCTGACCCTGCTGCGGCTGCTCCAGCAGGTTGACACAACGCAGCAGGGTGGACTTGCCCGAGCCGGACGGCCCGATCACGCAGACCACTTCGCCCTGCTCGACGGTGAAGTCGATACCGCGCAGCACGTGGTTGTCCCCGAAGGACTTGTGCAGGTCCTTGATCTCGACCAGGGACATCAGTTGGCCCTCGCAGCCTTGGCCTCGAGCCGCCGGACCAGGAGTCCCAGTGGCAGCGTGATGAGCAGGTAGCAGAAGCCGGCCGTGACCAGCGGCGTCAGGTTCGACTCGGTGTTGGCCAGTTCCTTGCCGAAACCGGTCAGCTCGAGCGCCGTGGCCGACGTACCGATGATGAACACCAGCGAGGAGTCCTTCACCAGCAGGATCAGGTCGTTGGCCAGCGGCGGCAGCACGATCCGGAACGCCTGCGGCAGCACGATCTTGCGAGTCGCCAGCGCCGGCGGCATCCCGAGCGAACGGGCTGCCTCGAGCTGGCCCTTCGGCACCGCCTGGATGCCCGCGCGAATGACCTCGGCCATGTACGCCGCGGCGACGATGCCGAGCGCCAGCCAGACCGTGCCGTACGGGTCGAACGGAATGACCAGACCCTCGAACGCCAGCGGCAGCAGGCTGAACGCGATGAACACGATGATCGCGGGCAGGCCCCGGAAGAACTCGATGTACGCCGTCGACAGCCAGCGGTACGGACCGACCGAGCTCAACCGCATCAGGGCCAGGATCGTGCCGCCGACGAGACCGATCACGAAGGCGCCCGCGGTGTAGACCACAGTCTTGACCAGCGCGTTCAGCAGGCCTTCCTCGAACGCGGACTTGACCAGCTCCGGCCGCAGGAAGACGTCGACGATCTGACCCCAGTCCGCCGCGAGGGCGGCCAGGACGACCAGCGCCAGCAGGATCGCGTACTGGATCAGGCGGGAGCGCCGAGCCCGCTGGCGCGGGCTCAGCCCCTTCCGCTTCTCTTCTACGTCAGTGGTGGTCGCACTCACTTCTTCGGCTCAACCCCGAACCACTTCTTGAAGATCTCGTTGTAGGTGCCGTCGTCCTTGGCCTTCTTCAGCACCTCATCGAGCTTCGCCAGTAGCTTCACACTGCTCGGGTCGGTCTTGTCGGTGGCGAAGCCGTACTGCTCGCCGGTGTCGAACTCGGCCGTCACCGCGGTGTCCGGGTTGGCCTTGACGAAGTCGTACAGCACACCGTTGTCGTTGATCGCGGCATCGACCCGGCCGGACTTCACGTTGTTGGCCTGGATGGTCAGGTCCGGGAAGGTGATGACGGTGTAGCCGTTGGCCTTGGCGTTGTCCTCGGCGTACTTCTTGCCGGTGGTGTCGGCCTGGACGCCGACCTTCTTGCCGCGCAGGTCGGCCAGCGTCTTGATGCCGGAGTCGGCCTTGACCAGCAGCACCTGGGTGGCGTCCATGTACGGCGTGGAGATGCCGATGGCCTTCTGACGCTCTTCGGTGATCGTCATCGCGCCCATGCCGACGTCGCACTTCTTCGCCTTGAACGCGGCGCCGGAGGTGATCTGGGCCCACTCGATGTCGACGACCTCCTGCTCGAGTTTGAGGTCCTTGGCCAGCAGGTCCAGCAGGTCGACGTCGAATCCGACGACCTTGCCGCCTTCCTTGAACTGGAACGGCTTGTACGGCAGGTGCGTGCAGACGGTCAGCTTGCCCGACTTGACCAGGGTGATGCCTTCGGGGGCGGTCCCCGCGCCGTCACCGCCTGAGTCGTCCCCGCAGGCCGTGAGCGTGAGTGCCAGCACGGCGAATGACGCGACGGCAACCGTGGTCCGGCTCTTGCGGAGGGTGGAGAGGATGTTCATCGGTAAGGCTCCTCGACGGTGGTTCCGGTCCCGTTCCCGGTCGTGCCGGGGTCGGTTGCCCGCATCCTGACACAGCCCGGTACCCGATGTCGGCTGAAACAGCCGGATGGAGACTCGATCGTCACCGTGTGGCGGCCCTCACAAAAGAGACCAGTGCGTCCTGTGGTTTACTCGTAGCCACGGGTGACCCCCGAGTAGCACCGGCGGTACTCGACGCACCCGAGTCGACCGCCGCCCGCCTACCGACTGAACACAGAACGCTTATTCCGCTGGCCTGCGCGCCGCGGGAGTACCGAAGGGTCACCATGGCTGTTGAAGCATTTCCCACCGAAAACGACCATCCGCAGGCCGACGCGTATGCCGGCGATCCGGTCTTCGACCTGCACGTCGGCGGCAAGATCGAGGTCATCTCGACCGTCAAGGTCGGTGACGCCGATGACCTGTCGAAGGCCTACACACCGGGTGTCGCCCGGGTCTGTACGGCGATCGCGCAGGACCCGGCGCTGGTCCGGCGCTATACCTGGAAGGCGAATACCGTCGCCGTGATCACGGACGGTACCGCTGTGCTCGGTCTGGGTGACATCGGTCCCGAGGCCTCGCTGCCCGTGATGGAGGGCAAGGCGCTGCTGTTCAAGGAGTTCGGCGGCGTGAACTCCGTGCCGATCGCGCTCGACTGCACCGACGTGGACGAGTTCGTCGAGACGGTCGTGCGGCTGGCGCCGACCTTCGGCGGGATCAACCTCGAGGACATCTCGGCACCGCGCTGTTTCGAGATCGAGCGGCGGCTGAAGGAGCGGCTCGACATCCCCGTGTTCCACGACGACCAGCACGGTACGGCGGTTGTGGTGCTGGCCGCGCTGCGTAACGCGCTCAAGCTCACCGGCAAGTCCATCGAGTCGATCCGCGTGGTCATCTCCGGGGCGGGTGCCGCCGGGGTGGCGTGCGCGCGGATCCTGCTCCAGGCGGGCGTGAGCGACCTGGCCGTGGTGGACAGCAAGGGCGTGCTCTCGAAGGACCGGGCCGATCTGACCCCGGTCAAGCTCTCGCTGGCCCACGACACCGACGGCCCGTCCGGACGCCTGGTCGACGCGCTCGACGGTGCCGACGTGTTCATCGGCGTGTCCGGCGGAACTGTGCCGGAGGAAGCCGTGGCACGGATGAACGAGGGCGCGATCATCTTCGCCCTGGCCAACCCGACGCCCGAGGTCCACCCGGATATCGCCCACCGGTACGCCGCGGTGGTGGCGACGGGTCGTTCCGACTTCCCGAACCAGATCAACAACGTGCTGGCCTTCCCGGGGATCTTCCGGGGCGCCTTCGACGTGGACGCCTCGCGGATCACCGAGGGCATGAAGCTCGCGGCCGCCGAGGCCCTCGCGAACCTGATACCGGCCGACGAACTGCGCGCGGACTACGTCATTCCGTCGCCGTTCGACCCGCGCGTCGCGACGGCCGTGGCCGCAGCCGTCTCGGCCGCCGCGTACACCGACGGCGTCGCCCGCGCCTGATTCGACGCCCTTATCCGGAGAACCTTGCGCTAGCGGGCAAGGTTCTCCGGAGAGGCGTGATGTCAGCCACTGCCCTTGCGTGCGCGCGGGCCTAGGGTGGGCAAATGCTTGCTGCTTACGCTGCCAGGTTCGCTCCGGATGATCCGATCTCCGCGTTGGAGGTGGGGGAGCGGCCCGAGCCGGTCGCGCCCGAAGGCTGGGTGACCGTGGACGTGAAGGCCACCGCGCTGAACCACCATGACCTCTGGTCGCTCAAGGGTGTCGGGCTGTCCGAGGACAAGCTGCCGATGATCCTCGGTTGCGACGCGGCCGGGTTCGATGCCGACGGCAACGAGGTCGTCGTCCACGCGGTCATCTCGGATCCGGCGTGGAAGGGTGACGAGACGCTCGACCCGCGGCGGAGCCTGCTGAGCGAGCGCTACCAGGGCACGCTGGCGGAGAAGGTCGTCGTGCCCGCCCAGAACGTCATCGCCAAGCCCGCCGGCCTGAGCTTCGAGGAGGCCGCGTGCCTGCCGACGGCCTGGCTCACGGCATACCGGATGTTGTTCACGCAGTCGGGCCTGAAGCCGGGCGACACCGTGCTCGTGCAAGGCGCCGGCGGTGGAGTCGCGACGGCCCTGATCACGCTGGCGCGGACCGCCGGGTATCGCGTCTGGGCGACCAGCCGGGATGAGGCCAAGCGGGCGAAGGCGGTCGAGATCGGCGCGCACGACGCCTTCGAATCGGGCGCGCGGCTGCCGGATCGGGTGGACGCCGTGATGGAGACGGTCGGCCAGGCCACTTGGTCGCATTCGCTGAAGTCGCTCCGGCCGGGTGGCACCGTGGTGATCTCCGGCGCGACTAGTGGGCAGGCGCCGAAGTCGGCCGAGCTCAACCGGATCTTCTTCCTGCAGATGCGGATCCAGGGTTCGACCATGGGCACCCGTCAGGAGTTGGCCGGACTGTTGTCGTTCCTGGCCAATACCGGGATCAAGCCGCACATCGACTCGGTCATGCCGCTCAAGGACGCGCGCGAAGGCTTTGCCCGGATGAACCAGGGCGACGTCTTCGGCAAGGTCATCTTCACCGTCTGACTCTGATGATCGTTGTACGACGGGCAGAACCGGGTGATGCCGAGGCAGGCGCCTACTGCCATGCCACGTGCTGGCGAGAGGCGTACACGGGTCTTGCCGATCCAGAGAAGCTAGAGGCGGCAGTAGGCGACATACCCCGCCGTACCGAACGCTGGAAGGCACGCCTTGCTGACGGCCACGTGCAATGGCTGGCGATCAACCCGAACCCAGAGGCGGCCGTCGAGGACAGAGTCATCGGCTTCTCTCACCCCGGGCCTAACCGGGATGAGCCGCCACTGACGGCTCTAGAGCTCTACGCCATCTACGTCCGCAAGGCGTGGTGGGGGAGCGGTCTAGCCGAACGACTCATGCAGGCCGCTATAGGTAACGAGCCCGCCAGCCTTTGGGTGCTCGAGGGCAACGCGCGCGCTCAGGCGTTCTACGCCAAACATGGGTTCGTCCCGGATGGCATGCGAGTGGACGAGCCTTTCTTCGGCGTACCGGAGATCAGGATGGTCCGTTCCGGCGCGTGACCCGGCCTTGTGATGGGTACTGGGTGGTGAGGGTAGATAGGCCGCCCGTCCGTCGTGCTCGTTGGGAGACAGCGATGTTCGCGATCATTGCCGCAGTGATTTTCGGTTTGGCTCTCATCTTGGATTGGACCGAAGCCGAGGTCAGTGACGCGCTCACTCCACAGACGTTGCTGATAGCGGGGCTGCTCTGTATCGCCTTGCATTTGGCCGGTATCGGCACCTCGACCAGCTGGCGCGGCCGCAAGCGCTGAGGGATCAGGGTGCCTGAGGTCAGGATGGTCCGTGCCGGTTTGTGACGTTTCACGCCGGAAACAATTTCGTCGCACCTGGGCAACGCGGTTGGCGGAAGCTTGCCTCACCACGGGAAACCCCCGGGATCGATCCGCCTGATCGATGACGGAAACAGGAGCGCCCATGAGGCCTACCTTGACGGTGATCGCTGATCCCGCAGACCGCTGGATGACCAAGGCTGCGTGCATCGGCCAGGCGCCGGCGTACGACGAGACCGCGAGTGTGTGGGAGCGGCGGAAGGCACAGTCCATCTGCCTGACCGCCTGCCCAGTGCTGGAGGATTGCCGCGCCTGGGCGCGCCGGACCAAGTTCAGCGGTGTCGCCGCGGGGGAGAACTTCCTGTACGGACGCCGCCGCGGCCGCCCGGGCCCAGCGGAGCGCCGGGACGAGCAGCAGGCGAGCTAGGAGTTACACGAGCTGGTGCTGTTTCGCCGGGGCAGGAGCGGGGTCCCGGCGGAACGGCGCCACCAGCGTGGGGATTAGGTGGCGACGGTTATGCACGAGTGCAGTGATCGCTAGGACCAGGTAGACGCCGCAGAGCACGTACCGCCCGGTCTGACCGGGGATGGCGAACTGCACGGCGAAGAGACCCAGCAAGGTCCACGCCGCCCAGCGGGGGAAGCGAAGCGCAAGCAGTACGGCGATGCCCAGCAGGGTCTGCGTCGCCGTGAGCAGGAACTCCTCGGTCTGGCGGCTGTCGAGCGCCAGTGACGCCGGGCCGCCGCCAATGCCGTAGGCGACGGGCAGACTGCCGACTAGCAGCGTCCACTGGTTCACCTTGGCCGAGATGAGTAGTCCGATCGCTGCCGCGCCCTTGCCACGCCACGCGAACAGGATGGCCACCAGGAACTCAGGAGTCTCCGAGGCGAGTGGGGCCAGCCACTGCACCAGCAGGAACTCGTCGACGCCGAGGACGCGTCCACTCGCCACAAGTGACTCCGCGAACGGCTCGGCGCTTGCCAGGATGATCGCGGCAGCGCTGACGAACATCCCGATCACGAGCGTCCGACGCTGCTTGGTGCCCAAGGCGCCGATCCGCGCGGCCGGGCCGACCAGCTCGGGGTCTTCGTCGTCGCCCGAGGTCGCCGCGCGCCAGAGGTAGAACGCGAAGAACGCGAGCAACGCGATGCCCAGCACTAGGTGGATCTGGCCGCTGATCGGGATGATGAACGCGACCACGGCGGCGATCGCGAGGAAGCCGAGCTCGCGGCGATAACCCGAGTCGAGCACGAGTGCCCGCACGGTCCGGCCGCTGCGCTTGCTTGCGATGTAGAGGCTGACCAGCACGACGACGGACCAGCCGAGGCCGAGCAGGAGCCGGTTCGAGCCGGTCATGTTGGCGGCCGCGTAGGCGACGTACTCCGGATTGCTGCCGGCGGTGTGCGCGAAGTAGAGGTCCACCGCATACTCCGGCAGGACCGCGATCAGGGCCAGTACCGCGATGGCCAGGCCGCCGGAGATGTCGACCTCCGCCGCCTCGGCGGCCCAGGCCAGCACGAAGGACGCGGCGACCACGCCGAGACCGAACACCAGCAGGGAGATGGCCGGCGCCGGGTGGAGCTGGGTCAGCCTCAGCACGACGGCCGGAATGGCCAGTGCGAGGCAGAGTGCCACGGGGCGGAAGGCTCTGAACACGGTTCCAAGCCTGCCACCACTTTGATACTTTCGCAATTGCGCAAGTATGAGAGCGTCCTCACCCCGGCCCGGCGTCCACTCAGTGGACTGGCTGAGGCATCAGAATGAGCATGCGATGACAGAACCGACCCGCGCCCAGCTCGATGCCGCCGCCAGCACGTTTGCCATGCTGTCGGCGCCAGTCCGCCTGCACCTGGTGTCCCTCGCGGCCCAGGGGGAGTACGACGTCGGCACGCTCGCCGCCCGGGTCGGCGTCAGTATCGCCACCGCCAGCCAGCACCTCGGCAAACTCCGCCTCGCCGGCATCATCACCGCCCGCCGCGACGGCCGCCGCCACATCTACACCGTCGACGACCCCCACGTACTCACCCTCGTCGACCAGATCTTCGAGCACATCGCCCCCGACGGCACCCTCGCCCCCGACCCACCCCTCCGCCGCAAACGCCCGCCCTCAGACCCAAACGACGAGTCGTAGCCAGCGTCCGAGGCACACGCCCGGGAAGGCTCCTGCGTCCTTCTCAGACGATGTGGCGTAGGTAGCGTTCGGGCGCTTGAAGGAACGCTTTCCAGTTTTGGACGAGTTCTAGGTCGTCCCAGGTCGTTTCGCGGATGCCCCACTCGCCGACTTCGAGGATGCGGGCGCCGGGGACGGACGCGACCACGGGGGAGTGGGTGGCGCAGAGGACTTGCGCGCCGCCGGTTGCCATTTCGCTCAGTACGCCGACCAACGCGAGGCTGGAGGAGAAGGAGAGGGCCGACTCGGGCTCGTCGATGCAATAGAGGCCTGGGCTGTCGAACCGGCTGCGCAGGATCTCCAGAAAACCCTCGCCGTGGCTCAGCTCGTGAAACCGAGGGTCGTACACGCCCGGGTTTTGTTCGAGGTACGTGTAGTAGCCGTGCATCGTCTCGGCCCGGAGGAAGAACCCCCACCGCGCGCCACCAGCGCCACGGGTCAGCCGGATCTGCCCGGACAGCGGTGACTCGGATTCACGCGTACTCACCCGCGCGCCGGTCGATCCGCCCTCGGGCGACATGCCGAAGGCGATCGCGATGGCCTCGACCAAGGTGGATTTGCCCGCGCCGTTCTCGCCGACCAGGAACGTGACGCCGGGGGAAAGATCGAGGCCGTCGCGCAAGAGCTGCGCGACGGCCGGGATCGTATGAGGCCACTCCGAGCCGGGTGAGACGCCGTCAGCCGCCTGCACCCGACGTACCGGATGTGTCTCGAAGGGCACTACCTACTCGTCTTCGTCGTCCAGGCGGGCCAGCCAGGTGGCGAACCGCTCGATCGGCGTTTCGAACTCGGGGTTCAGGTCGACGAACTCGCGCAGCCTCTCGGCCACCCAGGCCAGCGTGACGTCTTCCTCGCCACGCCGGCTCTCGAGCTCCTCGATCCCTCTGTCGGTGAAGTACACGTCAGCTGAAGGCCTGCTTCAGCAGCGTGGACTGCTCGGCGGTGTGCACACTGTGCGAACCGACGGACGTCGCGGACATGTCCGTCCGCGACACCCGGTAGAACGGCTTGCCACCGAGGTGCTGGGTCAGGTTCAGCGCCATGAACGGCCACGGGCCCTGGTTGGCCGGCTCGTCCTGAACCCAGCGGATCTCCTGCAGGTTCGGGTACTTGGCGAGCTCCGCCTGGATCTCGGCCACCGGCAGCGGGTAGAGCTGCTCGACCCGGACGATCGCGGTGCTGAGCTTGTCCGGCTCGACCTTCTTGCGCTCGGCGAACAGGTCCCAGGCGACGCGGCCGGATGACAGCAGCACCCGCTCGACACCACTCGCGACCGCGGGATCGGTGGACGTCTCGGTGTCGCCGATGATCGGCTGGAACGCACCCCGAGTGAACTCCTCGGGCTGCGAGGTGGCCGCCTTGAGCCGGAGCAGCTGCTTCGGCGTGAAGATGATCAGCGGGTGGTGCTCCTCGCCGAGCGAGTGGCGCCGCAGCAGGTGGAAGTACGACGCGGGGGTCGACGGCTGCGCGACGGTCATCGCGTCCTCGGCGCAGAGCGTGAGGAAGCGCTCAATCCGGGCCGAGCTGTGGTCCGGGCCCTGCCCCTCGTAACCGTGCGGCAGCAGCAGCACGACCCCGGACTTCTGGCCCCACTTCGCCTCACCGGACGAGATGTACTCGTCGATGATGCTCTGCGCGCCGTTCACGAAGTCACCGAACTGCGCCTCCCAGAGCACCAGCGCCTCCGGACGCGCCACCGAGTAGCCGTACTCGAAACCGAGCGCGGCGTACTCGCTGAGCAGCGAGTCGTAGACGTAGAAGTTCTCCTGGCCCTCGTCGAGGTGCTGCAGCGGCGTGTAGTCCTGACCGGTGACCCGGTCGATGATCGTCGCGAACCGCTGCGAGAACGTGCCGCGGCGGCTGTCCTGACCGGCGAGCCGGACCGGACGGCCCTGCAGCAGCAGCGAACCGAAGCCGATGATCTCCGCCGTACCCCAGTCGATCGGGCCTTGCGTGATCGCGGCGGCCCGGCGCTGCAGCTGCGGCAGCACCTTCGGGTGCGCGGTGAAGCCCTCCGGCAGCGTGGTGTACGCGTCGGCGATCTTCTTCAGCACCTCCGGCGTGGTCGCGGTCGCGTCCGGACCCTCGGGCTTGTCCGGGTAGACCGGCACCGTCACGTACGGCGGCGGCGTGTCCGGCTCGGACTTGGCCTCGCGCACCTCGGTGAAGACCCGCTCCAGCCGCTGCTGGAAGTCGCGCAGAACCTGCTCGGCCTCCTCGACGGTGATGTCGCCACGGCCGATCAGGGACTCGGTGTAGAGCTTGCGCACCGAACGCTTCTGCTCGATCAGGTCGTACATCAACGGCTGGGTGAAGCTCGGGTCGTCGCCCTCGTTGTGGCCGCGACGGCGGTAGCAGACCAGGTCGATGACGACGTCCTTGTTGAACGCCTGGCGGTACTCGAAGGCGAGATCCGCGACCCGGATGCAGGCCTCGGGGTCGTCGCCGTTCACGTGGAAGATCGGCGCCTGCACCATCCGCGCGACGTCCGTGCAGTACATGGACGAACGCGACGAGGCCGGCGAGGTGGTGAAGCCGACCTGGTTGTTGACGATGACGTGGATCGTGCCGCCGGTGCGGTAACCGCGCAGCTGCGACAGGTTCAGCGTCTCCGCGACGACGCCCTGGCCGGCGAAGGCCGCGTCACCGTGGACCAGCACCGGCAGGACCGGGAAGACCGCGCCCTGGTTCAGGATGTCCTGCTTGGCGCGGGTGATGCCCTCCAGGACCGGGTCGACGGTCTCCAGGTGGGACGGGTTCGCCGCGACCGACACCTTGATCTTGTCGCCGAACTCGGACACGAACTCGCCCTCGGCGCCCAGGTGGTACTTCACGTCACCCGAGCCCTGGACCGTGCGCGGGTCGATGTTGCCGTCGAACTCGCGGAAGATCTGGCTGTACGACTTGCCGACGATGTTGGCCAGCACGTTCAGCCGGCCGCGGTGGGCCATGCCGATGGTGACCTCGTCGAGCCCGGCACCAGCGGCCTCTTCGCAGATCTCGTCCAGCAGCGGGATGGTCGTCTCGCCACCTTCGAGCGAGAAGCGCTTCTGGCCGACGTACTTCGTCTGCAGGAAGGTCTCGAACGCCTCGGCCTCGTTCAGCTTGGCGAGGATGCGGAGCTGCTCTTCGCGCGGCGGCTTGGTGTGCGGCCGCTCGACCCGCTCCTGGATCCACTTGCGCTGTTCCGGGTCCTGGATGTGCATGTACTCGATACCGACCGTGCGGCAGTACGAGTCGCGCAGGATGCCGAGGATCTCGCGCAGCTTGAGGAAGCGGCGATCGCTCTGCGCACCGAACGACCCGGTCGCGAACTCACGGTCCAGGTCCCACAGGGTCAGACCGTGCGTGGCGACGTCCAGGTCCGGGTGGCTGCGCTGCTTGTACTCCAGCGGGTCGGTGTCGGCCATGATGTGGCCGCGCACCCGGTAGGCGTGGATCAGCTCGAGGATGCGCGCCTGCTTGGAGACGTCCTCCTCGTGGCTGTGCGGCAGGTCCTGGGCCCAGCGGATCGGCTCATACGGGATCCGCAGCGCCTGGAAGATCTCGTCGTAGAAACCCTCCTCGCCGAGCAGCAGCTTGTGCAGCCGGCGCAGGAACTCACCCGACTGGGCGCCCTGGATGATGCGGTGGTCGTACGTCGAGGTCAGCGTCATCACTTTGCTGACCGCGAGCTTGGCCATCGTCTCCTCGGCCGCCCCCTGGTACGCCGGGGGGTACTCCATGGCGCCGACGCCGACGATCGCGCCCTGGCCCTTCATCAGCCGCGGCACGGAGTGCTGGGTGCCGATGGTGCCGGGGTTGGTCAGGCTGATCGACGTGCCCTGGAAGTCCGGCAGCGCGAGCTTGTTGTCGCGGGCCCGGCGCACGATGTCCTCATACGCCATCCAGAAGTCGGCGAAGGTCATCGTGTCGGCGCCCTTGATCGACGGCACCAGCAGCTGCCGGGTGCCGTCGGGCTTCTGCATGTCGATGGCCAGGCCGAGGTTGATGTGGGCCGGCTTCACCACCGTCGGCTTGCCGTCGACCTCTTCGTAGTACGCGTTCATCTCGGGCAGCGTCTTGAGCGCCTTGACCAGAGCCCAGCCGACCATGTGGGTGAACGAGACCTTGCCACCCCGCGCGCGCTTGAGGTGGTTGTTGATCACGATCCGGTTGTCGATCATCAGCTTGACCGGCACCTGCCGGACGCTGGTGGCCGTCGGGACCTCGAGGCTCGACTCCATGTTCTGCACGGTCCGCGCGGGGGCACCGCGCAGAATCGTCCGCTCGGGCTCTGCCTGGGCGGGTGCGGACTTGGGTTGCGCGCTGGGCGGCTGGTTCACCGTGCCTCCGGTCGGGCTGCCGCTACCGGCAGGTGCTGCTGTGGTCGGGGAAGTTGCTGGTGCTTTCGCGGCCGGGGCCGCGGTGGGTACGGCGTTGGGCTGCCCGGCGGTCGGCTGCGCGGCCTTGGGCTGTACGGCGGTCGGCTGGCTCGGCGCCGTCGGCGTCGTTGGCTGGGCCGGTGCGGGAGAACCCGGAGCTACCGGCTGCGCGGTGGCGGCAATGCTCGACGCGGGCGCGGCCGGAGCCGTACCACGGCCGGGCGCCTCGGGCGTCTTGTTGTCGGAAACGGCATCCGGGCGCGGGGCGTCGTTGGAAGTGCCCTTGGTCGTCCGGTTCGCACCGGTATCCGGGGTGTACCCCTTGAAGAATTCCCACCAGGCCCTGTCCACCGAGTTCGGATCCTGGAGGAACTTCTGGTACATCTCGTCGACCAGCCATTCGTTCGCGCCGAAGGCTGCAAGCGGGTTCGTTTCTGATGGCTCGGTGGCCACTGGGCAGTTCGCCTCTTCCGATCGTGTCAAGTGCCGCTGGTGTGCATGCCGAAGTTATGGGGCCGAAAGTTATGGGTAGGTCCCGAGGGCAAGGCTAATAGCAGGCCCCACACTTCTACAGCCCGGGCCTACCGGACCAGTCGCCCCACTGGTTGCGTCCGGCACCGGTTCGGGGGCCGATCCGGCTGGTCCGTCGATCAAAGGCCTGTGCACAGACCGTAAAGGGCGGTTCCGACACTGTTCGCAAGCTGATTCGTACACTACGCGCTGTGGCGAACGTCACGCCCCGCCTTCACCAGGATTTCACCGGTTGACCAACCGGCGGACCAGCTTCAGCCCTGACCAGGTGCCATCGATCGCGCACACCTTCACGTCCACGACGCCCAGTGGCAGCGCCAGCTCCCGGACGCCGTTCTCGTTGAGGTCGGTCGCGACCCCTGACGATCGCTTCGGCCACGCGACCCAGATCATCCCGGCCGTGGTCGTACGCTCGAGCAGCACGGGCAACCGGCCGGCCAGCCGAGCCCGATCCGGGCAGAACGCCAGCACTATGTCGTACTCCCGGGTGTCCGCGCTTTCGGCGGTCTGCGCGCCGTCCGGCAGGCCCTCGATCGCGAACCCGGGTGGCGCGTTGTCGAGCCATACCGTCTGCCCCGGTTTGACCCCAAGCTTCGCGGCAAGCGGCTTCCCGGAATACCCACTGGTCATAACCCTGATGCTAGGCCGAGTGGCATTGGTGGGGATGTGGACTGGTGGGCGGCATACTGGCCCGCATGGCGCTGACTGACGAGGCGATCGTCAAGATCAAGTCGATGATCACTTCCGGGGAGCTGGGACCAGGGGACCGGTTGCCCAAGGAAGCGGATCTGGCTGCCCGGCTCGGGTTGTCGCGCAATTCGCTGCGCGAGGCGGTCAAGGCGCTGACGCTGGTCAACGTGCTGGACGTGCGGCACGGCGACGGCACCTATGTCACCAGTCTCGACTCGGCGCATCTGCTCGACGCCTTGAGCTTCATGGTCGACCTGCACCAGGACGATTCGGTCCTGCAGTTCTTCGAGGTACGACGCCTGCTCGAGCCTGGCGTCGCGGCGCTCGCGGCCGGGCGGATCACCCCGGAGGAGCTCACCAACCTGCGTGAGCTGACGAGCTCGCTCACGGCGGAAGCGGACGTCGACGACCTCGTCGCCAACGACCTGCGCTTCCATCGGGCCATCGCCGAGGCCACTGGCAACGCCGTCGTCTGTTCGCTGCTGGACGGCGTCTCGGGTGCCACTCAACGGGCGCGGGTCTGGCGCGGGATCACCCAGTCCGGCGCGGTCGAGCGGACGCTCGCGGAGCACAACGCCATTCTCGACGCGCTCGAAGCCGGTGACGCCGACGCGGCTCGCGCGTGGATGACCGCGCACATCGTCGGGGTCGAGACCTGGCTGCGCAAGGCCGCCACGTCCGACTGAAGTAATCGGTTGAACGACCCTTCGGCGGTGGCTACCATGACGGAGTCTTATTGCCGTTGATCGGAGTGATGGTTGCTCGCTTGAGATCGAACTCTCGCCGTTGGCCGCCCCAATTCTGGGTGTGTGGCCTCGACATCGATCTCAGGAGTGTCCATGGTCAACTCTCATATCAGCACGGCCCTTTCCTGCACTGACCTGCATTTCGCCTGGCCCGACGGTGACGTCGTCTTCGACGGATTGTCGTTCGTGGCCGGCCCGGTTCGCTCCGGGCTGGTCGGGCGCAACGGCACCGGTAAGTCGACCCTGTTGCGGTTGATCGCCGGCCGGCTGAAACCCCAGGGCGGTGTGGTGAAGTACGCCGGCACGCTCGGCTATCTCCCGCAGGACCTCACCCTCGACGTCACGCTCTCGGTCGACCAGGCCCTCGGTATCGCCACCACCCGTCAAGCCATCGCGGCCATCGAGGCGGGTGACGCGTCCGAGGCCAACTTCGCCGCGGTCGGTGACGAGTGGGACGTGGAGGAGCGGGCCGAGGCGATGCTCGGCAAACTCGGCCTCGGCAAGATCGGCCTCGACCGGCGGATCGCCGAGCTGTCGGGTGGCGAGACGATCCTGCTCGGCCTGGCCGCCGAGCTGATGCGCCGCCCGGACGTGCTGCTGCTCGACGAGCCCACCAACAACCTCGACCTGAACGCACGGCACCGCTTGTACGACGCCGTCGCGTCCTTCCGTGGTGCGTTGCTGGTGGTCAGCCACGACCGCGAGTTGCTCGACCAGGTGGACCAGATCGGCGAGCTGCGGCAAGGCGATCTCACCTGGTACGGCGGCAACCTCACGGCGTACGAGCAGGCCGTCGCGATCGAGCAAGAAGCAGCCGAGCGGATGGTGCGCGCGGCCGAATCCGACGTACGGAGGCAGAAACGTGAACTGATCGAGGCCCGGATGAAGATCGACAAGCGGGCGGCCCAAGGGCAACGGGCCCAGGACGCGGGCGGTATTCCGAAGATCGTCGCGGGCGGTTTGAAGCGGAGCGCGCAGGTCGCGGCCGGGAAACACCGGAACCTGCACATCGATCGGCTCGAAACCGCAAAGGAATCCCTGGCCGAGGCTGAGGCTCGCGTCCACGATGACGACAGCATCCGGATCGACCTGCCAGCCACCGCCGTACCGGCCGGGCGGATCGTCGTTCAACTGGACGGGCTGGCGCTGAGGACCGGCCAGGAGATCGAGCTGGAGATCCGGGGGCCGGAGCGGATCGCCCTGGTCGGGGCCAACGGCGCGGGCAAGAGCACGTTGTTGCACGCCATCGTCAACGCGCAGGCGCCGGTCGTGCCGTACCGGTTGCTGCCGCAGCGGCTCGACCTGCTGCGGGATGACCTGACCATCGCGGAAAACCTGGCTCTCAGTGCACCGCATGCCGACAACAACGAAAGACGCGCTCGGCTCGCGCGGTTCCTCTTCCGAGGGCGTGCTGCGGATCAGCTTGTCGGCACGTTGTCGGGTGGCGAGCGGTTCCGGGCGACGCTGGCGGCGTTACTGCTGGCGGAACCACCGCCGCAGTTGCTGATGCTGGACGAGCCGACGAACAACCTCGACCTGGCGAGTGTGGCCCAGCTGACCGACGCCCTCGCGTCGTACGCCGGGGCCTTGATCGTGGCGAGCCACGACCTGCCCTGGCTGCGGTCGATCGGCATCACCCGCTGGCTCCAACTCGACGACGACGGCCTGACGGCCATCGACCCACTCTGACCTGGAAGGGGGACTGATGATCACGAGTACGGATCTCAAGTTCGCCTGGCCGGACGGAGCCGTCGTGTTCGACGGCCTGTCGTTCGTGGCCGGCCCGGTCCGCACCGGGCTGGTCGGCCGCAATGGCACCGGCAAGTCCACCCTGCTGCGGCTGATCGCCGGCCGCTTGACGCCGCAGCAGGGCGACATCCGGTACGCCGGAACGCTCGGCTATCTCCCGCAAGACCTGCCACTCGACGTGGCGCAGACGGTCGCCGAGGTCCTCGGTATCGCCGTCATCCGTCAGGCCATCGCGGCCATCGAGGCGGGTGACACGTCCGAGGCCAACTTCGCCGTGGTCGGTGACGAGTGGGACGTGGCGGAGGAGGCCGAGGTCATGCTGGCCAAGGTCGGCCTCGGCGCGATCGGCCTCGACCGGCGGATCGGTGAACTGTCCGGTGGCGAGACCATCCTGCTCGGCCTCGCGGCGGAGCTGTTGCGGCGACCGGACGTGCTGCTCCTCGACGAACCCACCAACAACCTCGATCGCGACACCCGGCTCAAGCTGTACGACGCGGTCGACGCCTTCCGGGGCACGCTGCTGGTCGTCAGTCACGACCGGGAGCTGCTCGACAAGGTGGACCAGATCGGCGAGCTCCGCCAGGGCGAACTCACCTGGTACGGCGGCAACCTGACCGCCTACGAGCAGATCGTCGCGATCGAGCAGGAGGCGGCGCAGCGTTTGGTCCGGACGGCGGCGGCCGATCTGCGCAAGCAGAAGCGCGATCTGGCCGCGGCCCGGGTCCAGCTCGACCGGCGAGTGCGGTACGGCCAGAAGATGTGGAACACCAAACGCGAGCCAAAGGTGGTGATGGGTAATCGGAAGCAGTCCGCGCAAGTTGCCGCCGGCAAACATCGGAACCTGCACCTGGACCGGGTCAAGTCGGCCCAGGACGCGCTGACCCACGCCGAGGCGCTGGTGTACGACGACGACTCCATCCGCATCGACCTGCCGGGAACGGCTGTCCCCACCGGCCGGTTGGTTGTGCGGCTCGAGCGGCACCGGCTCGCCACCGGTCAGCGGATCGACCTGGAGGTGCGCGGGCCGGAGCGGATCGCCCTGGTCGGGGCGAATGGTGTCGGCAAGACGACTCTGCTGCGAGCCATCGATCCGTTGGTGCCGAGCGGGTTCCTGCCGCAGCGGCTCGACCTGCTGCGGAACAACCTGACCATCGCGGAAAACCTCGCTATCAGGGCGCCGGAGGCCGACAAGAACAAGAGGCGCGCTCGGTTGGCGCGGTTCCTGTTCCGCGGGCGGGCGGCGGATCAGCTGGTCGGCACGCTGTCGGGTGGTGAGCGGTTCCGGGCGACGCTGGCCGCGTTGCTGCTGGCGGAACCGCCGCCGCAGTTGCTGATGCTGGACGAGCCGACGAACAACCTCGACCTGGCGAGTGCGGCTCAGCTGACCGATGCGCTCGCGGCGTACCAAGGGGCGCTGATCGTGGCCAGCCATGATCACGCTTGGCTGGCCACGATCGGCATCACCCGATGGCTGTCGCTGTCCGCCGACGGTCTCAAGGGGTAGGGGCGTCCGGACGGATGAGCCCGGCCGAGCGAAGGTCCGACCAGACCTCGGCCGGGATCGTCGTACGGGCGAGCTCGGCGTTGGCGTGGACCTGGGCGGCGTTCCGGGCGCCAACGGCGACGCCGGCCACGGCCGGGTGCGCGAGTGGGAACGCCAACGCCGCTGCGGGCAGCGTGACGCCGTGGGACTCGCACACGTCGGCTAGCCGGTTTGCCTTGTCTATAAGGTCTGCGGGCGCCTGTGCGTAGTTGAAGGTCGCGTCGGCCGCAGGGCGAGGGCTAGCCAGGATGCCCGAGTTGAAGATGCCTACGGCGATCACCTGTACGTCGTTCGCCAGGCAGGCGGGCATGACGTTGTCGAGCGACTGGTGATCCAGCAGGCTGTAGCGGCCGGCAAGCATGATCACGTCGACGTCTACCTCGTTGACGAACGCGGTGAGCATCTCGGCCTGGTTCATGCCTGAGCCGATCGCACCGATCACGCCCTGGTCCCGGAGCTCGATCAAGGTCGGGAACGCCGTGGCGACCGCTTCCTCGTAGTGGTCGTCCGGGTCGTGCACGAAGACCACGTCGAGCCGGTCGGTCCCGATACGGTTCAGAGAGTCCTCGATGCTCCGCAGCACGCCATCCCGGCTGAAGTCCCAGCGACGTCTACGCGTGGTGGTGACCACAAAGCCGTCGGTGTCCAGCGCAGGGCCTTCGTCGCTCTCGTAGATGATCCGTCCGACCTTGCTGGACAGGATGTACTCGTCGCGCGGCTTGTCCTGTAACGCTTTGCCAAGTCGTTCTTCGGACAGCCCGAGGCCGTAGTGCGGCGCGGTGTCGAAGTACCGCCAGCCCTCCTGCCAGGCGGCCTCGATCGTGGCTGCGGCGTCTTCGTCCGACACCTCGCTGAAGAGGTTCGCGAACGGCGCTCCGCCGAGGCCGATCCGCTGGTCGTCCGGGAACAACTTCACGGCTTCACCGCCGGTAGACGCAGGTTCTGCATGCCACCGTCGACCGCTAGCGCCGTACCGGTGGTAGAGCCGGCCAGTGGGCTCGCCAGGTACGCAATGGCTTGGGCGACCTCGTCGGCGCTTACCAGTCGGCCCATCGGCTGGCGAGCCTCTAGGTTGGCTCGCTCGGTTGCAGGATCTGTGGCGACGTCTAGCAGGCGTCCGACCCAGGGGGTGTCCGCAGTGCCCGGGTTCACGCAGTTGACGCGAATCCCTTCGCGTACGTGGTCTGCGGCCATAGCCATCGTCAGTGCGAGCACTGCGCCTTTGCTGGCGCTGTAGAGCGCACGGTTCGGCAGACCGGCTGTAGCCGCGATCGAGCACGTGTTGACGATTGCGGCGGCCTCAGAGCGTTTGAGGTACGGCAGAACCGCACGACTGACTCGGGCGATCCCCACCACGTTGACGTCTAGGACGCGGTGCCACTCCTCGTCGTCGTTGCCGGCGACTGTGCCCTGTGCGCCAATGCCTGCGTTGTTGACGAGGATGTCGATCCCGCCGAGCTGCAGAGCCGCCGCAGAGACCGCAGAGCGGACGGAGGCGTCGTCACTCACGTCTGCCGCGATTCCGTTCAACGGGCTCGGCACGTCGGGCTTGAGGTCGAAGACGACGACCTGCGCGCCCCGGGCCGCCATGAGCGAGGCGGCGGCCAGGCCGATGCCCGACGCTCCTCCGGTCACCACGGCCCGCAGGCCGGTGAAGTCCGTCACGCGATGCTCTCCTTCTGCCAACGAGCTGATAGGTCGGTCCAGACCTTGCCATCCGGATAGCGATGGTCGGTCAGGGTGGTGCTGTCCATCTCGGCGCTGTACCCAGGCCGGGTCGGCGCAAGGTATCGCCCGTCGCGCACCTCGACCGGGTCCACGAAGTGCTCGTGCAGGTGGTCGACGTACTCGATCACCCGATCCTCGGTGCTGCCGCTGACCGAGACCAGGTCGAACATCGACAGGTGCTGCACCAACTCGCACAACCCGACCCCACCCGCGTGCGGGCAGACCGGGACGCCGAACTTCGCCGCCAGCAAGAGGATCGCCACGTTCTCGTTCACCCCGGCGACCCGGGCCGAGTCGATCTGAAGGAACGACAACGACTTGGCCTGCAGCATCTGCTTGAACACGACCCGGTTCTGCACGTGCTCACCGGTCGCCACCCGGGCCGGCGCGATGGCCCGCGCGATGGCGGCATGACCGAGGATGTCGTCCGGACTCGTTGGCTCCTCGACCCACCACACGTCGTACGGCTTGAGCGCCTCGATCCAGGTGATCGCCTCGGCGACGTCCCAGCGCTGGTTGGCGTCGATCGCGATCCGGATGTCCGGGCCGACGGTCTCGCGGGCGAGCCGCATCCGGCGGATGTCGTCGTCGAGGTTCGCGCCGACCTTCAGCTTGATCTGGGTGAACCCGTCCGCGACCGCCTCACGGCACAGCCGCACCAGCTTCTCGTCGTCGTACCCGAGCCAGCCGGGGGTCGTCGTGTACGCCGGATAACCCTGCTCGCGCAGCAGCTTCTCGCGGTCGGCCCGGCCTGGTTCGGCCCGGCGCAGGATGTCGAGCGCCTCCTCGCGGGTGAGCGCGTCGGTGAGGTAGCGGAAATCGACCAGGTCGACGATCTGCTCGGGGGAGAGATCGGACAACAGCTTCCACAACGGAACGCCCGCGCGTTTGGCCGCGAGATCCCAGACGGCGTTGACGACGGCCCCGATGGCCATGTGCATGACGCCCTTCTCGGGCCCCAGCCAGCGCAGTTGGGAGTCGTGCACGAGCGACTTCCAGAAGCCGCCGAGATCGGCCAGCGTCGCCTCGACGTCGAGCCCGAGCACGTGATCGCGTAGCGCCTCGATGGCGGCCGTCTGTACGTCGTTGCCGCGCCCGATCGTGAAGGCGAAGCCGTGTCCCTCGAGGCCGTCGCCGGCATCCGTACGCAGAATCAGGTACGCCGCGGAGTAGTCCGGGTCCGCGTTCATCGCGTCGGAACCGTCCAGGTCCACGGACGTGGGGAACCGGACGTCATAGGTCTCGAACTCGGTGAAGCGACTCATCGGTACCCGTTCTTCTGCTCGGCGGCGGTGCGCCAGAATCCTATAGGATGTATGCGAAGTCGCCTATGGGTATCCAGGAATTGATCGGATCTCTTCCCGTCAGTCTCGGGCTTCGGGGGTTCGTTGGGGTGGTTTGGCGGCGGTGTTAAGGCGGTTTGGGGTGCGGCTTTGGCTCGGCGTTGTCTCGGCTCTGGGGCGGTTTTGGGCGGCTAGAGTCGGCGCATGATCCGGCGCCTGGACTCGACGGCAGAGCTCACCGAAGACGACCTGGTCGCCGCGTACGCGCCCAGCGACCGGTCCATCCCGGCGGTGCGCGCCAACATGGTCAGCAGTCTGGACGGCGCGGTAGAGGTGCTCGGCATCTCGAAAGCTCTGGGCGATACCGACGACAAGCAGATGCTCGGCCGGCTGCGAATGCTCGCCGACGCGGTGCTGGTCGGAGCGGGCACAGTCCGCGCCGAGAACTACAACCCTCTGCGCGTAGGCCCCGAACGCCAAGCCTGGCGCCGTACCCAAGGCCTCCCGGACCACCCCGTCCTCGCGATCGTCTCAAGCCGACTCGAACTCGACCCGTCCCACCGGTCCCTCGCCGAGGCGACCGTCCGCCCGATCGTCATCACGCACGCCGCCGCACCAGCCGACCGCCGTACGGCGCTGACGACCGTGGCCGACGTGGTGATCGCGGGGGAGCGCGAGGTGGATCCGGCCGTGGCCTTGGCCGAACTGAACGCCCGCGGATTTGCGCAAGTGCTCTGCGAGGGTGGTCCGGCCCTGCTCGGCGCGATCATCGCGGCAGATCTGCTGGACGAACTATGCCTTTCGCTCTCGCCATTACTCATCGGAGGCGTTTCGGGACGGATAGTGGCGGGAGTTGCGGCCGGTATGCACCGAATGTCACCCGTTCACGTGCTGCAGGGCGACGGCGGCATGCTTTTCACCCGGTATCGCCGGGAAAAAGTCGCCGGACTTTAAGGCAATCTGAAGGCCACAGGTGGAGAATTCTGCGTAAGAGCCGGTCAATGGGGGATACGGCTTCATCGCGTAGGGGGAACACCATGGCAAAGACGGGACCTCAGCGTTATCCAGGCGCCTCGGTCAAGAACTTCTGGCAGTCCAAGTGGGGCGGCGACCCGATGGAGTCGAACGTCATCGTCTGGCACTCCACCGAGGGCACCGGGCTGCCCGATTACGACGGCGGCAGCAAGGCGCCGAACTTCACCGCCAAACCGGACTTCGCCGCCAAGAAGCTGGTCTGGCACCAGCATTTCGACTTCGACGTCTCCAGCCGGGCGCTGCGCAACCTCAAGGGCGGCGTCGAGACGAACACGCTGAACGTCGTCCAGGTCGAACTCGTCGGCACGTGTGACCCGAAAACTCACGCCGAGTGGACGGCCAAGAAGTTCCAGCACCTGTTCACGCCGAGCCTGCCGGACTGGGTCATACGGGACCTCGCCGCCTTCGCCCGCTGGGCGAACGTCAACCACAAAGTCCCGCTAACGGCCGCGCCCACCTGGAAACCCTTCGACGCGTCCTTCGGTACGGCGAATGGCGTGCGAATGTCGGCAGCCAAGTGGCGAACCTTCACCGGCCACTGCGGTCACATGCACGTCCCCGAGAATAAACACGGCGACCCGGGCGCCTTCCCGATCACCAAAATCCTGGCCCTGGCGAAGGCCGCCCCCGCGCCAAGCCAACCCAAGCCGGCCGCACCCCCGCTGAAGAAGATCCACATCGTCAAAGCCGGCGAAAGCGCCTCCGGCATAGCCGCAAAACACCACATCACCCTGGCCGCCCTAATAAAGGCCAACCCCCGCCTAAAACCCAACCCCAACCTCATCCACCCCGGCGAAAAACTAACCATCCCCGCCTAACCCGCCTACCCAACACGTCGACCATTTCCCACCCTTGCGTTGATTCGTCTGCATCCGCTCGCCCCTTCTGTGCGGCGGGTCAGTCTGGTCGCCTACGTGGGCGGGCGGATTCGGACGAATCAACGCTAACCGCCTGCCCGGTATCACCTTTGGCCACGGGGTTTTTGGTGGGCACCCGTCCCCCTGAGTTCTCCCGAATTGTCAGGTGAACCCGGGCCGCGTCAAGGGCTTCATCGGCTAGCGCCGACGCTAACGCGCCCTTGACCCGACCCGGCTCCACCAAAGGCAGCGGGCTATCAGGGGGACGGGTGAGGTCTGCCCGTCTGCATCACCTGGTGCCGTTTCGCGAACGGCCAGGTGATGCCGTTCACGAATGGCCAGGTCATGCCATTCGCGAACGGCGAGCGGTGCCGTACCCGGGAGGCGACCGGTGCCGTTCACGATTGGCCGGGGGGGGGGGGGGGGGGGGGTGCCGTTCACGGATGGCCGGCTGATGCCGTTCGCCAGTCCGCGGCTCCCATGGTCGAGCCGCCTCGCTGCGGCGGGATGGCCGGGTGGTGCCGTTGACGGATGGTCGGGTGGTGCCGTTCTCGGCTGGCGGGCTATTCGCGGAATGCTTTCGCCTGGCGGTGGTGAAGAGCCCGTTCGCCGTGAGGCCGACGAGTCGCGAGGGGTAGCCACCGGGCGGGTGGGTTCCCCCCTCGGATTCCGGGGTGGTAACCCGCCTCGCGGATGGCCAGCCACTCCCAGCACCTACCGCTCCCGCCGATGCCTCCGGCGGTCGTCCTATTCCGAGGGTCGACCTGCGGAATGGGGGGTGGACTCGCCAGATTTGGCGGGTCGACTCCCCATTCCGGATGTCGACCCTCGGAATAGGGCGGGCGCTCACCGCTGCGGAGCCGCGCTCACCGCTGCGGAGCCGCGCTCGCCGATGTGGAGCTGCGCTTCCCGATTCGGAGGGTTAACCGCCGAGGTGGTGGGTTCGCCCTCGTGATCGGAGGGGTTAGCCCGGGATTTTGGCGGTTACGTCTGAGGTTCTGGGTTCCGGGCCGTTTACTTGGCACCGGAACCCAGGAGATGAGGGGATAACGCACGATTTGCGGGCGCCAAACCACCACGAAGACGCGCAGCTTCATCTTCCTGAGCGAACTGGACGTTTTCAGGCGCGAAAAACGTCCAGTTGACTCAGGAAGCCGCATCACTGGCCATCCCAGAACGGAAGGCGTACGCAAACGGTCATACCCCACCCGGCCCCCTGATAGCCGGCCGCCTTTGGCCGGTTTGGGTCGGGTCAAGGGCGCGTTAGCGTCACCGTTAGGTGATGGAGCCCTTGACGCGGCCCGGACCGGCCTGACAATTCGCAAGAACTCAGGGGGCCGGGTGCCACCCCACCACTCACCACCCACCACGCCCAACAAACCCGAAGCCCGCCCGCACCCCAAGGCAATCCGGGACGCGAGGCGGGCTTCGAAGGCGACCGAAAAGCTTAAGCGCCAGAAGGTCCGACGACCCAAGCGGCTAGGCGGCCGGCTTCACCGGAGCCGGGACCCCGAAGGCCTTGGCGGTGTCGGTGAGGATCACCCAGGCACCCTGCAGACCAACAGCCGTCATCCACGTGATGTCCGAAACCTCGTGCACCTTAGGCGTCAGCGGCCCCCAAAGCGGGTTCGCCTTGAACTGCGCCTTGGTCTTCTCGCCCTGCCCCTTGTCATCGGCATAAACCGTCACGAAGATCGCATCGGCGTCAGCGTCCTTAATACGCTCAGCGCTGATCTCCGCCGCGAAGTCCTCGACATCCTGGGACTTCGGCCGCGCCAGCCCGGCATCCTTGAAGACGATTCCCGAGAAGCTCGCCTTCTGATACAGCCGAGTCGGACCATCGAGGAACCGGACCACCGAGATCGTCGGATTACCGGCTTTCTTGTTGACCGCGTCGCCGACCGTCTTGGCCGCGGTCTCGTACTGCTTGAGCTCCTGCTCGGCGAGGGCATCCTGACCAAGGGCCTTGCCGACCATCCGGATGTTGTCCTTCCAGGTCGGGCCGGTGGTCTCGGACATCACCGTCGGCGCGATCTTGGCGAGCTGGTCGTACAGCTTCTCGTGCCGGACCTTGGCGGAGATGATCAGGTCGGGCTTGAGGGCCTGGATCTTCTCGAGGTTCGGCTCGGCGAGGGTGCCGACGCTCTGCGCTTCCGCGGCGAACTTCGTCCGGTCGTCGCCGAGGTAGTCGGGCAGCGAGCCGTTGATCGTGCGGTACTCGGTGAAGCCGACGACCTGGGTGTCCAGGCTCAGCGTCGCGTCGACGAAGCTGGCGTCCAGCGCGACCACGCGCTTGGGCTTGGCCGGGATGTCGGTCTTGCCCATCGCGTGCTCGACCGTGCGCGGGAAACCCTCGCCCGCTTGGCCTGCGGCCTTGTCGTCGGTAGCGCCGTCATCGGAACCGGAACCGCAGCCGGTGAGGGCGAGCGCGGTGACGGCGAGCAGGGCGGTGGCTAGGCGTGGAAGGCGGGGGAGGCGCACGGAATCTCCTGAAGCATCGGTTACTGTTCCTGCACCCTACTTCACGAGTAAGGCTTACCTAACCCATGCCCAAATCGCGCCCGGTCGCTCCTGCGCTGGCCTTGCTGATCCTCGCGCTGATCGTGGCCGTGGCCGTGCTGGCCAGCCTCGCGCTCGGGTCCCGCTGGCTCGGGCTGGACGCGATTCCGCATGCGCTCCTGGAGTACTCCGGCCGCGACTCCGACGTCATCGTGCGCAACCTTCGCCTCCCGCGCACGGTCGTCGCCGTACTGGTCGGCCTGTGCCTCGGTATCGCGGGCGCGTTGATGCAGGGCCATACCCGCAACGCCCTCGCCGAGCCGGGCATCTTCGGCGTCAGCTCCGGCGCGGCCCTGGCCGTCGTCATCGGCCTGCAGGTCCGTGGCAACACTTCCATCGGTACGACGGTTTGGTTCGCGCTCGCCGGTGCCTTGATCGCGACGTACGTCGTCCAGCGCCTCGCGACCCGCGGCAGTGGTGCCTCGCCGGTGGGCCTCGCGCTGACCGGGGCGGCAGTCGCGGCCATGCTCTCGGCGGTGACCTCGGCCATCGTGCTGCTCGACGCGGACACCCTCGACGGCTATCGCTTCTGGGCCGTCGGGTCGGTCGCGGATCGCGGGCTGGACGTCGCTGGGCAGGTGCTGCCGTTCGCCCTGGTCGGCCTCGTGCTGGCGATGATCAACGCGCGCAGTCTGGACCTTCTCGCCCTCGGGGATGACGTTGCCGCCGGCCTCGGGCTGTCGATCAAGCGCGCGCGTTTTGTCGGCCTCGCCGCGATCGGGCTCTTGACCGCGGCCGGTGTCGCCGCCTGCGGGCCGATCGGCTTCCTGGGCCTACTGGCGGGCCACGTCGCGCGGAGGCTCGTAGGCGCTCGCAACCTCTGGCTGATCCCGGCAGCAGGCCTGACCGGCGCTGCCGCACTAGTGACCGCTGACCTGGCCGGACGGCTCATCGGCGGCGCTGGCGAAGTCCAGGCGGGAGTAGTGCTCGGACTGATCGGCGCGCCTCTCTTCATCCTGGTCGTACGTCGACGGGCGGTGGCCCTGTGAGCGTCGTGACGGCAACACGGCCAACAACGCCCGTCAAACCACGTCTAGTCGTCCTTGCCACGCTCTTCGCCGTACTGGCAGTTGCAGTCGCAGTGGTATCCCTGAGCTACGGAACGACCAAGATCCCGACAGGCGACGTACTGCGGGCACTGTTCGGCGCAGGTGACAGTGGCACGATGCTCGTCGTCCGGGAGTTCCGGCTGCCACGAGTCGCGACGGGTCTTCTAGTCGGTATGGCCTTCGCTGTATCGGGTGCACTGCTGCAGACGCTGTCGCGCAACCCGCTCGCCAGTCCGGACATCATCGGCGTCAACTCTGGTGCATCGGCTGCAGCGGTAGCGGTCATCGTCCTGGCTGGAAGCGCCGGTGGCGTCTCAGGCTTCGCAGCGAAGGTCGGACTGCCGCTGGCCGCTATAGCCGGTGGACTCATTGCCACCCTCCTGGTCGGTGTCCTCTCGCTACAGCGAGGTGTAGTCGACGCAGGTCGTGTGGTCCTCATCGGCGTGGGAGTAGCCGCTGCAGCCAACTCACTCGTCGCCTGGCTGCTGGTCCTCGGTGACGTCATGGACGCGGGCAGAGCCGCCGCTTGGCTCGCGGGTTCGCTAAACGCCAGGTCGTGGGCTGACGCAACACCTGTCGCCATTGCCGTCGTGGTGCTGGTTCCGCTGGCACTGGCCTTCGGACGCGACCTGTCGGCTCTAGTCCTCGGTGACGACGTCGCTTCGTCCCTAGGCGTTCGCGTGCCTAGGACGCGGCTTGCCCTGCTGATCATCGCCACCCTGCTTGCAGCCGTCGCAACAGCCGGTGCCGGGCCAATCGCGTTTGTAGCACTGGTATCCCCGCAGGTCGCGTTGCGCCTCGCCCGGACCGACCGCCCACCACTAGTCGCCACTGCGATGTTGGGCGGCCTATTCGTCGTACTGGCTGATCTGATCGCTCGAACCGGCCTCGAGACGCTTGGGGTCGGGCCGTACGAATTGCCCGTCGGGGTGGTCACCGCCGCCTGTGGTGCGCCGTACCTGATCCACTTGATCGGCCGTCAGCAGAAGGGACGCTGAAAACCGTGCTCGTCGAGAACATCACCCTCGGGTACGGCGCGGACCCGCCCGTCGTCTCGGGTCTGTCGCTGGAGGTGCCGGCCGGTCAGGTCACCGCCATCGTCGGGCCGAACGGCTCCGGCAAGTCCACCCTGTTGCGCGGGATGAGCCGCCTGCTCACGCCCACCAGCGGCCGGGTGGTGCTCGATGGCCAGGACATCCACCGCTTGCCCGCGCGGGAGCTCGCGCGCAAGCTCGGCATCCTTCCGCAAGGCCCAATCACGCCTGAGGGCATCACGGCCGCCGAGCTGGTCTCACGCGGGCGTCATCCGCATCGCGGTCTATTCGCGCGGCTCTCGTCCGACGACGAGCAGGCCATCGCGGATGCGCTGGCCGCTGTCGAACTGGCCGAGCTCAAAGATCGCCCGGTGGACCAGCTTTCGGGCGGACAGCGCCAGCGGGTCTGGATCGCGATGGTGCTGGCCCAGGGCACCCAACACCTGCTGCTCGACGAGCCCACGACGTACCTCGATCTGGCCCACGCGGTCGACGTGATGAACGTCGTACACGCGGCCGCCCATCGCTCCGAGCGGACGGTCGTGGTCGTGTTGCACGACCTCACGCTCGCCGCGCAGTACGCCGATCATCTGGTGGTGATGGGCGAAGGCGTGATCGCCACCGAGGGCTCGCCGCGTGAGGTGCTGACCGAGACCGTGCTCGCGGACGTGTTCGGTCTGCGCGCGACCGTGGTCGAGGTGGGCGGCGCGCCGGTGGTGGTCCCGGATCGTACGCTGGGCGGGTGACGTACACCGCCCGTCGTATCGCGGGTCTGCTGGACGAGGAGTTGCCCTGGCTCTCCGTCCGCGCGGCCGACGCCTTGCCCGGGCCGGAGTGGATTTCCTGCGGCGCCCTGGTCGAGGAGCAGCAGGCGGGCGGTGACCCGACGGCGGAGTGGCGTGCGGCGCTGGCGCGGGAGTACGGCGAGCAGTATGGGGTGGAGCCGCCCGTGCAGGTCGCCGCGATGTTCGTGCTCATGTGGTACGTCGGAGTGCCTGCGCTCGTGGCGGGTCTTTCCGGCGCACTGACGGGCTTTTCGCCGGATGTGTCGCCGTCATCCCTCGCCTTCCGGCGCCACCCGACGCAGCACTTCCCGACTGAGATCGCGCTGCTCTCTGACCAGGTCGTCCCGCTCGACGTCGCGGCCGCGCAGCTGACCGAACACACGCGCGAATTCCTCGAGAGCTTCCGCCCCGAGGTGAAACTCAGCAGCCTCCAGCGGTACGGCGCGGCCGAGGACGAGCTGCGCCGGGCGATCCAGACGCCCGAGGACGCCGAGTTCGCGAAAGACGCCGCGACGGCCTTCGGGATCGACCTCGATCAACAGGTCCGGACCTCTTGCTGTTTCTTCTACGTTTTGCCCGGTGTGACGCCTTGCGGAGGCTGTCCGCGGATCCGCTGACGGAATTTGTCGGTGGCCCCTGGCATTGTCCTTCGCATGGCGATGTCAACGAGAAGTAACCCGATGTCGGTTGTCCCTGTCGTAGGCCGCGGATAGGTTCGCTAGGGATATGACCGAGACTCCGATAGGCCCCACCACGGACCAGATCGGCTCCCGCGAGGAGGCCGAAGGGTTCGTCGCAATGGTCTGTTTCAAGCACGGACCCCCGCGATTGCACGGCGTCGAGCTGGAATGGACGGTGCATCACGCGGACGATCCGCACCGCCCGCTCGACGCGGCACACCTGAGTTCCGCGCTGGGCGTTTACGCGCCCACCACCCTGGTCCCGGACAGCCCGCATCGTCCGCTCGGCCGGGGTTCTCTGGTCACCGTCGAACCAGGTGGCCAGGTGGAGATCTCCGGCCCGGCCGCGGCCTCGGTGTCCCAGTTGATCGAGGACACCGCCGCTGATGCCGCCGAGCTGACCGCCTTGCTCGCCGCCGCGGACCTGATTCCCGGCGATCACGGCCTTGACCCTTTCCGGCCACCGCGCCGACTGCTCGACGTTCCCCGCTATGCCGCGATGGAGCGTGCCTTCGAGCGACTCGGTCCGCACGGCCCTCGGATGATGTGCAGCTCGGCCGGCCTTCAGGTCTGCCTCGACGCGGGCGAGACCGCCCAGCGCTGGCAGGCGTTGCACGATCTCGGTCCGACCCTGCTGGCCCTGTTCGCGAATTCCAGCCATCGCGAGGGCGCCGACACCGGATGGGCCTCCGCGCGGACGGAGGCGACCTTCGGCACCTGTGCGCCCTTCACCGAGCCGCCGCCCAAGCCCACCGACGACCCGGCGGCGGACTGGGCCCGGACCGCGATGGAGGCGCCCGTATTGTGCCTGCGCCGGGGCGACAGCTGGGACGCGCCGGCCGGGCTGACGTTCGGCGCCTGGGCGGATGGCGCGCTGCCGGACGACCGCCCGACGTACGACGACCTTGACTATCACCTGTCCACGTTGTTCCCGCCGGTTCGCCCGCGCGGATACCTCGAGGTCCGCTACCTCGATGCACAGACCGGCGACGGCTGGATCGCGCCAACGGTCCTGCTGAGCGCCCTGATGTCCGGCCCGGACGTGGTCGACCAGGCGCTCGCCGCGGCCGAGCCCGCCGCCGGGCGGTGGCTGCCCGCCGCCCGTAACGGCCTGGCCGACGACCTGCTCCGGCAGGCCGCCCGCCAGGTGGTGGAGGTGGGTACAGGGGCGGTCGATCGCCTGGACATCGGCAAGGACCTGGCCATCGAAGTCGGGGACCGCCTGCACTACATCGTCGACGACCTCAACGGAAGGCGAGCTTCATGAACCACCACCAGCTGTCCGACCTCACCGCCGAGGGCCTGCGCGCCTTCGTCGCCGAGCAGCTGACCCGCTCGCGCGCACGAACGGTGCAACTCACCGACGCGGTCGATACCGACGACCTCGTCCGGCAGCACTCCCGCCTGATGTCGCCGTTGGTGTGGGACTACGCCCACATCGGCAACCAGGAAGAGCTCTGGCTGGTCCGCGACGTCGGCGGCCGCGAGCCCGTCCGGCAGGACATCGACGAGTTGTACGACGCGTTCATGCACGCGCGTGCCGATCGTCCGGCGCTGCCGCTGCTCGGACCGGTCGAGACCAAGGCGTACGTGGTCGAGGTGCGGGACAAGGTCTTCGACGTGCTCGACCAGGTGAAGTTCGCCGGGCGGGAGCTGGTCGACAACGCCTTCGCCTTCGGCATGATCGTCCAGCACGAGCAGCAGCACGACGAGACGATGCTCGCCACCCACCAACTTCGCGACGGTCTGCCGGTGCTCGACGCGCCGCTGCCCCCACCGGGCCGGCGATTGCCGTCGGCCGAGGTCCTGGTTCCGGGCGGCGAGTTCGTGATGGGGACGTCGACTGAGCCGTGGGCCCTCGACAACGAACGACCCGCACATCCGGTCCGCGTAGCGCCGTACTTCATCGACACCGTGCCGGTCACGAACGGCGACTACCTGGCCTTCGTCACCGGCGGTGGGTACGACGATGAGCGCTGGTGGTCCGCGAACGGCTGGGCTCATCGGCAAAAGGCGAACCTCGTCGCGCCGCGCTTTTGGGAGGAGACGCCCGAGGGCTGGTTCCGGACCAGGTTCGCGCATCGCGAGGCGTTGCCACTGGATGAGCCGGTCATGCACGTCTGCTTCTACGAGGCCGAGGCTTATGCCGCCTGGGCAGGCAAGCGCCTCCCGACCGAGGAGGAGTGGGAAATGGCCGCGCGGTTCGACCCGGCGACGGGCCGGACCAGGCGCTTCCCGTGGGGTGACGAGAGCCCAGGCACGGAGCACGCGAATCTCGGCCAACGGCATCTGCGCCCAGCCCCGGTCGGCGCCTATCCGGCCGGCGCCTCGCCTTTGGGTGTCGAGCAGCTCGTCGGTGACGTCTGGGAGTGGACCAGCAGCGACTTCACGCCGTACGACGGCTTCCGTGCCTGGCCGTACGACGAGTATTCGCTGGTCTTCTTCGGCCCGGACTACAAGGTGTTGCGTGGTGGCTCCTTCGGCACGGACGAGATCGTTGCCCGCAGCACCTTCCGGAACTGGGACTACCCGATCCGGCGGCAGATCTTCGCCGGCTTCCGCTGCGCCCGCGACCCCCGACCCGAGGAGCTGAGCTAGTCGGATGTGCCGACATTTGGCCTACCTCGGGCCGTCCGTGCCACTGGCCGACCTGATCCTCGACCAACCGCACTCGCTGTACCAGCAGAGCTGGGCGCCGGCCGACATGCGCGGCGGTGGCACCGTCAACGCCGACGGCTTCGGCATCGGCTGGTACGACGCTGCAGGCGAGGCCGTGCGGTATCGCCGGGACGTGCCGATCTGGTCGGACCAGAATCTCCCTGGCCTGGCCCGATCGATCCACTCGGGCGCAGTGCTGGCAGCCGTCCGCAACGGCACCACCGGGATGCCGCCCGGCGAGGCGGCCTGCGCGCCGTTCCAGGATGGCGCCTGGTTCTTCAGCCATAACGGCATCGTTCGCGGCTGGCCCGACTCGGTCGGCAAACTGGCCGAGACGTTGCCCGCGACCGAGCTCATGCGCCTCGACGCGCCGACCGATTCCGCATTGCTCTGGGCGTTGATCCGGCAGCGCCTCCGGGCCGGCGCGACCGCGGCCGTGGCGGTCTCGGAAGTGCTCGCCGAGGTGGTTGCCGTCGATCCCTGGGCCCGGCTGAACTTCCTGCTCACCGACGGGCAGCAGATCGTCGCGACCAGCTGGACCCACGCCCTCTCGGTCAAGGCCACGGCGGATTCCGTCGCGGTCAGCTCCGAGCCCTGGGCACTGGCCGACGGCTGGGAGCCCGTGCCGGACCGGTCCCTGCTGGTCGCCACCAAAACTTCGCTGGCGGTAACTCCGCTGGTTCTCGATGACTCGATGGAAGGACCACAGTGACCCTGATTGATCCCACGATCGACATCCACTTGACCCCCGACTACGCCACTCGCGCCCTGCGCGCCGACGCGCGGAGCGGGCTCACGGCCGAGCCGAAATGGCTTGCGCCGAAGTGGTTCTACGACGCGCGGGGCAGTGAGCTGTTCGAGGAGATCACTCGTCTGCCCGAGTACTACCCGACCCGGGCCGAGCGGGAGATCCTCGATGCCCGGGCCGGCGAGATCGCCGAGCTGACCGGGGCGCACACGCTGGTGGAGCTCGGCTCGGGTTCGTCGGAGAAGACCCGGCTGATCCTGCAGGCGCTGCGCGACCACGGCACGCTCAGCACCTTCGTACCGCTGGACGTGTCCGAGGTCGCGCTGCGCGACGCGGCCCGCGCGATCAAGGAAGACTTCCCGGGCCTGACCGTGCACGGCGTGGTCGGCGACTTCACCGCACACCTCGACCAGCTTCCCGGCGAGGCGCCACGGGTGGTCGCGTTCCTCGGCGGCACGATCGGCAACCTCTTGCCCGACGAGCGCGCCGAGTTCTACACGTCGATCCGGGCCGTGCTCGAGCCGGGGGAGTGGCTGCTGCTCGGCACCGACCTGGTCAAGGACCCGGACGTGCTGGTCCGTGCGTACGACGATGCGGCCGGCGTCACCGCCGAGTTCAACCGGAACGTGCTGCGCGTGCTGAATCGCCAGCTCGGCGCCGATTTCGAGGTCGAGGCGTTCAGCCATCGGGCCATTTGGGATCCGGAGAACGAGTGGATCGAGATGCATCTGCGCGCCGATCACGCGATGAGCGTGCTGATCCCGGAGATCGGTCTCGAGGTGGAGTTCGCCGAGGGCGAGGAGCTCAGCACCGAGGTGTCAGCCAAGTTCCGCCGCGAAGGCGTCGAGGCAGAGCTCACCAAGGCCGGGTTCGCGCCCGGCGCCTGGTGGACCGACAGCCAGGACCGCTTCGCCCTATCGCTCTGGCAGGCGCTCTAACCCGTTGGACGACAAGGGCGCGCGGCCCGTGCCGCGCGCCCGGCGAGTCAGCCCCGAAAACCGTTGTCCCTTAGCCATCGGACAGTGATAGACAGCCCGAGTGGAAAACACTCTGGGGTTCCCCGATCTACTGGGAATGATCGACGAACGGTCGACCGCCTTCTGCGCCGCGGTCTCGTCCGCGCCCAGCCTCGACGCGCAGGTGCCGACCTGTCCCGAGTGGACGCTGTTCGATCTGGTGCAGCACCTGGGAGACGGGCGCTACCGCTGGGCAGCCACTGTCGCCGCGGGTCCTGCCACCGCGCCTCCCGCGTTGGAAGGCGCCCCGTCTGCGCCTCGGGAGCGCGAGGCCCTGCTGGCCTGGATGGCAGCGTCGACGCAGCAGCTAGTGGACGCACTGCGGGAAGCCGGCCCGGATCGCGGTTGCTGGACCTGGTGGGCGGACTCGCAGTCGCCGCAGACCAGCGGTGCCGTCGCGCGACACCAGCTACAGCAGATGGTCGTGCACACCTACGACGCTCA
Source organism: Kribbella sp. NBC_01245 (assembly GCF_036226525.1). NCBI lineage: Bacteria > Bacillati > Actinomycetota > Actinomycetes > Propionibacteriales > Kribbellaceae > Kribbella > Kribbella sp. NBC_01245. Next base: position 8,250,841 of record NZ_CP108487.1, read on the forward strand.
GATTACCGTGGGCGCCCCGCAGCCGCTGCCGGACGAGGCGGCGCTCGACGGCGTCGACGAGTTCCTGTTCACCTGCTGCGCCACCACGGCCGCCTGGCCGCACGAGCCTGCCGTCGTCGACTATCACGCCACCGAGGGCCGCTCCTGGCGCCTCTCGCTTTCCGCCGACGGCGCACGGACCACCCGTCTCCCGTCTTCCGATAGCGAGGGCTTGGACGCCAGTGCCTCCCTCCAGGGCACGGCCAGCGAACTGGTCCTGGCCCTGTACGACCGGATTCCGGTGGACTCCCTGAAGCTCGACGGCGACCGACGCCTGTTCGACCAACTCCTCGCGTGGGACCCGTCTGAGTAGAACGGCTACTTGATCCGTTCTACCAGGCGAACGGTGATGGTGTCGCCGGGGTCCTTCCCGATCAGCTTCCGCAGCTCGGCCTTGACCGGCAGCTTGTGCGTACCGTCGCCCAGCGCCATGAACGAACTCTCGAACGGATGCCCATCCATCGTGCCGCGCACCTTCACCAGCCCCCGCGTACCAAAGAACTCCGCCGATCCGGGCATCTGCACATACGTCCAGCCGCCCTTCGCGTCACTCTGCAACAACGGCGCCGTGAACTCCTTGTCGAGCAACATCGCCCGCTCCCTTCTCTCCGATGAACCCCTTCTCACCCAGGAGTAGAAGCCACCACCCCATTCTCGACATCCTCGCCGAAGTTTCTTTTCTTTGTCGCGACCACTCGCGACAAAGAAAGGCCGAGGTGGCCTTGTCTGCTGTGGGTAGAAACTGCGCGATCGGGGATGGCGGCGGCCTAGGTTCGTTGGCATGAGGCTTGATGTGGATGACTTGCCATTGCATTACGAGGTGTACGGCGACGGGCGGCCGATCGTGTTCTTGCCGCGTTGGGGCGACCAGTTGAGCGAGAACCGGGATTTGCATGAGCCGGTGTTCGCGAATCGCCCCGGCTGGCAGCGGATCTACCTGGATCCACCGGGCCACGGCCAGACGCCGGGGCGGCCGTGGATCAAGGGCCTGGAGGGATTCCAGGAGGTGGTGCAGCGCTTCGTGGACGAGGTCGTCGGCGATCGGCGGTTCGTCCTCGCCGGGGCGTCGGCCGGTTCGCTGATGGCGCGCGGGGTGCTGCGCGACCGCTTCGACCGGGTGGACGGCGTACTGCTGCGAGTGCCCGGCGTAATCCTCGACCCCGAGCAGCGGACGCTACCGCCGGAGCAGCCGGGAGTGCTCGACTCCGAGACGTACCAGGCGGCGTACAAGCTCAAGAAGGACCAGTACTACGACCCGGCCGAGCAAGCGGCTGACCTGGACTTCCTGGCAAGCGTGACCGGCGACCTCGGCAAGAGCACGTACAACGTCGACAACCTCTCAAGGCCGTTCGAAGCACCCGCGCTGATCGTTGCCGGCCGCCAGGACACCGCGACCGGGTACGTCGACCCGTGGCGACTTCTGCCGGACTACCCGCGCGCCACGTACGTCGTACTCGATCGAGCCGACCACGACCTTCCTGTATTGCAGGACGCGCTCTACCACGCACTAGTCGCCGACTGGCTCAACAGGATCGAGGAGCCGTAGTGGCAACTCCCGGCCAACCACGCGAGCGGTGGCGGCGCTACCACCAGACTGGCCGCTATGGGCCTAATCACCAGGTACCGCGCCACGGTCGCCGTACTGGCGCTCAGTCTCGTCCTGACCGCGTGCGGCTCCGACTCCACCAACACCGCCATACCGTCACCGTCACCCACCCCAACGGCCACACCCACCCCCACACCCACACCTGAGCCGACCCCGACGCCAACACCGAAGCCCACTCAAACACCAAAGCTCAAGCCGGCGAAGCCGAGGTGTGTTGGCACGTTCCAGAACGAGCAGTTCACCTTGCGCGCAACGGGCGGTGGCGGGATCTACGGCAGTTCCTTCTCCTGCGGCGGCCAGGACAACTACGTGATGGCTGAGCAGCTACAGAACGCCATTCGCTTCTACGTGGCCGCCAACACCGCCACGATTAGACCCGGCCAGACCGTCGCCATCGGCGGCTACAACATCAAGGTCCGCCTCATCAAAGGCTCAACCGCGGTCTTCGAAGTGACCCCACGCTGAGCGTGGCTCAACCCCGATCGACTAGAGGACTCAGCCGCCATCGGCGATCCGCTGCCGGGTATGGCTCAGGATCGTCGCCACCGGCCGACCGGTCACCAGGTCACCATCGGCGACGAACCCTTCCTCCCGGCCGGTGAGGTCCTGGATCAAGCGCCCACGCCACCGCGCCCGCAAATCCGCAAAGGCCGGATCGCCCGCCAGGTTGCGCAGCTCACCCGGGTCGTCGTCGAGGTCGAAGAGCTGCTCGACCCCCTTGGCCGACCCCCACACGTACTTGACCTTCCCGTCCGTGACCCACTGCAGCGACTGCCCCCAATAGACGTGCTCCCCATGCAGCCATTCCCGGATCGGCTCGGCCGGCTGCTCTCCGCGTAAGTACGGCGCGAGCGACCGGCCATCGACCGATGCCGGAATGGGCAGACCAGCGAGATCCAGCAAGGTGGGCATCACGTCACGAAGCTCGACCACCTGATCCACCACCCGGCCGCGGACGGCCGTGCCATCCGCGGCAGCGGCCGCCACGATGAACGGCACCTTCGCCGAACCCTCGTACGGCACGGCCTTTCGGAACATCCGGTGGTCGCCCATCATCTCGCCGTGGTCCGAGGTGAACGCGATCACCGTGTCGTCGTACAGCCCGAAATCGACCAGCGCTTCGCGGATCCGGTTGACCTGCAGGTCGATCTGCGCCATCAGCCCGTAGTACCCGGCGCGGGCCCGGTGCACGACCCGGTCGGGCAGCTCGCCGATCGCCGCCTGGTAGTCACCGTCGCGCCGGAACTCGTCCCACTCGCCCTCCCAATCACCGAGGACCCGCTGGTACGGCGGCAAAGCGTCGTACTGGTCGAACGCCCACTGCGGCGGGTCGTACGGCGGATGCGGCCGGTGGAACGACAGGTACAAGAAGAACGGCCTGGTGGGGTCGCGCCGGTACAGCCACTCCACGGTCTGCGTACCGAGCCAGTGCGTCGGATGCAGGTGCTCGGCCTTGTCCCACGGCCTGGCCACGACCGAGTTGCAGTTCACGCCGTGGTCGAAGTAGTCGGCGTCCGGGCCTATTCCGGGCTGGCGCCGGAGCCAGGGCACGTAGTCGTCGAAGAAGCCGAACTGCTGCCGATGCGCCCGGCGCGAGTGGTGCAGGAACCCGTCGTGCAGGACGACGTCGTCGAACCCGAGCCGGGCCCGTTCCGGCCAGACGTGCATCTTGCCGATCGCCTGGGTCTGGTACCCGCCACGGCGGAATTCTCCTTGCACCGTGACGGGATGCGCCGTCGCGAAGGGCACGGCCTCGTCGTACCCGACCCGGCCGTGCGCCTCTTGCGACTGCCCGGTGAACAACGCCACCCGGGCCGGTACGCAGGTCGGAGTGGCCGAATAGCCGTTGCTGAACCGGACGCCGGTGCGGGCCAGTTCGTCCAGATGCGGCGTCTCGACGTCGGGATGACCCGCACACGAGAGCGCGTCGCCACGCCATTCGTCGACGCAGATCAGGATCACGTTCGGCCTGGTCACCACCGCACATGCCTCCGAATGTGCTCGTTATAGCTTGAAACGCACAGTAACGAACACTCTAACGCACAACGGCCGGTCGCCTCGGAGGGAAGGCGACCGGCCGATCGAGCGACTAGAAGTTCGGCCAGGCCCAGCCGAGGTAGTTGGAGAAGTACGGCATCCGCGCGCTACCGATGGCTCCGCCGACGCTGGTCGCGACGAAGTAGCCGCCGCCCTTGGAGACACCCACGTGGCCGTACGGCGCCGCGAGGTCCCAGTAGACGAGTGCGCCCTTCGGCGGGTTGAGGTCGCCCCGGTGCGCCGCACCCCGGGCCACGGCGTCATTCCAGCCGGCCTTGGCGGAGGCCCAGATACCGGTCTTGCCGTACGAGTTCTCCGCCGCCTTCTCGCAGAGGCCCTGGTACGCGGTGGAGCCCATCCGCGCGTTGTACCAGGCGATGGACTTGTCGGCCCGCGGGTTCGACGTACACAGTGGGGCAACGAGACCGGAGCTGCCCGTGTTGACGTACGCGTCGGTGACGAAACCCTTACCCGGGATGTGGTCCCAGATCAGGCTGCGGCCGAACTTGCCGGTCACAGGTTCGCCGTAGATCTGGCAGTCGATCGTGATCGGTCCGTCCGGCTGGTTACCGGCAGAGGCGAAGCTGAGGGCGTTACCCGTCCGGATGGTCACACCGCCGCCCGAGTCGGTTACAACGGTTCCAGTCGCCAGTACGGCGTTCACAGCGGTAGGGGCGGCTGGGGCCGCAGTGGCGGGCAGAGCGAGCAGGGTGAGTCCGCTGGCGAGTACGGCGGCAGTAACGCGGGCGAGGGCGGTTCGCATGATGTTGTCCCCTTCTGGGTTGCGATTTGGCCGTACATGCAGAGAATCAGAGAGTCACAGCGTTGTCGCAGTGGGCAACGGCCAGTACCGGGCTCCAACAGGCGTCCGCCACAGCTGGAACTGGGGGTTCGGCGTGCGAGCAGCACAGGCCCGGCAGGTGATCGGCCTCCGCATGCGCGAACTGCGCGAGGCAGCAGGCGTACCACTGACCAAAGCCGCCGAGTTGTCCGGCTGGGACAAGGGCCACCTATCCCGGGTAGAACGCGGCCACACGAAGCCCAGCCGCGAACTGATCGAGTGGTACGACGCCTCGTTCGGCGCGGGCAGTGCGCTCGTAGCCCAGGTGGTGGACCTAGACGCCGCAGTGCGGGCTGACCGCGACATGGCGCTCCGGGACATGCGTAAACGTGGTGCGGAGGTCAGTGCGCCCATGTTGCTCGGGGGATCGGTGCCGGCCGACCACCACGCCGAAGACCGGGCAGAGCTGGTGGGGGAGACCGTGCCGGACGGTACGCGCATCGTCCGCGGTGAGACCTTCGACAAGACCTGGGACATCCGCAACAGCGGGGAGCGCCCGTGGTTGGGCAGATGGCTCACCCGGCAGGGCGCCGCCGGCGTACCCGGGTGGTTGCGTTCGCCGGCCAGGGTCAGCCTGCCGGATGCGCTGCCCGGGGAGATCGTGACCGTGCGGATGACGTTGCAGGCTCCTGAGCAGGCCGGTTCCTCTACGGCGTACTTCAAGATCACCGACGAGGCCGGGCGGCTCTACTACCCAGGACTGGAATCGCCGCCGGTTTACTGCACGATCTTCAGCACCTACGGGGAATGATTGCCCTTGTTGTCAGGATTGCCGGAATTTCTTGCTGGCGAGGCCATCACTCCTGACTTATGGTGCACGGGACCTGCCCGCCCGTGACCAGGAGAGAAATCACGTGAGTATTCGACTTCGAGTTGTCGCGGCCACCGCGGCGCTCGCCCTCGTCGGCGTGGCCCCACCCGCGGCCACCGCCGCCGGGCCGGCACCGCAACTGGCACCGCTGACGGCCTCGCAGACGACAGCGCCGACGGATCCGGCGACGCCGTCGATCCCGCAGCGCTACCTCGACCAGCCGATCACCTGGTCGACGTGTGCGTTCGACGCGACCATCAAGGCGGCGTACCCGGCGGCCCCGACGACCAGTTGTGCCGTCGTCAAGGTCCCGATGGACTGGGCCAACCCCGACGCGCACCCGGACATCAAGCTGGCCGTCTCGCACAGCAAGGCCACTGGCACCTCCAAGGGTCTGCTGACGACGAACCCGGGTGGTCCCGGTGGCGCCGGCCTGAACTACTCCGCCGTCCGTGCGACCCGTAAGACGCAGTTGTTCGCCGACTACGACCTGATGGGCTTCGACCCGCGGGGATTCGGTCAGAGCGAGGCGCTGCGCTGTGTCACCACGGCCGAGAAGCTGAACGCGCTGCCGGAGACCCCGGACTACAAGGAGCGCACCCGGCAGACCCACAAGGTCGAGGTGGCCGAGGCCAAGCTGTACGCCGACGCCTGCTCCTCGACCGAGTTCGGCCAGTTCGTGAGCAGCCAGCAGACCGTCTACGACATGGACTTCCTGCGCGAGCTGCTGAAGGCCCGCCAGCTGAACTTCATCGGGTACAGCTACGGCACCTGGCTCGGCGGCTGGTACGCCGACACCTTCCCGAACCGCGTCGGCCGCTTCGTGCTCGACTCGAACATGGACTGGACCCACACCCAGTGGCAGAACGTGAACTTCGACCCGTTCTCGGGTCAGCGCCGTCGCGACGCACAGCTGTTCCCGTGGATCGCCCGGCACGCCGACCAGATCGAGGGCCTCGGTAAGACCACGGCCCAGGTGAAGGCCAAGTACAGCGGCATTCGCGCTCAGACGGTCACGCTCTACAAGGCCGGCGAGGGCAAGCTGCGCGGGGACAACCTCGATGGCGCGATCTACAGCGCCATCTACAGCAACACCCGCTTCATCCGCGCGACCATCGACATCCTGGTGTACGACGAATTCACCAAGGCGCCGTCGGACTCCGGCGCGGTGGACCTCGGCCACGTCGACCGGGCCTGGGCGCGACTCGCCCCGGCACTGCAGGCGTACGACACGCTGGCCGCGACCCGCACCCGGTACGGCGTCTCGGCGCCGGCCAGCCCGGCCCTGGCCGCCGCGGCGAAGGTCAACACCCGCACGTCCGTGCTCGACGACGCCCGCGAAGAGGCCGCGAACGCGCCGAGCGACGACACCGAGGTCAGCCTCGGCGCGGTCGGCACCACGGTCCGCTGCAACGACACCGCCTGGAACAAGGACCCGAACTTCTACCTCCAGGAAGCCGACAAGATGGCCCGGAAGTACGACTTCTTCGGGTACATGAACGGCGTCCCGATGTGCGCCTTCTGGAAGTACGCCCCGCAGGACCGCAAGCTCGACATGATCGGCTCGCCGCGGATGCTGATCGTGCAGAGCGAGTTCGACCCGGCCACGTCGTACGAAGGCTCGTGGCGCACGCACCTGGACACGAAGACCGTCACCCGCTTCGTGGGCATCGACGACGAGGGCCAGCACGGCCAGTACATCGGCAACATCTCGTCCTGCGTCGAAGCCATCGGTGACACCTTCGTCTTCCGTGGCGAACTCCCCGGCAAGAACCAGGTCTGCGGCACCACCCCGCTGCCGGCCGAATCCGCCGTCTACCCGGTGGTCGGCCCCGTCGACGGCAAGGCAGTCCCGCTGCCCAAGTCCAAGACCCGCACCGCCCCCACCAAGGCGGACCTCCTCAACCAGCAAGCCACCGACGTAATCGCCAACAACACCCTCCGCTAACCCACCGAAACGGCCCGCGCCTCCAACGGAGACGCGGGCCGTTTCGCATGCACGGGGTCAGAGGTTGTGTTCGGCTTTGTAGGTGCGCCAGCGGTCGAGCATGCCGGCGACTTCGAGTGACATGAACTCGGTGAAGGCGAGGGTGCCGGCGATGCGTTGGCCGGCTTCGGTCTCGGGTCCGGCGGCTTTGAGGCTTTGGCGGAGTACGTCGTCCCAGCGGGCGAGGGCCTTGTCCTGCTGGAGGATGCTCTCGAACCAGGCGTCGTTGTGCACGGTGTAGATGTCGCGCCTGGAGCCGGGCTCCCGCTCGCGCGCGATCAGGTGCAGCTGCAGCAGGAAGCGCACGGCGCCGGAGATCGCCGCCGGACTGGCCTGGAGTTGCTCGGCCAGCTCCGCCGCGGTCAGGCGGCCGGATTCGCTGAACAGGGTCGCGGTGAACACTCGCGCGCTCATTCGGGGCCAGCCGGACTCGGCGAGGAGGTTGCCGAACTGCTCACTGAACCGCTGGACCGCCACGTCGTCGCGGCCTTTCGATGCACTCACCGCCCCATCATCTCCTGCCGCTGTGAGAACCGTGTTAGGAAGATTCACAAACTTCTGAACGAAGTGTAACTTGTGAATCATGACTTCAGCCATAGTCGTCTCCGAACTGAACAAGTTCTACGGCAGCACGCACGCCCTCGACGATCTCGACCTGGAGGTCGCGACCGGCGAGGTGCACGGATTCCTCGGCCCGAACGGCGCAGGGAAATCGACCACGATCCGGGTCCTGCTCGGTCTGCTCAAAGGCGATTCCGGCGACGTCTCCCTGCTCGGCGGCGACCCGTGGCGCGAGGCGGCCGAGCTGCATCGCCGGCTCGCCTACGTACCCGGCGACGTCAACCTCTGGCCGAACCTGACCGGCGGTGAGGTGATCGACCTGATCGGCCGGCTCCGCGGCGGGCTCGACCCGAAGAAGAGGGACGAGTTGCTGCAGCGGTTCGACCTGGACCCGACCAAGAAGAGCCGCACCTACTCCAAGGGCAACCGGCAGAAGGTCGCCCTGGTCGCGGCCCTCGCCAGCGACGTCGAACTGCTCATCCTCGACGAACCGACCTCCGGCCTCGACCCGCTGATGGAGGACGTCTTCCGGCAGTGCATCGAGGAGGAGCGTCATCGCGACCGGACCGCGCTGCTGTCCAGCCACATCCTGTCCGAGGTGGAGGCGCTCTGCGATCGCATCAGCATCATCCGCCGCGGCAAGGTGGTCGAGACCGGCACACTGGCCGATCTGCGGCACCTGACCCGCACGTCGGTCCAGGCCGAGCTCGCCACCTCCCCGAACGGCATCGCCAAACTCCCCGGCGTACACAATCTCGATGTCGAGGGCAACAGAGTCCGGTGCGAGGTCGACACCGCACAGCTCGACGGCCTGATGCGTCAGCTCGCCGTGAGCGGGATCAGGAGCCTGGTCGCGCAACCGCCGACGCTGGAGGAGCTGTTCCTGCGTCACTACGAGGACGACACCGTCGCCACCTCTGAACCGATCGGCGCGACCCGATGACCCGGCAGGACTTCGCCGGTACGACGACCATGGCGCGGCTCGCCCTCCGGCGCGACCGGATCCTGTTGCCGGTGTGGATCCTCGTGTTCGTCGCGATGGCCGCCGGTAGCGCCCAGGCGTCGATCTCGATCTACCCCGATGTCGCGTCCCGGGTGAAAGCCGCAGAGGGCGTCAACTCGTCGCCCGCGCTGGTCTCGATGTACGGGCGCATCTATGACGTGACCTCGCTGGGAGAGGTCTCTCTGTTCAAGCTGACCGGTTTCGGCGCGTTGCTGGTAGCGCTACTGGCTTGCCTGCTGGTCACACGGCATACCCGCGCGGAGGAGGAGACCGGCCGGCTCGAGCTGCTCAGCGCAGGCGTCCTCGGCCGGTACACCGCCCTCACCGGAGCCCTCCTCGTCGTCGGCGGTACGTCGGTCGCGATCGGCCTGCTGACCGCGATCAGCCTCATTGGCGTAGGCCTGCCGGCCGCCGGTTCGCTCGCCTTCGGCCTGACCTGGGCCTCGGCCGGACTGGCCTTCACCGCCATCGCGGGCCTGACCGCGCAACTGACCGAAGGCGCTCGCACCGCCAACGGGTACGCCGTCGCGATCCTCGGCGCGAGCTTCGTGCTGCGCGCCGCGGGTGACGCATCTGCCGCGGACGGCCCTCGCTGGTTGAGCTGGTTGTCGCCGATCGGGTGGTCCCAGCAGATCCGCCCGTACGCCGGCGACCGCTGGCTCGTCGTACTGCTACCGCTCGCGCTTGCCGTGGTACTGACGGCCGCCGCCTATTCCCTAGTACGACGTCGCGACGTCGGCGCGGGCCTGGTCCGGCCGAAGCCCGGGCCTGCCACCGCGGCCCGGAGTCTGCGCTCGCCCTTGGCCCTCGCGTGGCGCCTGCAACGCGGTTCGCTGTTCGGCTGGAGCGTCGGTTTCCTCTTGCTCGGCGCGGTCGTCGGCAATATCGCGACCAACGTCGGCAGCATCGCGGACAGCCCGGCGGCGCAGGACATGATCCGCAAACTCGGCGGCGTAGGCGGTCTGACCGACGCCTTCCTGGCCACCGAGATGGGCATGATGGGCCTGATCGCGTCGGCCTACGGCATCCAGGCGGCCATGCGGCTGCGCTCCGAGGAGACGTCCCTGCGCGCCGAACCACTACTCGCGACCGGCGTCACCCGGACCCGCTGGATGCTCAGCCACATCACGATCGCCTTCGCCGGCACCGCCTTCCTGATCCTGGTCGCCGGCCTCGGCGCGGGCCTCTCCGCAGGCGCCTCCCTCGGCGACACGGGCCACCAGGTCGGCCGCCTCCTCGCGGCAGCCCTGGTCCAGCTCCCGGCCGTCTGGGTCGTCACCGGCCTGGTCATCGCCTTCTTCGGCCTGTTGCCCAAGGCCACCATCGCCGGCTGGGCCTTCTTCGCGGCATTCCTGCTGATCGGCCAATTCGGCCCACTCTTCGAACTCCCGCAATGGCTGATGGACCTCACCCCCTACGCCCACACCCCCAACCTCCCCGGCGGAACCTTCACCACCACCCCCATCCTCTGGCTAACCGCCCTAGCCGCCGCCCTAACCCTCACCGGCCTAACCACCTTCCGCCACCGAGACCTCGGCTAGCCTCGCTCGCGCACGTCAGCACCCGGGGAACTACGATCGGGCGGGTGCTGACGAGTGAGCGTGGAACTGGGTTTGTGGACTTTTGGACGGAGCGGCATTTGTGCACGCTCACCACGGTCCGCAAGGACGGGACGCCGCACGTGGTGCCGGTGGGGGTGACGGTGGACTTCGAGGGCGGGATCGCGCGGGTGATCTGCTCGGGCAGTTCGCAGAAGGCGCGGCTGGTGCGGGGGCAGGGCGAGGCGGCCGTGGCGGTGTGCCAGGTGGACGGGAAGCGGTGGTCGACGCTGGAGGGGCGGGCGGTCGTGCGGGATGAGGCCGAGCAGGTCGACGATGCCGTACGACGGTACGCCGCGCGTTATCGCCAGCCGCGGGTCAATCCCGAGCGGGTCGTGCTCGAGATCACCGTCACGAAGGTCCTCGGAAATGTCTGACGCGATTGACGAGGTCGTGACGGTTGTTGGGATCGGGGCCGACGGGTGGACGGGACTGGCGCCGGTTGGGCGCGAGGCGATTGAGAGTGCCGACGTGGTGATGGGTAGTGCCCGTCAGCTCAAGTTGGTTCCGCATAGCGCGGAGCAGATCGCATGGCCGTCACCGCTGTCCGAATCACTCCCAGGCCTTCTAGCGCAGAACCGCGGCCGCCGGGTCGTCGTACTGGCTAGTGGCGACCCAACCTTCCACGGCATTGGTACGACGCTGACGCGGCTGCTCGGTCCTGAAGCCGTGCGGGTTATCCCAAGCCCGTCGAGCGTCTCCCTCGCGTGTGCCCGGCTCGGGTGGGCGCAAGACCAGGTACAGGTCGTGAGCCTTGTCGGGCATCCCTTGGAACTCCTGCATCCTCACGTACAACCAGGCCGGCGGATTGTCGTACTGAGTTGGGGAGCGCATACCCCGGCAGAAGTGGCTGCAACGCTTACAGCCCGCGGGTACGGCGATAGCGAGTTGACGGTGCTGGAGCGACTTGGCTCGGCTGACGAGCGTATTCGCCGCACTACCGCGTCCAATTTCGCAGAGAACGACGTACACAGTCTGAACGTCGTCGGCATCACTTGTCGGGCTATCCCGGATGCGCCGTTGCTGTCGACTAGTCCGGGGCTACCGGACGAGGCGTACGAGAGCGACGGCCAGCTGACCAAGCGCGAGGTACGGGCCGTAACGCTCTCGAGGTTGGCTCCGACGCCAGGGCAGTTGCTGTGGGACGTAGGCGGTGGAGCCGGCAGTATCGCCATCGAGTGGTCCCGGCATCACCCGAGCTGCCGGGCCGTCGCGATCGAGCAGGACGACACCCGCGCCAAGCGCCTCGCCCGCAACGCGGCCGCCCTCGGCGTGGTCGTCGACGTGGTGATCGGCAAAGCCCCTGAAGCCCTCGCCGAACTCGAGACCCCGCAGGCCATTTTCGTTGGCGGCGGCGCGACCCGGCCCGGCATGGTCGAGGCGTGCTGGCAGGCGCTCGCTCCCGGCGGGCGGCTGGTGGTGAACGCGGTGACCCTGGAGACCGAGGCGGTGGTCGCCAAGTGGTACGCCGAACTCGGCGGCGACCTGGTCCGGCTGTCGGTTCAGAAGGCCTCGCCCGTCGGCGGTATGACCGGGTGGCGAGCGGCCATGCCGGTGACGATCTGGAGCGTGACCAAGTGACAGTGCACTTCATCGGCGCCGGCCCGGGCGCGGCCGACCTGATCACCGTCCGCGGGCGTGACCTCATCGCCGAGGCGCAGGTCTGCCTCTACGCGGGCGCGCTCGTCCCGGTCGAGCTGCTCGCGTACTGCCCGCCGGACGCCCGCAAGGTCGATACCGCCGAGCTCACGCTGGACGAGATCATCGCGGAACTCGTGCAGGCTCACGAGAACGGTCATGACGTGGCCCGCCTGCATTCGGGCGATCCCTCCGTTTTCAGCGCGATGGCCGAGCAGATGCGCCGACTCGACGCTTTGAACGTGCCGTACGACGTGACCCCTGGCGTACCGGCGTTCGCGGCCGCGGCGGCCAGCCTCAACCGCGAACTGACCGTGCCCGAAGTCGCCCAAACGGTCATCCTCACCCGGCTCCAAGGCCGCGCGACCGCGATGCCGCCCGGCGAGGACCTCACCACCCTGGGCGCGAGCCGGGCCACGATCGTGCTGCACCTCGCGGTCGACAAGATCGCGCAGGTCGTCGCCGAACTCGCTCCGAACTACGGCGAGCAATGCCCGGCCGCGGTTGTCGCCTGGGCCAGTCGCGAGAACGAGATCATCCTCCGCGGCACCCTCGCCGATATCGCCGCGCAGGTACAAGAAGCCGGTATTCGCCGTACCGCGATCATCGTTGTCGGCAAGGTCCTCGCCGCCGAAGGCTTCACCGACAGCCACCTCTACTCGGCGGCCCGCGAGCGCTAGATGAAGGTCCTACTCCTCGGCGGCACGGGCGAGGCACGCGAGGTGGCACGCCTGCTCACACCGGCGTACGACGTCGTGTCCTCGCTGGCTGGCCGGGTGAAGGACCCCAAGCTTCCAGTCGGAGAGACCAGACACGGCGGCTTCGGCGGCGTAGACGGGCTCAAGCAATACCTGCGGGACCAGCAGATCGACGCGCTCGTGGACGCCACACACCCGTTTGCAGCGACCATGACGGCTCATGCGGTCGAGGCCGCGCGTGAGACCGGCGTACCGCTTCTGCTGGTACGACGACCCGGGTGGACGGCTAGACCCGGCGACAAGTGGCACTGGGTGGACGACCTCGCCACCGCCGCAACAGCGCTCGCAAACCTCGGTAGCCGGGCGTTCCTCACCACTGGCCGCCAAGGGCTCAAGGCCTTCGAACACAGCAACGTATGGATGCTCGCCCGCTGCGTAGAACCACCCGAGCCCACTCCCACCTGGTGCCAGCTAATCCTCGCCAGAGGCCCCTACAGCCTGGACAACGAGTTAGACCTACTCAAGAACCACCGGATCGACGTACTGGTCACTAAGGACAGCGGCGGCGAGATGACCTCAGCGAAGCTAGAAGCGGCCAGAGAACTAGAGATACCCGTAGTGGTTGTACGGCGTCCCAGCGTCCCGGAGGACGTAGAACTCGTCACAGAACCAGCCCAGGTCGTCAACTGGCTAGAGACCCGTCGATAGACTCCCAAATCTCATGGGTATTCAGATCGCGCCGAGCATTCTGTCCGCTGACTTCGCCCGCCTCGCCGACGAGGCGCGGGCGGTCTCGCATGCCGACTGGCTGCACGTCGACGTGATGGACAACCACTTCGTCCCGAACCTCACCATCGGCATGCCGGTGGTCGAATCGCTCGCGAAGGCCACCGACCAGCCGCTGGACTGTCACCTGATGATCGAGGACCCGGACCGCTGGGCGCCCGGGTACGTCGAGGCCGGGGCGAGCAGCGTCACCTTCCACGTCGAGGCCTGCCGGGCGCCGATCCGGACCGCCCGCGAGATCCGGGCCAAGGGCGCGCGGGCGTCGATGGCGCTCCGGCCGGCAACCCCGATCGAGCCGTACGAGGACATCCTGGCCGAGCTCGACATGGTGCTGATCATGACCGTCGAACCCGGATTCGGTGGCCAGAAGTTCCTCGACGTGTGCCTGCCGAAGATCCGGCGGACCCGCGAGCTGGTCGCCAAGCACGGTCTGGACATCTGGATCCAGATCGACGGCGGGGTGTCCGCCGAGACGATCGAGCGCTGTGCCGAGGCCGGAGCGGACGTGTTCGTGGCCGGCTCCGCGGTCTACAAGGCCGACGACCCGAACGAGATGATCGACAAACTCCGCCACCTCGCCACCGAAGCCAGCCCGCTCTAAACCTGGAGATGCGATGACCGAGGTGAAGCCCATCGAGAGCTGGCTGACCGATATGGACGGCGTACTCGTCCATGAGGAGCGGGCGATCCCCGGCGCCGGTGAGTTCATCGCCAAACTCCAGGCCTCGGGCCGGAAGTTCCTGGTCCTCACGAACAACTCGATCTTCACGCCACGGGACCTGCACGCGCGGTTACTTGCCGGTGGCATCGATGTGCCCGAGCACGCGATCTGGACGTCGGCGCTCGCGACCGCGCAGTTCCTCAACGACCAGCGCGCCGGCGGTACGGCGTACGTGATCGGTGAGGCGGGTCTGACCACGGCCCTGCACGAGGTCGGGTATGTGCTGACCGAGCGCGATCCGGATTACGTCGTGCTGGGGGAGACCCGGACGTACTCGTTCGAGGCGATCACGCGGGCGATCCGGCTGATCGCCGATGGCGCGCGCTTCATCGCGACCAACCCGGACCCGACCGGCCCGTCGGCCGAGGGCCCGCTGCCCGCGACCGGTTCGGTGGCGGCGCTCATCACGCGCGCGACCGGCGTAGCGCCGTACTTCGTGGGCAAGCCGAATCCGCTGATGATGCGCAGCGCGCTGAACCAGATCGAGGCCCATTCCGAGACCACCGTGATGATCGGCGACCGGATGGACACCGACGTGATCAGCGGTCTGGAGGCGGGATTGCGGACCATCCTCGTGCTCACCGGTTCGACCGGCAGCCACGAGGTGGACCGCTTCCCCTATCGCCCGACGCGCATCGTCGACTCGATCGCGGACGTCGTACCCCTCATCTAGAGCACTTGCGAGAGGAACTGCTGTAGCCGTGGAGACTCCGCCGCGGTGAAGAGCCGATCGGGCGGACCGGCCTCGACCACCACGCCGTGATCCATGAACGCGACCTGGTCCGCCACCTCACGAGCGAAACCCATCTCGTGCGTGACCACGACCATCGTCATCCCGGCCTTGGCGAGATCGGCCATCAGCGCGAGCACACCCTTGACCAGCTCCGGGTCGAGCGCCGAGGTGGCCTCGTCGAACAGCATCACCTCGGGCTTCATCGCCAGCGCCCGCGCGATCGCGACTCGCTGTTGCTGCCCGCCCGAGAGATTCCCCGGCCGGGCCGACGCCTTGTGCCGAAGGCCGACCAAGTCCAGCTGGTGCTCTGCCGCCGAAGCCGCCTCATCGACCGAGAGCTTCTTGATCTTGCGCAGCGGCAGGGTCAGGTTCTCCAGCACACTCTTGTGCGGGAAGAGGTTGAAGTGCTGGAAGACCATGCCGATCCGGCGGCGCAACTCGTCCGCACTGCTGCGCAGGACGGACACGCCACCGAGCTGTACGTCGCCCGCGTCCGGCTCGAGCAAGCGGTTCGTCGTACGCAGCAGGGTGGATTTGCCCGAGCCGGACGGCCCGATCACGCAGGCCGTCGTACCGGCTGGAACGGCGAGATCGACGCCGCGCAGCACCTTGTTGTTGCCAAAGGCAAGCTCGATCCCTTTGACTTCGAGACTCGCCGCCTCATAGGTGTCAGGCACGGGCCAGCTCCTCTTCCAGAATGGGACGGCCCTCGCGCAGCCGCTTGTCGAAGTAGTTGACCAGATGCGTGAGCGGCACCGTGATGATCAGGTAGAAGATGCCCGCCAGCAGCAACGGCGAGAGGTTGCCGTTGGTCGCCGCGGCGTCCTGGCCGATCCGGAACAGCTCCCGCTGACTGGCCAGCAGCCCGAGGAAGTACACCAGGCTCGACTCCTTCACCAACGCGATGAACTGGTTCACCAAGGCGGGCAGCACCCGCCGTACGCCCTGAGGGATCACGACGAGTCGCATCCCGGACGTGTAGGTGAAACCGAGGGCACGCGCGGCTTCGAGCTGGCCCTTTTCGATGCTCTGGATGCCTGACCGGAAGATCTCACCGATGTACGCGGCGGCGATGAGCGAGAGCGCGAGAATGCCCAGCGGGTAAGGGTTCGGGCCCCACCAGTGCCGGGTGATCGGCGACAGGCCCTGGCCGATCAGCAGGATCGTCAGGATGGCCGGCAGTCCGCGAAAGATGTCCGTGTAGACCTTCGCCGGCCAACGCAGCCAGCGCCGCCGCGACAATCCCATCACCGCCACGATCATGCCGAGCACAGTGCCCAGCACGACCGAGGCGGCGGCGAGGATGAGGGTGTTGACCAGCCCCACCTTCAGCATTTCCGGCAGGACCAGCTTCATCGACTCCCAGTCGAGAAACGTGTCCGAAAGAGTGGACCAAATATCCATCAGGCGGCGGGCAACGCGAACTTCACCGTGCCGCTACCCGGCTTGAACGACGGCGGCACCGCGCGACCCGGGTAGTACTGCTCGACCAGCTTGGTCCAGGTGCCGTCGGCGATGACCTCGTCGAGGGCCTTGTTCACCGCTTCGCGCAGCTTGTCGTTGCTCTTGGCAACGGCGTACGCGGTCGGCGCCGAGCTGAGCTCCTTCGCGGCCAGGATGACCACGCCGCCGCCCTGCTCCTTGGCCATCTTCTCGCCGATCTCGGCGGGGGAGATCCACGCGTCGGCGGTGCCGGCCTTCAGCTGACCGACCGCGGCGTTGTAGTTCGGCACGCGGACCGGGTTGAGGTCCTTCTGGGTGGCGTAGTCGTCCTGCACCGTGCCCTGGACGACGACCACGCGCTTGCCGGCCAACTGGTCGAACGACGTGATGCCCGAGGTCTTCGTGGTGTTCAGCCCGAGGTAGCCGAAGTCGTAGCCATTGCTGAAGGCAACGGTCTTCTTGCGCGCCTCGGTGATGGTGATGGACGAGCTGCCGAGGTCGAACTGGCCGCCGTTCACCTGCGAGAGCAGGGCGGAGAAGTCCGTGCCGACGAACTCGGGCTTCAGGTTCAGCTTGGCGGCGACCGCGGTGATCAGGTCGTTGTCGAAGCCGGTGAACTTGCCGTCCTTGACGTACACGTTCGGCGGGGCATCGGTCAGCGTGCCGATCCGCAGCGTGCCGGCCTGCAACAGCCCGAGGTCAGGGCCGTCGGCGGTGGACTTGTCGTCCGAACCGCAGGCGGCGAGGCTGACGGCCAAGGTGATGGCGGTGCCTAGGGCAACAAAAGCGCGGATGGCGCGCACAGGTATCTCCTTTAGGTGCATCGGGCAACGATCGTGGGGGTGACCCACGCACCGACGCTAACGCCGCCCGACGGGCAGTCATTCCACGCTGACACCCGCTGAGACAGCGCCGGAAAGTCCACTCGGTCTGTGCTATATCAATCGGGACGGTCTCGAAGTGTGGTCGATCCGGCTCACTCCGTGAACAGATGATTCCGCCGCGTCGGGTTGCTCGCCGAACACCTGGCGGCACCCTTGTCGCCTGAGCGGGCTGTCTCTTTGGTCACAAGGGTCCGATGAACCCCGACACGCCGCGTCACAAGGGTCCGATGAACACCGACACGCCGGGGTGCGAAGGGCCGGTGAGTGTCTTGAGGTGTGACCTGGATCCTGGCGGGGTTGCGGACTAATGGCACACTGGAGGCACGAGTGAACCCACTCGCGTGCTCCGGGGTCGGTGTAATTCCGAGCCGGCGGTTATAGTCCGCGACCCGATCGACGCAGTTTGTCGGCCGGTTGACCTGGTGGAATTCCAGGACCGACGGTGAAAGTCCGGATGGGAGGCGCACGCGATCGGCGGGTGCGTCTCGCGTGTGCCCGGAGGACTGTAGCCGCCGGATTCACTGCGATACGCGCGCGCCGGTTGTCACGACCCCGAGAGCTCGACCGTGACAACGAGGGACCGCCGTTCATGAGTTCCACCTCGCCGATCGACGTCGCGTGGATGCGCCGCGCCATCGAGCTTGCCGCGCGCGGAATCGGCAGCACCCATCCCAACCCGGTTGTCGGTTGTGTCATCACCGGTCGCGACGGTCATCCCGTTGGCGAGGGCTGGCACGCCGTCCCGGGCGGACCGCACGCCGAGGTCGAGGCCCTGCGGATGGCCGGGAACCGCGCCCGCGGTGGTACGGCGTACGTGACGCTCGAGCCGTGTAACCACACCGGGCGGACCGGGCCGTGTGCCGTGGCGCTGGTCGAGGCCGGCATCACTCGCGTCGTGTACGCCGTACCGGACCCGAATCCGCAGGCCGCGGGCGGAGCGTCGTACCTGCTGGACCATGGGGTCAAGGTCGAGCAGGGCGTCCTCGGTGACGAGGCCGAGGCGGGTAACCAGATCTGGCTGCACTCGGTCCGGGCCGGGCGGCCGTACGTCACTTGGAAGTTCGCCACCACGCTTGACGGGCGCAGCGCCGCCAAGGACGGCTCCAGCAAGTGGATCACCGGTACGGCGGCCCGCGCGGACGTCCATCGCCTGCGGGCGACGTGTGACGCGATCGCGGTCGGGACGCAGACCGTGTTCGACGATGATCCCGAGCTGACCGTGCGCGATCTCCAAGACGTTCCGGTCGCACGCCAGCCGTTGCGGGTCGTGGTCGGGGATCGCGAGGTGCCCGAGACGGCCCGGGTGCGCAACGACCAGGCCGAGACGTTGCTGCTGCCCACGCATGACCCGGCCGAGGTGCTCCGGCAGCTCGACGACCGGCAGATTCGGCACCTCTGGCTCGAAGGCGGCCCGACTCTGGCCGGGGCGTTTCTGCGCGCGGGCCTGGTCGACCGGATCGTCGCGTACGTCGCGCCGGCGCTGCTCGGCTCGGGCCGTTCCGCGGTGGGCGACCTCGGCGCGGAATCTATCGCCGACCTCCGGCGCTTCACTCTTTCGGACGTCACTCGCCTCGGCGACGACGTACGACTCACCCTGTCTCCTGCCCGAACTGATCGAAGGACGGTCTGAATGTTCACCGGAATCGTCGAAGAACTGGGCACGGTCGAGGCCCTCGACCTGCTGGAAGGCGACGCCGCCCGGCTGCGGATCCACGGCCCGACCGTGACGTCCGACGCGGGCCACGGCGACTCGATCGCGGTGAACGGCTGTTGCCTGACCGTGGTCGCCGTGGACGGTGACACCTTCACCGCCGACGTGATGCGCGAGACGCTGCTGCGGACGAGCCTCGGTTCGGTCGAGAAGGGCGCCCGCGTGAACCTCGAGCGCGCCGTCACCGCCCACTCTCGGCTTGGCGGCCACATCGTCCAGGGTCACGTCGACGGCGTCGGCACGATCGTGTCGCGGGAGCCGTCCACGCACTGGGAGAACGTCCGGATCGCGGCCGTGCCGGAGATCCTGAAGTACATCGCCGAGAAGGGCTCGATCACCGTCGACGGGGTCTCGCTGACCGTCACCGATGTCGACGACGAGTCCGGCACCTTCGGGATCAGCCTGATCCCGACCACGCTCGAGCTGACCGTGCTCGGCCGCAACTTGGTCGGCGACACCGTGAATCTCGAGGTCGATGTGATCGCCAAGTACGTCGAGCGTCTGCTTGCTGGAGGCAAGGAATGAACTTCTTCGATTGGCTCCTGCATGAGCAGGTGATGATCGCCGGATCGCCTGTGCTGGTGCGCGAGATCGTCGGCAACGTGTTCGGATTGGGTAGCGCGCTGTTCGGAATGCGGCGCATGGTCGCGGCCTGGCCGGTCGGTGTCATCGGCAACATTCTGCTCTTCACGGTCTTCGTCGGCGGGCTGTTCGACACCCCGCAGGACAAGGACCTGTGGGGCCAAGCCGGTCGCCAGGTCTTCTTCGCGATCGTCAGCCTCTACGGCTGGTACCGCTGGTACCAGACCCGTCACACCGCCGGGAACGACGGCCACGGCGTACAACCGCGCTGGGCCACCAACCGCCAGCGGCTCGAGCTGCTCGGCGCCGCGATCGTCATGTACGGCGTGAGCTACTTCGTGCTGCAAGCCCTTGGTTCGTGGGGTCCGCAGTGGGATGCGTGGATCCTGACCGGGTCCATCCTTGCGACGTACGGCATGGCTCGCGGGTACGTCGAGTTCTGGTTGATCTGGATCGCGGTTGACGTCGTTGGCGTGCCGCTGCTGATCCAGGCCAAGTTCTACCCGTCGGCCGCGATGTACATCGTGTACGGCTTCTTCTGCGTGGTCGGATTCGCTGCCTGGTGGCGGATCGAGCGCAAGGCTGTCGTCCGGCAGCCCATTACTGCTGGGACGGTGGGCTGACATGGGTGAGGTGCTGAAGCTCGACACGATCGAGCACGCGATCGACGAGATCCGCGCGGGCCGTCCGGTCATCGTGGTCGACGACGAGGACCGCGAGAACGAGGGCGACCTGATCTTCGCCGCGTCCAAGGCGACGCCGGAACTGCTGGCCTTCCTGATCCGCTACAGCTCGGGCGTGGTCTGCGTTCCGATGGTCGCGTCCGAGCTGGACCGGCTGGGCATTCCGCTGATGACGCCGCACAACCGCGAGCGCTTGCGGACGGCGTACACGATCTCTGTGGACGCGCGCGACGGCGTCACCACGGGTATCTCGGCGGCAGACCGGTCCCGGACGATCCGCGTGCTCGCCGATTCGGCCTCGGAGTCGTACGACCTGGTCCAGCCCGGGCACATCTTCCCGTTGCGTGGACGCGAGGGCGGCGTACTGGTCCGTCCCGGCCACACCGAGGCGTCGCTCGACCTGACCCGGCTGGCCGGCCTCGGCACCACCGCGGTCATCGCCGAACTGGTGAACGACGACGGCACGATGAAGCGCGGTCCCGAACTGCGCGAGTTCGCCGACGAGCACGGCCTGGTACTCGTTTCCATCGAGGACCTGATCAAGTACCGGCGTCGCACCGAGACCCACGTCGAGCGCATCGCGACAACTTTGCTGCCGACCCGGTACGGCGATTTTGTTGCCCACGGCTACCGAAACACGGTCGACGGGTCGGAGCACCTCGCCCTGGTCAACGGTGAGATCGGGGACGAGCCGGTGCTGGTCCGGATCCACTCGGAGTGCCTCACCGGTGATTCGTTCGGCTCGCTGCGCTGCGATTGCGGGCCGCAGCTGGACGAGGCGATGCGCCAGGTCGCGGCCGAGGGCGGCGTCATCGTGTACCTGCGCGGGCACGAGGGCCGGGGGATCGGCCTGCTGCACAAGCTCCGGGCGTACGAACTGCAGGACGCGGGCCGCGACACGATCGACGCGAACCTCGACCTCGGGTTGCCCGCCGACGCGCGCGATTACGGTACGGGTGCGCAGATCCTGACCGATCTCGGCATCACGTCGGTGAAGCTGCTGACGAACAACCCGGCGAAGCTGGCCGGCGTACAAGGTCATGGCATCGACGTGGTCGAGCGCCGGGGCATCTACATCGACCCGACCGAGCACAATCTGCGATACCTGAGCACCAAGCGCGACCGGATGGGCCATCACCTGCCCGGCGCGGCCCCCTTCATCGACGAGAACGGAGCCGGCTGATGTCCGGAAGTGGCGCACCGACCATCAAAACCCCGCGGGCCGAGGGCTTGCGCGTCGCGGTCGTCGCGGCTCAGTGGCACCCGGTGGTGACCGACGCGCTCGTGGCCGGTAGCGAGCGGGCGTTGGCCGAGGCGGGCGTCACCGATCACAAGGTCGTCCGCGTGCCGGGCTCGTTCGAGCTGCCCGTCGCCGCTCTGCATGCGGCGCGGAGTGGGTACGACGCGGTGGTCGCGCTCGGTGTGGTGATCAGGGGCGACACCCCGCATTTCGAGTACGTCTGCCAGGCGGCGACCGAGGGGCTGATGCACGTCACCGTGACCACGGGTGTGCCGGTCGGGTTCGGTTTGCTGACCTGCGACAACGACCCGCAGGCGCTGGACCGGGCCGGGTTACCGGACAGCCGCGAGGACAAGGGGTACGAGGCCGCCCAGGCCGCTCTCATCACCGCCCTCGCCACTCGCGGGCTCTGACCTTTCGCTGGTGGACCTTCTGTTTGCGTGAAGGTCCACCAGCTGTGAGGTCTGTCAGCGGGTGAAGGTGGAGCGCCAGTTGGTCTCCCAGGTCTGACCGCCGTCGGTGGAGAAGGACTGCTCCCAGGTCGGGTTCGGGCCGTTCTTGCGCCAGTGGAACCTGACCTCGATCGGCACCCCCTCGTGCTCGTCCGGCCCGTAGAACAAGCCGTTGCCCTCGGCATCGAACTTGCCGACCACCGGGGTGTCGAGTTTGCCGCGCTTGCTGCTGATCCAGTAGATCGACCACTCTTTGGCGATCGGATCGTACGTGCGGAAGGTCAGCCCCGTGAACCCGAGCTTCACCAACTGGCCCTCATCGACGCTGACCGCGCCGTCGAAGTACGTGTAGCCGGTGTTGATGCTCTCCAGGTCGTACCACTCCGTGCTGCCGGTCAACGGGTTGCGCAACCGCTGGTGCGCGCCGCGCCAAGCGCCGTTCAGGAACTCGAAGTCGTCGGTGACCTTCGGGATGTCCAGCCGCTCGGGCTTTTCCTCGCGCCGGGTGAAGTCCATCACCCAGTTCGTCTCCCAGGTCTCGCCGCCGTCGACCGAGTACGCCTGCTGCCATCTGGCGGTCCGCTCGGTGATGTCTGACCACGAGTAGCTGGCCAGGATCGGCTGCCCCTCGTGCTCGTCCTCGCCGACCAGCCAGCAGCTGTCACCATCCCACCGCCCCCGGACCGGCGGCTGGATCCGGCCGGTTCGGCTGTTCACCCAGTAGATGGTCCAGTCCTTCTCGACCGGGTCGAACAGCCGCAGCGACATGCCGTACGACCCCTGCGCCGGGAACGTCATCTCGTCCAGGCTCACCGCGCCGTCGAAATGCGTCCGCGCGTTGCAGGTACCGACGTACTCGTGCCATTCGTCGCTCCCGGTCAGGGGCTTCTTCAGCTGGCGGTGTACGACGTCGAAGTAGCCGTTCAGGAAGTCGAAGTCGCTCGTGATCTTGGTCGGCTGGTCCGTAGTGGTCTCTGTGCTCATGGTGGGAGCTTGACGGGTATACCTGACAGCGAATGGCAGTCTTTCCGGCTAACCTCGAACCATGCGGTCCAGCCGGCTCCTCTCGATCCTCCTGCTGCTCCAAACGCGCCACCAGTTGACGGCGCGGGAGTTGGCAGACGAGCTCGAGGTCTCCCTGCGCACGGTCTACCGCGACGTCGAAGCCCTCGCCGCTGCTGGCGTTCCGGTGTACGCCGAGCAGGGGCGTGCCGGTGGCTACCGCCTGGTGGACGGGTACCGCACGCGGCTGACTGGTTTGACCGAACAGGAGGCCGCGTCGCTGTTCCTCGTCGGCATGCCTGGGCCTGCTGCCGCGCTGGGGTTGACGCGGCCTGCGGCGGCGGCCGAGCTCAAGCTGTTGGCGGCACTGGCACCGGATCAACGCGATCGGGCTGGGCGGTTGAAGGACCGGTTCTACCTCGACATGCCCGCGTGGTACCGGCAGGCGGAGGACTCGCCCTTCCTCGCCGACCTCGCCGACGCGGTCCTGCACGACCGCCGCGTACGGGTCGTATACCGGCGATGGGAGGCGCCGCGCGAGGTCGAACGCGTCCTGGAGCCGTACGGCCTGGTGCTCAAAAGCGGGACTTGGTACGTCGTCTCGGGCGCGGGTTCTTCGGGATTCAGGACTTACCGGGTGTCGAATGTGCTGTCGCTGACGCCTACCGACGAGGTCTTCGAGCGGGAAGCCGGATTCGACCTCGCCACGCATTGGCAGACGCACTTGGACGACTTCGAAGCCCGGCGGTTTACGGACACCGCGGTGGTACGGGTGTCGCCGGCGCTGGCTCGGCGATTGTCGGATCTCTCGGCCACGTTGTTGCTCAAGGCAATCGCCGATTCTGAGGCGGTGCCGGATGAGTCGGGGTGGTTGACGTTCGAGTTGCCTATTGAGTCGATCGGGAACGCGGCGGAACAACTGATCCGCTACGGCGCCGGCCTCGAAGTCGTCTCGCCAATGGCACTACGAGAGCGGCTGCTGGCCATGAGTGGCGAATTGGTGCGGCTCTATTCGTAGTTGGTATTGGGTCTTTTGGTGGGCACCCGTCCCCCTGAGTTCTTGCGAATTGTCTGGTGGCCCCGGGCCGCGTCAAGGGTTTCATCACCTGACGGTGACGCTAACGCGCCCTTGACCCGTCCCGGGTCCACCAAAGGCAGCGGGCTATCAGGGGGACGGGTGAGGTCTGCCCGTTTGCCTCGCGCCCTCCCGCTCACGAATGGCCGGCCAATGCCGTTCACGATTGGCCGGCCAATGTCGTTCACGATTGGCCGGCTGATGCCGTTCACGGACGGCCGGGTGGTGCCGGTCGCGATGGCGGGCTGATGCCGTTCACGGATGGCCGAGTGGTGCGGTTGCCGGCGGCCGGGCTGCCGTGCACGGACGCGGGGTGGCGCCGACCTCGGTGGCCAGGCCTCGCGGTGCTCGGCGGGCGGGTGGTGCCGTTCTCGGCTGGGTTGTCGCGGAATGCTCTCGCCTGGCGGTGGTCAAGAGCCCGTTCGCCGTGAGGCCGACGAATCGCGAGGGGTAGCCACCGTGCGGGTGGGTCACCCCCTCGGATTCCGGGGTGGTAACCCACCTCGCGGATGGCCAGCCACTCCCAGCGCCTACCGCTCCCGCCGGTGCCTCCGGCTGGCGTCCTATTCCGAGGGTCGACTCTCGGAATGGGGGGTGGACTCGCCAAACTTGGCGGGTCGACCCCCCATTCCGGATGTCGACCCTCGGAATAGGCCGGGCACTTGCCGATGTGGAGCCGCGCTCGCCGATGTGGAGCTGCGCTCACCGATGTGGGGCCGCGCTTCCCGATTTGGAGGGGTTGACCCTCGAGGTGATGGGGTTCGCCCTCGTGATCGGAGGGGTAGCCCGGGATCTTGGGGGTTAACGTCTGAGGTTCTGGGTTCCGGGCCGGCTATTTGGTACCGGACCAGGAGTTGAGGGGATAACGCACGATTTGCGGGCGCATGACCATCGCAAAGGCGCGTAGCTTCATCTTCCTGAGCGAACTGGACGTTTTCAGGCGCGAAAAACGTCCAGTTGACTCAGGAAGCCGCAGTGCTCGCCATCCCGGAACGGAAGGCGTGTGCAAACGGTCAGACTCCACCCGTCCCCCTGATAGCCCGCTGCCTTTGGCCGGTTCGGGCCGGGTCAAGGGCGCGTTAGCGTCGGCGGTAGCCGATGGAGCCCTTGAGGCGGCCCGGACCGGCCTGACAATTCGGAAGAACTCGGGGGGGACGGGTGCCCACCAACACCCCCACGCAAAGACCCCCAGATACCAAAGACCCCAAATACCGACAACGCCACGCCCAAACCACGCAGACTGGGCCTTACCGAGAACGCCGACGGATGACCAGGAGGGACGCCGATGACCGCGCTAGTGCTGGGCACCATGTACTTCGGCACCAAGACAGACGAGAAGACGTCATTCCAGCTGCTCGACCGATACGTCGAGGCCGGCGGTACGGTCATCGACACCGCGAATTGCTACGCCTTCTGGTCCAACCCGACCGGCCACGGCGGCCAAAGCGAAGAGCTGATCGGTCGCTGGCTGAAGCTCAACCCGGACCTCCGCAACTCACTCCGAATCGCCACCAAAGTCGGTGCCGAACCAGTCGACGGCGGCGGCACGGAAGGGTTGTCGGCGGCAACGATCGCCAGGGAGGCGCGCCGTAGTCTCGAGCGGCTGGGGATTGAGCGGATCGACCTGTATTGGGCACATCTGGAGGATCGGTCGGTGTCGCAGGAGGAGGCCCTTGGCGCCTTCGCGGAACTCGTTGACGACGGGTTGGTCGCCGCGATCGGCGTTTCGAATCACCCGGTCTGGCGGGTCGAGGAGGCGCGCGCGATCTCCCTAGCGAACCACTGGCCGTCGTACAGCGCTCTGCAATTGTCGACCTCGTACGTGCGGCCGCGTCCGGATGCGCCGGTGCCGGGTAAGGATCACCGCTTCGGGTGGGTCACGGACGAGACGATCGACTACCTGGACAACCACCCGGACCTGGAGCTCTGGGCGTACAGTCCGCTGATCGGAGGCAGCTACAACCGACCGGACCGGCCGTTCCCCGAGGTCTATGACCACCCTGGTACGACGGCCCGCCTGCGGGTTCTCAAGACGGTCGCGGACGAGCTAGGCGTGACGCCGGGTCAGGTAGTACTCGCCTGGCTAATGCCGAAGATCAAACCGATCATCGGCGCGAGCAACCTCGCCCAGCTCAACGAAGCACTGGCCGCCGGAGACACCAAGCTCACCAACGACCAGCGCTCCCGCCTGAACGCGGCCCACTAGGGCAAGACGACGGCAGCCCACCAGGCCCGCTGCCAAGCAACGGCAGCCCACCAGGCCCGCTGCCAAGCAACGGCAGCCCACCAGGCCCGCTGCCAAGCAACGGCAGCCCACCAGGCCCGTGCCGCGGGAGGCGGAAGGTAAGTTTCAGCAATGCCCCTAGAGCACCTGGCCGGACGAGTCTGGCTCTGGCCGCATGACCCCGACCCGGACGCGATCCGTGGTTGTGTCGCGGTCATCGCCGACGACCGCGGCAGTCTGATCGTCGACGCCGGCAATTCCCCCGACCAGGCCCGCCAAATCCAGCAGGCCATCCAGGCCCAAGCCCTACCACCCGCACGCTGGCTCACCTACACCCACAACCACTGGGACCACACCTGGGGCGCCTGCGCCTGGGCCGACGACGGCGACGGCGACGTCGAGATCATCGCCCACACCGCCGCGAAGAAGACGCTCGAGGCCGAAGCCGCCCGCCCCTGGAGCCACCAGTACCTACGAGACCAAGTAGCGGCCAACCCCAAACTAGGCCCGAGCTTCCGAGCGAGAGCGCTCGCCATGTCCGACTGGGACGACTTTAGAGTCATCCCGCCACACCGCACGTTCGACCAAACGCTCGCCCTGCCAACCGGCGTACAGCTCAAACACGTGGGCGGCAACCACGCGCCGGACTCGCTCATCGTCGTGGACCAGGAGTCGAGTGTGGCCCTGCTCGGAGACTGCTTCTACCCGCCTCCGTTCCACGAGCGCCAGCCCGAGGACGGCACCGATTTCGCGATGGTTCGCCGCCTCATGCGCGATGGACTGGAGTGGTATGTGGACGCCCACTCAGCGCCAAGGCGGATGGCCGGTAGGCTGAGCGCGCGATGAAGACCTTTGACGAACTCTTTGCCGAGCTGGGTGAGAAGGCGCTGACGCGGCCGGAGGGCTCCGGCACCGTGGCAGCGCTGGATGCCGGCGTGCATACGATCGGCAAGAAGCTGGTCGAGGAGGCCGCCGAGTCCTGGATGGCCGCCGAGCACGAGGGCAAGGAGCGGGCCGCCGAGGAGCTGTCCCAGCTGCTGTACCACGCCCAGGTGATGATGCACGCGCTCGGGCTGAGCCTCGACGACGTGTACCGACATCTGTAGGAGCGCAACAACACACTCCACAGACACCGGTTCATCTCACCCGAAAGGCCAATCCATGCTGCGCGTCGCAGTGCCGAACAAGGGCTCGCTGAGCGAAGCCGCCATCGACATCCTGACCGAGGCCGGATACCGGCAGCGCCGTTCCACCAAGGATCTCGCGCTGACCGACCCGGACAACGAGGTCGAGTTCTACTATCTCCGCCCCAAGGACATCGCCGTGTACGTCGGCCTGGGCACGCTCGACGTCGGCATCTCCGGCCGCGACCTGGTGCTCGACTCGAAGGCGGAGGCGAACGTCATCGTCGAGCTCGGTTTCGGCCGCTCGACCTTCCGGTTCGCCGGTCCGCCCGGCTCGGCCAAGACCGTCAAGGATCTGGACGGCAAACGCATCGCCACGTCGTACGCCGGAGTGCTGACCGACTACCTCGAGGAGCACGGCGTCGAGGCCAAGGTCGTGCGGCTCGACGGCGCGGTCGAGTCGGCCGTCCAGCTCGGTGTGGCCGACGTGATCGCGGATGTGGTCGAGACCGGTACGACGTTGCGCCAGGCGGGGCTCGAGGTCTTCGGCGAGCCGATCCTCAAGTCCGAGGCGGTGCTGATCGCGCGGAACGGTGCGGCCGCCACGCCGAAGGGCCTGGAGCAGCTGGTTCGCCGGTTGCAGGGCGTTCTGGTCGCGCGGAACTACGTGATGATGGATTACGACATCCGCGCCGAGGCGGTCGAGAAGGCCAACGCGCTCACGCCGGGCCTGGAGTCGCCGACGGTGTCGCCGTTGCATCGGGAAGGCTGGGTCGCCGTTCGCGCGATGGTGCCCCGGGCCGACGCACAGCGGATCATGGACCAACTCTGGGAGGTCGGCGCCCGCGCCATCCTCACCACCGATATCCACGCATGCCGGATCTGATGGTCAAGGCGGCGGCACCCGTGTGGCAGTTCCGCGCGCGGGTGCTCGGCGTGATGTCCACGCTGCTGGCCCTGTCGATGATCTCGGTGTTCACCGTCATCTGGGTGCGCCTGCCGGATCAGTCGAAGGAGACGTTCACGATCTTCCAGCGGCTGACGCTGCTCTTCTTCGCGGGGATCATCTTGTGGATCCTCTACCGAATGGCCACGGTGCGCGTCGCGGCGTACGAGGACGGGCTCGCTGTGCGCAACGTCTTCAAGTCGTACCGGGTGCCGTGGCACGAGATCTCGGTGCTGCGGCTCAGCTCGGGTGATGCCTGGCTGCAGCTGTTCGACACCGAGGGCACCCGGCTCGGCATCCTCGCGGTGCAGATGTCGGACGGACCGCGGGCCCGCAAAGCGGCGAAGGATCTCGCCAAGATCGCAAAGGCCCGCGGCGCACGTCCCGCCTGACTAACTGATCCGGTACGACGTGCTGTGGCTGTCGCCGGGCTGGAGTACGACGACGTCCTCACCGGTGACGAAGGCGTTCGGCGGGCACGTCATCGGCTCGACCGCGAGGCCGACCCGGTCGAGCGCATCCGCGGAGTAGAGCTGCAGCCAACGCGTGTCCGACGTCAACGACACGGACTGCTCCGACGCCGGATCGGTCAGCCGTACGGCCCACTCGCCCTCCGGCAATCCGGTGAACGCGTTGTCGATGAACAGATCGCCGACGACCTTGCCGGCCTCGAAGTCGAACGGCGTCCCGGCCACGTCCACGAGGTCGCGAGGCAGCAGCCGCTCGGGATCGACGTCCACCCGCTTGGCCGCGGTGAAGGTCAGCTCGCACTCGTCGAGCTGACGGCCGACGGTGAGATACGGATGCGTGCCGAAGCCGTACGGCGCGGAGGTGGTGCCGATGTTCCGCGCGACGGCCGTGACCGCGAGTCCTTCGGCCGAGACCTGGTAGCGGACCGAGATGTCCAGCTGGTGGCGGTACCCGGGCTCGCCGTACAGCCGGTAGCCGACAACGCAGACGTCCTCGGACGAAGCGTCGTCCAGCCGGGACCACGAGCCCCAGCGGGTCAGGCCGTGAATGGCGTTCTGCTTGTCCGGTTCGGTGATGGAGAGCTGCTCGTCACGGCCGTCGAAGGTGTAGCGCCCGTCGGCGATCCGGTTCGGCCAGGGGAACAGCTGCTGGCCGATCCCGGCATGGGCGCTCTCGTCCTCGCCGTACCCGATCACTATGTCGCGGCCGTCGCGGGTCAGGCTGCGAAGACCGCCGCCCACCTCGACGATGGTGGCGGCATACGCGCCCGCGTTGATGTTCCATTGGCGTCCAGACGGAGAGGTCATGCCGAAAGCTTAGATGTCTCCTTGAGGACAAGCTCAGCCTCGGTCGCCTGGCCGGCGCCGTCCACGATCAGGTCGGCCCGGTCGCGGGTGCGTTCGGCCGCGAAGTGGTCCCGCTCCCAGCGCATCCACTCCAGCCAGCGGTCCCGCATTCCTTCGCCGTCGCGCTCGATACCGCGCTCGAGCCGCAGGGCGTTGTCCGTCTCGACCCAGATCCGCAGGGACGGCCAGGGCTCGGCACCGCGGTCGGCCGACGTGACACCCTCGACGATCAGCAGTTCGACCGTGGCCGGGACGAGGTGGACTTCCGCGTACGCGCCGGCGATCCAGTCGTACCGGCGGTAGCGCCCTTCGAGGCCTTTGGCCAGGCGGGCGAGGACGTGGTCCCGCAGGAGGCCGAACCCGCGCTCGGCGCCGTCCCAGCCGTCGTACAGGTCGTCCATGTGCACGACCTGGACCCGCAGCCCGCGCGCCTCGGCGGCCTTGGCGAATCGCTCGGCGACCGTGGTCTTGCCCGAACCGGCCGGGCCGTCGACGCAGATCAGCCGGGTCTCGCCCAGCTGTGGGGGCGCGGCCAGGACCTGCTCGATGAGCCGGTCGTAGGTGATCGTCTTAGTTGATTCCATGGCGCTTCAGGATGTCCTCGATCTCGTCGAACTCCTCCGACTTTTCGGCCTTCTTGCTCGCCTTCGGAGCCTTGGCGGGCTGGGCTGAGGCGGTCTTGGTGAGTTCGCCGGCCGGCTTATCGGCTGGAGCCTTAGGCGCAGTGCGGCTCTTCACGAAGCCCGACACCACGAACAGCACGACCGAGACGCCGAGCAGCGCGACCCCGGCCCACACTCGGGGGTCGAAGACGAGACTCGTGATCCAGTCGACGGACGACTGAAGCACCTCCCAGAGCAGCTCCAGCAGACCGGTCAGGTAGAGCGAGACCGGCAGGAGGGACCAGGCCACCCCACGGACCCCCGCGTTCAACCCGCGGCGGCGCCAGGCGAACCAGGTGGCGATCAGCCCGATCAGCGTCAGGCCCGCACAGAACGGCAGCAGCGTCAGTTCATTGAAGTCAGGCACATACCAAGGCTTGCACAGGTCCGGCCGGAACCAAGGGGGGAACAGCCCTGACGGCACCCTGAATCACCTGCCGGGGACAATGGCGGGGTGGAACCCAAGCGCCAACTGGCTTTTACCGGATTCGAGCACGACGACGGCGCGGCCGATCCCGCTCTGGCGGCGGCCCTCGCGGCTGGAGCGTCCGGGCCGATCCTGGCCGCGCTGACCAAGGCGCGGCTGCTCGTGCCGGTGGTGGCGCTGCTGGGCGAGGTGGAGTACGACGAGAACGGCCTGGCCCACGACAAGACCTCGGATATGGCCGTCGCGTTGCTGCAAGGCCAGGACGGACGGAAGGCCCTGCTCGCCTTCAGCGGTACGGAGAGCCTGCGCCGGTGGAGCCCGGAAGCCCGCCCGATGCCCGCCCTCGCGTCACTCGCCGCCACCGCCGCCGTACAGGAAGGCGCCGCCGCGATCGTGGTCGACCTGGCCGGCCCTGCGTCGTACGTCATCGAGGAGGACGACGTACGACGGATCGCCTCCGGGCAGCAGGTCCTCCGCCTCGAGGACGGGTCGTACGCCTGGGCTCAGTCAGTCTCGGCCGACGGCGATCCCGACCGGGCCTGACTCCCGCTCGGCCACCCATTCGCGGTGGAACGCACTCCCGGGCGCGACCTCGGCCCGTCGCTCTGGCTCTGCCAGCAGGTCAACGGGGGATTGGAGCGTCCGCTCGCGCTTGACCGGCTCGAGGTTGTCGCCTGCGATGATCTCCGCGATCGCCGCCGCGGCCGGTTTGCGCTGATGGTCGACGGTGAACAGGCCCAGGTCGTACTCCCGGTCCGGGAAGTCGGCCAGCGAGCGGTCGATATCGTGCGATGACCACCAGGTGACACCCCAGAGCGCGGGATTCGTCAGCACGTGGCCGAGCGTCTGGTGCACGAAGGTCGCGGCATCACCAGCGGGTACGTCGGGACCGGGCACGCCGATTTCCTGGAGCCAGACAGGCCGATCCGGATCCAGCGCGGTCGCGGCGGCCAGCTCGACCAGGTAGTCCGCGTGGGAGATCGTGGCAGGCCCGAGCGGTCCGTCGATGCGGGAGACCCCGTTGAACACCCACGAATGGACCGTCGTCAGGTCACCCAACTCGACCGCCTCCGCCGGGGTGAACGGGTGGTCCGGCTTGTACCAGGCGTCGTCGAAGACCGAGTGCAGGCAGAGCTTGTCCGGAGCGGCCGCGCGAGCCGTGTCGAGCAACTCCCGCGCCCAGTCGTACGACGCGGTCGCGGTGGTGGCGCTGTGAGGCCAGAGGTTGTTGACCTCATTGCCGAGCGTCAGCGCGAAGACGTTGGACTTGGTCGCGACGGCGCGCGCGAGCGTATCGACGTACAGGTTGAGGCCGTCGCGGACCAGGCGGTCCTCGAACAGGCTCCGCTGGTGCCAGGTCAACGCCCACGACGGCAGGAAGTCGTAGCTGGACAGATGGCCCTGGATGAAGTCGACCGAGACGCCGAGGCCGAATTCCGCCGCCGCGTCGATCGTGTCCAGCAGGTCGTCGATCGGGCGCTGCCGTACGACGGCCCGGTTCGGCTGGATCCACGGCCAGATCGGGAACACCCGGACATGGTCGAGACCGAGACCGGCCAGATCCTCGAAATCGCGCCGGACGTCGTCGCCGGAGTAGTCCAGCCAGCTGTAGAACCAGCCGCGGGACGGCACGTAGTTGGCGCCGAAGCGAGGGGCGGGCGGCGTACCGGGCGGGCCGGCGATCGGATCGGGGCGCATGCGTGGATGCTAAAGCGATTTAGTTCTCAACGCCAGTCGGCTGTCTCACGACGCAGGCGGTGCCGTGCTCTCGCGGACGGTCAGCACCGGGGTGGCGGTCTTGCGATTGATCACCTGGGTGGGATCGGCCAGTACGGCGAGCAGCACCTCGGCCGCCTGCCGGCCGAAGTCGAGCGTGTCGCGGGAGAGCGCGGTCAGCGCCGGATGCATCAGCTGGGTCAGCACCGAGTCGTCGAACGCGACCAGTGACAGCTCACCCGGCACCGACACGCCCATCTCCATCGCGACGCCGAGCCCGGCGACGGCCATCACGTCGCTGTCGTAGACGATCGCTGTCGGCCGCTTCGCGCCGGACAGCAGCTTGCGGGTGGTCGCCGCGCCCTCGGCATCACTGAAGTCCGTCGGCAGCGACACCGCGTCCAGACCGAGGCGCGGCATGGCGTCGCGGATGGCCCGGATCCGGCGCTGGGTGTGCTGGAAGTTCGGCGTACCGGCTACGTGCGCAATGCGCCGATGACCCAACGCGGCAAGGTATTCCACGATCGAGAGCATCGCCTCGCGGTCGTCGGCCCAGACCGACGGCAGGCTGTCCCGGCCGCCGCGGCCGCCGATCACCACGGTGGGGATCGCGAGCTCGCGCAGTACGTCGAGGCGCGGGTCCTTGATGGTCAGGTCAACCAGGACGATGCCGTCGACGCGGTGCTCGGAGGCCCAGCGCCGGTACACCTCGATCTCGGCGGCCGTGTCCTCGACGATCAGCAGTTGCAGCGAGATCGAGCGGGCGGACAGGCCCGATTGCAGACCGGAGAGCAGCTGCGCGAAGAACGGCTCGACGCCCAGCGTGCGGGCTGGCCGGGCGATCACGAGGCCGATCGAGTCCGCCTTGGAACCACCGAGCGCCCGCGCGGCACTGTGCGGCCGCCAGTGCATCTGGTCGGCGATCTCGAGGATCCGCGCACGCGTCGCCTCGCTCACGCCAGGCCGTCCGTTCAGCGCGAACGACACCGCGCCTTTGGACACTCCCGCGCGATCCGCGATGTCCGCGATCGTCGGTCTCGCCATGCTCCCGCCTCCATGTTTGCTCTTGACAGCGGATTCTACGGGGTGGATAGTCCGGGAACTAGACCGGTTTATCTGTTCAGGAGAATTCGATGTCAAAGCGTCTGACCGGAGTGGCCGCCTTGATGGCCGCCGCCCTCACCCTGTCCGGCTGTGGGCTTGGCGGCGGGGACACCGCCAACGAGAGCAAGCCGACCGTGACCGCCGGTGCCGAGGTGACGGGCGCGGTCAGCCTGCAGACCTGGGCGCTGAAGCCGAAGTTCACGCCGTACGTCGAAGGTGTGATCAAGGCCTTCGAAGCGAAGTACCCGGGCACCAAGGTGACCTGGCTGGACCAGCCGGGGGACGGGTACGACAAGAAGGTGCTGAGCCAGGCGTCCGCCGGGCAGCTGCCGGATGTCGTCAACCTGCCGCCGGACTTCGCTCTGCCGCTGGCAAAGCAGAACCTGCTGCTCGATGTCGCGTCGGCCGACGCGGACCTGACCAAGGACTACGTCGAGGGTGGCCTCGCCGCCTACCAGTACCAGGGCCAGGACGGCACGTTCGGCTACCCCTGGTACCTGAACACCGATATCGACTACTGGAACTCGGACAAGTTCGCCGCGGTCGGGCTCGACGTGAAGAACCCGCCGAAGACCTTCGACGAGTTGTTCGCCGCCGCCAAGGTGATGCACGACAAGTCGAACGGCCGCGAGTACCTGATGAGCCGCCTGCCGGGTATCGGTGACTTCACCAACGCCGGCGTCAAGATCATCGCGGACGACGGCAAGAGCTTCGTCTTCAACACCCCCGAGGCCGCCGCGCTGCTGGACAAGTACCGCGATGCCTACAAGGCGGGCTACCTGCCGAAGGACATCCTCACCCAGGAGTACCTCGGCAACTCCAAGCTCTTCACCCAGGGCAAGGTCGCCTGGACCACCGGAGGCGGTAACGCGCTCGCGGACTTCGTCAAGGACAACCCGTCGCTGAAGGGCAAGGTCGTCCCGTCGCCCGCGCTCGACACCCCGCCGCTGTACGTGCAGGGTCTTTCGGTCTCGGCCAAGACCAAGAACCAGGCCGCGGCGATCGCGCTCGCCCGGTTCGTCACCAACGCCGAGAACCAGGCCGCCTTCGCGAAGATCGTCAACATCTTCCCGTCGACCAAGGCGTCCGCGAGCGATCCGTACTTCTCCAAGAGCGACGGCACGCCGGAGAGTGACGCGAAGGTGCTCGCGTTCGAGTCCCTGGCGAAGGCGAAGGTGCTGCAACCCGCCATCATCAGTGGCGCCACCAACGACTTCATCGGCCAGCAGATCTCGCTCGCGATCTCCGGCAAGGTGACGTCGAAGCAGGCCCTCGACGCCGCTGTCGCGAAGGCGAACCAGCTGCTCAAGCAGTAGTCCGAGGGGGTGTGTCGCGCTGATAGCGAGACACACCCCTAGTCATCCGCTTCGTTTCTGGAAGTAGGCAATGCGATCCCACCGCTGGTTCTCGCCCTGGCTGCTGGTCGTCCCGGCGCTGCTCTGGTTGCTGGTGTTCAACCTGTGGCCGTCGATCAACACGGTCATCCTGTCGTTCACCAACGCCCGTCCACTCGGCGGCGGCACGTTCGTCGGCCTGGAGAACTTCCGTCTCCTGCTGCATGACGAACAACTCCGGTACGCCCTGATCAACAGCGTCGTCTACATGCTGGTTTGTCTGCCACTATTGACGATCCTGCCGCTGCTGATCGCCGTACTGGTGGAGAAGAAGCTGCCCGGCATCACGTTCTTCCGGACGGTCTTCTACACGCCGGTGGTGGCGTCAGCGGTGGTGGTCGCGTTGATCTGGACCTGGCTGCTCGACGAGCGAGGTCTGATCAACGGGCTGGCGGAGAAGCTCGGCTTCATCCAAGGGCCCTTGCCGTTCCTGAGCGACCAGTGGTTGCTGTTGTTCAGCGCGATCAGCCTGACGGTCTGGAAGGGCCTCGGGTACTACATGATCATCTACCTGGCCGCACTGGGGAACGTCGGCCGCGAGCTGCATGAGGCGGCCGCGGTCGACGGAGCCGGGGCGTTCCGGCGGTTCGTCAACATCACCATTCCGGGTGTGCGCGGAACGATGGTGCTGATCTCGATCTTGATCTCGGTATCGGCCCTGCGGGTCTTCTCCGAGTTGTTCATCCTCAGTGGCGGTAATGGCGGGCCCGGCGGCCGGGACAGCTCGGTGGTGATGCTGATCCAGCAGTACAGCCAGGGCTTCGAGGGCAACCTCGGCTATGCGTCGGCGTTGTCGATCGTGCTGTTCTTCGTCACGGTTGTCCCGATGCTGGTGCTGGCCCGACTCAACACGAAGGGGGCGGACGCATGAGCATCGTGACCGACCCGGCGCGGCCCATCGACGTACCCACTGTTGACCTCCCGCCCGAGCGCCGGCGACGTCGCTCAAAGGGCGGCTTCAACACGGTGTCGTGGCAGGAGATGGTGCTGCGGTATGTGCTGCTGGTGTTCGTGCTGATCATCACGATCGGGCCGTTCCTGTGGCAGTTGTCGACCTCGCTGAAGGGTTCCGGCGAGGACATCTATACGCGGATTCCGAGGCTGTTGCCGTCACAGCCGACGTTCGACCACTACAAGGCGGTGGCGGACACGATCCCGGTGTGGGACTACGCCCGTAACTCGCTGTTCGTCGCCGTACTCGTTGTCGGGGGCAACATCATCGGCGCGTCCCTGGCCGGCTTCGCGCTGGCCCGGCTGCAGTACCGCGGTCGCAAGCTGGTGCTCGGGTTGTTCCTCGCCACCCTGGTCCTGCCGGGGGAGGTCACGATCATCTCGCAGTACGTCACGGTGCGGGAGTTCGGTCTGGCGAACACGCTCTTCGGCGTGGCGCTGCCCGGCATGATCGGCACGCTGAACGTGCTGCTGATGTACAACGCGTTCCGGGTGGTGCCGTTGGAGATCGACCAGGCCGCCATCGTGGACGGCGCGAACGTGTGGCAACGCTTTGTCCATATCGGTCTGCCCAGTGTCCGCGGCACCCTCAGCGTGATCGCGATCTTCGCCTTCATCGGCGCCTGGGACGACTTCCTCTGGCCGCTGATCGTGCTCACCGATCCCGACAAGTACACCCTCACCGTCGGATTGCAGTACTTGAGTGGCACGTTCAGCAACAACCCCCGGCTGATCGCCGCGGGCACGATGATCGCGTTCATCCCGATCGTGATCGTCTTCGCCACTCTGCAGCGCTTCTTCTTCAAGGGCGTGGAGGAGGGCGCCGTCAAGGGATAGCTGCTGCTTGTTTCGACCATCCACCCGCCCGAATTTCGGTTGGTTCGAAGTCAAAGGAGTACCAATGTTCCGTGAGGCAATCACCGCGCTGGCCGTTACGGCCCTCGCCGGTGCCGCGTTGACCGCCCCCGCTGCCGCCGTTGGTGTTACTTCGGTTGCCGACAGCAAGCGTGTGGTCATGTACTACCAAACGCAGTACCTGAACAACGTTTACGTGTCGCCGAAGCCGATGACCGATAACAACACCGGCATCA
Source organism: Kribbella sp. NBC_01245 (assembly GCF_036226525.1). NCBI lineage: Bacteria > Bacillati > Actinomycetota > Actinomycetes > Propionibacteriales > Kribbellaceae > Kribbella > Kribbella sp. NBC_01245. The sequence goes on from NZ_CP108487.1 coordinate 8,287,927, forward strand.
CCGACGTCCTGGTCGGCGCGATCCACTTGAACAGCGATGGCACCACGCACCTGAACGACCACCCGCCGGGCGACTCGCGCTACAACCAGATGTGGACCGACTTGGCCGCCATGCAGGCCAAGGGCGTGAACGTCTCGGCGATGGTCGGAGGCGCCGCGCAAGGAACGTTCCAGCGGCTGCAGAACGAGTTCGAGACGTATTACCCGCGGCTGAAGAACGTCATCACGACGTACGGCTTGGATGGTGTCGACCTCGACGTCGAGGAGACCATGTCGCAGGCCGCGATCAACCGGCTGATCGACCAGCTCACCACGGACTTCGGCACCGGCTTCATCATCACGCTGGCGCCGGTCGCGACGGCCCTGTCCGGCGGCGGCAACCTCTCGGGCTTCAACTACGAGACGCTCGAGCGTGAGCGTGGCTCGAAGATCGACTGGTACAACGCGCAGTTCTACTGCGGCTGGGGCTCGATGGCCAACACCACCGGCTACGACAACATCATCAACCGCGGCCTCTTCACGCCGAACAAGGTCGTCGCGGGTGTCATCACGAACTCCGCGAACTGCGGCGGCTACGTGCCCTTGGCAACCCTGAAGACCACCCTCGCGTCACTGGTCACGAAATACCCGAACTTCGGTGGCGTAGACGGCTGGGAGTACTTCAACTCAGACCCAGGCGGTACGGCGGCGCCGTGGCGCTGGGCCTCGGAAATGACCTCCGCGATGTCCGGCGGCGGCACCGGCCCGGTCAACCTGGCGTTGGGTAAGCCGGCCACCGGCTCCACTGCGTGCACCTCTTCGGAAGGCCCTGCCAAGGCCGTCAACGGAAGCGTCACCGGCGGCAACTCCGACAAATTCTGCTCCCTGGCCTCGTCGAAGTTCCTCCGGGTAGACCTGGGCTCCGCCACGGCCCTCCGCTCCATCGAGATCTCCCACGCGGGCGCCGGCGGCGAATCCACCACATACAACACCCGCGCCTTCACCATCCAAACGTCGAACGACGCCACCACCTGGACCACCGCGGCCACCATCACCACCAACACGTCCTCGGTAACCACCCACCCCGTCTCGCTCACCACTCGCTACCTCCGCCTAACCATCACCACCCCCACCCAAAACGGCGACCCAGCAACCCGCATCTACGAACTAAAAGCCTTCGCCTAAGGGTTCCCCCGACCAGGGGTGCCGCCCAATCCGGTGGGCGGCACCCCGCCTGGCGGCGAGTTCAGTCGAGGTCGTCGTCGGGCCAGAGAGTGGCCTGGCCAGGAGCCTGCTCAGGGGGAGGCGCCGTCGTCGGCTCCGGGAGGTCGATCAGCTCGAGACTGGTGACGGCGTACAGCCAGTAACGGTTACCTTCCTTCTCCTGTCGCCCAGAGATCCTTAGCCCGCGGCCGTTGGTGATAGCGCTCGCGGCGATCTCAAACTGCTCCGCTGTCAGACGCACTTTCAGCGTTGGCGCCACGCTGCCTCGCCTAACTTGCAGACTGATGAGGCCCGCCTCGCCGGGCTTCGGCTTCGCGAGTAATCCCGGCCAGCCGATGACCTGGACGAACTCTGCCGGTGTCGTTTGAGCCAGGTGGTCGCTGGCGCGCCGCAATACGTCGGCAACGCTCCCGTCGAATTCGAATTCCACCGATGAATCCATGGATCGTGTGTCGCGGAGGTCAGCGGGGGTGATGGACCATTCGACCTTGACTTCGGCGCCGTCACTGTTCTTGACCATTTGGCGCAGCGAGTCGGTCAGTTCACGAGAAATGCCGTGCCTGACTCCGTCCTCGAAAGCAGCCAGTGAGCTGGACGAGTTGTAGTGCTCGATCGCCTCACTAGTCGCCGCCAGCCCGGAGGTCATCGACTCGACGATTTCGCGACCGGTGTACCCGGTGAGGCTATTCGTGTTGTCCTTGCCGATCCGGTCTGGAAACTCCTGACTGTTAGGCGTGAAAGCGGTGACGACGTAACTGCCGATCTGGGTCTGGCCCATCAGTACGGCCCGAAGGAAACGGTTCGCGAAGAGGCCGTTGCTCTGGCCGAAATAGGCCTTCCTCGTCATCCGCGATTTCGCCCCGGCTACCAGGAGACCTCGGGCGGACGCGTAAAGCTCCTCCCCGGTGAGCCACGGGATAGCGCCGTTGATCGTTGCAACGTCCTTCTTGAAACGGACCTCGTCGCCGGGAGCGGCCGCGAGTCGATTGAGAACCGGCGTGACAGCTGCGGGCGATGAGACCTCCAGGTCAGACAGCTGTGTCAGCGCATCGTGCATCAACTCGGCGTAGTCGCTGTTCCGACGATTAAGTGGAATCAGTAGCCGCCGAGTTGAACCGTCGAGAATCTGTTCTGCCGCTGGTGCCGCATATCGGGTGTATTCGCCGAGGCGACCACCAACTTGCTGCCAGCCCGCACCTTCAAGGAGTGCTGCCAGCAGCTCGGGGTCCACATTCTCCGTGTTGTGCGGGCGGATGCCCGATGGCCGAGTCATCTGGGCACCTCGCCACGACCGACCGTCGCCATGATCGAGCAGAGCCCCGCCACGTCGAAGACGTTGGCCGTCGGGATGCGCACATTTGATCTGCCTTGTCCGCTGGGCGTGGTGCCGGCGAGGTTCGCCCAATAGGCGCAGTGCCGAAGGGTCATGAAATCGGAACTCACTCCGACCCAATCGTCGATCTCTCGCGGCAGGATCATCGCCACCAGGATTCGCGGCAAAGTCACCGGTTGCTGGGCGAGCTTGGCGATGTGCTCGTTCTCGAGGGTGATGCTCCAGAAGTCTCCGGATGGCGATGGTGCGACCTGATGTGTGCTTTTCAGCTGAACCTTGATGGTCGATTCGGTATCGGCGGTGTGTTCTTCAGAGATGTGCCCGACGGTCCAGTCGGCGATGCCGCGGTCGGGCGCCACGGAGCCGAGTGTGCAGCCGGCGGCGGCCGCGACGGCGTGGAGGTATGCCACTTGCAGCACCTCCATCGACTGGGTCTTCGGCACGTCACCCCGCAGCGGCCTCGCCACAGCGCTCTGTCCACCACTGGTTGTCATAGCTGCCCCCTGACGGCCGGTAGTCATAAGCTACCGGCGCGTCACGGAGCGTGCTCGCCCTCTCGGCATGCCGAGGCTATGCCACGCCGCCGACCTTTTCCGATGCTGACCCAGCCACTGATCGGGCGAGTGTTCTCCGAAACTCCGCGGACCAACTCTTACCCGCCAGGCGCAGCTCGCTGCTCGGCCCGAGTACGCCCGCTCAGGCCGTGGGGACGGGAATCGTGATGTGATTCCGGGATGGAACTGCGGGGACTCCGAGACCAGGTTGCCGGGAGCCAGATCGAGCGGGTAGCCCGTCGTCCGCATGAGGTCCGGGTTCATTTGTTGCGCGCGACCGAACCTTCGGTGTGGCTGCGGTTCGCGCCGGCCGAAGCCGTCTCCGTCGAGCGGCCGGTGCCGGAGGCGACCATCACCGACGTCACCGCCGACGAGGTCGATGGCCGAGTGCGGGTTCGCCTCTGGGCAGCGGACCAGGTCGCTCTCGAAGCGATGGTTGACAAGTGGAGCTGGCATCCCTACGACGCCGACGACGGGATCTGGCAGCTCGCCGAGGACGAGAAGGCCGCGGTGCGCCGGGCCGTCGAGGTCGTAGTGGCCCGTGACGTGGACGCGCTGGCCGCATTGCTACCGCCGGACCGGTCCGAGCACGCGGAGGACTTCTGGATGTGGGTGGACGATTACGGCGACGGCGTCCCGGCTCGCCTCCTCATGCCACCGCCGCCGTTCGACGATTGGGAGGCGTGGGTCATCCGGACGCCGACGCACACCTGGGTCGCCGTCGAGTTCCTGAACGCCGACGATCCCACCGAAACCACCGACCTGACCCTGGAACTGAACCTCACCCGCAAACCCAGCGGCGCCGTACACGTAGAGGCCCACGACCTACACGTCATGTGAGGAATCAGGCGACCGCGGCAGCTATGCAACCGGGCGTCACTACGCTGACACGGTGATGATGCGATTCGGCCCACCAGACGAAGCCTCAGAGGCCCGGTGGGAGCGGCTGGCCGAGTGGCCGTTGACCATCCTGGCGGTGCTGTTCCTCGTTGCCTATGCCTGGCCGATCCTGGTCCCGGATCTCTCACCTGGGCTCGTCGCACTTTGCCAAACGGTCACTTGGGTCGCGTGGTCCTTGTTCGCGTTCGACTACATCGCTCGGCTTCTGCTGTCAGCGTCGAGGCTCAGGTTCGTAGCCACGAACCTGGTTGACCTGGCGGTGATCGCGCTGCCGGTGCTTAGACCGCTCCGGCTGCTTCGGCTGCTGACACTGCTTAACGTGATGAACAGGTACGCCGGAAGCAGTCTGCGTGGACGAGTCGCCGTGTACGTGGCCGGCTCGTCGGTCTTGCTGGTCTTCATTGCGGCATTGGCCGTGCTCGATGCGGAGCGGGGAAGAGACGGCGCGACGATCCAGAACTTCGGGGATGCGCTCTGGTGGGCCTTAACGACGGTGACCACGGTGGGATATGGCGACCGCTATCCGGTGACCGCTGCTGGGAGAGTGATCGCGGCTGGGCTGATGCTGGCCGGGATCGCCCTCCTCGGTGTGGTGACCGCCTCCCTCGCATCCTGGCTGGTACAGCGGGTCGCCGAGGTCGAGGAAGAGGGCCACGCCATCACTAGGGCAGACCTGGCGGCACTCAGCGCCGAGGTTGCGTCCCTTCGTGCGGAGTTGATCGCCGCACGGCAGGCCCAATCGGCCGCTCAGAGCGCCGAGCGGCCGGAGGACGTCGAAAGGGGTTAGCGCTTGGGGGAGGGGAGGACGGGGCCGGTGTATTTTTCGCCGGGGCCCGCGCCAGGCTCGTCGGGGATGGACGAGGCTTCGCGGAAGGCTAGTTGGAGGGATTTGAGGCCGTCGCGGAGGGGGGCGGCGTGGTGGTGGCCTAGGGATTGGACCGAGGCGTCTAGGAGGCCGGCGAGGGCGTGGATAAGGGAGCGGGCCTCGTCGAGGTCCTTGTGGTCGGGAAGGTCTTCGGCCAGGCCCAGGTTGACGGCGGCGGCGCTCATCAGGTGGAGGGCGGCGGTGGAGATGATCTCCACGCTCGGCACCTCGGCGATATCCCGCGAGATCGTCGACAGCGGATCCGCCCCACTCGCCTGTGACGCGTCGGCGACGACGTCCGCCGGAGCTTCGGTGGTCGGCTCGGTTTCGGGGTGGGCGGCTGTTGGTTCCATGGGCGTCAGCGTAGCTTTAGCGGGTGCGGCTGCCGCCGATGTGGTGATCGCGGCGACCCCCTGTTACTCTTGGCGGGCGACCGACCAGGTCGAGCGGCGACTCCTGTGTATGGAACAAAGGGAGCCTGCCGGTTGTTCTGGTCACAAGCGGAGGGCCACCTCCCACCCGCATCGACAGACCGATCGTGAGATCAACCAGTCGTCGGGTCCCGGTCACACCGGCTCCCCAGCCTGGCTGGAGGGGGCGGCGATAGACGTTCACGCTCACAGGGTGTGATGTCGTCGATCTGGGAACTTGGGCCTTCGTGTGGTTGCACGGAGGCCTTTTTGTATGTCCTCCGCCGGGATCTTCCCGGTGGAGTTACCGGCCGCCTGTGCGGCCTAGAGGTGGCTAGAACACACGGACAACCCAGGAGGACCCATCACCACTGAACTGCGCGTCAATGAGCGCATTCGCGTTCCCGAGGTGCGGCTGGTCGGACCGAACGGTGAGCAGGTAGGCATCGTTCGGATCGAGGACGCCCTTCGGCTGGCACAGGAAGCCGATCTCGATCTGGTCGAGGTCGCGGCTACGGCCCGTCCGCCGGTCTGCAAGCTGATGGATTTCGGCAAGTACAAGTACGAGACCGCGCAGAAGGCTCGTGAGTCCCGCCGGAACCAGACCAACACGGTCATCAAAGAGATGAAGCTTCGGCCGAAGATCGACCCGCACGACTACGAGACCAAAAAGGGTCACGTCGTTCGGTTCCTGCGTGCCGGTGACAAGGTCAAGATCACCATCATGTTCCGCGGTCGCGAGCAGTCCAGGCCCGAGCTCGGGTTCCGGTTGCTGCAGCGTCTCGCCGAAGACGTGAGCGAGCTCGGTTTCGTCGAGTCCTCGCCGCGCCAGGACGGCCGGAACATGATCATGGTTCTCGGCCCGCACAAGAAGAAGTCGGAAGCACGCGTCGACGTCGAGGCCGAGAAGGCCAAGAAGCTCGCCGAGCGTGAGGCCGAGCTGGAAGCCGAGCGGCTGGAGCGTGCCGAGCAGGTCCAGCAGCACGAGGCCGAGGTGGCCGCAGGCCACACCAAGAAGCCCAAGGGCCCGGCCGACAACCTCGATCCGGAGTGACCGGCTCCGGCCGCGAGGCCGGAGCATCACCCGCAACGAGTTCAACGAGAAAACGGAGAAACGGCCACCATGCCGAAGATGAAGACCCACTCGGGGATGAAGAAGCGCGTCAAGGTCACGGGGAAGGGCAAGCTTCGCCGGGAGCAGACCAACCGTCGCCACCTGCTCGAGCACAAGTCGAGCCGCCGCACCCGTCGTCTTGACGGTGAGGTCGACGTGGCGAAGTCCCACATCAAGAAGGTCAAGAAGCTCCTCGGCATCTGACCGAGCCTTCCTCCCACGCACATCCCCGCCGGTGGGCCACCTTCCTCCGGCGCAGAAATACAAGGAGTAACACCTCATGGCACGCGTGAAGCGGGCAGTCAACGCCCACAAGAAGCGCCGCGTCGTACTCGAGCAGGCCAGCGGTTACCGCGGCCAGCGCTCGCGCCTGTACCGCAAGGCCAAGGAGCAGGTCACCCACTCGCTGGTCTACGCGTACCGTGACCGCCGGGCGCGCAAGGGCGACTTCCGTCGGCTCTGGATCCAGCGCATCAACGCCGCGTCGCGTGCGCAGGGTCTGACCTACAACCGCCTCATCCAGGGTCTCCGCCTGGCCGAGGTCGAGGTCGACCGCAAGATCCTCGCCGACCTGGCCGTCAACGACGCGCCGGCGTTCGCGAAGCTTGTCGAGCTGGCCAAGGCGGCCCTGCCCAAGGCCGACGACGTCAAGACCGACGCTGCCTGAGCAACGCTCCGGCATCAGTAGCAGTTCAACGCAAGTGGCGAGCCCGGTCCTGCTGACCGCACAATCCGCGCGGATCAAGCAGGCCCGGAGGCTCGCCACTCGTGCGTTCCGGCGCAAGAGCGGCCGCTTCCTGGTCGAAGGCCCACAGGCCGTCCGGGAGGCGCTCGAGCAGGCCGACCTCGTCATCGAGGTGTACGCCGAACCCGGCGTGGCTGAGCGCCATCGCGACCTGCGCGACCTCGCCCGCAACCGGGGTGTCAGCTGGTACGACGTCGACCGGGCCGGCGCCGAAGCCCTCAGCGAGACCGTTACCTCTCAGGGCGTCGTCGCCATCTGCGGCCTCATCGACGTACCGCTGGACCAAGCGGTGACCGCCGAGGCGAAGTTGATCTCCGTCGGCGTGCAAGTCCGTGACCCGGGCAACGCCGGCACCTTGATCCGTTGTTCCGACGCGGCCGGTGCCGACGCGGTCGTGTTGTCGGCGGAGTCGGTCGATCCGCACAACCCGAAGGCCGTTCGCGCCAGCGTGGGCAGCATCTTCCACCTGCCGATCAGCGTCGAGGTGGATATCGAGGCGGCCGCGCGGGCCTGGCGGGCGCAGGGCATCCAGGTGCTCGCCGCCGACGGGTATGGCGATACCGATCTCGACGACTGCATCAACGACGGCACGCTGGCCAAACCGACGGCCTGGCTGTTCGGCAACGAGGCGCACGGCCTGCCCGACGGCATCAACGCGATCGCGGATCACTCGGTCAAGGTGCCGATCTACGGCCGTGCCGAGAGCCTCAACCTGGCCACAGCGGCCGCGGTCTGCCTCTACGCGTCGGCCCGCGCGCAGCGTCGTACGGCAACTTCTTAGACTTGCCCCAGTTCCAGCCAAATTTTGATGGAAGGCCTGTGCATGTCCGGTCCCAACACGAACTATGACCCGGTCGAGGTCACGCCGCTGCATGCGGGCGAGATCGAGCGGACTACGGACGAGGCGCTGCAGGCGTTTACCGCGGCGGCGGATCTCGCCGCCTTGCAGGAGGCGAAGCTCGCGCACATGAGCGACCGGTCGCCGATCGCGCTGGCCAATCGCGAGATCGGTTCACTGCCGCCGCAGGCCCGCAAGGAGGCCGGCCAGCGGATCGGTACCGCCCGCAAGGCGATCAACGAGGCCTTCGCGGCCCGCCAGCTGGTGCTCGAGGCCGAGCACGAGGAGCGGATGCTCGCCACCGAGCGGGTCGACGTCACCCTGCCCTGGCACACCCCGCAGCTCGGCGCGCGGCACCCGTTGTCGCTGATCTCCGAGCAGGTCGCGGACGTCTTCACCGCACTCGGCTGGGATGTCGCCGAGGGACCCGAGGTCGAGGCCGAGTGGCTGAACTTCGACGCCCTCAACTTCCAGCCGGACCACCCGGCGCGGCAGATGCAGGACACGTTCTTCGTCGAGCCGGCCGGTTCCGGCACGCTGCTGCGGACGCACACGTCGCCCGTGCAGGCGCGGTCGATGCTGACCCGCAAGCCGCCGATCTACGTGATCTGCCCGGGCCGGGTCTTCCGGACCGACGAGCTGGACGCGACCCACACGCCCGTCTTCCACCAGGTCGAGGGCCTGGTCGTGGACGAGGGCATCACGCTCGCGCACCTCAAGGGCACGCTGGACCACTTCGTCACCGCGATGTTCGGCGAGGGGCTCGAGGCGCGCATCCGGCCGAACTACTTCCCCTTCACCGAGCCGTCGGCCGAGGTCGACCTGAAGTGCTTCGTCTGCCGTGGCGAGTCTGTCGGCAACCCGGACCGCCCATGTCGTACGTGTGGCAGCGAGGGATGGATCGAGTGGGGCGGCTGCGGTGTGGTCAACCCGCGCGTCCTGCAGGCCTGCGGGATCGACACCGAGCGCTACTCCGGTTTCGCGTTCGGGATGGGTCTGGAGCGGACGTTGATGTTCCGCAACGGCGTGGAGGACATGCGGGACATGGTCGAGGGTGACGTGCGGTTCAGCCGCCAGTTCGGGATGGAGATCTGATGCGGGTCCCACTGTCATGGCTTCGCGAGTACGTCGAGTTGCCGGCGGGCGTCAGCGGCCGGGAGGTCGGCGAGAAGCTGGTTCGGGCCGGCCTTGAGGTCGAGACCGTCGATGAGGGCGGCGCGGGTCTGACCGGTCCGCTCGTCGTCGGCCGGGTGCTCACGTTCGAGCCCGAGCCGCAGAAGAACGGCAAGACCATCCGCTGGTGCTCCCTGGACATCGGCGCGGATGAGCCGCAATGGGTCGTTTGCGGCGCGAGCAACTTCGAGGTCGATGACCTGGTCGTCGTCGTACTCCCGGGCGCGGTGCTGCCTGGCGGCTTCGCCATCTCGGCACGCAAGACGTACGGATACGTTTCGAACGGGATGATCTGCTCGACCGCCGAACTCGGTCTCGGCGATGACGGCAAGGGCGGCATCCTCGTCCTCGGCGCCGACGAGGCGAAGCCGGGCGACGACGCGATCGAGCTGCTCCAGCTCCGCGAGGACGTGCTCGACATCGCCGTCACGCCCGACCGCGGGTACTGCCTGTCCATCCGTGGCGTCGCCCGCGAGGCGGCCACGGCGTACGGCGTGCCGCTCAAAGACCCGGCCGCGCTCGAGCTGACCGGTGCCGGCAAGGGCGGTTACCCGGTCAAGGTCGAGGACGCTGCCGCCAACCCGGTTTTCGTCACTCGCACGGTGACCGGGATCGACCCGAGCGCGCCGTCGCCGCGTTGGCTGCAGCAGCGGCTCGCGCTGTCCGGTATGCGCTCGATCTCGATCGGCGTGGACATCACCAACTACGTGATGCTCGAGCTGGGGCAGCCCATCCACGGGTACGACAAGGCGCGCCTGGCCGGCGACATCGTCGTACGGCGGGCGACCGCAGGCGAGAAGCTGGTCACGCTGGACGACCAGACGCGCGAGCTCGACCCCGAGGACCTGCTGATCACCGACGACTCCGGCCCGATCGGTATCGCCGGCGTGATGGGTGGCGCGACCACCGAGATCTCCGCGTCGACCACCGACGTCGTGATCGAGGCGGCGCACTTCGACGCGATCACGATCGCCCGCTCAAGCCGCCGTCACAAGCTGTCGTCCGAGGCGTCGCGCCGGTTCGAGCGTGGCGTTGACCCGGCCCTTCCGCGGTACGCCGCACAGCGCGTCGCGGATCTGCTGGCCGAGCTTGCGGGTGGCACGATCACGCCGGACGAGACGGTCGTGGGCGAGCCCGCGACCGCCGAGCCGGTGACGATCCCAGTCGCGCACGCGGCCACCGTGGCGGGCGCTCCGATCTCCGACGCGGATACGGTCGCCTGGCTCGAGGCCGTCGGCTGCAAGGTCGAGACCGCTGGTTCGGACCTGACGATCACCGCGCCGAGCTGGCGGCCGGATCTGCGGGACCCCAACGACTTCGCCGAAGAGGTCATCCGGCTCTACGGGTACGACAACGTGCCGTCGGTCCTGCCGCCCGCTCCGGGTGGCCAGGGTCTGACCGGGTCCCAGCGCCGGCGCCGCCGGATCGCGACGGCCCTCGTCGGCGCGGGTTTGACCGAGGTCGTGGCCTACCCGTTCGTGGGCGAGGCTGATTTCGACGCACTCGGCCTGCCCGGCGACGACGAGCGCCGTACGACGGTCCGCCTGGCCAACCCGTTGTCCGACGAAGAGCCGTCCATGCAGACGACCCTGCTGCCGGGGCTGCTCCGTACGGCGGAGCGCAACGTCGGCCGCGGTACGACGGACCTCGCGCTGTTCCAGACCAGCCTGGTCTTCCTGCCGAAGGCCTCCGAGGGCGGCGTGAGCGTGGCGCCGTTGCCTTCGGTGGCGCAGCGGCCGACCGACGAGGAGCTGCTCGCGCTCGACGCGGCGCTCCCGCACCAGCCGTTGCACCTCGGCGCCGTACTGACCGGTGCCCGCGTGGCCGCCGGCTGGTGGGGCAAGGCCCAGCCGGTCAGCTGGACCGACGCCGTGCAGGTCGCTCGTACGGTCGCACTGGCCGTCGGAGTCGAGCCGGTGCTGCGGAACGTCGAGCGCGCGCCGTGGCACCCGGGCCGGTGTGCCGAGGTGTCCGTTGGCGACACGATCGTCGGTTATGCCGGTGAGTTGCACCCGACGGTCTGCAAGGCGTTCGGCCTGCCCGCGCGATCGGCAGCCGTAGAGCTGAACCTGGACGCCCTGATCGAGGCCGCGCCGGTCTCGGTGACGGCAGAGCCCTTCTCGTCGTACCCGGTGGCCAAGGAGGACGTGGCGCTGATCGTGCCCGCCGAGGTGGCATCGGCCGACGTCGAGGCGGCGCTGGTCGAAGGCGCGGGCGATCTACTCGAGTCGATTCGGCTCTTCGACGTCTATACGGGTGAGCAGATCAGCGAGGGCAAGAAGTCGCTGGCCTTCGCGTTGCGCTTCCGGGCGCCCGATCGGACTCTCACCGAGACCGAGGTGGCCGAGGCCAGGCAAGCGGCGGTGCAGGTCACGGTCAGCCGGTTCGGTGCCGTTCAGCGCGTCGGCTGATCCGGCCCGATCGTGACGAGTCCCAGGGTCGCGGTCGCCGCGCCGAACGTGGCGGCGGCCGAGGCCGGGGTCCGGCTCGCGTCCGAGGGCGGTAACGCGGTCGACGCTGCCCTCGCGGCGACGCTGGTCATGATGGTCAACGAGATCGGCGTGGTCTCACCGGCCGCGGGCGGATTCGTCACGGTGCAACCACCCGGCGGCGATCCCGTCACCATCGACGGCTGGGTCGAGATGCCCGGCCGAGGTCTGCCGCCGGAGCGGTTCGGCCGGGGCGTCTGGGATATCGAGACCGAGTACGGCGGTGGTACCACGACCACGGTCGGCCACGGGTCCGTCGCGACGCCGGGCGCTCTCAAGGCGCTCGACCTCGCCCACCAGCGGTACGGGCGTGCGCCTTGGCACGAGGTCGTCCGGCCTGCCGTCGAGATCGCCCACTCCGGCTTCCCGTTGGGCCCGACCTCGGCGTACTACCTGGGCTATACGCACGACATCATCTTCGGCTGGCACGAGCCGAGCCACGCCGTCGTACATGACAAGACGGGCGCCGTCCTCACCACCGGGTCCACGGTGGTCATCCCGCACCTCGCCGAGTCGTTGCAGCTCATCGCGGACATCGGCGCATCCGCGTTGTACACGGGCGAGCTGGCCGAGCTCATCGCCGACGACATGGCCGAGCGGGAGGGCATCCTCACCCGCGAGGACCTCGCGGCGTACCAGGCGGTGGTCCGGCCGGCGTTGACCGTCGAGCAGAACGGCTGGCGCCTCGCGACGAACCCGCCCCCGGCCGTTGGTGGTGTGGCCGTCGCGGCGATGCTGGCCCTGCTGGACGGCGTACCGGCGGCGGGTGGTTGGACGGCCGCCGAGTTGCGCCGCCTGGTCGACGTACAGCATGCGGTGCTCGGGCAGCGCCTGGCCGAACTCGATGCCGAGGACGAGCGTCTGCTGGCTGGGCGCAACGTTCTCGAGTTGGCCCGGGCGGGCGATCTGCGCGCGCTTGGATCACCCAGTACGGCGACGGTCTCGGTGGTCGACGATTCGGGTGACGCGTGCGCGGTGACGGTGTCGTCCGGGTATGGGTCGGGCGCGATGACGCCAGGTACGGGCATTTGGCTGAACAACGCGCTCGGGGAGCAGGAGTTGCTCGCGGGTGGCGTCCACAGTCTGCCGCCGGGGACGCGGCTGACCTCGAACATGGCGCCGACCGTGGCCCGCCGCTCTCACGATGGCGCGGTGCTGGCCATTGGTTCGCCTGGTTCGGACCGGATCCCGACGGCGTTGGCGCAGACGTACGCGCTTTTCGCGCATGGCAGGATGCCGCTGCGCGAGGCGGTCGAATACCCGCGCCTGCACGTCCGCGTCCGCTCCGACATCACCGTCGACCACGAGGAAGACCTGACCCTCCCGGCGCTCGACCTCCCCACCCGCGCAATGCCCCCACACTCGATGTACTTCGGCGGAGTAGCCGCCGCCCTCTGGGAACCAACCACCGGCCTAACCGTCGCCGGCGACCCCCGCCGCACCGGCGCCACCGCCATCTCCTCCGGCTAGTGATCCCATCGGGCTCGTACGTCGCCCTCGCACTCGTCGCCGCGACCGTTCTCGCCTGGCTCCTCGCCCGGATCCTGCTGCTGACACGGCAGGGCCGGACCGAGCAGGCGACTCGACTCGCCCGGACAGGCACGGTCGTCTGGGCCATCGGTCTCTTGATCGCGACGCTGCGTGGCAGCCCGCCCATGGGCCTGGACGAGCGGCCCGTCTTCGTGTTCGTGCCGTTCTCCAGCCACAACACGGTCCTCGACTACGAGATCGCGCTGAACTGCCTCTTGTTCACGCCCTCGCTCTGCTGCTGCCGTGGGCGGCGAGGTGGACTGCCGCGCGCACGATCACCGCATCGACCGCCCTGGCCTTCGGCGCTTCGGTCTTCATCGAGCTGATCCAGGCATTCACCCCACTAGGCATCGCCGCCGACATCACCGACGTCCTCCTCAACACAGCAGGCTGCCTAGCCGCGAGCCTCCCCGCCGCCCTCCTGCACCGGTTCACGCTGCCGCGTCGACCGGTGGCCGAAGCCGAAATCTCACCGGGCGGGAGTCCACTTGACGCAGGTGGCGGTCCCGTCGGCTCGGTAACGGTCCCCGTCGTCGAGCCGCCATTCGGCGGCGACGGAATTGATCGACAATTCCTTTGACGACTTCAACGAGATCATGATTTTCCATTATTTTAGCGGCCGGCCGCGCGACGATGTCGATGCTCGCTGTGCGCCAACATCGCCTTCGCCCCGGGTTCAATGGCTTCGCCTTTTCGCCATTGCTGTGGCCGCGTGCCCCTGTTGGAAAACACTGCTGTTGTCAGCCGAACTGCTCAACCGTGCTTTGAAACGGCATCGGTCTCAAGCTGCCACATTTCATAGTTCCCGCATTCTGCCGTGATCTCAGCCGTCGCCTGAGCCGCGGTGAAAAAGTCGTCGGCGATCGGCGAGGTGCGCGATGCCGCCATCGCGAGGTATACCTGGTCGGGCGCCAAATCCGGGATGGGCACGTAGCTGATGTCCGGACGTGAGTAGAACACGGTCTCCGAACGCCCCACGAACGAGATACCACGGCCGGCCGCGACGTGCTCGAGCTTCTCCTCAACCCCGCGCACCCGGAGCCCGGAGTCGGGGAGCGGACGCCTGGTGGGTTGCGTGCTCGCGTCGGCATGCCAGACCAGCGGCTCACCGGCCAGGTCGGCCTCGGTGACCTCCTCCTTGCCGGCCAACCGGTGACCGGCGGGCAGCACCACCATGAGCGGCTCGGTGTAGAGCGGAGTCAGGCGCAGGCCGGTCTCGTCGATGGGCAGCCGCACATAGCCGACGTCGACGCGGCCGTCGAGCAGCATCAGGGCCTGGTCGTCCCATTCCATCCGCTGCACGTCCACGACCACGTCCGGATGCCGGGCCTCGAACGCCCGCGTCGCCGGGATGACCGGGATGCCGGCCCGAAAGCCGACCACCAGCCGCCGGCTGCCGCGGGCGGCCACGGACACCCGGCGCCGGACCGCGTGCGCGGAGGCGAGCAGCGGTCCGGCGTCGTTCAGCAGTTGTCGGCCCGCGTCGGTCAGCGCTACGCCGTGGCTATCCCTGGTGAACAGCGAGGCGCCGAGATCCTGTTCCAGCGCGCGGATCTGCCGACTGAGCACCGGCTGCGCGATGTGCAGCTCATCGGCGGCGCGGCCGAAGTGCAGCCTTTCGGCGACGGCGACGAAGTAGCGCAACTTGCGCAGGTCCAGATCCATGGAGCCTCCCGGTCCGGCGATACCCCCAAGGTATCACCACGGCTGAAAAGGGTCTTGGACATTCACTCAAGCCAATGGCATCGTTCATGGGGCCGAGTGAATTCGATATAAGAATTCGGCATCGGTATTTGATGGCAGGGCCCAGAACCAGAATGAGCACGTCAGTAATTGAGCCCGTCCATCGCGTCATTCGACGGCGTTGACGACGAGTCTGGTCTAGATAAGAACCAACTGTTTCGGATACCCATCAATTCAACGGAGTGATCGTGGGAAAGCTCGATGGCAAGGTAGCGGTCATCACCGGCGGATCCACCGGCATGGCACTGGCCGGCGCCAAACTGTTCGTCGAGGAAGGAGCGCACGTCTTCATCCAGGCCCGGCGGCAGGAAGCACTGGACGACGCCGTCAAGCTGATCGGCCGCAACGTCACCGCCGTCCAGGGTGATGCGGCCGAACTGGACGACCTGGACCGCTTGTACGACACCGTCAAGCGGGAAAAGGGCTCGATCGACGTGCTGTGGGCCAGCGCCGGGATGGGCGAACCCGCCGTCCTCGGCGAGATCACCGAGGAACAGTTCGACCGCGCCTTCTCGCTCAACGCGCGCGGCACCCTGTTCACCGTGCAGAAGGCACTGCCGCTGATCAACGACAACGGCTCGATCTTCATGACCGGATCCAACGCCTCCCTCGGTGCCTTCCCCGGCTGGAGCCTCTACGCGGGAAGCAAAGCCGTCCAGCAGGCCTGGGCCCGCGTCTGGCTCAACGAACTGCGCGACCGCAAGATCCGGGTCAACGTCCTGACCCCCGGCCAGGTCGCCACCGCCAAACAGGAAGAACTGTTCGACGAGGCAACCAAGGCCGCATTCGAGTCCCTCATCCCCCGCGGAAAGATGGGCCGCCCCGAAGAAATCGCCACCGTCGCCCTGTTCCTCGCGTCCGACGACTCCAGCTACGTCAACGGCCTGGAACTGGTCACCGACGGCGGCACCACCGCCATCTGAACCACACACCAGGAATGCCGCTGGCCCAGAAACGTCGCGGCCGACGCCCTGCGCCTGACCCGGCACGAACAAGACAGAGCGATACCTCGAGAACAGGAAGAGAGCACACCCCATGAGCAGCATCACCCTCATCGGTACGGGGAATATGGCCCGTACCATCGGCACGCTCGCGGTGGCGGGCGGCAACACCGTCGAGGTCATGGGACGCGATCAGTCCAAGGCCGATGACCTGGCCAAGGCTCTGGGCGGCGGCGCGACGACGGGCAAGTGGGGCGCCGTCCCGGCCGGGGACATCGTCATCACGGCCCTGTTGTACGACGGTGTCGTTCCGGTCGTCGCCGAGTACGGAGACGCCCTTGCGGGCAAGGTCATCGTCGACATCAGCAACCCCTTCAACGCCACGTTCGACGGATTGGCCCACAGCGAGGAGACCTCGATCTCGCAGGAAGTCGCCAAGGTGGCCCCGGCCAGCGCCAGCGTGGTGAAGGCATTCAACACCATCTTCCGCAATGTCCTGGAGAAGGGCCGGCCCAACGTCTTCATCGCTGGCGACAATGCGCAGGCCAAGGCGGGCGTGGCGGCATTCATCGAGAGCCTCGGGCTGCGCCCGCTGGACGTCGGCGGCCTGAAAATGGCGCACTGGCTGGAAGGAGTGGGCGTGGTCACCGTGGGCCTCGCCGGCAACGGGGTTGGCCACTGGGACTTCGCCCTCGGCGTCAACGAATTCAGACTAGAGAAAGAGAGTGCTCACCCATGAGCAGCATCAGTTTCATCGGCCTGGGGGCCATGGCCCGCGCCATAGCCACTCGCGCGGTCGCGGGCGGCAACTCCGTCGAGATCATCGGCCGCGACGCAGCCAAGGCCAAGGACCTGGCTGCCGCGCTCGGCGGCGGGGCCACGGCTGGCACATTCGGCACCGTCCCTGCTGGCGACGTCGTCGTCCTCGCCCTGCCCTACGCCAGCGCCGTGCCGGTCGTCGCCCAGTACGGGGATGCACTGGCCGGCAAGGTCATCATCGACATCACCAACACCTTCAACGCCGACGCCACCGGGCTTGTCATCCCTGACGGCACTTCCGGTGCGCAGGAGATCGCCAAGGCCGCCCCAGCGAGCGCCCAGGTCGTGAAGGCGTTCAACACCGTCTTCGGCCACGTCCTGGCCCAGGGGCGTCCGTTGGACGTGTTCTTCGCCGGAGATGACGCGCGGGCCAAGTCCAGCGTGTCGGCGTTCATCGAGAGCCTCGGACTGCGTCCCCTCAATGTCGGCGGCCTGGAGATGGCCCGCTGGCTGGAAGGGGTCGGGCCGCTGCTGATGGGCCTGGCCCGCCACGGCGCGGGGAGCTTCGACATCGCCCTCAGCGTCGACCTCCCCGACTGAGTGCACTCGCACCGCCACTTCTTCCGCGACATCACTCGCAAGGAGCAGTAACTTGCACGTTTTCGTCACTGGCGGGACCGGCCATTCCGGTTCGTACATCGTCCCCGAGCTCGTCGCCGCCGGGCACGAGGTCACCGGCCTGGCCCGGTCGGACACGGCCGCGGCGGCGCTGTCCGCGCTCGGCGCGAAGGTGCGCCGCGGCGACCTCCAGGACCTCGACGGCCTCAAGGAGGCGGCCGCGGACTCCGACGGCGTCATCCACGTCGCGCACAGGCAAGACCTGCTTCCGTCCGGCGGGATCGACGCCGTGACCGCCGCAGAAATCCCGGTCATGCTCGCGTACGGCGAGGCACTCGCGGGAACCGGAAAGCCGCTGGTCGCGGCGGGGAGCATAGGCTCGCCCGGGAAAGGGGGGATCCTGGGCCGGCCGGCCACCGAGGAAGACCCGGCCCTTCCCGTCGGCGATGAGCACACGGGCACCCTGCGGGTTCGCAATGTCGTGGAAACCGCCGTCATCGGCCTCGCCGAGCGGGGAGTGCGGTCTTCGGTCGTGCGGATCGCCAACATCGCGCACAGCATGACCGATCGTGCTGGCTTCCTCCCCACGCTGATCGCACTCGCGAAGGAGAAGGGCTTCGCCGGCTACCCCGGAGACGGCGCGAACCTGTGGAACGCCGTGCACGCCCGCGATGTCGCTTCCTTGTTCCGCCTGGCGCTGGAGAAGGGCCCGGCTGGCAAGTATTGGCACGCGGTTGGGGACGGTGGCATCCCGCTCCGCGAGATCGCCGAGGCCATTGGCAGCCGCCTGGGCTTGCCCGCCGTGAGCGTACCCCTGGACGAACTGATGCTGCCGGGACACTTCGGGTTCCTCGCGAACATAGTCACGCAGAACTACCCGGCGTCCAACCTCATCACCCGCCGGACCCTCGGCTGGGAACCCGCTCAGCCCAGCCTGCTCGCCGATCTGGACAACGGCCATTACTTCCCCGCCAGCTGACGGCAGGTCCCGGCACGGGGCGCCAGTGCGCAGCTTCCACAGGATCCCGTTGATCACCTGCCGGTGATCCCGCCAGCGCCTCCCGTCGCTGCGGCGACCGGTGGTCCTCGCTGTTTGGCTGGTCAGCTTTTGAGGACTTCGCGGGCGGAGAGTTCGTCTACGGGCCAGACGTAGATGGTCCAGCCGTCGTGGGTTCGGGCGGCGGTGGCGCGGATTTGCTGGGCGGTGAGGCGTTCGACGAGTTTGCGCGCATCGGCGTACGACGTGGTGGTGTGGACATCGATGAGCAGTCCGAAGGTGTCGCGCGGTGCGGGGGTCTGGTCGACGCGGCGGACCAGGGAACTGGTGCCGGGGGAGAAGGCCCAGCGCAGCACGAGGACCAGACCGGCGATGATCACCAGCGCGAAGATGGGGAAGAGGAAGTAGCCGCTCGCGGACACCACCTCATTGTCGCTGAGAAGTTATCGGTAAAAAAAGTTTGTCCTGAGCTCTTGGCAACCTTCCGGGGGGCAATGGAGTCTTTACGGACACAAGGACGCTGCAGTGCGATCTACTCGGGGGTCGCAGGAAGAGCGGAGGGCAATGGCATGAACTTCATCGACCACAAGCCCAATCAGGAAGAGAACGAAGAAAACGTTGTGCGGCTGGCCGGCCTGCTGGATGTCCGGTCCGTCGGAGATGTCAGACAAGAGTTGAACGAGCTGATCGATTCCTCCGATGGTGACGTGATCGTCGACCTGGCCGCGCTGGACGCACTCGATGCGACCGGTCTCGGACTGCTCGTCGCCACCCATCGCCGGACCGAACGCATGGGCCGACATCTGGTCCTGCGCCATCCACTGCCACCCGTGGTGCGGATCCTGGCGGTGACCAGGCTCTCCCGCATCCTGCACGTCGAGCGAACGGTGCTGCCGCTCAGCGCGTGAGCGGCTTGCCAGTGACATAAGCCGCTTGTGACCTAAGCCGCTGGTGACACCGGTCACGAGCAGCGGACTCACGAGCGCACACGGTCCTACTCTCGGGTACATGAGCGAGTCGCCGAAGAGGGACCGGCCGTGGGTGATGCGGACGTATGCGGGGCATTCGTCCGCCGCCGAGTCGAACACGCTGTTCCGCCGCAACCTGGCCAAGGGCCAGACCGGGCTCTCGGTCGCGTTCGACCTGCCCACCCAGACCGGGTACGACGCGGACCACCCGTTGGCCAAGGGTGAGGTCGGCAAGGTCGGTGTGCCGGTCGCCCACCTGGGTGACGTGCGCGCGCTGTTCGACCAGATCCCGCTGGCGCAGATGAACACGTCGATGACGATCAACGCCACCGCGATGTGGCTGCTCGCGCTCTACCAGGTCGCCGCCCAGGAGCAGGGCGCGCTGCCGGACGAGCTGACGGGTACGACGCAGAACGACATCGTCAAGGAGTACCTGTCCCGCGGCACGTACGCCTTCCCGCCCGACGCGTCCCTCCGGCTGAGCACGGACCTCATCGCGTACACCGTCTCGAACGTGCCCAAGTGGAACCCGATCAACATCTGCAGCTACCACCTGCAGGAGGCCGGCGCCACGCCCGTCCAGGAACTCGCCTTCGCGATGTCGACGGCTATTGCCGTACTCGACCGCGTGCGGGATGGCCGCCAGGTCCCGCCGGAGCGGTTCGGGGATGTGGTTCAGCGGATTTCGTTCTTCGTGAACGCGGGGGTGCGGTTCATCGAGGAGACGTGCAAGATGCGGGCGTTCGTCCGGTTGTGGGATGACGTCTGTCTTAACCGGTACGGCGTGACTGACGCGAAGGCTCGGCGTTTGCGGTACGGCGTACAGGTGAACTCGCTGGGGCTTACCGAGGCGCAGCCTGAGAACAACGTGCAGCGGATCGTGTTGGAGATGCTTGGCGTCACGTTGTCGAAGAATGCGCGGGCGCGTGCGGTGCAGTTGCCGGCGTGGAATGAGGCGCTCGGGCTGCCGCGGCCGTGGGATCAGCAGTGGTCGTTGCGGATGCAGCAGGTGCTGGCGTTTGAGTCGGATTTGCTGGAGTACGAGGATATTTTCGACGGGTCGCATGTGATTGAGGCGAAGGTCGATGAGTTGGTCGCGGGGGCGCAGGAGGAGATCGATCGGGTGCAGGCGATGGGTGGTGCTGTCGCTGCGGTCGAGTCGGGGTATTTGAAGCATGCCTTGGTCGCGTCGCATGCGGATCGGCGTCGGCGGATCGAGTCTGGTGAGCAGGTTGTTGTGGGTGTTAATGCCTACGAGAACACTGAGCCGTCGCCGTTGACCGAGGATCTGGATGCGGCGATTCAGACGGTTGATCCGGCTGCTGAGAGCGCTGCGTTGGCGTCGTTGGAGACGTGGCGGTCGACTCGTGATGTTGAGGCGGTTGAGGGTGCGCTGCGCGGGCTACGGGAAGTTGCTAAGGGCAACGATAATCTGATGCCTGCGACGTTGGCTTGTGTTCGTGCGGGGGTGACTACGGGGGAGTGGTCTGGGGTTTTGCGGGAGG
This sequence comes from Kribbella sp. NBC_01245, assembly GCF_036226525.1. Lineage (NCBI taxonomy): Bacteria > Bacillati > Actinomycetota > Actinomycetes > Propionibacteriales > Kribbellaceae > Kribbella > Kribbella sp. NBC_01245. The sequence goes on from NZ_CP108487.1 coordinate 8,308,611, forward strand.
TGTTCGGGGAGTATCGGGCGCCTACTGGAGTGTCTGGTTCGGTTGGTGTGACGGGTGGTGGCGAGGCTATTGCTGCAGTACGGGCGAAGGTGGCGGCGACTTCCGATGAGCTTGGTGGGCGTCTTCGGTTCTTGGTCGGTAAGCCTGGTCTTGACGGTCACTCGAATGGTGCCGAGCAGGTCGCTGTCCGTGCTCGGGATGTCGGTTTTGAGGTCATCTACCAGGGCATCCGGCTGACACCGGAGCAGATCGTCTCTGCTGCCGTGGCTGAGGACGTCCACTGCGTCGGCTTGTCTATCTTGTCGGGCTCGCACATGGAGCTGGTGCCGCAGGTCGTCGACGGCCTCCGCAAGGCGGGCCTCGAGGACATCCCGGTAGTCGTAGGCGGCATCGTCCCCGACGCCGACGCCCGCACGCTCCTCGGCGCGGGCGTAGCCGCCGTCTACACCCCCAAGGACTACGACATGACCAGCATGATGTCCAACATGGTCGACGTAATCCGCAAAGCCAACCACCTCCCCTAACCACGCCGCCGACCCTCCACCGCTGCGGCGACCAACCCTCCACCGCGGCGACCAGCCGTCCACGGCTACGGCGAGCAACCGCCCACCACTGCGGCGAGCAACCCTCCACCTGACCAATCGTCGCCATCGCCTGCCCGGTATGACCGAAGCCGAGATGTCCCGTACGGCGCTTCGCGGGACCGGGTGATGCGGGGCGGACGTAGGCGACGATTGGTCAGGATTTGCCCGCGGACCGCAGGCGATCGACCTGACCCGCCGCTCGAAGCGGTCAAATCCAGACCAATCGACGCAGCGGTGGACGGTTGCTCGCCGCGGTGGTGGGCGGCTGGCCGACGCGACGTGGACGGTGGTCGCCGCAGTGGTGGGTGGGGTGGCGGGCGTGGGCGGTGGTTGGGTGGGTGAGGATGGGGGGATGACGACGTATCGGGCTCGGTTTGATGGTGGGGTGGGGTTCACTAATGGGGGTGGGCTTCAGGTTCAGGGGTTTTTTGTGGATGTGCCTTCGGCGGAGGTGACGAGCCAAGAGGTGGGGGAGTTGTTTCTGGCGTCCCTTGGGTTGTTGATGGCGGGGGAGGTGACCATCGAGAATCTGGAGATCGTTGAGGCGCCGCATAAGGGGACACGCGGCGGGCCCAGAGCAACGGAAAACCAAGGGACCTATGTCGAGTTGAGTCATGTGATTCGGGAAGGCATGATCACGCTGCCGAATTTGCCGGCGCCGAAGTTCGGGAAGCACCTGACGCGGGAGGACTCGCGCGGGATCTACGCTCCGGGGACGGAGTTCGAGATCGGGAAGTTCGAGATGGTGACGAATACCGGCACCTATATGGACAGCCCGTATCACCGCTTTCCCGACGGCCATGACCTCACCGGATTCCAGCTCGACCGGACGGTGGATCTACCCGCCGTCGTGGTACGGCTCGACGACAGCGCGAAGCTCGGAATCGACGCCGCAGCCCTCGCGCCGTACGACGTCAACGGCAAGGCGGTATTGCTGCAGACTGGCGATGATCAGCGATTCGACACACCCGCCTATATCGAGGACGCGCACTTCCTCACCCGCGACGGCGCCGACTGGCTGATCCGGAACGGCGCGGTCCTTGTCGGTATCGACGCGGCCAACATCGACGACATGACCGACGGTACGAGGCCGGCCCATACCCTCTTGCTCGGTGCGGGCATCGCCATCGTCGAGCACCTCACCAACCTCGGCGCGGTACCGGTGAACGGTGCCACCTTCACCGCAGCGGCACCGCTCGTCGCCGGCCTCGGCACCTTCCCAGTCCGCGCCTACGCGAAGACCTAACCGACGCCCGTACGCAAGGACCCAACCGACGCCCGTACGCAAGGACCCAACCGGCGGCCATACACGAGGACGTAAGGCCGCCGGTCCGCTAAAGGGAACCCCGCTAAAGGGATGCGAGCAACGCTCGGAAGGCCTTTGTCATTTCCGTGTGTAGCGAAGCGCCGAAGGAAATTCGCTGCGCGCCCAAGGCAACCAACTCGCTCACCCCGGGGCCGCCCGGCGATGCGTGCGCGTTTAGCGGGCCGCCGATTCCCTTTGCCAGCAAGGGGATGACGTCCAGCGGTGCCATGATCGGGTAGACGCAGTCGGCACCGGCGCGCCGGTAAAGGCGTCCGCGCGCGATCGCGTCCTCGACATCGTTGCTTCCGGCAATGAATATGTCGACACGTGCATTGATCACCAGATCGGCACCGGCCGCCGCGCGGACGTCGGCGAGGTACGACGCCTGCTCTTCGGGCTCCACCAGCAAACCCGTCGCCGGACGCGAGTCCTCCAAATTGCACCCGACCACCCCGGCCTCCAGCAGCCGCTCAGTCAGCTCACTGGCCGATAAGCCATAGCCGCGCTCAACATCCGCCGTCACCGGCAGGTCAGCAACCCGCGCAACGGAAGCAATAGCCGCAATAGCTGCGAACATCTCCGCAACAGGCGCCTGCTCACCATCGTCGTACCCGATCACCCGCGCGACCGCCGCACTACTAGTGGCGATCGCCGGATAACCAGCCTCAGCGACAACCCGCGCGCTGACCGGATCCCAGACGTTCGGCAGCACAAGCGGCCCGGGCTCGTGATGCAACGCCCGGAACCGCTCGGCAGAGTTACTCATCAGCTGGGGTTGTAGTGGCCAGGCGCGAGCCGGTTCGAGACGCCGATCCGGTTCCACGCGTTGATCATCGTGATCAGTGCGATCAGCTGCGCGAGCTCCTCTTCGTCAAAGGCCTTCGCCGCCACGTCGTACACCTCGTCCGAAACATGCCCGACGCTGAGCACGGTCATCGCCTCGGTCAGTTCCAGCGCGGCCTGCTCCTGCTCGCTGTAGTACGACCGGGCCTCGCGCCAGACCGGCAGCAGGTTCACCTTCTGCGGCTGCTCGCCCGCGTGGGCCGCGTCGAGCGTATGCATGTCCACGCAATACGCGCAGCCGTTGATCTGCGACGCGCGGATCCGGACGAGATCCGCGAGGCGCTCGTCGAGGCCGGTGGCGGATACCGCGTCGAGCGCGATCAGTGCTTGGTAGAACTCGGGGGTTAGTTTGGCGGTCTTGACTCTGCGATTCGTCGATGTGGTCACGACAACAACGTTAGGCGCCAAGTAGCCCAGGTGTATGGTCCACTTTCATGGAAAGTACGCGGGCCAATTCGGTCGGAGCCGACCTCCATCTGGACCTCACCGGCAGTCGCGGCCGCAGCGACCTGGTCGAGGCCTTGCACGACTCGATCCGCTCCGGCCGCCTGCTACCGGGCACGCGTCTGCCGTCGTCGCGCTCGCTCGCGAAGGACCTCGGCGTGGCCCGCAACACCGTCGCCGACGCGTACGGCCAACTCGTCGCCGAGGGCTGGCTGGTCGCGCGACAGGGCTCGGGCACCGAAGTGGCCCGCCGCGAGGCGCCGATTACCCGCACGCAGCAGATAAAGCCGGCGCCACCCACATACCGGTACGACCTGACGCCTGGCAGTCCCGACGTCTCGACTTTCCCGAGGTCCGAGTGGCTCGCGGCCGCCCGGAAGGCGTTGACCGCGGCACCGCACGAGGCCTTCGGCTACGGCGATCCGCGCGGGCGGATCGAGTTGCGCCGCGCGCTCGCCGACTACCTGGCCCGCGCCCGCGGCGTACGGGCTGATCCCGAGCGCATCGTCATCGTCTCCGGCTACGTGCAGGCGCTTTCGCTCTTGAGCGAGGTGCTGTACGCCGAAGGCGCGCGGACGCTGTCGGTCGAGGAGTTCGGGTACGACCTCCACTGGGACATCGCCCGTTCCCGCGGCCTCGACGTCGTACCCCTCGCGGTGGACGACCAAGGCGCGCGGACGGACCAACTCCAAGGCCAGGCGGCGTTGTTGACCCCGGCACACCAGATGCCCATCGGCGTACCACTCGCGCCTGATCGTCGTACGCAGGCGATCGAGTGGGCCCGCACGTACAACGGCTTGCTGATCGAGGACGACTACGACGGCGAGTTCCGGTACGACCGCCAGCCGGTCGGCGCATTGCAGGCCCTCGACCCCGAACGCGTGGCCTACACCGGTACGGCGAGCAAGAGCCTCGCGCCGGGTCTGCGCCTCGCGTGGATGGTCGTACCGCAAGCCCTGCTCGAGCCCTTGCTCGCGGCCAAACGCACGGCAGACCTCCAGACCGCGACGCTGGACCAGTTGACGTTGGCCGAGTTCATCACGTCGGGCCACTACGACCGGCATGTACGCCGATGCCGCCTGCATTACCGGCGCCGGCGCGATCGCCTGGTCGAGCTCCTCGCGGTCCGCGCGCCGGGTGTCACCGTGGCGGGTATTTCGGCCGGACTGCACGTCCTCCTCGACGTACCGGGTGATGCCCAGGACATGGTCGACCGGGCCGCCCGCCAAGGCCTGGGCATCGCCACCCTCGACCGCTACAGGTTCCACCCCGGCAAGGGCGAGAGGCAGGCGTTGATCGTGGGCTACGGCACGCCACCCGACCACTCCTACAGCGGCGCGCTAGACCTGCTGTGCCAAGTGTTAGCGGTCTAACCACCGAGCCACTGGACCGAGCGTCAACAACCCAGTGCCAGCGACCAGTTCGTTAGCCGCAGGCGCCAGTTGCGCACGGGCCCGCGCCAGCATCGACTCGTTGCCCAGAGCAACAGATGCCTCCGCGACCAGGCCCCACATCGCCTCGAACAGCAGGTCGTGCCGCGGATCCGGCACGCCCTCCAGCGCCACGGCAGCCTCACCGCGACGGCCCTCGGCCAGCAAGACCAACGGCCTGACCCACGGCTCGTACGGCCCGTAGTCATCCCCTGTCACAAAGGGCAACCCGCGCCAAACCCGCAGGCACAACACCGCGAGCGGCAACAACCCACCCTCCAACCCGGGCATACCGGCGCCGTCGAGCCCCTTCGCCGCCTCGCGATAAGCCTTCTCGCACTCATCAACAGTAGCGCCACCAGCCGCAAGCCGAAGGGCTCGATACCACCGAGTGAACACGCCCACCAACGGCAACTCGTGCCGCCCAGCCAGGTCGTCCGCAGCAGCTGCGGCAGCGTCGGCGGTAGCGAAATCCCCAAGCGCGCAACAAGCCTGAATCCGGATGAGATGCCCGAGCACCTCGGACGTGACCAACCCGTGCTTACGCGACAGCGCGACCAACTCCACGCCCAGCTCGTCCCGGCGAGGCGCCAACCCCGCCCGGTCGAAGCTCTGCATGAAGAGCCCGTTCAGCGCGAACGCCAGCAACCCCGGATCATCCAGCCCACGCGCAATTTCCACCGCCTGCTGCCCGGCCGGCGTCGACGTACCCCGGATTTCAACGGCAATCGTGGCCAGCAACCGAGCCCGAGCCGCCTCGTGACCCTCGACCGGGAGCAGCGTCAACGTACGCTCGCACGCCGCGACTATCCGAGCAGCGTGGTCCTCATCATCCGAGCGGGTCCAGATCGCCGGTACGTCGTACGCGCCGATCACCCGGGCCGTCAGCTCCGGATCACCGAGCTCCTCCGCCGCCGCGATGGCCGCGATCCGATGCTCCCGCGCCGCCTGCAAACCACCGCCACCCGTCACCGCCAGATTGCGCAACAAGCCGACCGTCGACTCCAGCCGGGCCCGCGCACCAGCCGCCACAGTCCGGTCGTACGCCGCGGCCGCGTCCGCCCACACCTGATCCGCCGACCCGCGCCGTACATCGAGATGCGAAGCCTGGTTGAGGATGTCGCCCTCCAACGCACGCAACGCCGGACCCGGATCCACGCCAAGCTGCTCGACCAACAGCCTCCGCGCCCGACGCAGTACGGCAAGCGCATCGCCTTGGCGCCCGCCCTGATACAGCGCGAGCGCGAGCAATCGCCAGGCGTCCTCGCGCCACGGGTGCTCCGTCACGTGCGCGTCCAAATCGGCCACCACCGCGGCGGCAGAACCCACCGACAACCGGGCCTCGGCGTACCGCTCGACCGCCTGCAACCGCAGCTCCGCCAACCGCGACCGCTCCGCGTGCGCCCACGGCTCATCCACGAACTCCGCATAAGCAGGCCCACGCCACAACCCCAGCGCCTCCCTCAACCCGGCCTCCGTCGGACGAGCTAGCGCCTGCTCGAACCGCCAGGCATCAACCGCGTCCGGCTCGACCCGCAACGCATACCCCGGCCCCTCGGTCACCAGCAGTCGCGGCGGCGTACGGGCAGCCCGATCGGGCTCGAGAGCCCGCCGCAGCGAGGCCACGAACGTCCGCACCGCGCTCACCGCGCCAGCGGGAGGATCCAGCCAGAGGTCATCAATGAGCAACCCGACCGGTACGACGCGACCGCGGGCCACGATCAGGCGAGCCAGTACGGCGCGGTGGCGCGGGCCTTTCAGCGCAAGCGCGCTCCCCGCGTCGTCCCAGGCCATCACCGGCCCGAGCACTCCGAAACGAACCCGCACCCTCGAACCGTATCGCTCATCGAATGCTCATCCGCACACGGCAGGCTCCAGAGATACCGAATCAAAAGGAAGGACCAGATGAACATCCCCGGTTTCGAGTACCGCCGTGTTGCCGTCGCGGACGGTGTCGAGCTCAATGTCGCGATCGGCGGCTCGGGCAGCCCGATCGTGCTGCTGCACGGGTTTCCGCAGACGCACTTGATGTGGCGCGACGTCGCCGCGGCGCTCGCGACCGACCAGCACACCGTGATCGTCCCCGATCTACGCGGGTACGGCGACAGCGACAAGCCGGTCGAGACCGACGGCAGCGTCTACTCCAAGCGCACCATGGCCGCCGACATCGTCACGCTCGCTAAGGCCTTGGGCCACGAGCAGTTCGCGCTGGCTGGACACGATCGTGGCGCGCTCGTCGCGTTCCGCGCGGGCCTTGACCACCCCGACGTGATCACCCGGCTCACCATTCTCGACGTACTGCCGACGCTGGACATGTGGGACGTTTTGCACGGGACAACCGCCGCGGTCGGGTTCCACCTGTACCTGATGGCCCAGCCGCCGGGCCTTCCCGAGCAGCTGATCGGCGCTGCGCCGGACGCGTTCTTCGGACACTTCCTGGACAGCTGGACGAGCGAGCCGCTGCCGGCCGAGATCCGTGCCGCCTACCTCGAGGCCAGCCGGAACGCCGTACCCTCGATCGTCGCGGACTGCCGCGCGTCGGCGGGGATCGACGTGGAGCACGACAAACTGGATCTTGCCGCGGGCAACAAACTGCGCATGCCGGTGACGGTGTTGCAGCAGGATTGGGGCGCGGCGCTCGGGTTCGACGCCGCCGGGTTATGGGGTGCGTGGGCTCCCGACCTGTGTCACCACACTGTTGCCTACGGCCACTTCATGGCCGAAGAAGCGCCCGCGGAGATCGCGAAATACCTTAGTTGACTAGGGCAAGCACTTCGTCGGCACAACCCCAGGAGAGCGTGACGCCCGCGCCGCCGTGGCCGTAACAATGGATGATCTGCTGGTCGTCGGTTCGCACGCTTTCGCAGCGGACCGACGGCCGCGCCGGGCGGAGGCCGACCCGATGGCGCAGCACCTTGGCCTTACGCAAGGCCGGGACCAGCTCGCACGCCCGTTCCAGCATGGCCTTCGCGCTGGTCTCGTCCGGGGCCATGGTCCAGTCGCCCGGCTCCGACGTACCGCCGATGACGACATCCTGCGACCGCGGTACGACGTAGCAGAGCTCCGACGCCGAACGGTCCGCGATCAGCCATTCGCTCAACCCGGGCTGCGTCACCGTGAGGACCTGCCCGCGCACCGGCGTCACGGTTTGATCGTTCGCGGTGAGTCGCGCGCCGAGGCCCGCGCAGTTCACCACGATCTCGGCGTGTGTCGGCAGACCCGGCAGCGCGGCCCGGGTGATCGTGCCGCCGGCGGCCGCGAGGCGCTTGCTCAGGTAGGCCAGGTAGAGCGGCATCTCGACCACCGGCGTGGTGAACGACCAGCCGTCTTGGAAGCCCTCGGGCAAACTCCCGACGCGCTGCAGGTCAGGCAGGTCGGCCGCCCACTCGGGATCAGGCCGCGACTCGACCAGCAGCTCGCGCCCGTGCCGGAGTCGCACCGACGGCTCGGTCTCGGCCAGCTGCACGAACTGCTCATACGACGCGCGGCCCCACTTGGCCACCTGGTCCGCCGGGGCGGCCAGGTACGGGTACCAGACGGCGGCAGCGACGGCCGACGTGGTCTCGAGCGGCAGATCGCGGGCCAGCACCGCCACGTCGCGCCCGCCCTCGGCCAGCCGCACAGCCACCGTCAACCCGATGACGCCCGCGCCCACCACGATGATCCGCATGGCGTCATTCTCACTCGTGAGTGCCCTGCGCCGGAAGTTCTTCGGCGCTTGCGGCGCCCAGGCACGCACCTCGCGGCACTGGAGAATCATCCACGATGCTCCGCATCGAGGACGCTTCTCCAGCACCGCGATGCACGCACCTGAACACCGCAACCACTCGAACAACTTCCGGCGCAGGGCACTGACGTCGAACGCGCACTCTCAGGCGATAGAAACGCGTACTCGCAGGCGATATACGCGAGTGATCTGAGTGGCGCTGCCGTTGTCGTCGGAGATCAGCGTCAGCTCGCGCCAGCCGAACAGCTCACGCTTGCCGAGGGCAAGGCCTTCCACGTTGTCGAGCAGGGGATTCGGCTGCGGCTGCTTCGCGGTCGCGCCCATCGGCGGGCAATCCGCGAGGTCGAACAGCAACTCCTTGCGCAAGAACACCCGCTCCGGCGCCTGCGCCAGCGACGCGATCCCGGACACGTCCGGCGCCTGCCGAGTCGAAACCGCGAACACGCGAACTGTATTACCCACGCCCGCGACGAACCCACGCTCCATCGCGATCAACCGCCCAGGCCCCGCGACGGCCAGTTCGACCAGACCAAGAGCCGGATCCGGCCGATAGGCGTACTGCCCGCTCACCCGCTCCCCGTCGTACCGCACGATCCGTTGCAGACCACGATCCGCCGCATCCCGCCCGTCAACGCTGAGCGGCCCCTCCATCCCGGCGTACAAGGTGCGCCCGTCGGACGCGAGCGCCTCGAACGTCTGATTCCGCGCCGCCTCACCCGCGGGCGCCACCCGGAACCGCGAGGGCACCGGCAACGACCCGATCTCGCGCCCATCGGAAAGCCGGAACCGCCGAATCGACGGCTCGGTCTCGGACGACGCCAAGATGGTCCGGCCGCCGCGCTCCGCGACCAGGCCCTCGCCATCGAAATCGGTCCGTTGTACGGCGTACCGTCCGGGCGGCGAAGGATCGTCACTCCGTCAACGCCATCCGGCCCGAGGTGGAAGACCCGCGCGGGCGTCGTACCGATGTTGTCGACGAGTACGAGCGACCGGTCCTGCCCGGTCCGGGCGATCGCGGACAGACCCGACACCGGCAGTCCGTCGTACGTCGTCTTGTCGAGGTCATCCGAGAACCCGAGCAATCGGGCACTTCCCGAACACCGGCCGCCTAGAGCCGGCGATGCCTCGGCGGGCACGGTCAAACCCGCCGAGGCGATCGCGAAACTCACCACACCAATCACCAGTCTGCGCATGATCGCCATCAAAGGCGGTCTGCCCAAACGGGAGGTGAACGGCTACTCGACGGTGACGGACTTCGCCAGGTTGCGGGGCTTGTCGACGTCGTGCCCGAGGGCGACCGAGGCGTGGTAGGCCAGCAGCTGCAGGGGAATCGTCAGCAGGATCGGGTCGAGCTCGACCTCGTTCTTCGGCACCCGGATGATCGCGGCAGCACCGTCCGGCACCTCGACACCCGGGTGGGTGACGACGTACAGCGGGCCAGAGCGGGCGGCGATCTCGTGCAGGGCACCGATATTGCGGTCGAGCAGCTCGTCATCGGGCACGATCGCCACGGTCGGCACGTCCGGCGAGATCAGCGCGAGCGGGCCGTGCTTCAGCTCGGACGCCTGGTACGCCTCGGCGTGCCGGTACGAGATCTCCTTCAGCTTCTGCGCGCCCTCGCGAGCGACTGGGTAACCCCGGGTCCGCCCGATGAAGAACAGGCTCTCCGCCTTCGACAACCGGCCCGCGATCTCGGCGAGCTCGGCCTCCTGCGCGACGATGGACTCGATCTGCGCGGGCAGCTTCTTCAGGCCGTCGATCAGGCGGCGGCCGTCGGCGGGCGAGACATCCCGGATCCGGCCGAGGTGGATGCCCAGCATCGCGAAGGCGACGGCCATATTGGTGAGCGCCTTGGTCGACGCGACCGAGACCTCGGGACCGGCGTGCAGGTAGACCCCACCGTCGACCTCGCGGGCGATGCTCGAACCGACGGCGTTGACCAGGCCGATCACCCGGCCGCCCTTGCGCTTGAGCTCCTGGACCGCCACCAGGGTGTCCAGGGTCTCGCCCGACTGGCTGACCGCGACGTACAGCGTGTCCCGCTCGACGACGGGATTGCGGTAGCGGAACTCCGAGGCGGGCTCGGCGTCCGCGGGGATGCGGGCGACCTCTTCGATGAACTGGGCGCCGAGCTGACCCGCGTAGTACGCCGAACCGCAGCCGAGGATCTTGACCCGGCGGATCTCGCGCGCCTCGCGGGCGTCCATGTTCAGACCGCCGAGGTGCACGGTGTGGAAACGCTCGTCCAGCCGGCCGCGCAGCACCCGCTGCACCGACTCGGGCTGTTCGTGAATCTCCTTCACCATGAAGTGCTCGTGCTCACCACGCTGGTAGTCCTCGTCCGACCACTCGACCGTCTCGGCGGACTTCGTGGTGGCGCGGGAGTCGCTGGTGAAGGTGCGGTAGCCGTCGGCGCGAACGGTGGCCAGTTCGCCATCGTCCAGGTGCACGACCTGGCGGGTGTAGCGGACCAGCGCGGAGGCGTCGCTGGCGACGTGCATCTCGCCATCGCCGATACCGAGGATGATCGGGCTGCCGTTACGGGCGACGACGATCCGGTCCGGGTGGGCCAGGTCGATCACCGCGATGCCGTACGTGCCGTCGATCCGGGTCAGCGCCTTCAGCACCTTCTCCTCGAGCGTGTCGCCCTCGGCCTGCTCGATCAGGTGGGACAGCACCTCGGTATCGGTGTCGGACCGCAGCTTCACGCCCGCGTCTTCCAGCGAGGCGCGCAGGAAGGCCGCGTTGTCGATGATGCCGTTGTGCACGACCGCGATCGTCTCGTCGGCGCTGGCGTGCGGATGCGCGTTGTCCTTGGTCGGACCGCCGTGCGTGGCCCAGCGGGTGTGACCGATGCCGATCTTGCCGCCGAAGCGCTTGGGCAGTGACGCCTCCAGCTCACGGACCCGGCCGGCGTCCTTGTGGATCTTGATCTCACTGGTCCCCACCACCGCGATCCCCGCCGAGTCGTATCCCCGGTACTCCAGCCGGGCGAGCCCGTCGACCAGGATCGGCGCTGCCGGCTTCGTGCCGACGTACCCCACGATTCCGCACACAGTGAATTCCCTTCGGTTGGCTGGTTCTCAGCCGTAGACGATGCGCCGCAACTGCCGGGCGGACAGTTCGGGGGAGCGGACCGGCCAGTGCCGGAGTTCCGCGGCGACCCGGTCGAAGATCTCGTCGTTCCGCATGCCGTACACCTGTAACTCGGCGTGGCGGCGGCGAACGTAGTCCTCGGTGGTCTCGGTGAAGTAGGCCAGCACGTCGGCGACCACTCTGCGCGCGTCGTCCGGTGTCAGTCCCGTCGTACGGCTGACCTGCTCGACAAGTTCGTCGGCGGGAACCAATACGTCTTCACTCACAGGCCCACCTTGCAGTGATTTGAGATCAAATGGCAACAACTTGCCCGATATCGGGCAGGGTTTGCTATCGGTCTTGACTCTTGATATGGCGCTCAGCCGGGCGTACGACTGTCAGTACGGGTAGACCCTCGGGGATGTGTCAGCCGGCCGGCCTGGCTTCTGGCGTGCCGTCAACCGAGGAGGTCCCTGCCGTGAAGCGTCCTGTCGTCGTAGCTGCGCTCGCCGTCACCACACTGCTCGCAGCCACCGGATTCAGTGCCAACGCCCAACCGTCCCAGAGCAAGGGCCAGAGCCCCGCCGGCTCGTTCGCCCTGGCCGGTGCCGAGGCCCGCGCCTTCGCCGTACCAAAGGATGTCGTGAAGGTCTGGTCGGCCAAGCTGGCCAATGGCACCACGCAGACCCGCTACCAGCAGATCGCCGCCGGGGCGAAGGTGCTGGGCGGTCAGCTGACCGTGCTGTCCGACCGGGCCGGACGGAACACCGCCGTGATCGGCGCGTACTTCCCGGGCCTGAAGGCGAAGAACAGCCTGGCCGTCTCGGCCGCCACCGCCCGCGGCACCGCGGCGAAGCGGATCGGCGGCGCCGGCAAGTGGTCGACCGCGCTGCGCATCGACCCGCGCGACGGACGCCTGTTCCACGAGGTCCGCAACCAGCGGTTCGACCAGCGGTGGGTGCACTGGGTCGACGCGGGCTCGGGCGCGGTGAAGAAGCAGTACGACGCCGTGGCGCATGGCGACGGTACGGGCGTCAAGGGCGACACCAAGAGCCTGGATACCCGCCGGATCGGCGGCACGTTCTTCCTCCGGTCGCGCGACCTGCGCCAGGAGACGTACGACGCCCAGAACAAGTCGTCGCTGCCCGGCACGATCATGACCGACGCGGACGACCACTGGAACTTCAACCTGCCCACCCTCAGGACGCCGAGCCAGGCGCCCGGTGTCGACGCGCACTACTACGCGAACGTCGTGGACGACTTCTACGCCAACGTGTTCGGACGCGACAGCCTGGACGACAACGGCATGCAGATGATCTCGACGGTGCACGTCCTGAACCGGTACTGCAACGCTTTCTGGAACGGCGAGCAGATGGCCTACGGTGACGGCGACGGTAAGACCTGCCTCCCGTTGTCCGGTGGCCTCGACGTGGTCGGGCACGAGCTCACCCACGGTGTCACGGAGTTCACCTCGAACCTGATCTACCAGGACGAGTCGGGAGCGCTGAACGAGGCGTTCAGCGACATGATGGGCAACACGATCGAGTTCTACGCCGAAACCCGCGGGCTCGACCCGACGGTGGAACCGGACTGGCTGATCGGTGAGGACGTCATCCTCACGCCTGACGCCGCGCCGGGGTTCCGGAACATGGGCGACCCGCAGGAGGACGCCGATCCGGACCACTACAGCGAGTTCATCGTCACGACCGCGGACAACGGCGGCGTGCACTCCAACAGCGGCATCCCGAACCACGCCTACTACCTGGCCGTCAACGGCGGCAAGAACGCCGGCTGCGACGCGGTGGGGTCGAGCGGGCATCAGCACACCGCGGACTGTGGTGTCACCGTGCCCGGCCTCGGCGTGGATCGTGCGGCGCAGGTCTTCTACGCCGGCTTCACCAGCCTGACCGAGTTCGCGAACATGTGCGACGCACGCAACGGCACGGTCGCGGTCGCCGGGGCGGACGCCGCGAGCATCAGCGCCGCCTGGGAAGCGGTCGGCGTCAAGACCGGTTGTACGCCGGGTGTGCCGCCGCCACCGCCGTGCATCAGTGACCCGGACGCACAGATTCCGTTCGAGTCGCCGCACCCGTACGGCAACAACGGCGACTGCACCTGGACGTACAACAACGGCACGGCGGGCTTCGCGTTCCACTTCAGCCTGCTCGACACGGAGAAGGACTTCGACTACGTGATCGTGTCCGACGGGAACGGCAACGAGCTGGCCCGCTATACCGGGTTGTTCCGGCGAGGCGCGACCTCACCGTGCATCCCGACCAGCACGGGCTCCGTCCGCCTGCTGACCGACTCGTCGGTGGTGGCACAAGGCTTCATCGTGGATGCGGTGACGCCCTGCTGACCGGCCTTGCTGAGGGTCAGAACAACCGGAGTACGTCGGATTCCATGCCGCGCAGTACGTCGTAGTCGACCGTGACGCATTCGAGCCCACGGTCGACTGCGAGGAACTGGGCCTGCGGCTTGATGAGCTGCGCCGCGAAGATCCCGCGCACGGGTGCGAGCAGGGGATCGCGGTTCAGCAACTCGACGTACCGCGTGAGCTGCTCGACGCCGTCGATCTCCCCGCGCCGCTTGATCTCGACGGCTACGTGCTTGCCGTCGGCGTCGCGGCAGAGGAGGTCGACCGGCCCGATCGCCGTCGGGTACTCCCGGCGGACCAGCGTGAACCCCTCGCCGAACGTGGTGACGTGCTCCGCGAGCAACTCCTGCAGGTGCGCCTCGACGCCGTCCTTGATCAGGCCCGGGTCCAGCCCCAGCTCGTACGACGAGTCGCTCAGCACCTCCTCGAAGGTGATGCGCAACTCCTCGCCGGCCTTGTTCACCACCTTCCACTGGCCCTCCTCCTCGGAGAGCGTGCAAGGCGGCGACATCCAGTTCAGCGGCTTGTACGAACCGCCGTCGGCGTGGATCAGGACAGACCCGTCCGCCTTCACCATCAGCAGCCGCGGCGCCATCGGAAGATGGGCGGTCAGCCGGCCGGAGTAATCCACAGAACAACGAGCTATCACCAAGCGCACGACGAAGACCGTAGTGCACTCCCTCCCCACAACCGATAGCGCCGTGCCGTACTACGCGCTCGCGTCCGTCGTACGGCGGGCCTGGCCGTCGCCGTAGGGCGACCCTGGCGTCAGTCGTACGACGGGCCTGGCGTCGGGTCGTACGGCGGTGAGAGGGTTCCGGGATGAGCCTGCACTGCCCTACGACGCTGCTCCTGCTCAGGCCGGGTACAACTCCTCCAGCCGGGCGCAAGATCGCTCGCGTCTACTCGGCCGACATCGACGCTGAACTGGTTGCGGACCTCCACCGCGGCGAGACCGTCGTACTGCTCGCCGAATCCTTCCTGGACATCGCGGCTCCTGCAGAGTTCGAGCACGACGGCACCGGCTGGCAACGCGTCAACCGGCCTGAGCCAGTTCAACCGACTCAACCCGCTGAACCCGCTGAACCCGTTCCGCACCGGGCAGGCGTCCTCTTGCTCTCAGACCAGGGTGTCGCCGCCATAGAGCGAATCCGCGACGGCCAGCACTACCACGTACTCCCAGGCGGCCGTGTCGACCCAGGCGAGACCTCCGCCGAGGCCGCCGTACGGGAAGCCCGTGAGGAACTAGGCCTAGAGGTACGACTAGTAGGCCGTATCGCCGACGTAGTCGCCAGAGACGGCCTGCAGCACTACTACGCCGCCGAGGTCGTCTCAGGCGTCTTCGGCACCGGCACCGGCGAAGAGATGAACCACCCACCAGACTCCGCCGAAGGCACCTACCGAGCCGTCTGGCTCCCTACAGACGCCCTAGTAGCCGCCAACCTCAAACCCCCAGCCATGGCCGAAGCCCTCCAAGCCGCCGGCAACCTCCACGCCGCTGTAGTGACCACCTGGCTGACCAGCCCACTCCACGTAGACGAGACGATCTAGCGGTGGCCAGCACCCCGCTGCTCTTCCTCGACGTGGATGGCCCGTTGATTCCCTTCGGGGCGGCGTACCCGGTGGCAGCTGATGGAGACTCGAATCCGTTGTTGGCGAGACTGAATTCAGGCCATGGACCGCGCTTGGTAGCGCTGCACTGCGAGCTGGTGTGGGCGACCACCTGGATGGACGAGGCCAACGACTCAGTCGCTCCGCGCCTGGGGCTGCCGAAGTTGCCGGTCGCGACCTGGCTGGAACCCAGCAAAGAGGACGAGTGGCTCGGGTTGCACTGGAAGACCCGCGGGCTGGTGGCCTGGGCGGCAGGGCGACCGTTTGCCTGGGTTGACGACGAGATCACCAGCGGCGACCGCGAATGGGTGGCGGCGAACCATGGTGGCGAGGCGCTGCTGCATCGGGTCGACGCACGTATCGGCCTCACCGACGGCGACTTCGACGTACTCGACGAATGGTTGCGAACGCGTTAGGGCGGGCTCCGTTGCCCTGCCGGGCAGGTGTTGCCATGCGGACGGGGCGCGGTACTAGCGTGGGTGGATGGGTATCGAGGAGAACAAGGCTGTTGTCGAGCGGTTCGATCGGTTGATGGGGTCGGACGATCTGGATGAGCTCGATGAGTTGTGTACGCCGGACATGGTGAACCACACTCTCGCTCCCGGACGACCGGCTGGTCTCGCGGGAACCCGCGAGTTCCTGGAGACCATGGGCCGGCATCAAATCGTCAACCTCGTTTGGAAGACGTTGACCGTCGTGGCCGAAGGCGATTTCGTCGTGCAGTTCGGGGAGCGCGCCGGGGAATGGAAAGGCGGCGAGTTCCTCGGCTTCGAGGCGGAGGCCGGAGCCTACTCGCAGGGGTTCGCGATCATGTACCGCCTGGTCGATGGCCGCATAGCCGAGCGCTGGGCCATCCGCGACGACCTGGCCGTCCTCCGCCAACTGGGCGCGCTCACCCCGTAGGTCGCGCCACGGTCAGTTGGCAGTGGCCGTTTTCGCAGGTGCGGTGGAGGCGGCCGCGGGAGAGGGTTTGGATGAGGCCGATGGTCCAGCACATGGGGCAGCCTCGGAGGGCGAGTACGCCGATTGGCAGGAGTAGGAGGCTGAGAGGGCCGACGGCCGGGATGAGGGCGAAGGCGGCGATCAGGGAGCCGAAGCCCACCACGCCACGGATGATGTGCCGGGTTAGCGACGTACTTGCGAAGTCAGTCATTGTCCCCTCCAGGACGCAGTGTTTGTTGGACTGTTGTGCGGGCCCGGTGTAGGCGTGACTTCATGGCGGCCGTGCTGAGGCCTAGTGCGTCGGCGACCATGCGGCCGCTGTAGCCCTGGATGTCCCGCATGATCAGTACGCGCCGCTGGTCCTCGGGGAGAGCGGCGATCGCAGCCGCGACTGTGCTCGCCTCCAGGCGTTGCAGCACCTCTTCTTCGGCGGAAGGCCCAGCGGAAGGCACAGCGGTGTCCTCCCGCAGGGGCGCGTCAGCTCGTGTCAGGCGGCGGGCGCGGCGGAGGCATTCGTTGCGGACGATGCGGAACATCCACGATGCCAGGGCGCCGGAAGCCCGTAGCGTCCCGATCTTTCGGTACAGGATGATCAGGGCTTCTTGGGCGGCGTCCTCCGCGTCCTCCGGCGTGGCGCAGAGGGAGCGGGCGAATCGCCGTACGTTCGGATGTGAGCCCGACACCAGCGCGGTGAGCGAATCGACGTCACCACGCTGCGCGCCCGCGATCAACTGCTCACCCGGCCACGTCGAGCCGGGCCGGGTTGGGTCAGCCACGGGTGCGGGCCCGTTTGCGCAGGACGGCGTAGCTGCAGGTGCACACCAGTACGACTCCGACGGCGATAGCGATACCAACGATCATGACAGCCTCCATATCCAGTCCCGACGTCTGTCGGAATACGTATAAGAGGCACCGCCCGCCCAAAAGGATTCAGGCCCCCGGAAAACCGTCGCGGAGTGTGAGGTGGCACTCAGGGGTGATGTGGCTCATGGGCGGACCAGTGGTGGGACTGGCACACTGCGAGGCATGGCTCGTGAGATCAGGACCGTGGGTGTTGTTGGGCTGGGCACGATGGGCGCCGGTATCGCGGAGGTTTTCGCGCGTAACGGGGTGACCGTGGTCGGCGTCGAGCGCGACGAGGCCGCGGTGGCGCGTGGGCGGGGGCATATCGAGCACTCGACCGACCGCGCGGTGAAGCGCGGCAAGCTGGCGGTGGAAGAGCAGCAGGCGCTGTTCGACCGGGTCACGTTCGCCACCTCGATGGAGGCGCTGGCCGACTGCGACCTGGTTATCGAGGCCGTCGTCGAGCAGCTCGAGCTCAAGCGCGAGATCTTCGCCGCGCTGGACAAGGTCGTTCGCGAGGACGCGATTCTCGCCACCAACACGTCGAGCCTGTCGGTCACCGAGATCTCCGTCGCCACGCAGCGCCCGCGCCGCGTCGTCGGTATGCATTTCTTCAACCCGGCTCCGGTGCAGGAGTTCGTCGAGGTCATCAAGACGGTCGTGACCGAGCCCGACGTGGTCGAGGCAGTGTCCGAGCTGGCCCGCCGCCTCGGCAAGAGCCCGGTGGTCGCGGCCGACCGCGCCGGCTTCATCGCGAACGCCCTGCTCTTCGGTTACCTGAACCACGCCGTCTCCATGGTCGAGTCGCACTACGCCACCCGCGAGGACGTGGACGCGGCGATGCGCCTCGGCTGCGGCTACCCGATGGGCCCGCTGGCGCTGCTGGACCTGATCGGCCTCGACACGGCGTACGAGATCCTCGACACGATGTACAAGCAGGGCCGCAACCGCCTGCACGCGCCTTCGCCGATCATCAAGCAGATGGTCACCGCGGGCCTGCTCGGCCGGAAGACCGGTCGCGGTTTCTACACCTACGAGTCCGCTGACTCGCCCGTGGTGATCGACGACGAGCTCACGCCGATCGTCAACGGCGACCAGGTCAAGACGCGCGACGTCAAGCAGGTCGCGGTGATCGGCTCCGGCACGATGGCCGTCGGCATCATCGAGGTCTGCGCCAAAGCCGGGTACGACGTGCTCTACGTGGCCCGCGGTACCGAGAAGGTGGCCAAGGTCCGTTCCGGCCTGGAGCGCTCGCTCGAGAAGGGTGTACAGCGCGGCAAGCTCAACGCCGAGGAGCGCGACGCCGCCCTCGGCCGTATCACCGGTACGTCGAAGCTGGACGACCTCGCGACCGCGGACCTGGTGATCGAGGCCGTGGTGGAGGAGCTCAGCGTCAAGCAGGCGCTGTTCGAGACGTTCGACGAGATCTGCAAGCCGGGCGCGGTGCTCGCGACCACCACGTCGAGCCTGCCGGTGATCGATCTCGCGATGGCGACCAAGCGCCCCGCGGACGTGGTCGGTCTGCACTTCTTCAACCCGGCACCGGTAATGAAGCTGGTCGAGGTGGTCAGCACGGTCAGTACGGCGCCCGAGGTCGCCGACACCGCGGCCGCCTTCGCCGTTGCCCTGGGCAAGCACCCGGTGCGCTGCGGCGACCGCGCGGGGTTCATCGTGAACGCGCTGCTCTTCCCGTACCTGAACGACGCGGTCCGGATGCTCGAGGCGCACTACGCCGGCGTCGACGACATCGACACCGCGATGAAGCTCGGCTGCCGCCTGCCGATGGGCCCGTTCGAACTGCTCGACGTGGTCGGTCTGGACGTCTCCCTGGCGATCCAGCGCACGTTGTACCTTGAATTCCGTGAGCCGGGCTTCGCGCCCGCGCCGCTGCTGGAACACCTGGTTACGGCGGGTTACCTGGGCCGCAAGACCGGCCGGGGCTTCCGCGACTACAGCTGAGAGGACGCACGGGGATGCACCAGCGCTCGGTATTCGCTGGTGCCGTCCTGAACGTCGTCTACCTGCTCGTCCCACCGATCACCTCGCGGTGCTGTTGCTGTACTTCGTCTGGCCGCGCGAGGCCTCCCGTGGCGTCACCGCGGCCGCCTTCGCGCGCGGCTGGCGCCCGGTCACACCGAATGAGGCGACCTTCCCCGCGACGCCCTTGCCGTTGGAGGTCGGGCGGCCCTGGGTCATCCGGACGATCGCGATCTCGAGAGCGAAGAGTTCAACCGGGCTTTCGCGCTAAGGGCCGACGACCCGCGCTATCTGACCGACCTGCTGCACCCGCGCACGATGCAGACCCTGCTCGACGCCCGTCCGCTCGGCCTGATCGTGGTCGGCGATGCCCTGGTGACGTACGACGAACGCGGGCTGACCGCCGATTCGCTCACCCGGTTGATCCCGGCGACGGCGGCGATCGCGGCGGGCGTCACGCCGTACGTCATCGAGCACTGGGGATTCCGGACCGGTCCACCCGGCCCGCTGCGTTTCACCGGTCGCCGCTGGAACCAGTCGCAGTGGGCCTGGGTCTTTCGCCTGATCGGCGGCTCCGCGACCATCCTCGGCGTCACGTTGGCCGCGTGTCTGGTCGCGGCAATAGCAGAGGGACTGACGCTTGCCCGTTCGGGCGCAAACCTGTGGACAGCGGTCGGCGTACTCGCGATCGTTGCCCTAGTGTCCTGGGTTGGAAGTTCGTGCACATCTCCGGCGTCCAGGCACGCACCTCGCGGCACTTGAGAATCATCCACGATGCTCCGCATCGAGGACGCTTCTCAAGCACCGCGATGCACGCACCTGAACACCGGAGCTGAAGCACGAACTTCCAACCCAGGACACTAAGC
The DNA here is from genome assembly GCF_036226525.1 of Kribbella sp. NBC_01245. Classification (NCBI taxonomy): domain Bacteria; kingdom Bacillati; phylum Actinomycetota; class Actinomycetes; order Propionibacteriales; family Kribbellaceae; genus Kribbella; species Kribbella sp. NBC_01245. Next base: position 8,328,636 of record NZ_CP108487.1, read on the forward strand.
TGCCAGTTCTTCGCACGTCCCCGAAAGGTCGAGTCGTGAAATTTCCCCTTGCCTTAGTCGCCGTTCTGCTCGCCGCCGTGGCCTGCGCGCCCGAGGAGGCGGGCACGTCACCGTCACCGTCGGCGCCTTCGGATTGCGCGAAGGACAAGCTCGCGCTGAAGACGGCCGGGACTTTCACGATCGGCACCGACAAACCGGCGTACGAGCCGTGGTTCAGCAAGGACGACCCGGCGAATGGCAAGGGGTACGAGTCGGCCGTGGCGTATGCGGTCGCCAAGAAGCTCGGGTTCGAGCCGACGGACGTGAAGTGGCTGACCGTCCAGTTCAACACCGCCTTCGCGCCGGGGCCGAAGAAGTTCGACATCGACGTGAACCAGGTCTCGATCTCGGAGCAGCGTCGTAAGGCCGTCGACTTCTCCACCGGGTATTACGACGTCAGCCAGACGGTCATCACGACCAAGGGCAGCAAGATCGCCGGCGCCAAATCCATCGCGGACCTGGCCGACGCCAAACTCGGCGCCCAGGTCGGGACCACCAGCTACACCGCGGCCAAGGAAGTCATCAAGCCCAAGCAGGACCCGGCCGTGTACGACACGAACGACCTGGCCGTGCAAGCGCTGAAGAACAAGCAGATCGACGGCATCGTGGTGGACCTGCCGACCGGGTTCTACATGACCGCCGCGCAGCTGGACGACGGCCAGATCGTCGGGCAGCTCCCGGCCTCGGGTGGCGCGGCCGAGCAGTTCGGCTTCGTGCTGGAGAAGGGGTCGGGCCTGACCTCCTGTGTCTCGCAGGCCGTTGACGCGTTGCGCACCGATGGCACCCTGGCGAAGCTGCAACAGGAGTTCCTGACCGGCGGCGGTGCTCCGGAACTGAAGTGACCACCTGGCAACCGTCCGACCTGCAGCGCGAGCGCCTCGCGTACCGACAGAGCCGGGCCCGCCGTTCCACCCTGATCGCGGCGGCCAGTTCCGTCGTACTGATCGGGCTGCTCGCGTTCGGGATCGGCTCGACGCCGGGCTGGCCGCGTGTCCGCGAGACGTTCTTCAACCTCGATCGTGGTTGGGAGGCGCTGCCGGTCGTTGCCGAGGGCATCTGGCTGAACATCCGGGTGATGATCGTCTGCGCCGTGCTGATCGTCATCCTCGGTCTGACCCTGGCCATCCTGCGCACGCTGCAAGGGCCGATCTTCTTCCCGCTGCGTTTCCTAGCCGCGGCGTACACGGACGTGTTCCGCGGATTGCCCCTGCTGCTGGTGATCTTCCTACTCGGCTTCGGCGTACCGGCCCTGCAACTCAAGGGCATGCCGAACCAAGCCGTAGTGCTCGGCGGCGCCGCACTCGTCCTCACCTACTCGTCGTACGTCGCTGAGGTCTTCCGCGCGGGTATCGAGTCGATCCACCCATCCCAACGCGCGGCCGCCCGTTCGCTGGGTCTGAGCTATCCCCAGACGATGCGCTTCGTCGTCCTGCCTCAAGCGGTGCGACGAGTGCTGCCGCCCTTGCTGAACGACTTCGTATCGCTCCAGAAGGACTCGGGCCTCATCGCCGTACTGGGTGTCGTCGACGCCATCCGGGCCGCGCAACTCGAGACCGCCGAGGACTTCAACTTCACGCCGTACGTCGTGGCCGGGCTGCTGTTCGTCGCGATGACCATTCCGTTGACCCGGTTGACCGACTGGGTGGCCCGTCGGCAGGGCTGGTACGGCGGCGGAGGTGGACTGGTATGACGCTGTTGTCCGTGCGGGATGTCCGCAAATCGTTCGGGTCGAACGTGGTGCTCGAGTCGTTCAGCCTCGACGTCGAGCCGGGGGAGTGCGTCGTCCTGATCGGCGCCTCGGGTTCGGGGAAGTCGACGTTGTTGCGCTGTATCAACCTGCTCGAGACCGTCGACGACGGCGTGATCTCGCTGAACGGCAAGGACATCACCGATCCCCGGGTGAACGTCGACCAGGTGCGAGCGGGGATCGGCGTCGTCTTCCAGGCGTACAACCTGTTCCCGCATCTGAGCGTGCTCGACAACATCACGCTGGCGCCGATCCGCGTCCACGGCGTGCGTCCGGCCGAGGCCCGCGAGCGCGCCCACGCCATGCTGGAGCGCGTGGGTCTGCCCGAGAAAGCCGCAGCCAAGCCGGACGAGCTCAGCGGTGGCCAGCAGCAGCGCGTCGCGATCGCTCGCGCGTTGGTCAACTCGCCGGCGTTGATGCTGCTGGACGAGGTCACCTCGGCGCTCGACCCGGAGCTCGTCGGCGAGGTGCTCGACCTGTTGCGCGAGCTGAAGGACGAGGGCATGACCATGCTGATCTGTACGCACGAGATGGGCTTCGCGCGTCAGGTGGCCGACCGGGTCTGCTTCCTCGACGCGGGCCGCATGCTCGAGTCAGGCCCGCCGTCCCAGGTCCTCGACGCTCCGCGCGAAGCCCGCACGCGGCAGTTCCTCAGTCGGCTCTCAGTGTGATGAGAGGTACGTCAGCACTGCCATCACCCGGCGGTTGTCGTCCTCCGAGGGCGGTAGGTCGAGCTTGGCAAAGATGCTGTTGGTGTGCTTGCTGACGGCCTTCTCGGTGACGAACAAGGCGCTCGCGATCGCCGCGTTGGAACGGCCTTCCGCCATCAGGCCGAGGACCTCCGCCTCCCGCGGGGTGAGCCGCTGGATCGGCTCGTCCCGGGTGTTGCGGGCCAGCAGCTGACCGATGACGTCCGGGTCCATCGCCGTACCGCCCGCGGCCACGCGTCGTACCGAATCGACGAACTCGGCCACGTTCGAGACGCGGTCCTTGAGCAGATACCCGACGGCACCGCCGCCACCCGTGAGCAGCTCTCGCGCGTACAGCTGCTCGACGTACTGCGACAGCACGAGCACCGGCAGGCCGGGGACCTGGCGGCGGGCCTCGATCGCCGCCTTCAGGCCCTCATCGGTGAAGGTCGGGGGCAGCCGAACGTCCACGACGGCGACGTCGGGTCGGTGTTCCACGAGCGCCGGAACCAGCCGGGGACCGTTGTCGACCGCCTCCACCACGTCGAAATCGTGGGCTTTCAGCAGTCGAATCAGGCCGTCCCGGAGGAGGGCGTGATCTTCAGCGATGACGACTCGCAAGGCAACTCCATGATCACGGTGGTCGGACCGCCGGTCGGGCTGACCAGGGTCAACGTACCGTCGAACGCGGCCAGCCGCCGCTGGATTCCGTACAAACCGCCGCCGGGCCGGATCTCCGCGCCGCCGACACCGTCATCGCCGACCATGATGTGGAGCTTTTCGTTCTCGTAGGTCAGCTGCACCCAGGCCGTCGACGCGGCCGAGTACTTGACCAGATTCGCGAGGGCCTCGGCGATCGCGAAGTACGCCGCGGACTCGACCGGCGCGGGCGCCCGTCCCGGCAGGTCGATGGTGATGTCGATGTTGATCGGGCAGGCCAGCGCGAGAGCCCGCACGGCGCCGTCGAGGCCTCGGTCGGCCAGCACGGGCGGGTGGATACCCCGCACCAGGTCGCGCAGTTCCGAAAGGGCGTGGCCGGCCGACTCGCGCGCCTCGGTGAGGAGTTGCTGCGCCTGGTCGGGATCGCGGCCGACCATCGACTCGGCGAGGCCCAGCGTCATGCTGAGCGCGGCCAGTCTCGCCTGGGCGCCGTCGTGCAGGTCGCGCTCGATCCGGCGCAACTCGGCCGCCTGGGTATCCACGGTCTCCGCTCGCGAAGTGGCGAGCTGCTGGACCCGCAGGTTCAGCTCGGCGGCCTTGGTGGGCCCGAGCAACGACTTGGAGAGCTTGGCGTACCCGGTCAGCAACGGGCGACCGAAGTTGTACCAGAGGAGGAACGCGATACCCGCGACCGGCCACATGTAGAAGCCCTTGATCGCGTGGTCGAGGTGGAACAGTCCGCCCATCGGCCGGTCGAAGACGCCATCGGGCGTGACCGCCAGCAGGAACGGATAGATCAGGTAGAAGATCATCGACAGGAACAGCACGGCCGAGAGCAACGTCATCACGAAGCCGAGCGTCGCGTTCACGATCAGCCAGGCCAGGTCCCGCCAGGTGGCCGGATCGGAGGCCGCGGTGCGTAGGAAACGCAGCGGACCGGGTTTGTTCGCCTGCCGGTAGGGCCGGGGGATCCGCACCCCGAGCAGGGTGCCGATCAGGCTGCGGTGGACGTTCGCATACCAACGGGTAGCGGGGATGGCCACGAGTAACAACGGAATACCCACCGTGACGATCACCAGCGGCGTCGCGACGACCTGCAGCACGAAGAAGGCGATGCCGATCTCGGCCAGCACCGCCAGCCCGAGCGCGACGAAGGGCCGCGCGAGCAGCGGCATCACCGCAACTCGCGTGTTCAGACTCGTCGGCATTTTCGCTGTCTCCCGTATCAGTTCAAGTGTTGCAGCTTTCGGTCCAAGTGTTTCAGTGAATCCATCATCCTCGACGCCGCCGGTGCTGACAGTGGTGCCAGGTCTACCCCATAACGGCAGCCTGGATCCCGGAACAGGGGTAGTAGCACCCCTGTTTCTCGCGTCTTCGCCCGCGAGGATTAGGACGTACGCTGGCCGCGGCTGAGAGCCCAGGCCTTCAAACCGCTCCGAATCGAGGACCTGATGGCACAGCCGTCTGTCTTGACGAACGCCCCGCCCAAGACTCGCCGCAGTGACTTCTCGCCACTGTTGCGAGAGGTCAAGGAAGCGGGACTGCTCGAACGGCGCACGGCGGCGTATGTCATCGCGATCAGCATCAACGTGGTCTGTTTCGCCGCCGTCTGCGCGGGTGTGGCCATCCTCGGCAACAGCTGGTGGACCCTCTTCCTGGCCGTCCCGCTGGCGCTTTTCGCCACCCGTGCGGCCTTTTTCGGCCACGACGCGGGTCATCAGCAGATCAGCAGCTCGCGCCGCGTGCACGACGTGATCCAGCTGCTGCACGCGAACCTGTTGCTAGGGATGAGCGCCGGCTGGTGGAACGACAAGCACAACCGGCACCACGCCAACCCGAACCACACCGACAAGGACCCGGATGTCGGCGAGGGGGTCATGGTCTGGACGCTCGAACAGGCCGAGGGCCGCACCGGTTTGCACGGCTGGCTGTCGCGCAATCAGGCCTGGTTGTTCTTCCCGCTGCTGACGCTGGAGGGCCTGAACCTCAAGGTCGCCGGTGTCCTTTTCCTGTGGCAGCGCCGTAAAACCGTCGCGGCCCGTCGTGAGCTTGGTCTCATCGCCGCGAACACGATTCTCGCCACCGCCGGCCTGCTGCTGGTGATGTCACCGGGTAAGGCCGCGATCTTCATCGTGATCTTCCAGATGCTGTTCGGTCTGCACCTCGGCAGCGTCTTCGCGCCGAACCACAAGGGCATGGAAATGCCCAACCCGGAGGACACCGAGCGCTGGGGCCACCTCGAGAAGCAGGTGCTGACCTCACGCAACGTCAACGGCGGCCTGGTGGTCGACTGGATGATGGGCGGTCTGAACTACCAGATCGAGCACCACCTCTTCCCGAACATGCCGCGCGCCAACCTGCGGTACGCCGTGCCGATGGTTCGGGCGTACTGCGAGAAGGTCGGCGTTCCGTACCGCTCGACCGGTGTTGTCGACTCGTACGTCGAGGCGCTGCGCTACCTGCACGAGGTCGGCGCGGAGCTGCGCGACGAGCAGGCGCTTTCCCGCGAGGCCGCCAAGGTCGCCGCGGAGAACGCAGCTGAAGCTTCAAAGGACAAGACCTCGGTCTGAGCCTGACGCGCTTAGACGCGCGGAAGCTGGAGCGGGCGGCCCCGGGTTCGACTACGGTCGGATTCGTCTCGGGGCCGCCCGTCCTCATAGGAGTTCCGCCCATGGCTAATCTGTCCCGTCGCAGTCTGCTCGGAGCCGTCGGAGGCACCGTCGCCGCTACTGCGATCCCTACCCTTCCCGCCTGGGCCGAGGACGACGTCCGCCCTGGCGCCGTACGGGCTCCTCAGCTCGACAAGTACGACCGGCAGGTCGTACGGGAGTTGTCGCCGCAGCGGGCCCACCGACACCTGCAGGTGCTGTCCGAGACGATCGGCCCGCGCATCGGCGGTACGGCGAGTGAGAAGCGTGCGGCGGATTACCTCGAGGACCAGCTCGACCGGTTCGGCTATCAGACCCGGTTGGAGCCGTTCGCGGTAGCCGACAAGTTCACGGCACAACTGGGCGACCCGCGCGGGATGCTGCCCGACGACCTCTGCTGGCAGACGGGCGCCTCGCCGGGCGCAGCCCACGGTGTGACCGTCACCGGCCCGGCCGTGGATGTCGGCCTCGCGACGGCTCCCGTCTGGCCGGCCGACGTGACCGGTGCCGTCGTACTGGCGGACGACAACTTCGGCGCCCGGCCCGCCTTCGTTGCCGACGCCGTCGCGCGTGGTGCCGTGGCGGTCGTGCTGCTGCCCACGGACGCGGTCTTCCCGCGCCGGGCGCAGGCGTTCTCGCCGAGCGGCCTCACCGGCGTACCGATCCCGGTGATCGGTGTCGCGCAGATCCAGAAGCAGCGGTTGCGCGAGGCCCTCAAGGTCGTCACTTCGTTGCCCTTGGCAATCACCACCACGGCGCACAAGGGCCTGACCTCGCATAACGTGATCGGCGAACGTCGTGGGCGAGGTACGGACGCACCGATCGTGATGGTGTGCGCGCACTACGACTCGGTCATCGGCGCGCCCGGAGCGAACGACGACGGCTCGGGCACGGTCCTCACGCTCGAGGTCGCCCGGGTGCTGGCGTCGTTGCCGACCGAATGCACCCTGCGATTCGCGTTGTGGGGTTCGGAGGAGCAGGGGCTGATCGGCTCGCGAGCGCACGTGGCCGCGCTGTCCCCGGCGGATCGCGCTCGCCATCGGGCCGTCTTCCAGAACGACATGGTCGCGACCAGCTGGGACCCGGCCATCACGTACTGGCTGTTGTCGTTCGACGGCTTGGCCAACGCGGCCACTCTCGGCGTACGGGCGTCGGCGCAACGCCTCGGCTATGAGCCGCAGATCGTCGGCCCGGTCCAGCGTGGAGCCAGCGACCACCAGTCGTTCCAGGAGGTGGGTATCGCGGCTGCCAACTTCTCCTGGCGTGGGGAGGCATCACCAGCGCTGCTGGAACCGCCGTACCACTCGCCGGAGGACACCATCGCGAAGAACGTCAGCTTCGACCGGCTGCAGGTCTCGATGGAGCTGATCGGCACCGCCGCGTACGCCGCCGCCCGCCGTCGATAGGCCGCCTGCCCACCGTCGGTAGGCCCGTGCCCGCCGTCGGTCGGGCCGCTCGCCGTAGGTAGGCTCGGCGCTGCCATGCCAAATCGCCGCAAGCCCTCCAAGTGGACGCGTCCGGTCAACGACCGTCCGCTGATGGGTGGGCATCAGGCGCGCGAGGACAAGGCCGACGGCTCGTGGATGGTCCGCCGCTTGAGCGGTTCGGCGGCGGGCAAGGCGTACCGCTGTCCCGGCTGCGACCAGACGATCGCGCCGGCCGTCCCGCACGTCGTCGTCTGGCCGGAGAACCCCAGCCTGCTCGGCGCGCTCGGCGGCAGCCAGTCGATGGACGAGCGGCGCCACTGGCATTCGGCCTGCTGGCAACGTCGCCGATGAAGGGTTTGTGATGCAGCTCCCCACCACGACGTACGGCGAATCCGGCACCCCGGTCGTCGTACTCCACGGCCTCTTCGGCTCCAGCCGCAACTGGATGACCGCCGCCCGCCGCCTCGCCGCCGCCGGCCATCGGGTCATCGCGATGGACCTGCGCAACCACGGCACCTCTCCGCACGTTCCGACGATGAGCTATCCCGAAATGGCCGAGGACGTCGCCGAGACCATCACCACCCTCGGCCTCGGCCCGGTAGCGCTGATCGGCCACTCCATGGGCGGCAAGACCGCGATGCTCACGGCCCTCCAAACCCCGGCCCTGGTGGACCGCTTGGTAGTCGTCGACGTCTCCCCGGTCTCCTACCCACCGGCCTTCGTCGGCTACGCGCAGGCGATGCGCGACGCGGACCTGAGCGCCGTACGCCGCCGCGCCGAAGTCGAAGAGCAATTGGTCGACGCCGTCCCCCTGGCGTCCACCCGCGCCTTCCTCCTGCAAAACCTGGTCATGGACGACAACGGCGCCCACTGGCGGCCGAACCTCCCGGTCATCGAATCCGCCATCCCCGCCATCTCCTCCTGGCCCGACGTAACCGGCACCTACGAAGGCCCCACCCTCTTCGTCTACGGCGGCAAGTCCGACTACGTCCAGCCCTCCCACCACCCCACCATCCAGTCGTACTTCCCCCGCGCCACCCTCGCCGAAATCCCCGAAGCCGGCCACTGGGTCCACGCCGAACGCCTAGACGACTTCCTCACCACCGTCACCCCCTTCCTGGCCTAACCAGCAGGCGGACCCCCACGTCCACACGACGGCCGTTCATCCGCCAAAACGCCCCAAACTCGCCCCTCGCGTGGACCTGGCCGCCCGCCGTCAGCTCTACCGCCTGAGGATCTGACTGTCCGAGTCGGCCTGGTTGCGATTCCATAGCTTGCTATGTAAAACTCATAGCAAGCTATGGAATTGAGGTCGTATGACTGACGCACTATTTCGCCAGGAGTCGCTGGGCTATCAGGTGAACCATCTCGCGCGCTTGCTCGCGCAGGCTCTCGCCGCCCGCATCGCGCCGTACGGCGTTGTCCCCGGCCAGTTCGCCCAGTTGCTCGCGCTCTTTGAACAAGACGGCCTCACCCAACGCGAGCTGTGTGACCAGGTCCGGATCGAGCAGGCCACCATGGCGAAAACCCTGCAGCGCATGCAGCGCGACGGCCTGGTCCGCTGCGTACCCGACCCGGACGACAAGCGACGGATCCGGGTGTACCTGACCGATCAGGCCCGAGCGATCGAACACGACCTCACCGCCGCCGCTCGTTCGGTGAACGCCTCGGCCACCAACGGGCTCACCGCCGCCGAGACCGCCGCCTACCTGAAGCTGACGGCGCGGCTGATCCACAACCTCGAGGCCGAATGGAGTGAACGCCCATGAACGTCGCCCTCTGGATCATCGCGAGCCTCCTCGCGGTGGTGTTCCTCGCCAACGGTCTGATGAAGCTCGCCCAACCGAAAGAGAAGCTGGCCGCCTCGAGCCTGACCAGCTGGGCCGAGGACTTCTCTCCCGGCGCCATCAAGGCCATGGGCGCACTGCAACTCGCCGCCGCGATCGGCCTAACCCTGCCGGCGATCCTCAAGATCGCGCCGATCTTCGTCCCACTCGCAGCACTGGGCCTGGTCGCGATGATGACCGGCGCCGCGATCGTCCACCTCCGTCGCAACGAGCCCGCGCGGATAATCCCGAACCTCATCCTGATCGTCCTCGCCGCAATCGTCGTCTGGGGTCGCTTCGGCCCGTACACCTTCTAGTGCACGGGCCGCGGCGCCTTAGCTGGCGTCGGCTTTGCGGACCCAGACTTCGCGGATGATGAGGAGGACGGCGGCTGCGGCGGGGATGGCGAGGAGGGCGCCGACTACGCCGAGGAGGGCGCCGCCCATGAGGGCCGCGATGACGGTTACGGCGCCGGGGATGTCGACGGCTCGGCGCATGATGCGGGGTGCGACGACGTAGTTCTCGATTTGCTGGTAGATGATGCCGTAGGCCAGGCAGGCTACGCCGATCCACAGGCCGTCGGTGAAGCCGATCAGCGCGACGATCACCGTGCCGATCAGGCCGCCGACCATCGGGATGAACGCGCAGAAGACGATCACGATCGCCAGCGCCACGGCGTACTCACGAAGGCCGACGATCTCCAGGAAGATGAAGGCGGAGAAGCCCGCGATCACCGCGACCGTGAACTGGCCGCTGACGTAACCGCCGACCCGGCTGAGGATCTCGTCGCCGAGGATCGAGACGCGGGGGCGGCGGGTGGCCGGGACCAGGCTGTACGCCGCGCGCTTGACCGTCGGCAGGGATGCCAGGAAGTAGAGCGTGAGAACGAGAATGGTGAACGCGGAGAACAAGGCGTTCGCGACCACCTTGCCAACGCCGAGGATGCCGCCGAACGCCTTCTGCGCCAGCGCCGGATCCTGGATGTACTCCTGGGCCTTCTGGATGAACTGGTATTCGTTGTTGAGGTCGCGGAGCGTCTTGGACTTCGTCAGCAGATCGAGCCATTCGGGCGCGTTCTTGATCAGGCCGTTGATCTGATCGGTGACGACCGGCACGATCGCCCAGCCGACCCCGGTGACCGCCAGCACCACGAGCAGGAACACCACGCCGACCGAAGCCCCGCGCTTGAGGCCGCGGTGCATGAACCACTCGACCAGCGGGTTCAGCCCGACGGCCAGGAACATCGACACGACCAGCAGGATCAGCACCGAGCTGGCCGCACCGAGCGCGCCTACCAGTCCGATCGCGGTCAGCACGCCGAGGGCGCCGAAGAAGCCGAAGACGAACGGGTTCGAGTAGTGAATCGGTGGCCCGGGCCGCCCCATTCCCTCGGCCGGGTCCTTTTCGTCGATCAGCAACTCGCTCGCGATCGAGGTCGCCTGCTGGCCTTCGCGCCGGGCTTCCAGCGCCGCTGCGCGTGCCTCCACGGCAGCCTCGTGCGCCTCATCAGCGGCTGCCTGGACCTCGGCGCTCTCGTCCTGATCCTTCGAAGCAGAGGCCTGGTTTTTTGAGTTGTCGCCGCCGGTAGGCGTCACGTCTTAGTCCTTCGGGCTACTGGTGTCTGGCGGGGTGGCCGGCGCGCTGTCGGAGCTGACGAGCTGGGTGGTAGCCGAGTCGAGCTCAGCGGCCTGCCTGGCGATGTTAGTGGCGATATCGTTCAACCCGGCGATCTGAGCCAGAATCCCATCGCGGCGTTTCGCCAGCCGCTCGGTCTCGCGGGCGCTGATCACCTTGGTCCGGGCAGCCTCCTCGGACGCGGCGGCCAGCTCGGCCTCCGCCCGGGTGCGCGCCGACGTGAGCAGCTGCTCGGCCTCGCGCCGGGCCCGGGTCAACGTACGCTCGGCCGATTCCTCAGCCTGCTGGCGGATCTTGGTCGCCTGCCCGGTCGCCTCGGCCACGCGACGCTCCGACTGTTCGGCCGCCTCGCGCATCTGGGTGGTGAGGTTCTCGGTATCGCCCGCGATCTGCGCGTGCTTGTCGGCGAGCTCCTTGGCCTGCTGCTCGCGCTCGTCGGCCAGCCGCGCCCGCAATGCGGCGGACTCGCGCTGAATCGCCGTACGGATCTTCTCGGCCTCGTGCAAGGCGCCGTTCTTCAGCGTGCTGGCCTGCTGCTCGGCGGTGAGCCGCAGCTGCTCCGCCTTACGCCGGGCTGCCGCCAGGATCTCGTCGGCCTCGGTCTCGGCGGTCCGCTTGATCTCCGCCGCGTCACCCTCCGCCGTACGACGCATGCTGTCCATCTCGGTCAGCGCGACGGTCCGGATGTCCTGCGCCTCCCGCTCACCCGTCGACCGCAGCGCCTGCGCCTCCTTGGTGGCCTGCGCGCGCATCTCGTCGGACTCGCGCTTGGCCTCCTCGAGCGCCTCCTGCGCCTGGTCCTGCGCAAGCCTCAGGATCTGCGCCGCCCGGTCACCGAGCCCGGCGTACGTCGGATTGGCCGTCGCGTCGAGCTGCCGCTTCGCCTCCTCCAGCTGCGCGAGCAACGGAGCCTGACCGGTCGACAGCGCTTCGGCCTTCGTCTTGACCTCGGCCAGTTCGGCCTCCAGTCCGCGCACCGCCTCATCCACCGCATCCTTGTCGTACCCGCGCCTTCCCACTGGGAAAGTGCCGGCGGCGGACGCCGTCCGATCGAAGAACGGCAAACTCGATTCTTCAGCCATCACAGGGACCCTTCTGAGCGGCTCGGGGGCAAGACCAGACCCACCCTAGAGGTACCGCCCAGGGGCCCCGCTAGCGGTCGCGGAAGCGGTTGATCTGCGTGAGGTGCTTGGCGCGCATCTCGGGGTCGCGAACGCCCAGACCTTCCTCGGGCGCGAGGGCGAGGACGCCGACCTTGCCCTGGTGGAGGTTGCGGTGCACGTCGTACGCGGCTTGGCCGGTGTCCTCGAGGGAGTACGTCCGGCTGAGGGTCGGGTGGACCATGCCCTTGGCGATCAGGCGGTTGGCCTCCCACGCCTCGCGGTAGTTCGCGAAGTGGGAGCCGATGATGCGCTTGAGGTTCATCCAGAGGTACCGGTTGTCGTACTCGTGCATGTAACCCGACGTCGACGCGCAGGTGACGATCGTGCCGCCACGGCGGGCGACGTACGTCGAGGCGCCGAAGGTCTCGCGGCCCGGGTGCTCGAACACGATGTCCGGGTCGTCCCCACCGGTCAGCTCGCGGATCTTGGCGCCGAGGCGCTTCCACTCCTTCGGGTCCTGCGTGTGCTCGTCGGACCAGAACTGATAGCCCTCGGCATTCCGGTCGATGATCAGCTCGGCGCCCATCGCCCGGCACAGCTCGGCCTTTTCGGGGCTGGAGACGACGCAGACCGGGATCGCGCCACCGTTCAGGGCGAACTGCGTTGCGTACGAGCCGAGTCCACCGGAGGCGCCCCAGACCAGGACGACGTCGCCCTGCTTCATGTTCGCGCCGTTGGCCGAGACGAGCTGGCGGTAGGCGGTCGAGTTCACCAGGCCGGGGCTCGCCGCCTCTTCCCAGGTGAGGTGGGCGGGTTTCGGCATCAGCTGGTTCGACTTGACCAGGGCGATCTCCGCGAGGCCGCCGAAGTTCGTCTCGAAACCCCAGATCCGCTGCTCCGAGTCCATCATCGTGTCGTTGTGGCCGTCGGGACTCTCCAGCTCGACCGACAGGCAGTGCGCGACGACCTCGTCGCCGGGCTTCCACGCGTTCACGCCCGGGCCGGTGCGCAGGACGACGCCCGCGAGGTCCGAGCCGACCACGTGGTACGGCAGATCGTGGCGGGCGGTCAACGGCGAGAGCTTGCCGTACCGCTTGAGGAAGGAGAACGTCGAGACCGGCTCGAAGATCGAGGTCCAGACGGTGTTGTAGTTGATCGCGCTCGCCATCACCGCGACCAGGGCTTCACCCGGCCCGAGCTCGGGCGTCGGTACGTCGTCCAGGTGCAGGCTCTTGCGCGGATCCTTCTCCTTCGCCGGCATGCCTTCGAACATGGTCACGTCCTCGGCATGCACGGTGATACCGCGATAGTGCTCCGGTACGTCGAGCCGGCCGAAGTCCTCCGCCGGGGTGTCGCCGGCGAGAATCGCTTCGAGGATCTGCTTCACGTCGTTCCTCCTGGAGCCTGGAGCGTGGGATCGCGGTTCGATTTCGCCGGAATCTACCGACCAGTAGACCTCTATGGCACCGCCTTGTGACCCACTTCGCAAGGCCATCCGGCGTAACCGTGAGGCGTGTCACGGAATCAGGCCACCGTGAACAGTGGTCTTATCCCGATGAAGCCTTACCGAAAGCCGTCAGGAACGAGCGGGTTCCACCAGTTCGACGAGTACGCCGCCGGCCGAGCGCGGGTGGATGAAGTTCACGCGGGAGTTCGACGTACCGCGGCGCGGCTCGTCGTACAGCAGCTCGAGACCGCGTTCGCGCAACGTGCGGGAGACGGCGTCGATGTCGTTGACCCGGTAGGCCAGTTGCTGGATGCCCGCGCCTTTGCGGTCGATGAACTTGGCGATCGGCGACTCGTCCGACAGTGGTGCGAGCAACTGGATCGAAGAGCCCGAGTCGCCCACGGACAGCATCGCCTCGCGCACACCCTGCTCGGTGTTGACCTCTTCGTGCGCCACTTTCATGCCGAAGGCCTCCGCGTAGAACCGCACGGCCTCGTCGAGATCCGGTACGGCGATCCCCACGTGATCGATCGCCTCGAACAGCTGGGTCGGCAATTGCGTTCGCATATCGTCAGGGTCGCGCAACTCCGTGCGGGAAGCCATCAAGTGTGGCTGGTACAACACCATCCGTGTGACCTGATCGACAGGGCCGTACCAGTGTGAGCGCAGGTATCGTGGCGACATGTCGAACTCCCAGAACTCCACGGTCATCGTCGCCGGTGCGCGCACCCCGATCGGGCGGTTGCTCGGCGGCCTGAAGGGCTTCACCGGCGCCGATCTCGGCGGCTTCGCGATCAAGGGTGCGCTGGCCAAGGCCGGCGTCGCTCCGGAGCAGGTGGAGTACGTGATCATGGGCCAGGTGCTGCAGGCCGGCGCGGGCCAGATCGCCGCCCGCCAGGCCGCCACCAAGGGCGGTATCCCGATGACCGTCCCGGCTCTGACCATCAACAAGGTCTGCCTGTCCGGTATCAACGCGATCGCCCTGGCCGACCAGCTGATCCGCGCCGGTGAGTACGACGTGATCGTGGCCGGCGGGATGGAGTCGATGACGAACGCGCCGCACCTGCTGCCGAAGTCCCGCGAGGGCTACAAGTACGGCGACACCACGTTGGTCGACTCGATGGCGTACGACGGTTTGTGGGACGCGTTCACCGATCAGGCGATGGGTCTGCTGACCGAGACGGCCAACACCGACGGGCTCAAGCTGACCCGCGAGGAGCAGGACCAGTTCGCCGCCCGGTCGCACCAGCTTGCCGCCGAGGCCTGGAAGAACGGTGTCTTCGCCGACGAGGTCGTGCCGGTCGAGGTCCCGCAGCGCAAGGGCGACCCGCTGGTCGTCGACACCGATGAAGGTATCCGTGGCGACACCACGGCCGAGTCGCTCGGCAAGCTGCGCCCGGCCTTCAGCAAGGACGGCACCATCACCGCCGGCTCGGCCTCGCAGATCTCCGATGGCGGTTGTGCCGTCGTCGTGATGAGCAAGTCCAAGGCCGAGGAGCTGGGCCTGACCTGGCTTGCCGAGATCGGTGCGCACGGCGCCGTCGCCGGCCCGGACTCGTCCCTGCAGAGCCAGCCGGCCAACGCGATCGCGAAGGCCTGCGCCAAGGAGGGCATCGAGCCCGCCGCGCTGGACCTGGTCGAGATCAACGAGGCCTTCGCCGCCGTCGGTATCGCCAGCTCGCGCGAGCTGGGCGTCGACGTCAACAACGTGAACGTGAACGGCGGCGCGATCGCGCTCGGCCACCCGATCGGCATGTCGGGCGCCCGGATCGTGCTGCACCTGGCGCTGGAGCTGCAGCGTCGTGGCGGTGGCACCGGCGCGGCCGCGCTGTGTGGCGGCGGTGGCCAGGGCGACGCGCTGATCGTCCGAGTGCCGCAGCGTTGATGGTTGAGGGCTGATGCGCCGGACCGCGCCGGTTCCGGAGCTGGTCGAGCGGGCCCGCGCCGGGGATGCCCGCGCGGTCGCCCGGCTGATCTCGCTGGTCGAGGACGAGTCGCCGCTGCTACGCGAAGTGATGGCGGCGCTCGCCCCGCATGCCGGTAAGGCCCATATCGTCGGCATCACCGGTTCGCCCGGCGTCGGCAAGTCGACGTCGACGTCCGCCCTCGTTTCGGCGTACCGGGCGACCGGGCAGCGCGTCGGAGTGCTGGCGGTCGACCCGTCGTCGCCGTTCTCCGGTGGTGCCCTGCTGGGCGACCGCGTCCGGATGCAGGACCATGCGACCGACCCCGGCGTGTTCATCCGGTCGATGGCGTCCCGCGGCCATCTGGGCGGTCTCGCCTGGTCGACGCCGCAGGCGCTGCGCGTGCTCGACGCGGCCGGCTTCGACGTCGTACTTGTCGAGACGGTCGGCGTGGGCCAGTCCGAGGTCGAAGTGGCCGGGATGGCCGACACGACCTTGATATTGCTGGCACCGGGTATGGGTGACGGCATTCAAGCGGCGAAAGCAGGCATTTTAGAGGTCGGCGACATCTATGTGGTGAACAAAGCCGACCGTGACGGTGTGCAGAACGTCACTAGGGACCTGCGGGCCATGCTGGCGCTGGCCGATCGAGGCCCGGACGACTGGGTTCCGCCGATCCTCAAGACGGTTGCCAGTCGCAACGAAGGTGTCGACGAAGTGGTCGCGAAAATCGGTGAGCGACTGGCCTGGATGAAGGCCACCGGGGTGCTCGAAGAGCGTCGCCGAAGCCGCGCCAGGGACGAGATCGAGGCCATCGCGATGACCGCGTTGAGGTCGCGTTTCGCCCATCTCCATGGGGATTCCCGGCTCGACGTACTGGCCGCGAAGGTGGCCGGCGGCGACACCGATCCGTACGCCGCTGCCGACGAGCTGATCGCCGCGCTCTAGGCGGACGTGAACCTCGGGCCAGGCCGGGGCATGACCGCATGGTGAGACAGGTGGCCCAACGATTACTGACTGGTACCGACCGGTAAGGTGCGACCCGCCCGGACACTTCTCCGGGCGACGGCGCGCCGGGCTGTGCCGTGCCCCCCGATCCGTTACAGAATAGGACTTGTAGCTGGTGGGCATTGTGCGGTGGGCTGTGTTCAGTCAGTGACAATGAGTGACTAACCGTGATACAACACAGTCGACCGAATTGGTTGAGAACGAGGAGTGGTGACATGCCTAAGAAGCTGCTGATCTGGCTGGTCATCGCCTTTGCGGCGTTTTATTTGATCTCCCAGCCGGAGAATGCCGCAAACGCTGTGGGCGGTGCGTTCTCGGCCGTCGGGGATGCATTTGGAAGCGTTATCACCTTCCTGACGGCGCTGTTCAACTGAGCCCGCTGACCTAAGCTTGAGTCTCAGAGCTTGTCTTTCAGGGCCACACGGCCTGGTACGGGGCTGACGATGGTGGAGCGCGCATGGCGGGGATAGGCCTCTTCAAGATCTTCGACCCGAAGGTCAGGCGCCACCTGATCGCGGACGAGGGCGAAGTGGTGATCGACGAGGTCCGCCACCACTGGGTGGTGTTCTTCGTCCCGATGCTCGAGGTCGCACTCGCGGCCGCCTTGCTGGTCACCATGCTGCTGCTGTCGCTCAACGCGGCGGGAGTGGTGCTCTTCCTGGTGCTGCTTCTGCTCGGACACGCCTTCTGGCGGTTCCTCACCGAGCACCGGGACAGGTTCGTGGTCACGAACATGCGGGTGATGCGGATCCGGGGTGTCTTCAGCCAGCGAGTGGCGACCACCCCGATCGCGCGAATCCTGGACATCACCTTGGAGAAGCCCTGGATCGGCCGGTTCATGGGCTACGGACACTTCATCTTCGAGTCGGCGGCCCAGGACCAGGGCTTCCGCGAGATCCGCTTCGTCAGCCGGCCGGACGAGCGTGATCTCACCATTCAGCGCGTCATCCAGCGCACCGGCCTGCGGGCCAGTGCGAGTGTCGACACGGTCGTGGTCAGCGATGAGGACTCCGACGACGACGGCACCGGACCGATCGGGATGGATCCGGCGACCGAGGTCACCGCCGGGCCGGTCGCCAGTTCGCACCACCACGCGCCGACGCGCGCGACCAGCAAGTCGATCTTCAACAGCGATCGGGCCAACTGGACCGATGGCCACCCTGACGACTAGCCCCAACGGACCTGAGCCCTACCGACTGGCGCCCCCACTGACTGGCGCCTACTGGGTAGCCTCCTTCAGCCTCGCCCGGAACTCCTGGGTGACCTCTTCGGAGCCGGCGATCTGGATCGCGTCCTGATCGAGACGGCCCCAGACCCACAACAGCACCGCAGCGGGCTCGCCGAAGATCTCGGCGGCGACCTCACCTTCGGCGCCATCCGTCACCGTCACCTCGGTGCCGGTCAGCGCGACCGTCCACGACCGGCCGGCGGCGGTGATCCGGATCGACGCGTCCACCGGGTGCTTGGAATCGCCCTCGTCCCAGACGCCGCCCATCATCACCCGTAGCACCTCGTCGATGCCGTCGCTCGCCAGCTCGGCGTCGATCGGCGTCACCACGTCATGCGCCAGCTCGACGTCGACCCGGTGCACTGCCGTCTCCTGCGCCATCCGGCGGAACCAGAAGCCCGTGGTCTGGTCCTCCGGCCACCACGTCCAGCTCGGGGCCGAGGGGCCTGACTCGGCGAGTTGGGCGAACAGGCGCGCGGTCGCGTCGTCGTACAGCTCGAGGGCATCGCGATCGTCCAGGCCCGCGGGCGGCCAGGGCTCGGGTCTGGCGTTGCGCTGGATGGCCTCGATCTTGTGCAGATAGACCATGGCGACATGGCGGACGACCGTCTCGACGGTCCAGCCCGGGCAGCACGGGACCTCGGCGGTCAGGCCGAGCCGGGCCACCTCGGCGAGGCGGTCGGCGTCGGCCCGGAGGGTGCGGAGGAAGAACTCTGGCGTCGGCATGAGCAGAGCTTGCCAGGCAGCTCCGACACTTTGGGTACTCTGCGGCCATGGCGAGGAAGAAAGCGCTTCCGTTCGACCCGATCGACGAGGCCTCCCGGCAGTGGGGGCGGCGTTGGGGCGCGGTCGAGCAGATGCGTGCCGTCACCTCGCTGATGCGGGCCCAGCAGATCGTCATCGGTGAGCTGGACGAGCTGTTGAAGACGCACGGTCTGACCTTCGCCCGGTTCGAGGCGTTGGTGCTGCTCACGTTCTCCCGCCGCGGTTCGTTGCCGCTGGGCAAGATGGGGGAGCGGTTGCAGGTCCATCCGACTTCGGTGACGTCGATCGTGCGCCGCTTGGAGGCGGCCGGCCTGGTCACGCGTACGCCGCACCCCGACGACGGCCGCGCCGTACTGTGCGAGATCACCCCGGCCGGACGCGACCTGGTGGAGAAGGCGACGGCCGACCTGGTCGAGGCCGATTTCGCCCTGCGCGGTCTGACCGACGAGCAACTCCGCATGCTCTGGTCGGTCCTCGAGCCACTCAGGCACAACGCGGGCGATTTCTGACTGGCCCCAGGCTGGTCAGAAACCGCCCGCGCCGAATCAGGCCGGGCCGCCGAGGCCCCAATTGCCGCAGGGACAAAACCAATGGCGGTTCTTCAAGAGCTTCCTCCAGGCGTGCTGGTGCGGGGGCAAGCCGGGCGCTCCGGCCGCGGATCCAGCCAATCGCGTGGTCGTGGATGGGCCAATCGTTTCGAGGCGTCCCGAAGGTTCAACGATTTCCGTGATCGAACGATCGTGGTCCAACCGGCGTTCGGGCTGGGAAATAGTAGGACGTCCTAGTAGTTTGGAGGCGAGCACCCAGGAGGTCTGACATATGCATGCCGACGACATCGCGGCCGGCCGGAGCCGGTGGCAGCAGCGGTACGACGCTTCGAAGCGGCGTACGGCCGATTTCACCACCCTGTCCGGGACCGAGGTCGAGCCCGTCTACGGCCCGCCCGAGGGGTACGACGATCCCCGGATGGAGCGGATCGGCTGGCCGGGGGAGTTCCCGTTCACCCGTGGGCTCTACGCCACCGGGTATCGCGGCCGGACCTGGACGATCCGGCAGTTCGCCGGGTTCGGTAATGCCGAGGACACCAACGAGCGGTACAAGATGATCCTCGGTTCGGGCGGTGGCGGTCTGTCCGTCGCGTTCGACATGCCGACGTTGATGGGCCGCGACTCCGACGACCCGAAGGCACTGGGCGAGGTCGGCCACTGTGGTGTCGCGATCGACTCGGCCATCGACATGGATCGCCTGTTCAAGGACATCCCGCTGCAGGACGTCACCACCTCGATGACGATCTCCGGCCCCGCCGTACCGGCGTTCTGTATGTATCTGGTCGCGGCCGAGCGCCAGGGTGCCGACATCACCAAGCTCAACGGCACGCTGCAGACCGACATCTTCAAGGAGTACATCGCGCAGAAGGAGTGGCTCTTCCCGCCCGAGCCGCATCTGCGTTTGATCGGCGACCTGATGGAGTACTGCCAGCACAACATCCCGGCGTACAAGCCGTTGAGTGTGTCGGGCTATCACATCCGCGAGGCTGGTTCGACCGCCGCG
The DNA here is from genome assembly GCF_036226525.1 of Kribbella sp. NBC_01245. NCBI lineage: Bacteria > Bacillati > Actinomycetota > Actinomycetes > Propionibacteriales > Kribbellaceae > Kribbella > Kribbella sp. NBC_01245. The sequence continues at coordinate 8,348,313 of NZ_CP108487.1, forward strand.
CAGGAGCTGGCGTACACGCTCGCCGATGGTTTCGGGTACGTCGAGCTGGGGCTGTCCCGTGGGCTCGATATCGAGAAATTCGCGCCGGGTCTTTCGTTCTTCTTCGACAGTCATCTCGACTTCTTCGAGGAGATCGCGAAGTTCCGCGCCAGCCGCCGTATTTGGGCTCGTTGGCTGCGCGATGTGTATGGCGCCAAGACCGAGAAGGCCCAGTGGCTGCGGTTCCACACGCAGACGGCAGGCGTTTCGCTCACCGCGCAGCAGCCGGTCAACAACGTCGTGCGTACGGCGGTCGAGGCGCTCGCGGCCGTGCTCGGTGGCACCAACTCGCTGCACACCAACGCGCTCGACGAGACGCTCGCGCTGCCGACCGAGGAGTCGGCGGAGATCGCGCTGCGGACCCAGTCGGTGCTGATGGAGGAGATCGGTGTCATCAACGTCGCCGATCCGCTTGGTGGTTCGTGGTACGTCGAGGCGCTGACCGACAAGATCGAGGCCGAGGCCGAGGAGATCTTCCAGCGGATCAAGGACATGAGCTCCGACGGCACCATGACAGCGGGCATTCTGCGCGGGATCGAGGACGGCTGGTTCATGTCCGAGATCGCCGACGCCGCCTTCGAGTACCAGCAGAAGCTGGAGAAGGGCGAGAAGAAGATCGTCGGCGTCAACACGCTGACCGACACCGTTTCGGGTGAGCTGGAGATCCTCCGGGTCAGCCATGAGGTCGAGGTCGAGCAGTGCCGGGTGCTGGCGGCGCGCAAGTCACAGCGCGATGAGGACTCCGTCCGTCGTACGCTGTCGGCGCTGGTCGAGGCGTCCAGAGGGACCGGCAACCTGATCGAGCCCATGCTGGAGGCGGTGCGTGCGGAGGCCACGATGGGGGAGATTTGCGACGTCCTCCGAATCGAGTGGGGAGAGTACCGGGAGCCCGCCCGCTTCTGAGCCACCTTCGAAACCCGCTCAACCGGCTCGGCCGACCTCTCCCGACGGTCGCAGCGTCATCGTCTGTGGTTCGGACCGTACGACGCTGCGGGTCGTCTCGGAACTGGTCGATTCCGGCGAACGCGTGACCGCCATCGTCAATCCCGACTCGCGTCACTTCGAGCGCATCGGCGAGCTGGCCGACCACCAGATCGGCGTCCGCGTGCTGAGCGAGACGACGCTCGCGCGCGCGGGCGTCGACGCCATCGACGACAAGCCCTCGGCGGCGCGGGCGCTGGTTCTGCTCGATACGAACGACGTCCGCAACGTGCACGCTGCCCTGACCGCGCGGGACCTCGACCCGCGGATTCGGATCATCGTGCAGATGGTCAATCCGCGGATCGGGGAACAGCTGCACGCGCTGCTCGGCGACTGCGTGGTGATCTCGGGCCCCTCGCTCGCCGCCCCGGCCTTCGTCGCGGACGCGCTGGAGGAGGACGAGCTGATCTGGACGGACCTCGGCGGCCGCCGCTTGGTCGCCGGACCGGCCGACCGGATCAACGAGCAGCTGACCGTACTGGCCGACACGTCGTCGTCCGCGCGGCCGGATCTGCTGCCGGATACCAGCGACGACCCGACGGCCGACGTCGTCCTCGGTACGAGTATTCGCCGCAAGCCATTGCGCAAGGACGTCCGCCGGGCCGGTTTGATGATCGCGATCCGCGACGACGTCTTCGATCGGCGAGTGCGTTGGATCATGGCGGTGATGGCCCTGGTCGCGTTGGCCGGCACAGTGACGATCGCGCTGGGCACTGGGCCGGACGTGACTTGGTTGCACGCGCTCTACCTCGCGCTCGGTGCGATCACGTCCGCCGGTATCGAGGACGACTTGTTCTCGCACGCGGATCCGTGGGTGAAGGTCGTCGCGGTCGGCGTACAACTGACCGGCATCGTGCTGGTCGCGCTGCTGACCGCGGTGGTCGTCGACTCGCTGATCGGTGCCCGGTTGAGCCGGGTGATCGGTGGTGTCCGCGGTGAGCCGCGCAACCACGTGGTCGTCTCTGGCCTCGGTACGGTCGGCGCGCGCGTGCTCGAACTGCTGACAGAGCGCGGTGTCGCCGTCGTCGGGATCGAGAAGGACGAGGATGCGCCGGGCGTGCAGACCGCCCATCGGCTGCGCATCCCGGTCATCATCGGCGACGGCAGTGCGGAGGAAACGCTGCGCTCGGCGGGAGCCGCCCGATGTCAGGCGTTGCTCGCGATCACCGATGGCGATATCACCAACCTGGAAACGGCGATGGTGGTGCGCGGGCTCAATCCCGACGCGAAGATCACCATGCGCATGTTCGACCACGACCTCGCGCAACGGGTGGAGCGGCGGCTGAACATCGGCTCGAGCCGTTCGGTGTCGATGCTGGTCGCCCCGGCCGTCGCCGCGGCTGTCACGAACCGGTTGGTGCAGGCGACCGTACCGGCCGGTCGTCGCGTCCTCCTGCTCACCGAGGTCGTCGTACAGCCGAACTCCGTCGCCGTCGGCCGCCGCCTCGGCGAACTCCAGGAGCGCGGCCAGTCCCGGATCCTGGCGATCCGCAGGCCGGCCACTGGGCGTAAAGAGTTCGAGTGGGGCTGGAATCCGCGCTGGGATATGCGAGTCGAACCAGGCCTGCGCATCGCCGTCGCCGCCACCCGTAGCGGCCTCGCCCGGCTCCTCCTGGCCACCCGCGCGCCACGTGGTGGGGGGCTGTCGGAGAGGATGGAACCATGAACGTAAGAAGTGACCGATTCAGCGGAGGACAGCGGTGAGCCAGGCGAACTTCTCCCGGCCCGGAGCGATCGATCTCTCGGCCCTGCGTAAACCTGCCGGTGGTGCTGCTCCTGGTGCTGCTCCCGGGGCTGGGGCTGGTGCTGCTGGTGCGCCGGCCGCAGGCGGTGGGGCTTATGTGCTGGATGTGACTGAGGCGGCCTTTCAGGCGGATGTGATTGAGCGGTCGCTGCAGCATCCGGTGGTTGTTGAGTTCTGGTCTCCGCGTTCTGGTGCGTCGAATCAGCTCGCGCCGATCTTGGCTGCGCTGTCGACTGAGTACGACGGCAAGTTTTTGCTGGCGCGTATTGATATCGATGCCAACCCGGGGTTGGCGCAGGCCGTCGGGGTTCAGACTGTGCCGTTGGTTATCGGGGTGCTGCGGGGGCAGGTGGTGCCGTTGTTCCAGGGGCCGGTTGGGGAGCCTGAGGCTCGGCAGTATGTTGATCAGCTGCTGACTGTGGCTGTGGCTAATGGGATCGCTGGGCGTGCGCAGCCGGTGGCGGCCGCTGGGCCGGTTGATGCTGAGCCGGTGGTTGATGAGCGGTTTGTTAAGGCTGAGGACGCTGTGGGTGCTGGGGATCTCGACGGGGCGATTGCCGCGTATGAGGAGATCTTGGCGCAGACGCCTGGGGATGCTGAGGCTAAGGCTGGGTTGTCGCGGGTGCAGTTGGTGAAGCGGACTCAGGATGTGCCGGCTGATTTCCGGGAGAAGGCCGCGGAGGATGCTGCGGATGTTGAGGCGCAGATCTTGGTCGCGGATGTTGACCTCATGGGTGGGCATGTCGAGGATGCTTTCAACCGGCTGATCACGACTGTCCAGAACACGGCCGGCGAGGATCGCAACAAGGCGCGGGTCCATCTGCTTGAGCTGTTCGAGGTTGTGGGTGCCGATGACGAGCGGGTCGTGCGCGCTCGGCAGCGACTGATGATGGTTCTGTTCTAGGCAGGTCGTGTTGGTGATGTACGTCGTGTTGGCGTGCATCGTGCGGGTTGGTCGGTGGCACCCGTCCCCCTGAGTTCTTGCGAATTGTCAGGCCGGTCCGGGCCGCGTCAAGGGTTCCATCGGCTAACGCCGACGCATGCGCGCCCTTGACCCGACCCGAACCAGCCAAAGGCGGCAGCTATCAGACATCCCTAGTGCTAGGGAGTCAAGCGGCGGTGGTTTTGGTGCGGTGGGCCCAGGCGGTGTGGGTGTCGTAGTGGGTGCCGGTTTTGAGGCAGCCGTGGAGGAGGCCGACGAGCCGGTTGGCGAGTTGTCGTAGCGCGGCGTGGTGGCCGTGGCCGCGGGTGCGGAGTTCGTCGTAGTAGGCGCGGGTGTGTGGGTCACGCAGGATGGCGGCGCCGGCTTGCTGGTCGAGGGCGTTGACGAGCCGGTTGTTGTGGACGAACCGGGCGTGCACCGTTTTCAGCCTTCCGGATTGGCGGGTGAGGGGTGCGGTGCCGGCGTAGTTCTTGCGGGATTTCGCGTCGGCGTAGCGGCCTGGGGCGTCGCCGAATTCTGCCAGCACCCGGGCGCCGAGGATCGGTCCGAGGCCGGGCAGGCTGCGGTAGATCTCAACGTCCGGGTGCCGGCCAAAATAGGCCTCGACCCCTGCCTGCAGGCCGGTGATCTCGGTGTTCAGGGCCTGCAGGATCGCCACCGTGGAACGGACCGTGGCGGCGTAGGCGTCGGCCACGATCTCGGACTGGCCGAGTTGCTCGGTGCGCAGCGCGGCCTGAATCGCGGCGGCCCGGCTGGGCAGATCACCGCGCCGGCGAGCCGTTTTCAGCGCGGCGGTGATCTGGCCGGTGGTGAGTTTCGCCGCGGCCGCCGGGGTGGCCGCTTTGGCCAGCAACGCCAGCACATCAGGACTGGTCAACGTCAACGTCCCTTGCTGATACGCCTCCAGCGCGGCCGGGAAGTAGTCCAGCAACGCCGACCGCATCCGCAGCATGTGCCGGGTCCGTTCCTGGATCAGCGATTGATGCGCCCGGGTCAGCACCTTCACCCCGGCCGCGAGCTGCGAATCGGCCTCGGTGGCCACGAGTTGGTGACGCCGGGTCCGGACCATGTCGGCCAGGCTGTGCGCGTCGGTCTTGTCGTCCTTGGCACCCGACAACGACACCACCTCACGATGTCTCGCGGCCAGTTTCGGGTTCACCCCGAACACCACATAACCCGCCGCGATCAACGCGGCCACCCACGGACCCCGCTCGGTCTCGATCCCGACCATCACCTGGCCGGGGCCACCATCATCAGGCAAGTGTTGCGCGATCAGCTCATGGAACTTCACCATCCCCTGGACCCCCTCGGGGACCCGGCGAATGCCCAGCACCCGGCCCTGATCGTCTTGGACCTCGAGGTCATGATGATCTTCGGCCCAGTCGTCACCAACGAACAACACGATGAATTTCTCCCGTCACGCACTCGATGAGTGTCTGAGTAGCCCGCAGGAGATTCCGGCGCCCTAATGGATCAGTGCTCACACCACCCGAAAAGCGGCAGGCACGACACCCCATCAGCCATTCACATCTCCCGACCACCAGCAAGGGCACGCTCTGATACCAGGACTCAAAGCCCGGGGGTACGGAGTGCTCACCTACCAGCGACCACAGACACCGAGTCTGCCAGCGACCGACCCGATAACACCCATTAGGGGGACGGGTGAAGTCTGACCGGGCTTGGTCCATCGCACTCTGCCGCGCCGGGTTACCCGCGCGCTGCCGCGCCGGGTTTGCCGCGCGCTGCCGTGCCGCGCGCTGCGGCGTGGGGTTCGCGGACGTGCAGGCCCACACAACGGCCGGTTTTCAGCGAAATCGGGCCTAATCGGCGCCTCGTGTGGGCGTGCACGTCCGCAGCGGACGCCCACCCCTACACAAGTCCCGCTTTTCGCCTGCCTTAAGGGCTCCGGGCATGGTTTATGTAGGGCTGGCGGTCCGCTCCGTTCACCAGTTGGCGTCTTCCCGAGCGGACTGGACGTTTTCCGGCCGCGAAAACGTCCAGTTCACTCGGGAAGATGCGGGCAGCCGTCGATGCGCGCGCCCTCCGGTCCGGAAGCGCCGCTCCAGTGCGGATGGGCGCCTCCTATTCCGAGGGTCGACATGCGGAATGGGGGGTCGACCCCAAGGCCGGTTAGTTAGGCGGGTTGGTGGGCTGTCAGGGCGGTGGAGTGAGGATGTCGATGTTGATGGTGGCTTGGTAGGTGGTGCGGTTGGTGTTGGGTCCTTTGGCGGGGTATTTGGAGGTGGATCGTTTGACGGTGCGGGGGCCGAGGCGGGTTCGGCGTGGGGGTAGCAGGTTGGCCAGGACGAGTCGGCCGATGTGGCCGACGAGGTCGATTACGGTGCCGGCGATGACGCCGGTGGCTTGGATGAGTTGGTCGCGGGCGGCGTTGAGGGCGATGGTGAAGCTGGCCCGGTCGGGGTCGGTGCCGGGTTGGGTGTCGGTGGCGTCGGTCATGGCTTGGCGCAGGACCTGGTAGGTGATCAGGAGTGCGTAGACCTCTTGGGTGATGCCTTCAGGGGTGCGGGCGCGCAGGACGTGTCCGCCGAGGATGGTCGATTTGATCGCCAGGTAGGCCGACTCGATTTCCCAGCGCTGGTGGTAGAGCTTGACCAGGTCGATGGCCGGGTGGTTGCCGGGGTCGAGCAGGGTGGTGACGAGCCGGTAGGTGCCGGTGCGTCGGCCGTTGCTGGTGGCGATGGTGACCTCGGCCTCGATCACACGGACTGGAGTCGTATCCCACATCGACAGGTAGGAGCCATCGCGGTGGCGCTGCAGAACAGGGAGTTTGCGGTTGTCTTTGCAGCGGATCAGCAGGTCGGCGCCGGCGTCTGTGATCGCGGTGATGACCTGCCGGGCGGCGAAGTTCCGGTCGGCCAGCACGATCATCCCGCGGCGCAGGCTGCGGGCCAGTAGCGGCGGCGCATAGCGGGTTTCCCCGATCAGAGCTGACCCGAAGGCCGCGTCGATGATGGTGCGGGTGCCGCAACACACTACGACCATCAGCCGTAACAGCGGATAGCCCGATCCGCCGTGGCTGCCGGTCTGTTTGGTGAACACGCCCAGATTGGTGGCGGTGTCCGGCACGGTCATCGTGGTGCCGTCGATCGCGGTGACCAGCAGTCCCCGCCACCGCACCCCGGCAGCGGCGATCGGCGCGGACGGGCCACGGAGCAGGTCGAACAAGGCCTTCAACGGTGCAGCACCGAGTCGCCGCCGGGCATGGGTCAACGCGGCCGCGGTGGGTGTCGCGACGGTCAGGCCGTGCAGCCCGGCCACCAGCCGGTGCCACACCTGGCCATAGCCACGATCGCTGAACAGGCACCCCGCCAAGACCAGATACACCACCACCCGGGCCGGCAGATCACGCACCCGGGCCTGCGTCCTGCCAGTCTGGGCGAGAGCCTCATCGACCATCTCGAACGGAATGAACTGGGTCAACTCGCCCAGATGACCAGGCGCGAACGCACCCTCAGCCACCCTGATCGTGCGAGTAATGACAGACTGAACAGGCAGCGGAGCCTCACCGGTAGCTGGTTGTCTCGCGAGGACAAACCTGTCTACCCGCGGAGCTCCGCTGCTCGATGTCCAACACGCCCACCCAGTCCTGGGCAACCACCCGAAACGCCTAACTAACCGGCTTTGGGGTCGACCCGGCAAGTTTGGCGAGTCGACCCCCCATTCCGCATGTCGACCCTCGGAATAGGGGGATGGAGGTGGCGGGGTTACCAGGTGCCGCCGAGGGGGCGGGTGGGGTCGCCGGTGAAGGCGCCGGCTAGGAGGTCGGTGGGGTTGGGGGGTTGTACGTCGGTGGTGGGGGTGATGTGGTGTTCGGCGTTGTCGTGGGCTTTGAAGCCGATGGCTAGACCGGCTTCGGGGGAGAACCACGTTCGGGTGTTGGCTGATACGCCCCACACGATGTGATGGCCGGGGTGGTCCAGGGCGGCGGTTGCCTCGACCAGTCGCGCTAGGTCGCCGGGGGAGACCCAGGTTGAGAGGGTTCGGCCGCCGGTGCCGATGTCGGCGCCTACTGTGCAGATGCGGGCTGATACGACCGACATGCCGAAGCGGTCGGCGTATAAGGAGCCGAGTGCCTCCATCGCTACTTTGCCGACGCCGTAGTACGTGTCTGGGCGGGGTGGTAGGACGGGGGCGGCGGCCGCGTCGGCGGCGCGGACGAAGCCGACGGCGTGGATCGAGCTGCCGAGCAATACGCGTTGGACGCCTGCGCGTCGGGCGGCTTCGAGGACGACGTGCGAGCCGTTGATGTTGGTCTCGAGGATGTCCCGCCAGGGGCGCTCCGACTTGTGGCCGCCGAGGTGTACGACGAGGTCGGCGCCTTCGAAGAAGGAGGTCATCGCGTCCAGGTCGGTCACCGAGGCCTGCACGAATTCCTCGCCGGCGGCCAGGTCGCTGACCACCGAGATGTCGCTCAACCGCAGCACTCGGTCCGGTACGCGCAGCAGGGGCCGGATCAGGGTGCTCACCTGGCCGGCGGCGCCAGTGATCGCAATGGTCATCGTGAGCTCCTCAGGGGCGGCAAGGCTGTCCGAATCTGGACAGTGCGGGTTTCGGCTCGTTGACAGGTATGCGAACAAACTATTACGTTTCAAACCGTTCCGCCAATGTGGAGGACATTCACATATGTGGACAATCAGGCGAGACGAAGGGCAGACTCCCGTTGAAGATCACCGACCTGCACATCACCCCTATCGCGTTCGCCGATCCGCCGTTGCTCAACTCCACCGGAGTCCACGAGCCACTCGCCTTGCGCACGATCGTCGAACTGGAAGTCGACGGGACGGTCGTCGGCCTCGGCGAGGGATCGGGCGAGCTCGAAATCCTCGACGCCCTTCGATCCGTCCGGGACGTCGTCATCGGCCAGGACGTCTTCGCCATTTCCTTGCTAGAGGCATCGATCTACGAGGCCCTCGGAACGGTCAATCGCAGCGTTTTCTCGATCATCGAAGTGGCGTGCCTCGATGCCCAGGGCAAGCTTCTCGGTCGCCCGGTGAGCGATCTGCTCGGTGGCGCCGTTCGGTCGACCGTGCCCTACAGCGCCTACCTGTTCTACAAATGGGCGGCGCATCCGGGTTCGCCGGACGACGAGTGGGGCGAGGCGCTCGATCCCGACGGCATGGTCCGTCAGGCTCAGCGCATGGTCGACCTCTACGGGTTCGGCTCGATCAAGCTCAAGGGCGGCGTCTTCCAGCCGGACGAGGAGATCGCCGCCATCCGGGCTCTCGCCGAAGCCTTCCCGGACCATCCGCTGCGGATCGACCCGAACGGCGCGTGGACGGTGTCGACCTCGTTGTACGTCGGCAAGGAGCTCGACGGGGTGCTCGAATATCTCGAGGATCCGGCGCTCGGCTTCGACTCGATGTCCGTCATCGCCCGTCGCGTCTCGATGCCCTTGGCAACCAATATGTGCGTGATCAGCCCGGAGACGATCGCTCCCGCGTTGGCCGTCGACGCGGTCCAGATCGTGCTGTCGGACCATCACTATTGGGGTGGCCTGCGGCATACCCGCGAGCTCGGAGCCATCTGCGACACCTTCGGCCTGGGCATGTCGATGCACTCGAACTCCCATCTCGGCATCTCGCTCGCGGCCATGACCCACGTCGCCGCCGCCACGCCGAACCTGGCGTACGCCTGCGATACGCACTACCCGTGGAACCAGGCCGATGACGTGATCGAGCCCGGCGTACTCGTCTTCGACAAAGGCGCGTTAGCCGTGCCGCAAGGGCCGGGGCTAGGCGTGACACTGAACCAGGACAAACTGGCGGAACTGCACGAGCGGTACGTCGCCTCCGGCCGGACAACGCGCGCGGATACGGCGTACATGCGTCAGGTCCAGCCCGACTACGACCCGACCTTGCCGAGGTTCTGAGTGCGCATCGCCATCTACGCCTACCCGTGGGACGACGTCGACAGGGCTGACCTTGGCGCGGATCAGGTCGTGGTCGCGACGTCGTACCACTCGGTCCGGGCGGCAACGCCCCGCCACCCGCGCCATCGCGTCCTCACCGCCGCCTCCGGTCTCTACCTGCCGGTCGACCCGTCTGCCTGGGGTCGGCTGGTGCCGGCCGCGCGTGAGCCGATCGTCGAAGGGTTGGGCGAACGCGCGGCCTGGGTGGTCCTCACGCACAACAGCGTCATCGGGCGCGACCACCCGGACGTCTGCGCGCGGAACGCCTTCGGCGACCTCTACGAGTACGCGCTGTGCCCGTCCGTCCCGGCCGTCCGGGAGTACGCCGCCAACCTGGTCCGGGAGATCGCCCGCGCCGGCGCCACCTCGATGGTGCTCGAGGCCTGCGGGCCGATGGGCCTCGGCCACCTGAGCGCCCACGAGAAGACCGCCGGCGCCGATTGGTCCGCGATCGACGAGGCGTTGTTGTCGATCTGCTTCTGCGAGGCCTGTACGACGGCGCTCGCGGATGCGGGTCTCGACGTGGTCCACCTGCAAGACGCCGTACGTCGTGCAGTTGGCGCGGGTTGTGCGTCGATGGAGGACGCTCTCGGTCCGGACGCCAAGGTGGTGCTCGACGTCCGTCGCCGTGCCACCGCAGACCTCCGCGATCAGGTTGTCGCCGCTGCCCGCGCCAACGGCGTACGGGATATCGCGATGCACGCGTCGATCGATCCCTGGTCGACTGGTCCGGCGGCCGCCGTCGACTCGGTCATCGCGGGTATCGACCGGTTCGTCATCCCGGCGTGGGAACTCACCGGCGCGGGCGTCGAACGCGTCGCGCAGTTTCGCCGGCACCGCCTTCGCCCGGCGCGGCTGGCCGCCTACGTGACCGCGCTACCGCCTGTCCCGGCGCGTGCCGAGGTCCTCGCGGCCCATTGGCTCAGCCTGGTTGAAGCAGGTGTGGGGGAGTTGCACGTCTACCACGCAGGTCTCGCCTCGACGGCCCGCCTCGACGCGATCAGAACGGCCATCGCCATCGTTCGCGGGGCCACCGAGTGACGGCCGAGACCACGGGATACGACATGACGGCCGAGGCCACCGGATGACGGCCGAGGTCTGTCTGTGGATCACGCCGAAGATCTTCGATGATCTGACCGATCCGTTGCCAGCGATCGAGGCGTTCTTCGAGCATCACCGCGACTGGGGGACCGCGCTCACGATCGTGTTATGCGCGTCGAACGGCGACCACGTGCTGAACTACGCCGGGCCTTCGCATCGCGACGACGTGTTCGACTGGGCCCGGTACAACTGCTTCGCCGCCGTACCGGGGGAGACCGCGGGAGCGACGACCCGGCGGCACAACGCGGACTGGCTCAACCGCGTCCGCGAAGGCGGTGAGCGCTCGGCCAACCCGTATTCGGCCGGCCCGATGTTCACGCTTTCGGAACAGCCGATGGACTACCGCGTCCTCGCCGGGATCTACGCCGCCATCCGTACCGTCGCCGCCCGCCGCGGGGTCGACGTACGGCTGCTCGAGTATTTGGAACCCGGGCCCGAGTTCTGCCACAGCATCTGGAAGACCTCGCGCCATCCGGAGGTCGCCTCAGCAGCAGCAGACGCCGGCGGCCACATCATCCCGGGCGTCATCGACGTGACTTTGCCGCTAGCTGCCGACCCCCATCAATACGCCGCCTATCCAACGGGGATTCCGGCCGGGCTGCTCGCGGGAGATTTCGTAGCCGCCCAAACAGCCGCATTCGTTGAGGATTTCGGCCTGGACGGCATCCTGCTGGGCAACCAGTTCGGCCTGGTCGGATTCTGGGATCCCGCCCAGGCACCTCCGTTGACTCCGTCAAGGGCGCAGGGGATCGAGCGGTTCTTCGTTGCCATGCGCAAGCAACTCGGCGACCGGGCGCTCTACTGGATGGACACGTACTGGCGGGCCGAGGTCGAGCGCACGGTGTGGGGAATGACCGACACCTGCTACGGCACGCTCGACGCGATCATCGTCTCCACTTTCGCCGTACTGGTGGAACGCACCGAGATCGTGCCGAACCTGCGCAGTAAGGCCGCGCTGAACGGCCCGCGGGTGCTGCTCGGCCTCGATTTCGTCGATCCCTGGTACTGGTATCGCACCCACCTGGACGATCGTCGCACCTACGCCTATCAACGCGAGGTGCTCGCGGCCGAGTCCGCCCTCATCGACGGCGTGACCTTCTTCGCCAACGACACCTTCGGTCACTTCGTCCCGCCCGGTCCGCTCCGGGAGACCCTCGACGTCCTGAGTTTGGAGAACACCCAGTGACACGTATCGCCTTCATCGGTCTCGGCATCATGGGGTTGCCGATGGCAACTAACCTGCTCGCCGCCGGGTACGACGTCCGCGCCTACAACCGCAGTCCGCGTCCGGGCTATGAAGGGGAGCTGGCCTCGTCGGTCGCCGAGGCGGTCCAGGACGCCGAGGTGATCATCACGATGCTGCCCGATTCCCCGGACGTCTCGTCCGTCGTCCTCGGTTCCGACGGCGTTCTCGCATCAGCCGCACCGGGCGCACTCCTGATCGACATGAGCAGCATCTCGCCAGCCACGGCTCGGTCGATCGCCGCGGCCGGCGCCGACGTCGGCGTAGGGGTGCTCGATGCGCCAGTCAGCGGCGGCGAGCAAGGCGCGATCGAGGCGACGCTGTCGATCATGGTCGGCGGTGCGGCGGATGACGTGGCGGCGGCCCGTCCGATCCTGGAGACCGTCGGCAAAACCGTCGTGCACGTCGGCCCGGCCGGTTCTGGCCAGACCGTGAAGGCCGCCAACCAGCTGATCGTGGCCGGCACCATCGAACTCGTCGCCGAGGCCCTGACCTTCCTGGACGCCCATTCGGTCGACCTCGAGCCGGCCGTCGAGGTGCTCGCGGGCGGTCTCGCCGGGAACCGCATCCTCGATCGCAAGGCGGCAGGCATGATCGCGCACGAGTTCGCGCCCGGCTTCCGGATCGACCTGCACCACAAGGATCTCGGCATCGTCACCGACTCCGCCCGCGACGCCGGCGTGGTCATCCCGCTCGGCGCGCTGGTCGCCCAGCTGATGGCCTCCGCTCGCGCTCGCGGCCTCGGCGACCTGGACCACTCGGCCCTACTCCTCGGCGTCGAAGCCCTCTCGGGCCGCGGCCAGAACGGCACTGCAGCGACCGAGTAGCGCCAGCAGCGTGGCCCTCTCGTCGGCGTCGAACTCCGCCGCGAGGGCCCGCTCCACCTTCGTCGCCCTCTTGTCGGCGGCGTCGAGCGCCTGCTGCCCGGCGGGCGTCAGCCGGGTCTCGATCACGTGCCGGTGGAACGGATGCGGCGTGCGCTCGATCAGGTCGCCCGCCTCGAGATTGCGCAGGATCGTCGTCATCGTCTGCGGCGTGACCAGACACCGCCGCGCGAGCTCCGCGCCGGAGATGCCGGGCTGCTCCTCGAGCACAAAAAGCGCCGCATACTGCGCGACGGTCACGCCGGCGGGCTTGACCGCGGCCGCCTTCGCTACGACCAATTCCTGCTCGACGCGCTTGAGGTGACCCCCGATGCGCTCCTCGAATGACATCCGCATGAGCTCGATTGTATGACGATTGACAACCATCAGTGCTCTGATTACTCTCAGCCTTCTTGTCACTATGGGAGGTCTTATGGTTCTCCGGTCACTCATGACCGTTGTCGTCCTGGTCTCGACCCTTCTCGCTCCTTCTCCGGCCGCCGCTGAGGCCAAAGCTGAGGTCGTCGCTTCGTCGATGCCGGCGGTCATCCAAACCACTTCGCCGCGGCTCCACCCCGAGGGCATCGCGTGGGATCCCACCCGGCAGGCGTTCCTGGTCAGCTCGATCACGCACGGCACGGTCTCCGTCGTCGACCGAGCCGGTCGCACCCGCACCCTGGTCTCGGACCCGCACCTGATCTCGACGTTCGGCATCCACGTCGACGCTCGCCGCAGCCGCGTCCTCGTGACGTACGGCGATATGGGCGTGGCGGACCGATCCACCCCGGAGACGGCGTTCACGCGCTCGGGCGTCGGCATCTACGACCTGCGCACCGGCCGGCTCTTGCACCGAGTCGACCTCAACACCGCACAGCTCAACCCGAACGGCGGCCGCCACGCCGCCAACGACCTGGCGATCGATGCCCTGGGCAACGCCTACGTCACCGACCCCGCAGGTGATGCTGTCTACCGGATCACGGTGGCCGGCAAGGCCTCGGTGCTCGTCCGCGACGCCCAGCTCGCCAGCCCGACGATCGGCCTGAACGGGATCGCCTGGCACCCCGCCGGGTATCTCCTGGCCATGCGGTACGACACCGGCCAGCTCTTCCGCATCACCACCGCCGGCCACTTCCGCGAGGTCCCGACCGGCCAGTCCCTTGCCGGTGCCGACGGCCTCGCCTTTGGCCGGAATGGCCTGTACGTCGTGACGAACCACCTCGCCGCTCCGTCGGGAGTCGAGGCCGTCACGGTATTGCGTAGCGCCGACGGCTTCCGCACCGCTCGCGCTGTCCGTCGTACGCCGTGGCCGGTGAAGGCGCCGACCACGATCGCCCTCACGCCGTACGGCGGCTATGTGGTGTCGGGCAATCTGGATCTACTCCTGGCGGGCACTCCGTCGGACGAATTCACCCTGCGCCGAGTCTGACCTCTCGTTCCGACGCCCCGACGCGCATTGACGACCGCGCGCAGCTTCCTGAGCGGACTGGACGTTTTTCGGCCCGGAAAACGTCCAGTCCGCTCGGGAAGCGCCCCGAATTCGGTCTATTCGGCACGCGAACCCAGGAGTTGGCACGCGAACCCCCTCCACGTCCGGTCCGCGCGACGGCTTGCGGGACGCGCGGGCGCCGACACAACGGGAGACGTCCGACCCGGTCATACCTCACCCGTCCCCTGAGATAGCCCGCCGTACTTGGTGGACCCGGGCCGGGTCAAGGGCGCGCATGCGTCGGCGCTAGCCGATGAAACCCTTGACGCGGACCGGGTCCACCTGACAATTCGGAAGAGCTCAGGGGACGGGTGCAACCAACACAACCCGGGCCGAAGTCCGTACCTGGCAAGCGATTAGCGTTGATTCGTCCGAATCCGCCCGCCTACGCCGGTGACCAATCGACCCGCCGCGGAATGGGCGAGCGGATACAGACCAATCAACGCAGCCCAAAAGGTCTGAGCGCAGCCCAAAAGGTCTGAGCGCAGCCCAAAAGGTCTGAGCGCAGGCCAAAAGGTCTGGTCTGTCGATCTGGCCGTTGCTTGTTCGTCGGATAGGCGTCAGGTTTCCCGATGCGGAGGAGTGGTCGATGGGTAAGTACATGTTCTCGTTGTATGAGGCGGCGGATTGGATGGATCAGGCGTCCGAGCAGGAGTGGCAGGACGCGATGCGGGCGCATGAGCAGTTCGCCGCGGCGGTCAAGGCGGCCGGGGCTGAGGTGGTCAGTGGTGAGGGGCTGGCCAAGATCACCACCGCGACCACGGTCGCGGACGGCGTGGTGACGGATGGGCCCTACTTGCCGTCTTCGGACGTGCTGGGCGGGTTCTACGTGATCGAGTGCGCCGATCTGGACGCGGCACTCGCGCTGGCGAAGGTCTGTCCGTCGCCCGCGGTCGAAGTACGGCCGACGCTATAAAACTAGTTCGGGTGTGTTGTCGATTCCCCTGATGGTCGTTCGTCGGGAAGATGTCAGAAGACCCGAGAGAGGGAGCCAGTCATGGCGCAATACATGTTCATGCTGTTCGACTCGGAGGAGTGGTACGACCAGATCACTCCCGAGCAGTGGGAGAGCACGATGAAGTTGCACAACGATTTCTCGGCGGCGGTGGAGGCGGCGGGAGCCAGCATCACCGGTGGTGCCGCCCTGGAGCGCTCGTCGACGGCGACGACCGTGCGGCAGCCGGACGGAAACGCGCTGGTCACCGATGGTCCGTTCATCGAGACCAAGGAGGCGCTCGGCGGCTTCTACCTGATCGAGTGCCGCGACATGGAGCAGGCGCTCGAGCTGGCCAAGCTCTGCCCGTCGGGCAACATCGAGGTCCGCCCGGTGATGGACACGTCGAGCGAGACCCCGCCGGAGTGATGCCCGGCGCGCGGGATGTCGCGCGCTTGGTGGACGAGGCGCACCGCGGGCACTGGTCCGCGGTGCTGGCCTCGACCGTGCGGCTCACCCGGGACATCGATCTGGCCGAGGACTGTGCGCAGGACGCCTTCGTCCAGGCGCTGCGGACCTGGCCCGACGGCATCCCGGACAACCCGGCCGCCTGGCTGACCACCGTCGCGCGGCGGCTGGCCCTGGATCGGCTGCGGCGCGAGACAACGTTGCGCCGCAAGTTGCCGATGCTGATCGAGGACGCCGACCCCGATCCGGATGGTGAGCGCCCAACCGATCCGCTCCGGCTCGTCTTCACCTGTTGTCACCCGGCCCTGGCGCGCGAGTCCCAGATCGCGTTGACCCTGCGGCTGATCTGCGGTCTGACCACGCGCGAGGTGGCCGCCGGTCTGCTGGTGCCGGAGCCGACCGTGGCCGCGCGGATCACCCGGGCCAAAAAGAAGATCAGCGCCGCGGGCATCCCGTATCGCATCCCGGCCGACGCCGAACTCCCCGAGCGCCTGGACGCCGTACTCACCGTGGTGCATCTCGTTTACACCGCCGGCCATGTCGCCGCCGGGCCCGATCTGACCCGGGCCGATCTGACCGGGCGCGCGATCGACCTCGCTCGCATGCTGGTCCGCCTGATGCCGGCCGAGCCCGAGCCGCAGGCCTTGCTCGGGTTGTTGCTGATGACCGAGGCGCGTGGTGATGCGCGAGTTAGCGAGGACGGCGAGCTGGTATTGCTGGCCGACCAGAACCGCTCCCGCTGGGATGCGCGTTTGCTGGCGGAAGGCATCGCCCGCGCAACGGCTGCGTTGAATGCCGGCCAAGGGCGCTTCGCGTTGCAGGCGGCCGTCGCGGGACTGCACGTCACCGCCCGGTCGTGGCAGGAGACGGATTGGCCTGCCGTGGTTCGGATGTACGACGCGATGATGGCGCTCTGGCCCACCCCGATCGTCGCGCTCAACCGGGCGGCCGCGCGCAGCCTGGTGCCGGATGCGGATCTGGTCGCGGTCTTGGCCGAACTCGATGGGCTGGCGTCCTCGCCTGCGCTGAAGGCGTACGCCTATCTGCCGGCGACGCGGGCCGACGTACTGAATCGGCTGGGGCGTGCGGAGGAGGCGGCAGCCGCGTACCAGGAGGCTATCGATCTCACCGCGAACGAGGCGGAACGGCGGTTCCTGCTCCGCCGGCGTGCTTCACTTTCGCCATGAGCTACGGTCCTCCCGGTCCTGGTGCCGGTCCTGTTCCACCCCGGCCGCTGTCCGCGTCCGAGGAGCGGAACTGGGCCCTCGCCTCGCATATCGGCACGCTGGTCGCCGCCTGGCTGGCGATGGGCTTTCTCTGTCCGCTGGTGATCTGGCTGATCTTCCGCGAGCGGTCGGAGTTCGTCCGGCGGCATGCGCTGGACTCGCTGAACTTCCAGATCAGCCTGCTGATCTACAGCGCGGTGGGCGTCATCCTGTCGATCGTGACGTTCGGGCTCGGCGCGATCGTCGTCATTCCCGTCGCGGCCGTGGTCGCCGTTGTCGCGCTCGTCTTCATCATCCTCGCGACGATCGCGGCAGCCGACGGCCGCGAGTACCGGTACCCGCTGACGATCCGCTTGGTGCACTGACGGGTATTACTCCGGGTTGCCGTCGCGGAGTTGGTGCAGGCGGTTCGGCTCGGCCAGTACGCGCGGAAGGCGTCGTTCGTTCAGGGGTGATACGAGGCCTTTGAGGTCTTCGGCGTTGTACCAGTCGGCCTTGAGGATCTCCCGGCCGTCCGGCTGGAGCTG
This sequence comes from Kribbella sp. NBC_01245, assembly GCF_036226525.1. Taxonomy (NCBI): domain Bacteria; kingdom Bacillati; phylum Actinomycetota; class Actinomycetes; order Propionibacteriales; family Kribbellaceae; genus Kribbella; species Kribbella sp. NBC_01245. The sequence continues at coordinate 8,365,797 of NZ_CP108487.1, forward strand.
TTCGAGCAGCTCGGGCGGATGCACGCCGCCGTCGTACAGGATCTCGATCGCGTCGCCCCAGCCCTGCCACGGCGGCAGCCAGTCGATCGCGACGACCTGGCCGACGGGTAGTTCCATGCCGAGTTCTTCCACCACCTCGCGACGGGCGCCGGCGGCCGGGTCCTCGTTCGGCTCGACCACGCCGCCCGGGAGTTCCAGGTCGCGCTTGAAGCCGGTGGTGCAGAGCAGAATCCGGTTGGCGGTGTCCCGGACGACCACGTGCGCGATGACGCGTTTCTTCGGCAGCAGCGTGTCCATCTGGGCAGTCCAGCCGGGGAGCGTGTCCGGCGCCGGGTCGTCCTTCTGCAGGCCGAAGACCAGCATGTCGCGCCTGGCGCCTTGGAGGGTCGCCGAGCCGCGTAGACGTCCCTCGCGCCTCAAGCCGGCACGGACGGCCACTGCGATCGAGGCCCGGTTCTCGGCGTCCACCTCGGCGTGAACCCGGTCGAGCCCGAGCTCACCGAAGGCGTACACCGTGAGCATCCGGACGGCGCGAGGCGCGATCCGGCGGCCGCGATACGGCTCGTACGTCGTCCAGGACAGCTCGCCGACCCCGGGCGCGGTCTGCCGGACCTCGACGTTGCCGGCCGGCCCGGTCTCGCCCTCGAGCTCGATCACAAAGTTCACCGTGGACCGGTTCTCGTCGTACAGCCGGTGCCAGCGCTCGACCGCGTCCGCGAGGCCCTCCCGGGGCGGCAGGCCCTCGAAGTCGAACCAGCGCGAGATCTCGTCATCGGCCAGGCCGTGCGCGATGTCGATATCGTCCTCACGCCACGGGCGCAGCGTGATCTCGCCATCGGTCAGGGTCGGCTGCGGCGGTACGGCGGTCACGCCCGAACGCTACCCCAGCGTCGGTAAGGGGTCGCCGGGTGTCTGGCCTCGCAACTTTGCCGGTCTGGTGTGCATCGTGATCTATAACTGGATCGAGGAGAACCATGAAGAAGTATTCGATCGCGGTGGCCTGCCTGCTGTCGGCCCTGACAGCGGCCCACCTGGCGCCGGCTTCGGCCGCGCCAAGCGCTGTAAGCAACGTCAAGGTGGCCTGGTCTGACGCCACCCACTCGTCGGTCAAGATCACCTGGACCTCCCCGTTGGCCGACACCGTCGAGCTGACCACGCAGTACGGCCCGATTCCGCTCGGTTCCACCGCCGCGGGTGCCACGGACCAGCTGATCGTGCCGGTGAGCAAGTTCTACCCCACCCACGACGCCGCGCGGAGCAGCCAGATCGTGGTCACGGATTCGGGTGGCGCCACGGCGTCGTCGGTGCCGTTCGACCAGTACGTGCCGCGGGCGCGGCCGACCAACGTCGTGGTCGGCGCCGGTAACACGCTGCAGGGCACGGGTACCGTCGAGAACAACGCCGACACCACGCCGGGTGACCCGCTGGATGTCTCCGTGCCGCTCCGGTACACGCCGGATCTGCTGATCGACTGTGTCCGGCAGAGGTATGCGACCTCGGCCTCGCCGTCCTTCACTGTGCCGGTTCCGAGCGTTCCGGCCCTGATGTGGATCGATACGGCCAACGAATGGCCGGCGCCACGCGTGGACGAGGGGTACACCGGGTTCGACCTGCCGAAGGCGCTGATCAGCACCACGGCGCCGACCTCAACGACGTACCGCCAGGTCTTCACGCTGACTGGTGTCGTCTATCAGTTGCAGGAGTTCTACACCTTCGAACAGGGCAACTGCGGCGTTGAACGGACTTCGCCGGACCCGCGAACCGTGCTGATCCAGGCCCGTAAGGACAGCGGATCCGCGTGGGCCCTGGTCGGATCCACCAAGACCGTGACCGTGAGCGGCGCGGGCAGCCCGTACCCGTCCAGAGGTGTCTACTCCTTCAAGGTGACCAATCCGGGCACCCGGCAGTACCGGGCTGTTGTGCCGACCATCCGGACTTCCAACTCGATCGACTTCGGTGTGATCAGCGGGACGCGAACGGTCAAGGCGACGACCCAGGTGCTCTCGGCCAAGTTCCTGACCTCGGTGGTGAGCTATGGCCAGCCGGCGACGGCGTACCTGGCCGTTGCTCCGGGCCGCAGCCAGCGTGCGCTGCTGCAGGCCAAGAACACGTCGGGCGTGTGGGCGGGCGTGACCTACAAGACGCTGACCGCGGGCAAGGGGTATGCCACCTTCACCTGGCGGCGTCGCGGACTCACAGCGTTCCGCTGGTACAGCCCGGCGACGACGACCAGCACTGGCCTGAGCGTCGGTGCCGTGTTCACCGGACCCTTCTACCTGACCGTTCGGTAAGCGCTAGGCGCAACTTTTGAAAGGCGCTCTGCATCGTAGGAAATGTACCGATCGGTCATCGACCACGAGGGAAACCAATACATGAAGAAGCGTTCCATCGCCGTGGCGGGCGTGCTGTCCGCCATCGCGGCCGCGAACCTTGCTCCCGCCTTTGCCACCCCGGCCGCCGTGAGCGACGTCAAGCTCGCGTGGGCCGACGCCGCTCACTCGGCGGTCAAGATCACCTGGACCTCCCCGCTCGCCGACACGGTGGTGCTGACCGCCGCCTTCGGCCCCCAGACTCTTGGCAGCACCGCGGCCGGCGCGCCGAACGAGCTGACCGTGCCGGTGGCCAAGTTCGGCGCCACTTACGATCCGGCGGTGATCTCGCAGATCACGGTCACCGACTCGGCCGGCGCGAAGGCCACGTCCGTGAAGTTCGACTCGTACGTGCCGCGCGGCGTTCCGTCGTCGGTGACCTTCGGCGCCGCCAACGCCGTACAGGGGACCACCAAGGTCGAGCAGGAGGCCGACCTGACGCCGGGTGACCCGCTGGATGTGTCCGTGCCGCTGCGCTTCACGCCGAGGCTCAAGACCGATTGCGGGGACACGCTGTTCGCGACCTCGACCTCGCCGTCCTTCAAGCTGCCCTCACCCGGCGCGCCGAGCAGCCTGTGGATCAACACCGCCAACGAGTGGGGCGTGCCTGAGTTCGACGCCGGCTACCTCGGCTATGGCATCACGACGAGCGCTCTCAAGACGTCGGCGCCGACCACGTCGCCGTACGGGCAGGTCTTCACCATCAGCGGGTACGTCTTGCGGAACCACCAGTACTACGCGCCGTGGAATGGGGATTGCGGTGTCGAGCAGACCGAGCCGACGGGCGGGATCGTCGTCGTCCAGGCTCGCAAGGACAGCGCGAGTGCCTGGGGCGTCGTGGGGACCACCAAGGCCGATGCCATGGGTCGCTTCAGCTACCAGGTCACCAACCCGGGGACTCGGCAGTACCGGGTGGTCGTGCCGAACTACGCCGGTGCCAACAGGCTCGAGTACGGCGTAGCCGGTGGCGTGCGCACGATCGTCGCGACGACTCGGGTGCTCTCGGCGAAATTCCTGAGCACCTCGGTCGTCTACGGCAAGCCCGCGACGGCGTACCTGGCCGTTGTTCCCGGTGGCAGTCAGCGCGCGCTGTTGCAGGCTAAGAGCACGACGGGTGTGTGGTCCGGCGTTACCTACAAGACGCTTTCCGCCGGTAAGGGCGCGGTTGCCATCACCTGGAAGCGTCGCGGCCTCACGGCGTTCCGCTGGTACAGCCCCGCGGTCAAGACCGGTTCGGGCCTGACCGTCGGCGCTGCCTTCAGCTCGCCGTTCTACCTGACCGTGCGTTAACCCTTAGCCCTCGTCGATCGTCGGGGTGGTCGAAGCGGGGGTGTAGCTGAGCCAGACGGCGCCGAGCGGGGGTACGGAAAGCTCGGCGCTGCTGGCCATCCCGTGCCACTCCGGACCGCCGGCGGTGACGCCACCGAGGTTGCCGACCCCGGAACCGCCGTACTCCTGGGCGTCCGAGTTCAGCACCTCGGTCCAGTGGCCCTCGAACGGCAGACCCAGCCGGTACCCGTAGTGCGGCACGGCCGAGTAGTTCACCACGCACGCGATGGCCGAGCCGTTCGGGCTGAACCGCACGAACGAGAAAACGTTGTTGGCGGCATCATTCGCGTCGATCCAGGAGAAGCGCTCCGGGTCGTGATCGGTGCCCCACAACGCGTCGTTGGCGCGGTAGATCCCGTTCAGGTCCTTGACCAGCCGCTGCATGCCCTGGTGGTCGCTGTGGTCCAGCAGCCACCAGTCGAGCTCGCCCTTCTCGGACCACTCCGACTCCTGGCCGAACTCGCAGCCCATGAACAGCAGTTGCTTACCCGGGTGGGCCCACATCATCGACAGGTACGCCCGGAGGTTGGCGAGCTGCTTCCACCGATCGCCCGGCATCTTGCGCAGCAGCGAACCCTTACCGTGCACCACCTCGTCGTGCGAGAGCGGCAGCACGAAGTTCTCCGAGTAGGCGTACATCATCGAGAACGTCAGCTCGTGGTGGTGGTACTGCCGGTGGATCGGGTCATGCTCCAGATAGCGGAGCGAGTCGTTCATCCAGCCCATGTTCCACTTGAACCCGAAGCCGAGACCGCCCAGATGCGTGGCCCGGGTGACGCCCGGCCAAGAGGTCGACTCCTCGGCGATCGTCACGACGCCCGGCACGCGCCGGTAGATCGTGGCGTTCATCTCCTGCAGGAACGAGACGGCCTCGAGGTTCTCCCGGCCGCCGAACTGGTTCGGTACCCACTGGCCTTCACTGCGGGAGTAGTCGAGGTACAGCATCGAGGCCACCGCGTCGACCCGCAGGCCGTCGATGTGGAACTCCTCCGCCCAGTAGAGCGCATTCGCGACCAGGAAGTTGCGCACCTGTGGCCGGCCGAAGTCGAAGACCAGCGTGCCCCAGTCCGGTTGTTCGCCGCGGCGCGGATCCGGGTGCTCGTACAGCGGGGTGCCGTCGAATCGCGCCAGCGCCCAAGCGTCCTTCGGGAAATGCGCGGGCACCCAGTCCACGATCACGCCGATACCGGCCTGGTGCAGCGCATCGACCAGGAACCGGAAGTCGTCGGGATTCCCGAACCGCGAGGTCGGCGCGAAGTACGACGTGACCTGGTACCCCCACGAACCGCCGAACGGGTGCTCCATCACCGGCATCAACTCGACGTGCGTGAACCCCATCTCGCTCACGTAGTCGACCAGTTCGGTGGCGAGATCGGTGTACGACCGGCCCTTACGCCACGACCCGAGGTGCAACTCGTACACGCTCATCGGCTCGGCATAAGCCTGCGAGCTGGCCCGTTTCGCCAGCCATTCGTCGTCTTTCCACTCGTACGTCGACTCGAACACGACCGACGCGTTCGCCGGGGGAGTCTCGGCCAAGTTGGCCATCGGGTCGGCCTTCTGCCGCCAGACGCCATCCCGCCCGCAGATGTCGTACTTGTAGCGCGTGCCGGATCCGACGCCCGGGACGAACAGCTCCCACACGCCAGACGAGCCCATCGAGCGCATCGGATGCGCCCGGCCATCCCAGAAGTTGAAGTCGGCGGTGATTCGCACGCCCTGCGCATTCGGCGCCCAGACCGCGAACGAAGTCCCGGTCACGACGCCGGTCGGACCCTCGTAGCGCCGCACATGCGCGCCCAGCACACTCCAGAGCTGCTCGTGCCGTCCTTCACCGATGAGGTGCAGGTCCATCTCGCCTAACGACGGGAGATAGCGGTACGGGTCGTCGACCTCCTGCGCGGGAGCATCGCCGTACGCCACCTCTAGCCGATAGTCCGGCACGGTCGGCGTATTCAGCACGCCCACCCAGATGCCGTCGAACTCGTGCTCAAGCTCGGTCCGCTGCCCGTCTACCACAGCGGCGACACTCTTGGCGAACGGCCGGAGCACCCGCAACGTCACGGACTCCTCGCCGAGGTGCGGACCGAGCACCTGATGCGGGTCGTGATTGGTCCCACTGACAAGTCGTTCGAGCTGACCACTGTCGACCGGTACGGGAGTGATCTGACGCTCGCTCGATTCCATGAACCCCATCCTGCCCGATAGCTGTGCTTGACGTTATTCGTGACTCAGTTGGGCGGCCGCGGTGAGCGGGATCGGGAGCCACGACGGGCGGTTGCGTGCCTCGTACAACGTTTCGTAGATGACCTTGTCCGCGGTGAAGGCTCGCAGCAGCACGCCCTGCTCGCGTGGGTCGCTGCCGTAGACCTCGGCATAGCCCTCGCAGAACGCGCGACGGTTGCGGTTGGCCCATTCGCCTGACCGGTAAGCGATTTGCTGGTCGCCCGGGTGATCGGCGAGCAGACTCTTGGCGGCGTAGTCGAACGACCGGAGCATGCCGGCGATGTCCTTGATCGGGGTGTCGAGGGCGCGCCGTTCCACCAGGGACTTGGCCGGTTCGCCTTCGAAGTCGATCAGCTTCCAGCCGTCGATCGTGCGCAGGGTCTGACCGAGGTGGAAGTCGCCGTGGATCCGCTGCACCAGCACGGCATCGTCGTACTCGGCGAGGGCATCGAAGGCCCGGCCCAGTCCTTCGGCGAATTCGCCCAGCTCGGGCACGGCCTCGACGGCCACGGTCAGACGACGACGCATGGCGGCGGCGTGCTTGACCATCTCCGCCGGCTCCCACACGTCCGTGCCGAGGGCCTTGGCCAGCTCGAGGTGGACGGCGGCGGTGGTGGAACCGAGGCGGTGGGATTCGCCGGCGAAGTCGCCACCGACCTCTTCGGCGTGCAGATCGGCCTCGGCGTACAGATCCCGGACCGAGGTGGATGCGTAGTTCCAGCCGTCGGTCGCCGACCTCTGGAACGCTGTCATCATCGCCAGGTCACCCGAATCGGTACCGCCACCGGCGCGTGGCCAGGAACCGCGCACCGAGCCGAGCACCTCGGGCACCAGGTCGGAACCCGCCTCGGTGAGCGCCGACTCGATCTCGACCCCGGGGTTGCTGCCCGGTTCGAGCCGGCGGAACACCTTCAGCAGGGCCACGTCGCCGAAGACCAGCGACGTGTTGCTCTGCTCGACCGTCAGCACCAGCGACTGGGAGTCCTCGGGCACGACCGTGGCGTGCTCCGGCGCGTGCACGGGGTGGAAGACCAGGCCGTCCAGCGTCCGCCCATGGGTGAGGGCGTCCAGCCAGTACGGCGTGGCCTCCTTGTCGTGCAGCGCGTCGTACACCCAGACCTGGGTGTCGCCGAGATCCTGCTCGTCCCAGTCGCCGATCAGGGCGTGGCCCATGTTCTCCACCGGTTCACGGTGATAGCTCAAGGGCAACTGGTAGACCCTGATGGCCGCCTCCGCGCCGGGCGGACCGGCGCAGTAGACGAATCCGATCCGGACCGCGGGCCAGACGCCCTTGTCCGACAGCCACGCGGACGTGGCCATCGCGTCGACATGGACGTCATGTCCCTTCTCACCGAACCAGCGCTGGCCGGTACAGAAGGACTGGACCTGGTCCAGATGCGAAGTCACGAAGAGCTCTCCTCACGATTGACCGGCAGCCGGAACCAGTAGAAGCCGTGCGCGCCGAGGGTGAGCAGGTACGGCAGCTCACCGATGGTCGGGAAGTGGACGCCGCCGAGCAACTCGACGGGTTCGACACCCTGGTACTGACGCAGGTCCAGCTCGATCGGCTGCGGGAACCGGGAGAGGTTGTTGACGCAGAGCACCACGTCATCGCCGAACTCCCGGATGTACGACAGCACGCTCGGGTTGGAACCGCCCAGGTCGGTGAAGGTACCCATGCCGAAACAGGGGTGCTGCTTACGGGTCTGGATCATCCGCCGGGTCCAGTGCAGCAGCGACGAGGAGTTCTCCATCTCGGCCTCGACGTTCACCGCCTGGTAGCCGTAGACGGGATCCATGATCACCGGCAGATGCAGTTTGCCCGGGGTGGCGGTCGAGAACGACGCGTTCCGGTCGGGGGACCACTGCATCGGCGTCCGCACACCGTCACGGTCACCGAGCCAGATGTTGTCGCCCATGCCGATCTCGTCGCCGTAGTACAGGATCGGTGATCCCGGCAACGACAGCAGCATCGAGGTGAACAGCTCCATCCGGTTCACGTCGTTGTCGAGCAACGGCGCGAGCCGGCGGCGGATACCGATGTTCGCCTTCATCCGCGGGTCCTGGGCGTACTCACCCCACATGTAGTCCCGCTCCTCATCGGTGACCATCTCCAGCGTCAACTCGTCGTGGTTGCGCAGGAAGATGCCCCACTGACAGGTGTCGGGGATCTGCGGGGTCTGGGCCAGGATCTCCGAGATCGGGTAGCGCGACTCCCGCCGCACGCCCATGAAGATGCGCGGCATCACCGGGAAGTGGAAGGCCATCTGGCACTCGTCACCACCGGAGTCGCGATCGCCGAAGTACTCGACCACATCCGCGGGCCACTGGTTCGCCTCGCAGAGCATGACGCGGTCGGTGTAGTTGGCGTCGACCTCCTTGCGGACCCGCTTCAGGAACTCGTGCGTCCTGGGCAGGTTCTCGCAGTTGGTGCCCTCCTCCTCGAAGAGGTACGGCACGGCGTCGAGGCGGAAACCGTCCACGCCGAGGTCCAGCCAGAACTTCAGCGCCTCGATCATGGCGTCGCCGACGGCCGGGTTCTCGAAGTTCAGGTCCGGCTGGTTCGAGTAGAACCGGTGCCAGAAGTACTGCCCGCGGACCGGGTCCCAGGTCCAGTTGGAGACCTCGGTGTCGACGAAGATGATGCGCGCGTCGCTGTAAGCGGTGTCGGTGTCGGACCAGACGTAGAAGTCGCCGAAGGGTCCGTCCGGATCGTTGCGCGAGGCCTGGAACCAGGGGTGCTGGTCCGAGGTGTGGTTCATGACGAAGTCGACGATGATCCGGATGCCGCGAGCGTGCGCGGCCTCCATGAAAGCGGCGAAGTCGGCGATCGTGCCGACCTCCGGCATCACACCGGTGTAGTCCGAGATGTCATAGCCACCGTCACGCAGGGGTGAAGGGTAGAACGGCGGCAGCCAGAGGCAGTCCACTCCGAGCCACTCGAGATAGTCGAGTTTCTCGGTCAGGCCCTGCAGGTCGCCGATGCCATCGGCGTTGGAGTCCTTGAAGGACCGCACCAGCACTTCGTAGAAGACAGCCCGCTTGAACCACAGCGGATCACTCTTCGGCAGCCCATGGGATAGGCCCGGGTGCTGATCCGGCAACATATCGGTCACGCTCACCTCCATCTGATTTCGACCCCTTGTGTCCAACCTAACCGTTATCGCGCGCATGGGCAGGTGCACGGGATTCGGCGAACGCCGGTGGGGAATTCTGACTGTCCGGAAGGACTTCCGGACATTGTGAACCACGATCCGGCACTACCGGCTTTCGCCCCGCCGGTTTTGGACGGACGTCATACAAGCGGACCAACTGGTACTGCTATTTCTTACGGCGCCGTTCGTACTTGGTGAAGCCCGCGGCCGCCGCGTCCGCCTCGGTCCGGAACCAGACCTCAGGCTTGGTCCGACCGTAATACGGTGAATCGGTGGTGTGGAACAGCATGGACTGCGCATTGCCTTTGACCGTGTATCCATCAGGCACCGATCCATCCGCCGGCGACGCGATCGACCCCGGCCCGTACGGCCCAACCTCCGCGTCGACGCCGTCCGTCTGGTCTTCAGCCTGTACGTCGAACAGCGTCGCCGCCTCGGCCTTTGGTGCGGGGGATTCGGCCTTTGGCACACGCGGTTCGGCTTTTGGCGCAGGCGGTTCCACCTTGGCCGCAGGCGTTTCCACCTTAATCGCGGGCTGTTCGGGCTTCGGCCGGGTCGGCTCCGGCGCCGTACGAGCTGGGGGAGCCGTACGGGCTAGGGGAGTCGTAGCGACTCGGGCCGTTGCGGGAGTGGTCATTCGTGGATCCCGCCGGATCAGGAGGATCCAGGTGATGACGGCGCCGAGGAGGAAGGCGAGGACCTCCCAGAGCCAGTTGTGCCGAAATAACCAGGACATCAGCGAACCTCCTTCGAGCCGGCGCGGGCCTTCGCCAGTAGCCAGGCGGCGAGGCTGCCCAGCACGAAGGCGATCACCACCAGGATCCAGGTCTGCAGGATCAGCCAGCTCATCGGGTATCTCCCTAGTGGCCCGTCACAAAGTCAGCGGACCCTGAATTCGGCCCGGCGGTTGACGATCCGGCCGGCCTGGGTGTCGTTGGCGGCGATCGGGCGGGTGTGCCCATAGCCCTTGACGGTGATCCGGTCGGCGGCGATACCGAGGTGGACCAGTTGCGTCTTCACCGCGACGGCCCGGTCGGTCGACAGCGGCAGACTGGTGGACGGGTGGCCGAGGTTGTCGGTGTGCCCGCTGACCTGCACCTTGACCGAACCGCACTGGCGGAGCAATTCGGCCACCCGGATCACGGTCAGCTGGCCGTCCGCCGTGGTCTCGGCAGTACCGCCGCGGAAGAGCACGGGGTTCTGCGCGACCAGCCGGTCGAGCCAGGTCTGCGGGCTTTCGCAGACGCTGACCTCCCGCGGGGGTTTGACGTTCGGGGCGTGCAGTTCGTTGGCCAGCACGGCGCCCGGCACAGCTGCGGCGGCAGCGCGGCCGGCCGTCGCCTTGGTGGCCTGGTCCGGGACGTCGCCGGTGAGCGTCATCACCTTGCCGTCGTACCGGACGGAAACGTCGCCCTTGGCGCGCGCCAACGTGGCGAGTAGGGCGCCGATGGACTGCAGGTCTGGCCGGCCGACGGTGGCGTCGACCTCGATCTCGTCCTTGAGTTCGCCGCCGGGCAATAGTTGCGGTTGCGCGGCCGCGAGCAACGATTGTTCGGTCGACTCGTCGGGCACGATGGCCTGGACGCGGACGTTGTTGCCCGTCCGTTCGACGGCGAAGGGCTCGATCGCCACCTGGAGGCCGCCCGTCGGGGTGGTGGACGGCGACGGAGTCGGTTGCGCCTTGAAGGCCGGGTCGAGCGAGACCGTGCGCACGCCGTCGACACCGGCGACGATCTGCCGGACCTGTTCGATATCGATATCGGCATCGATGGAGACCCGGGCATCGCGCCCGGTGAACTCGACCTTGGCGCCGATGATGCCGGCCGAGGCCAGCGCGTCCATCGAACGGCGCTGCAGATCTTCCTCGATCGGACCGGTGCGCAGGCTCAGCAGAACGGCCGTGATCAGCACCGGGACGAGTAATAACGCCAGCAGCCAAAGCACCCAGGGTCGCCGGAAAAAACTGGTGGCCGGGCCGGATCCAGTGGCGGGGCCGGGTGACGTCTCACCCGAGGATGCTGGCACTGCTCCTCCGTGTCTGAGGCATTGTGACCGTCTGCGAGGAGGTTACTCCGTACGGAAGTCACGGCACACGGCAGTCTCACCACTGGAACGGCTGGTCTCCCACCACAGTGCCAACTGGTCTCTCACCATGGTTGCAACTGGTCTGCTGAGGCTTTAATTTAGGATTCTCCATTTGTTAACCGCCAGTGCTGGGCAGAGTGCGCTTAGTTGCCCCGCCTTCAGGAGGAACAACCATGAGAGTCCGCCCAGTCTCATCCGTTCTCGCCGCGGTGGCCATACTCGGCGCCGGGCTCGTCCCGGCCGTCGGGACCGCGGCCGCGTCCACAACCATCACTGCCGACCTCCCGATCCGTGAGGTCCAATCAACCCAGCAGGACTCGGCGAACGCCCCCGCCGCCGGGAAGCGCGTGGTCGGCTACTTCACCGAGTGGGGTGTCTACGACCGGAACTACCACGTCAAGAACATCAAGACGAGTGGTTCGGCCGCGAAGCTGACCAACATCGTCTACGCCTTCGGCAACACCACTGGCGGTCGCTGCACGATGGGCGACTCGTACGCGGCGTACGACAAGGCGTACGACGCAGCAGGTTCTGTAGACGGTGTGGCCGACACCTGGGACACAGGAGCGCTGCGTGGCAACTTCAACCAGCTGCGCAAGCTCAAGAAGCAGTACCCGAACATCAAGGTCGTCTGGTCGTTCGGCGGCTGGACCTGGTCCGGCGGCTTCACCCAGGCCGCGCAGAACCCGGCAGCCTTCGCGGACTCCTGCTACAAGCTGGTCGAGGACCCGCGGTGGGCCGACGTGTTCGACGGCATCGACATCGACTGGGAGTACCCGAACGCGTGCGGGCTCACCTGTGACACCAGCGGCCCGAACGCGTTCAACAACGTCATCAGCGCCTTGCGCAGCCGCTTCGGTACGTTGGCACTAGTGACCGCCGCGATCACCGCGGACGGTACGAACGGCGGCAAGATCGACGCGACCAACTACGCCCTGGCGGCGCAGAAGCTCGACTGGATCATGCCGATGACGTACGACTACTTCGGCGCGTTCAACGCGCAGGGGCCGACGGCACCGCACTCGCCGCTCACGTCGTACAACGGAATCCCGCAGGCTGGGTTCCACAGTGACGGGGCGATCCAGAAGCTGAAGAGCAAGGGCATCCCCGCGTCGAAGATCCTGCTCGGTATCGGCTTCTACGGCCGCGGCTGGACCGGCGTCACCCAGGCGGCTCCGGGCGGTAAGGCGACGGGTGCGGCTCCTGGCAAGTACGAGGCCGGCATCGAGGACTACAAGCTCATCTCGACCCGTTGCCCGTCGAACGGCACGGTCGGCGGTACGGCCTACGCGTACTGCAACGGCCAGTGGTGGGGATACGACACCCCGGCCACCATCCGGAACAAGATGGTCTACGCGAACAACCAGGGTCTCGGCGGCGCCTTCTTCTGGGAGCTGTCGGGTGACACCACCAGCGGCGCGCTGATCACCGCGGTCAAGACGATCGGCTGACCTCTGTACGACGGAGCGCCCGGGGCACCCACCCGGGCGCTACCGCGTGTCACCGTGGTGTCACGTCTCTTCCGGGCCGTGTAATCGCTTGACTTCAGCCAGTTGCACGCCAGTACTTGTCTCTGCGCTACAACGTTGTGAATGGAGGGGGAATCCATGCGAGATCCAGCCGCCACGTCCCTGGTGATCGGTGTCGCGAGCACCCCCGCCGAACGAGTCCGGCTGGCCGGTCTGCTGGCCGGCGCCGACGCGTTCCTGCTGGTCTCGACCCCCGAACAGGCCCGCGCCTTCCTGGACCTGACCGGCGTCCAGGCACCGGAGCCGGCTGCCACCAAGACCGAGCTGGCCGTCGTACGACCGCCGCTGTCCGTCGTGGTGTCACCCGAACTCCAGCTCGACATCGAACGGCGCATCCTGCGCTGGCGTGATCGCGAGGTCGGTCTGACCCGGCTCGAGCACGACTTCCTGCACTGCCTGGTCGCCGAACCAGGAGAGGTGTGGACGTACCAACGGCTGCATTCCGCCGTCTGGGGTAACGAGCATCTCGGCCACGGCTCGCACATCCACTCCGTGGTCAAACGCCTCCGCCGCAAGCTGGCCCGGGTGGGCGCGAACACCACCATCCACGCCATCCGCGGCGTCGGCTTCCACCTACTGCCGGTCTAAACGTGGACCGGCCCCTTCAAGTCCGAAGACTCGAAGGGGCCGGCTACTAGCTCACTGCGACCGCTAGCACTTCACAGGCTTGAGGGCGAAGTCCTCCACTGTCGGTTCGGCGACGTTCACCGAGCTCTGACGGACCTGGGGCTTCCAGCCGTCCTTGGCCGCGATGATCGTCAACGGGTTGTTGCGACGGTCGAGCCAGTAGGCGTAGCCGCCCGTGGCGTCGGTGGTGAAGGTGAACGACATCGCCCACGAGTCGACCTGGACGGTCGCGCCGGGAATGGCGACGCTGATGCCCTGGCAGTTGATACCGGTGACGGTGCCGGAGAGCTTGCCCCAGGTGGTCGGTGGGTTCACGTTCATCGTGACGCCCACGGGTGCGACCGAGTAGGGGGTGTTCTCCTTGATGCTGATCCCGGCGGTGTACTTACCGGGCTGGTCGACGGCCGCGGTGGTGGTCACCTTGACCACTACCTTGGCAGCCGGGGCCAGGGTGACCGACTTCTGGTCGATCGTCAGCCAGCTGACGTCGGCCGCGGCCTCGTCGCAGTCCTCGAAGCCGGGCAGCACCTCACTGTCGACGGTGGCGGTGAAGCCACCCGAGGAACCACCGACCTTGTAGAACCCACAGGCCGCGCCACCGCGGTACCGCGCGGTGTTGGCGTTCGGCAGGCTCGACCACGCGTTGGCGTCGGCGTCGTACGCGAAGCCGGCGTTGGTGACGGCCGCGCCCTGGACACCACCGACGACGAGCAGCTTGCCACCGCCAGTGGCGACGGAAGCGGCCCAGTTGTCGGCCGGAGCGTCGGCGATCGGCGTCCAGGTGTTGCTCGACGGGTCGTAGGAGGCACCCGTCTTCTGGCCGGCCGTGCCGTTGTTACCACCGGTGCAGACCACCGCGTCACCGACCGCGCCACAGGCGGCGAAGGCCACCGATGCCGGGTAGTTGGCGAGGGTCTCCCAGGTGTCGGACGCCGGGTCGTAGCGCACCACGGTGTTGGACATCGGGGTACAGGCGGCCGTGGTGCAGCCACCGATCGCGTACAGCTTGCCGTCGAGCACGGCCTGGCCGGCGGCCGCACGCGGTGCCGGGTTGGCCTTCACCGCGGTCCAGGCGTTGGCAGCCGGGTCGTACGACCAGGTCGCCGCGTCCGGACCGGAGGCGCCCCAACCGGAGCTGACGATGATCTTGCCACCGACGGCGCCGGCCGTGACCGCGTTACGAGCACCCGGCAGCGGCGCGATGGCCGTCCAGGTCTTCGCGGCCGGGTCGTACACATAGTTGTTGGCGCTGGAGGCCGAGCCGTTGCCACCCGCGATGGAGTAGATCTTGCCGTCGAGGCTGACCGTGCGGTTGTCCATCACGGTCGACGGGTAGTTGGAGATACCCGCCCACGGGTCGGCGCTGATACCGGGCTTCGCGGCCGGCACCGGCATCTTGCCGTTCAGCTTCTGACCGAACGAGGTGGCCACCTGCAACCGCTGCAGGGGAGCGCCCTCGGACTGCTCGATCTCGGACCGGGTCTTGCGGCTGCCGTCGGCGCCGAGGATCTCGACGTCGCCCTCGACCTCACCGAACTCGACGTCCACCGGCGCCTTACCCGTGTTGGTCACGGTGAAGGACTTGGTGGTCTTGCCGGTCGGCATCCGCAGGGTGGTCTCGATGGTGCCGGGGCTGACGCTGAGCCGGCCCGCGTCGAGCGCGAAGCTCGCCAGGGTGGTCCAGTCGGCCTCGACATCAACCGCGGTGGTCTTGCTGGTGTAGTTGCCGGCCTTCGCGGTGAACGGGTGCGAACCCGTGACCGAGGAGAACAGCCAGTAGAAGCCGTCCGCCAGACCGGTGTCGGCCGGGGTTGAGACCGTGGTGGTGGTCTCGGCCGGCTTGTCGCCACTGGTGACGACCGCGCCGTTCACGGCCGCACCGGTGTTGGTGTCGGTGACGTGTCCGGTGACCAGACCGCCGTTGACCGGCTGGCAGATGACCTTGCTGCCGATCAGTACGTTGTCGACCTGCCACCACCAGTCGTACGAGGCGTCGAAGTAGTGGAAGCGCACCTGTACCTCGGCCTTACCGGCCGCCTGCGGGATGGCGATCTCCTTGACGCCGCGGACGTCGGCCGTGGCCTGCGTCAGCACGGTCTCCCAGGTGGCGCCGCCGTCGATGGAAAGCTCGACGTTGGCCTTCTCGCCGCCCAGGTAGTTGAAGTCCTGGCCGAACTTGATCACCGGAGCGGCAACCGCGGTCAGGTCCACCTTCGGGCTGACCAGCGAGGTGTTCTGCTTGCCGCCCGAGCCGTACTTGTCGCTGTCGGCGATCGCGAACTTGCCGCTGCCGCCGGTCAGGTTGGCCCGGTTGCCCGGGTTGTTGAAGGTCCACACCTGGCCGTTGGCCGGCACCTGGTTGTCGACGACGGTCCAGCCGGTCGGCGCCGCGCCGGACTCGAACGTCTCGTAGACGCCGTCCGAACCGTTGACGTAACCGGGAGCCGAGAGGCAGGAGTCACCGCGAACGGGCACGGCGACGTTCAGAGTGGCGTTACCCGCACCCACGACGACGGGCTTGGTGACCGTCTCGTAGCCGGGGATCTGCGACTCGATCTTGACGTTGTACGTCGCGTTGGACGGCACCTGGAAGCTGTACCGGCCGTTGGTCGGCGTGGTGAAGTCGAACACGCCACCCGGGCCCTCGACGGTCACCTTCGCGTACAGCGGCCAGCCGTGGCCGGAGCCGTCCGTGATGGTGCCACCGACGTTGACGGTCGGGGCGGACTCGAGCGCGAAGTCCTTGGTAGTGGTCGCGTTCGCGGTCACTGTGGCGGTACCGGTGACCGACTTGAAGCCGAACGCCGCGACCGCGAGTGAGTAGTCGCCGGCGGTGACCTGGGTGGTGTAGGTGCCATCGGCGCCGGTGGTGAGCTGACGCTCGGTCGGGCCGGTGACGGTGATGGTGGCGCCGGCGATACCCGCACCGGTGGCGGTGTTGGTGACCTTGCCGGTCAGGGTGCCGGTGTCGCCGATCGGGGCCGCGTTGAGCAGCGCGAGGGCGTCGAGCCGGCCCTCACCGTAGACGTTGTTGTCGTCCGCGGTGCCGCCGCACTGGGCGCTGTCCTTGTCGCTCGCGGTGTTGTCGAGCAGCGCCTTGGTGGCCGCGACATTGCCGACCAGGCTGGGCGCCGCGGACCAGAGCAGCGCGATCGCGCCCGCGACGTGCGGGGAGGCCATCGACGTACCGCTGAAGTTGGCGTAGCCGCTGCCGGGAATGGCGGAGCGGACGTTGGTACCGGGCGCGGAGATGTTCGGCTTGATCTCGCCGTCCTGACCGGTGCCACGGCCCGAGCCGTTGTTGATGTTGTTGTTGATGTCGTAGTTACCGGCCGAGTAGTTGATGATCCGGCTGCCCGGCGAACCACTCGACTGGCAACCCAGCGCACCACTGTTGCCGTTGGCCCACATCCCGAAGATGCCGGACGCCTCCCATGCGAGGGCGATGTCCTCCATGAACGGGTCGTTGGACGGCTGCTGGCTGCCCCACGAGTTGTTGATGATGTTCGGCCGCTTGCTCGCGTCCGGGTTCTGCCCGGCGAGGTTGGTCGGCTCGAGCATCCACTGGCCCGACGTGATCAGCGCGGCGTCGCTCGGGCAGCACCCGTTCGCGGCGATCCACTTGACGTCGGGAGCCACCCCGATCTGGTTCGCGCCACCGTCGGAACCGGCCATGGTGCCCATCGTGTGGGTGCCGTGCCCGTTGGCGTCACAAGGCGCCGCGGCACAGGTGCCGGCCGCGTTGAACCAGTTGTAGTTGTGGTCGAACGTGCCGTCGGCCTTCTTGCCGCGGTACTGGTTCACCAGCGCCGGGTGGTCGAACTGCACCCCGGTGTCGATGTTCGCGATCACGATGCCGGCACCCTTGGCGCCGTACGTCGACCACACGTCGTCGGCGTTGATGTTGGCGATACCCCACTCCACCGCCATGGTGGTGTGGTCGCCGGAGGTGTCCTTGTCGACCTTCGGCGCCACGTACTGGACCGGCGCGTAGAGGCCCTCGACCTCGGAGAACGCGGCCAGCTTCTGTACGTGCGCCATCGAGCCGCCCGACACCTTGATGGCGTTGGTGCCCCAGAAGGCCTCGTACTTCAGGTGCATGCCGTCGAGTTCGGCACGGACCTTCGCCTGGCTCTCCGCCGCGGTCTTGCGCAGGGCGGCGGCGACGGCGGTGCCGCGCTCGTTCCAGTCGGTGATCCGGCCGGCCTGGCTCAGATCGGCCTGGTCGCCGAAGCGGACCCAGAAGTCCGTGGCCATTTTGGCCTGCAAGGCCTTGGTCAGTTCAGGCTTGATCTTCTCCGCGGCGGGCGGCGGGTCCGCCTGAGGTGCGGCCTGTGCGCCCACACTTGTGGCCGCCAGACTCGTCGCGACGACGGCCGCGGCGGCGATGGCACTCACCAGTGATCTGGCGATGCCCCTTCTTCGGTTGCGTGATGACATGGTTCTGCAGCCCCTCCTTGTACGACTCCGTGAACTCCCCCGAGCCATGGAGAAAGGGGACAGAAGACCGCCCACCGGCAGATGAACCGGTTCGGAACGATCATTCAGCGCCCAGAGCCAGACCGGATGACAGTCGTGACCTGCTGTGGACCTTATGTGTCACAGAGTGATGCCAACAAGCACCCCACGTGAGCAACTTGTCACTAACCGTCGAGGCAGAAATGCAGGTTTTTGCCAATCATTGTCAATTCATTGACGATTTCGGGCAGCTGTTGACATCGTTGCCTCCGTGCGTGGGGCAACCGGGGGAGAAGTGCCAGTGGGTGGATCCGGCCGTCCCGAGGGGGAGTCGCTGCCGTTGCTGATCGCGGTGAGCGCCGATCCGGAGCAACGGATGCGCCTGGCCGAGCTGCTCGACGGCGTCGGCCCGCTGCTGATGGTCTCCGGTCTGGACGAACTCCGCCGCCTCCTTGACGAGGGAAAGCCCAGCCCGCCGGCCGTGATCGAGCCCGAGCCCGAACCGGACGGCCTCAAGGTCGACGCGGATCGCCTGGTCGCGAGCTGGAGCGATCGCGAGGTACCGCTCACCATGCTCGAACGCGACCTGCTGACGCACTTGCTCACCGAACCCCTCCAGGTCTGGACCTACGAGGCGTTGCACCAAGCGGTCTGGGGCACGGGCCACCTACGCAGTACGGCGGACGTGCACTCCCTGGTCAAACGCCTGCGCCGCAAACTCGCCGACCTCGGCAACGCCGTCACCATCGACGCCGTCCGCGGCATCGGCTTCCGCCTGACCGACCACCAGAACCCGGTACGCCGTACAGGCTGAACCGGGTGCCGGTGGTTCTAGACCAGGTCAGGCTTGGCCGCGGCGGACGGCGAGGATGTGGGCGGGTTCGCCGTTGGGGTCGAGTTTGACGTAGTTCTGGCGGCCCCAGCGCCAGGTCGCGCCGGTGATCTCGTCGTGCACGGTGAAGGTGTCCTCGGGGCGCATGCCGAGTGCGGCCATGTCGAGATTGACCAGGCTTTCGCGAACGGTGTGCGGGTCGGTGTTGACGACCACGATGACGATGTCGCTGTGACCGTCCGGCCCGGTGGTGCGCTTCGACCAGCAGCTGATCGCCTCGTCGTCCACCTGGTGCAGGGTCAGGTTGCGCAACTCCTGCAGGGCCGGGTGGCGACGGCGGATGTCGTTCAGCTTGGTGATGTACGGCGCGAGCGAGCGCCCCTCGGCCTCGGCTGCCGCAAAGTCGCGCGGGCGGAGCTGGAACTTCTCGGTGTCGAGGTATTCCTCCGAGCCGGGCCGCAACGCGACGTGCTCGAACAACTCGAACCCGGCGTACACGCCCCAGCTAGGAGACGAGGTGGCCGCGATGGCCGCGCGGATCTTGAAGGCGCCCGGGCCGCCGTACTGCAGGTAAGCGGTGAGGATGTCCGGGGTGTTGACGAAGAAGTTGGGCCGCAGGAAATGGCCGGTCTCCTTGGTCATCTCCTCCAGGTATTCCTCGAGCTCCCACTTCTCGTTGCGCCAGGTGAAGTAGGTGTACGACTGGTGGAACCCGACCTTCGCGAGCTCGCGCATCATCGGCCGGCGCGTGAACGCCTCGGACAGGAACAGCACGTCCGGGTCGGTCTTGCGCACCTCGCCGAGCAGCCACTCCCAGAAGTTGACCGGCTTGGTGTGCGGGTTGTCGACGCGGAAAACCGTCACGCCATGCGCGATCCACAGCTTCACGACCCGCAGCACCTCGGCGTAGATGCCCTCGGGATCGTTGTCGAAGTTGATCGGGTAGATGTCCTGGTACTTCTTCGGCGGGTTCTCGGCGTACGCGATGGAGCCGTCGGCCCGGACGCTGAACCACTTCGGGTGTTCCTCCACCCACGGGTGGTCCGGCGAGGCCTGCAGGGCAAGGTCGATCGCGACCTCCAGGCCGACCTCGCGGGCCCTGCTGACGAACGCGTCGAAGTCCTCGAACGTGCCGAGCTCGGGGTGGATCGCGTCGTGCCCGCCCTCGGACGAACCGATCGCCCACGGCGAACCCGGGTCACCCGGCTTCGGGTCGAGCGTGTTGTTCGGGCCCTTGCGGAACGACTTCCCGATCGGGTGGATCGGCGGCAGGTAAAGGATGTCGAAGTTCATCGCGGCCACCGCGTCGAGGCGCTGCGCGGCGGTCTCGAACGTGCCGGAGATCCAGCGCCCGGCCCCCTCGTCGTACCGCGCGCCCTCCGAGCGCGGGAAGAACTCGTACCACGAGCCGTACAGCGCGCGCTTGCGGTCGACCCAGATCGGGTACGCCGCGGAGGCCGTGATCAGCTCGCGGACGGGATACCGGCTGAGCGCGCCGACGACCTGCGGCGACGTACCGGCGGCCAGGCGAGCCTCGGGCGGAAGGGCCGGGTTCGCGACGGCCTGCGCGGCATCGCTCAGCGTGGCCCGGTCGACTCGGACCGCGGGCGGCACCCCGGCCGCGGCGCGATCGAAGAACGCCGCGCCCTCGGCGAAGACCAGGTCGACGTCGATGCCCGCGGGGATCTTGATCTCGGCCGCGTGCCGCCAGGTGCCGTACGGATCGCTCCAGCCCTCGACCGCGAACGTCCACGGGCCGGGCTCGGCGAGCACCACTTCGACCTGCCAGTCGTCGGTGCCCTGGCCGAGCGGGACCATCAGCATTCGCCGGGTCTGCCCGCTCGGTGAGGTGAGTACGACGTTCGCGTTGACGGAATCGTGTCCCTCCCGGAACACGGTCGCCCCTACGGTGAAGGTTTCGCCGACCGCCGCCTTGGCGGGATAAGCCCCGTTGTCGACGGTCGGGCTGACGTCGGTGATCGGGATGCGGCCTGTCATCGATTGTCCGGCGTGAAACCCCGTCCGTCAGGGCGGGGAGGAAGCGCCGGTCCCTCCATTCAGGTTTTGTCGGGGGTGTCGGTTAGGTTTGTGGTGCTGGTCCGCGAGAACCAAGCGGCCAGTACAAGCACCATAGTTGGACCTTGCGGTGACTGCGGCCAGACGGGCCGTGGCAGCGCGGTGAGCCTTCTTGCGCAGTGGGCACGGCTACGATCCGCGAACCTCATCTCGCTACCTTCGGGTGGTGGGTTGGAATCCCCCGCCTTCAGGTGGGTGGAGGACGTCAAGGCGAGAGTTGACCTTCGCTTCTTCCGGGTAGATGTAATGACCAGGTGTAACGCTATCGGTTCCCGTACCCACTGAGGCGCAGAACTGTCCCGTAAAAGAGGTGGCTTGATCGATGCCACCTCTTTTACGGGATGCCAGGTCAAGCACTGCAAGATTTTGCTTGTGTTGCAAAATAGATGCATCCCACCTGTGTGCCAGCGCGGGGAGGGCTAGTACGGTGTCCCGGTGCGAGCGATACGACGATTCTCCGTCCGCCCAGTCCTGCCCGAGCCGTTGACCGGTCTCGGCACACTGGTCAACAACCTGCGATGGGCCTGGCACCCGGATACCCAGGACGTTTTCGAGGCGGTGGACGCCCAGCTGTGGCGGGCCACCGGCGGCGATCCGGTCCGCCTCCTCGGCGAGGTCTCGGCCGCCCGGCTGGAGCAACTGGCCGGTGACGGTGCGTTCCTGCGCCGGCTCGAGCTGGCCGTTGCCGACCTCAACGAGTACGTCGGTGGGCAGCGCTGGTTCCAGACCGAGGCGGGCAGCGCCGTCAGCGCGGTGGCCTACTTCTCCCCGGAGTTCGGCATCACGCACGTGCTGCCGCAGTACTCCGGCGGTCTCGGCATCCTGGCCGGCGACCACCTCAAGGCCGCGAGCGACCTCGGCGTACCGCTGATCGGGGTCGGCCTGCTCTACCGGCACGGCTACTTCGTTCAGTCGCTGAACCGCGAGGGCTGGCAGCAGGAGCGTTACCCGTTGGTGGATCCCGATGATCTGCCGATCAGCCAGCTGCGTGACGGCGACGAGCCCGCCACGATCAGCGTGACCCTGCCGGGCGGCCGCAAACTCGGCGCGCAGATCTGGGTCGCCCAGGTCGGCCGGGTGCCGTTGCTGATGCTCGACTCCGACATCGAGGACAACGAGTCCGCCGAGCGTGAGGTGACCGACCGGCTGTACGGCGGTACCACCGAGCACCGCCTGCTGCAGGAGCTGCTGCTCGGCGTCGGTGGCGTCCGCGCCGTCCGCGAGTACTGCCGGATCAACGGCACGCCCGCGCCCGAGGTCTTCCACACCAACGAGGGCCACGCCGGCTTCCTCGGCATCGAGCGCATCCGCGAGCTGTCGGTCGACGAGGGTCTCGACTTCGACACCGCGCTGGAGGTGGCCCGGGCCGGCACGGTCTTCACCACCCACACGCCCGTTCCCGCCGGTATCGACCGGTTCCCGCAGGAGCTCATCCAGCAGCACTTCTCGCCGGACGCCTTCGGCGAGGGCGTTCCGGTGGACCGGATCCTCGCGCTCGGTTGCGAGGACTTCGAGGGCGGCGACCCGTCCGTCTTCAACATGGCCGTGATGGGCCTTCGCCTCGCGCAGCGCGCCAACGGCGTCTCCCAGCTGCACGGTGTGGTCAGCCGCGGCATGTTCGCCGGGCTGTGGCCGAGCTTCGACCCGGTCGACGTACCGATCAGCTCGATCACCAACGGCGTGCACGCGCCGACCTGGGTGGCGCGCGAGATCTCGGAGCTGACCCACGCGGCCGCCTCCGAGGGCGATAGCGAGACCATGTTCGACGCGCTCGACCAGGTCTCGGACGACCAGCTCTGGGACACCAAGCGGATCCTGCGCCAGCGCTTCATCGACGACACCCGGTCCCGCGTCCGCGCGTCCTGGGTGAACCGTGGCGCCAGCGAGGCCGAGCTCGGCTGGGTGGACGAGATCCTCGACCCGGACGTGCTGACGATGGGATTCGCCCGCCGCGTTCCGTCGTACAAGCGCCTCACCCTGATGCTGCGCGACCCCGCGCGGTTGAAGGCGATGCTGCTGCACCCGGAGCGGCCGATCCAGATCGTCATCGCCGGTAAGGCTCACCCCGCCGACGAGGGTGGCAAGAAGCTGATCCAGGAGATGGTGCGTTTCGCCGACGACCCCGAGGTCCGGCACCGCATCGTGTTCGTGCCGGACTACGACATCGCGCTGGCCCAGCCGATGTACCCGGGTTGCGACGTCTGGCTGAACAACCCGCTCCGTCCCTACGAGGCGTGCGGCACGTCCGGGATGAAGGCCGCCCTCAACGGCGCCCTCAACCTGTCGATCCGCGACGGCTGGTGGGACGAGTGGTACGACGACGAGTTCGGCTGGGCGATCCCGTCCGCCGAGGGTGTCGACGACGTTGACCGCCGGGACGACCTCGAGGCCAAGGCGCTGTACGACCTGATCGAGAAGCAGGTCGCGCCGCGCTTCTACGACGGCAAGACGCCCGCCCGCTGGATCGAGATGCTCCGGCACACCATCAAGGAGCTCGGCCCGAAGGTGCTCGCCACCCGAATGGTCCGCGACTACGTCCAGAAGCTGTACGTGCCGGCCGCCGAGGCCTCGCACAAACTCAACGAGACGTACGACGGTGCGCGCGACCTGGCTGTCTGGAAGGCGAAGGTGCGCGCTGCCTGGCCCGAGGTCCGCGTCGACCACGTGGAGCTGCAGGGTCTTGGTGACGTGCCTCAGCTGGGTACGACGGTGGGCGTGCGCGCCTTCGTCACCCTGCCGGCCGGCTTGAACCCGACGGACCTCGACGTCCAGGCCCTCCACGGCCGGGTGGATTCGTCCGACGAGATCACGGACGCCGTCGCGGTATCGCTCCACCTCGCGGAGTCCTACGACGACAACCGCCACCGGTTCGAGGGCGACCTCAAACTGGACCGCACGGGGGCCTTCGGCTACACCGTCCGGGCGCTTCCCACCCACCCGCTCCTGGCGACGTCAGCCGAACTCGGCCTGGCGACCGCCCCTTCCACCCCCGACGTTCCTGCCGGGACTGAGTTCTAACTACCTGTAAGCGACAACGCCCTCCCTGAGCTTTGGGAGGGCGTTGTTGTTTGTCAGGAGCGGAGCCATTTGGCGGTGCCGCCGACGGCCGTCATGCCTACTCCGACCATGACGAGGACGACCGAGAGCAAGAGCATCCCGGCCCCTGGGTCGCTGTCCTCGGCCACGAATGCCAGCATCGCTCCGCCGCCGAGGCCGAGGATGGCGGTGCCGGCCGACAACAGGACATCGGTCCAGCCACCGCTGGTACGACGGATTCTGACGGTGTGCGCAGCCTGCTCGACGTAACTTGCCGATACCGAGTCCGAGCCGGAACGATGGGCGACCCGTTCTGCCTCCTCGTACAGCTCTAGCGCGTGCTCGCGCAGAATCTGGCGAGCCTTCGCATCGGAGGCAGGTGGCCAGCTCTTCTGCCGGGCCACTCCACCATCCGTCACGCCCGGCCCTCTCCAGGTCGGAAGATGTTCGTCCGGGGCCGCTTCTGCAGCACGATCTCCGCCCAGGCCGCGTCAGCGGTACGCATGGCGCGAACGTCGGTCTGCGTGGGCCGATGTCGCTGACTCCGCAGCAGGCCGGTGACCACCGATGCGAGCAACACCGAGAGCACCAGGATCAGGCCGATTCCTGGCGCCGCTGCATAACCGGCACTGTCCGACCCGGGCACAGGGAACGGCTCTGGATCAGTTCCGCCGCCTGGTCCCGACGAGATGATGAGGTCCACTGCCAGCCAGGTCGATACAACGACCAGCACCAAGGTCACGAGTCCAAGGCCGAGCACTGCCTTGCGCCGGCGCCGTTCATGCGTCGCCATCTCCGCGAGGAGCCTCTCGGCACTCACCTCGCGCTCTGGTCGCGGCTCCTCCGGACTCGACATGCCCCCAATCGTATCCACGCCACGGTCCCCTAAGCCTCTGCCGCCGTCCGGGTTTGCGCCCGCCAGGTCCACGCGGTGAGCGTTTCGCCGCGACTCGACGCGGCGGGACGCGGTGCACCCCGGCGCGGCAGCGAACCGGCACCACCTGATGCGGCAGCGAACCGGCCGCCTAACCCGGTCAGACTCCACCCGGCCGAAAAGTCCTTACCGGGCAGGCGTTTAGCGTTGATTCGTCCGAATCCGCCCGCCCACGCCCGCGACCAATCGACCCGCCGCGTAAGGGGGCGAGCGGATGCAGACGAATCAACGCAAGAGTGGGGGCAGGCGGATCAACGCAAGAGTGGGGGCAGGCGGATCAACGCAAGAGCGGATACGGGCGAATCAGCGGAGGGAGGAAGGCGTTCGGAGAGGTGTGGGGCGGTGGTGGCCGGTGGGGGAGAGTGTCTGGATGGTGGCGGTGGGCCGGAGGGGTGGGACGTAAAGGGCCGTAAGAGTGGCGTCGGCGTCGGCGGTGTCGGCGGTGTCGGCGGCTAGGAGAAGGGTGGCGAGGGTGTCGGTGGGGGTTAGGTCTTCGGGGAGGTCGGCGGACATTTCGCCCCAGATGTCCCAGAGGAGGAGTTCGTCGCGCATGCGGTGGGCTAGTTCCAGGTAGACGTAGTCGCGGATGAACCAGGGGCCCTTGAGGTCGTCGGTCGCGCCGTACAGGTCGGGGTCGATCAGGCCCTTGCGGTAGTCGGTCCACACCTGGGCAGCACTGAGCATTACGCCAGGCGGCAGGTCCAACGGGTCGAACGACCAGTCGCCGGCAGGGTCCAGTTGGGTGTCGGCCCAGACCCAGCGGGAGCCGTTCCAGTATTCGGTGACTACGTGGTCGTGGTTGAAGTCCGGCGCGAAGTACGTGGCGAAGCCGATTCGGCTCCGGGCCGGGATGCCCTTGTGGCGAAGGGCGGAGACCGTCAGCAGGGTGTAGTCGCGGCAGCAGCCGACCACTCGGTCGAAAGACTCGCGCGGCACCGCCAGCTCACAACCATTGCGGTTCTGGTCGACGGTGAGCAGGGTGTCGATCCAGCGGTTGTCGATCTCCGCGAGGCGGTCGCCGGTGAACTCGATACCGCCGCCGCGATAGTGGATCAGCGTGTTGCGTACGACTTCGCCGATCCCCGGCAGGTCCGACGGCAAGGCGTCGATCAGGCCGACGTACGGGCCAGGGTCGCTGTAGACGGACTGGCGGGCGTAGTCATCCAGCGTAGGCATGGTTGCTCCTAGCAACTAGCGGGAAACAGGTTGGGCGATGTGCACGCTCGGCTGGTCGGTGGGACCGGCCATGAAAGCGGGCAGGTAGATCTCGCGTACGGAGCCGGCGCGGGGGAGTGCGGAGTCGGCGATCCACACCTCGAGCAGGTCGTAGGCGAACATGATGCGCGGGAAGAAACACTCGTCCCGGCTGATCGTGCAAAAGGCTTCGGTATGCGCCGGTTCGACCCGCAGCGCGATCGGCCCACGCGGGTCCGCCGTACCCTCAAATGGCACGCAGATCTCGATCTCGCCCGCGCTGTCCGGCGTCACGTACCCGTGGTAAATCACCCAGCTCTCGCCAGTCATCGCAACACCGGCGGCGGCAAGGTGCTCACAGATGTACGTCGTATTGCCGACGATCTCGCCAACCAACCCAGGCTGATCGGTCGACGTACGGATCGACGCGATCTTGGTATCCGGCACGTCCCGAGTACTCACCGGCCGCGCCGGAAAATCCCCACCGGTCCGGGTGAACCGGGCCCGGATCCACTCGAGCGCACTCTTCCGCGCAGCGACTTCGGCCTGCTGCTCGTGCCACCAACGGTCCAACTGGTGCGCAGCCTCTTCGTCGGTCCCACGCAGTACGTCGGTGACGGTGGCGAGCGGCATCCCCAGCTGCCGCAGCACGCTGATCCGCCGGGCGCGTTCGAGCTGCGACGGCGAGTACAGGCGATACCCGTTCGACGGATCGACTGACGCCGGCGGCAGCAGGCCGGATTCGTCGTACAGCCGAAGGGCCTTTTGCGACAACCCCGCCCGGCGCCCGAACTCCCCGATCGTCAGTGCATCCATGCCAGGAAGTCTGGCCCCTACCCCAAGGTCAAGGTCAAAGAACCCGAGGCAAGGTCAACCATCACTTTGCATTCATTCGTCGGAATCCGCCCTCTGGCCACAGCGGACCGGTGCGGGTTGGCAGTCGGGTGAGGGCGGATTCCGACGAATGAATGCAAAGTGGGAAGGGCCCGCGCCTTTGGTCAGAGGGGACCGATGATGGGCGACACGCCGTGTCACAAGGGCCCGATGATCGGAAGGGGAGGTTAGAGGGCGGCGAGTAGGACTAGGCAGCGGGGTTCCAGGTTGACGGTTGCGCCGGCTTCGACTTCGGTGATGCCGGAGCGGCTGGTGTCGAGGACGACCTCGTACGCCGGGGCCCAAGAAGCATCCGGTACGACGACTCGGCGGGTTTCGGGCGTGGCGTTGAGAGCGAGCAGGAACGAGTGGTCGGTCAAGCGGTTGCCCTCGCCGTCCGTGCCGCGCAGCGCGTCGCCGGCCAGGAACATGCCGAGCGTGCGAAGCGACGGGTCGTGCCAGTCGGCCTCGGTCATCTCGCCACCATGCGGCGCGATCCACGACAAGTCCTTGCGACCGCCCTCGACCACCGGGCGGCCCTTGAAGTAGTGCCATTGCCGCAACGCCGGGTGCTTCCCTCGAAGCGCCAGCACATTCCGGGTCAGCTCGAACTGTCCACGCCACTCGCGAGACGTCGGCAGGGTCCAGTCGAACCAGGAGATCTCGTTGTCCTGGCAGTACGGGTTGTTGTTGCCGCCTTGGGTCCGCCCGCACTCGTCGCCGGCGGTGATCATCGGGACGCCGGTGGACAGCAATAGCGTGGACATCAGGTTGGCCGCCTGCCGACGACGCAACGCGTTCACCGCAGGGTCATTGGTCTCGCCCTCGACACCGCAGTTCCAGGAGCGGTTGTCGTCGGTGCCGTCGCGGTTGCCTTCGCGGTTGGCCTCGTTGTGCTTGCGGTCATAGCTGACGAGATCCCGCAGGGTGAAGCCGTCGTGCGCGGTGATGAAGTTGATCGACGCATACGGATGGCGGCCGTCGTCGCCGTACAGGTCGCTGGAGCCGGAGAGGCGGTAGGCGAGGTCCTGCACGGTGTGCGAGTGGCCGCGCCAGATGTCGCGAACGGCGTCGCGGTACTTGCCGTTCCACTCCGACCACGGGGTGCCGAAGTTGCCGAGTTGGTAGCCGAAATGGCCTACGTCCCACGGCTCGGAGATGAGTTTGACCTTGCGCAGCACCGGATCGGCCGCGATCTCGGTGAGAAAAGGGTGTTCGAGGTCCACCTCGTGCCGCTCGTTGCGGATCAGCGTCACCGCCAGGTCGAGGCGGAACCCGTCCACGCCCATCTCGGTCACCCAATAACGCAGCGAGTCGAGGATGAGGCGGCGGACCTGTGGGTGCGAGGTGTCGACGGAGTTGCCCGTGCCGGTCACGTCGTACATCGCGCCGCTGTTGCCGAGGCGGTAGTACACCCGGTTGTCGATACCGCGCAGGCTCAGCGTCGGGCCGTCGAAACCGCCCTCGGCCGTGTGGTTGAACACTACGTCGAGAATGACCTCGAGCCCGGCCTCGTGGTACGCCGCGACCATCGCCTTGAACTCCGCCACCTGGCCGCCGTCCGACCTGGCCGCGGCGTACGGCGCATGGGGCGCGAAGAAGCCGAGGGTGTTGTAGCCCCAGTAGTTCGGCAGGCCGCGGGCGGCGATCCCCGGCTCGGTGACCGAGTGGTGGATCGGCAGCAACTCGATCGAGGTGACGCCGAGGTCCTTGAGATAGCCGATCACCGACGGATGCGCGAGCCCGGCATATGTCCCGCGCAGCGCCGGAGGCACGTCAGGATGGGTCATCGTGAAGCCGCGCGCGTGCAACTCGTAGATGACGGTCTCGCCCCAGCGCACCGGGCGGCTGATCGGCGGCGGCGGATCGCTCGACTCGACCACCACGCCGACCGGCACGTGGCCGGCCGAGTCGCCGTCGGAGGAGTCGTAGATCAGCGGGCTGGCGAAATCGAGGGAGCCGTCGATGGCCCGGGCATACGGATCGAGCAGCAGTTTGGCCGGGTTGTAGCGCAGGCCGTGGGTCGGCTCGAACGGGCCGTGCACGCGATAGCCGTAGCGCTGGCCGTGGCCGACATCGGGCACGTCGGCCGACCAGTACTCCCCGATGTGCTGCAGGTCGAGATTGCGGTGGTTGCCGCCGTCGTCGAGCAGGGTCAGTTCGACGCGCTCGGCGTCGGGTGCCCACAGCGTGAAGGTGGTACCTCCCGGGTGCACGACGGCACCAGGAGTCGTCGAACCGAGGGCGGTCGGGGCGGCGGTGGCTTCGGTCACCGGCACATTCTGCCCGTCACCACCGACAGGCCAAGGGGACGAGGGTCACATCACCCCTCTTTGTCACGTCAAACCTAGGTAAAACCGCGCAAATAGCTGAACCGGTGTCCATGAGATAGCCATTGCGAGCACTAGCGCGCAGTGATAGAAACGAATGAACTGTAACTAACTGTCCGCGGAATACGCCTTCCATGTTCATGCTTTACGGCAAGGAGACAGTTGATGCGCACCCCCAAGTTCCTCATCACTCTCACCACCCTCCTCGCCGTACTCACGGCATGCGGCGGTGAGGGCGGTTCCGGTGCCGGTGACGTGAAGGTCCCGGACGACCCGGCCCAGGTCAAAGGCGACATCACGTACGCCATCTGGGACGTGAACCAGCAGCCCGCCATGCAGGAGGTCGTGAAGGCCTTCAACCAGACCTATCCGGGCGTGAAGGTCTCGATCTCGCTGGCCACCTTCGACCAGTACTTCACCAAGCTGAAGACGCAGGCCTCCAGCGACAACCTGCCCGACGTGTTCTGGATGAACGGCCCGAACTTCCAGCTCTTCGCGGCGAACAAGCAGCTCGCGCCGGTCGCCAACCTCGCCGACGCCAAGAACTACCCGCAGGCGCTCAACGACCTCTACTCGCTCGACGGCACCCAGTTCGGCGTTCCGAAGGACTTCGACACGATCGCCCTTTGGTACAACAAGAAGCTCTTCGCGGACGCCGGCGTGGCCGCGCCGACGGCCGAGTGGACCTGGGACGACTACAAGTCCACCGCGGCCAAGCTGAAGACGGCGCTCGGGCCCAAGGGCATCTTCGCCACTGGTGACGAATTGGGGAACCAGGGCAACTGGTACCCGGCGATCCTCAGCAATGGCGGCCACATCATCAAGGACGGCAAGTCCGGGTTCGGCGATGCCAAGACGGTCGAGGCGCTGCAGTTCTGGTCGGACATGGTCAAGCAGGGCTACACCCCGAGTGCGGCCCAGGGCGCCGACATCCGCGGGCGCGACCGGTTCTTCGCCGGCAAGGCCGCGATGATGTGGAACGGCAACTGGCTCGTCTCGGCCGCGCTCAAGTCGCCGGTCAAGGACGATCTGGCCATCCTGCCGTTGCCCAAGGCCCCTAGTGGTGACCGCAAGACCGTCATCCACGGCATCGGCAACGTGATGAGCGCCAAGACGAAGAGCCCGGAGGCGGCGGCCGCGTTCCTCTCGTTCCTCGGTGGCAAGGAGGCCGCTCTGATCCAGGCGAAGGCGGGCGCCGCCAACCCGGCGTACAACGGGACTCAGACCGACTTCGTGAAGTCCGCGCCGTACGCGTTGCAGACGTTCATCGACGCGGCCGCGCAGTACTCCGAGCCGTATCCGGTCAGCAAGGACACCGCCGTCTGGAACAAGCTCGAGACCGACCTGATCCTCCCGGCCCTCGGTGGCGACAAGCCGATGTCCGAGGTCGGCGCGGAGGTCGCCGCCAAAATGGACGAGGCACTGGGCAAGGAGAAGTGAAGTCCGACGGCCGCTGGCCCTGGCTTTTTGTCGGGCCGACGTTCGCCGGGGTGCTCGTCTTCTACCTGTGGCCGTTGGGTAAGACGCTGTACGACAGTTTCACCGAGATCGGGCCGTTCGGCGGCAGCACCTGGGTCGGCGCTGAGAACTACAGCCGGCTCGTCGCCGACGGCGAGGTCTATCGGGCGATCCTCAACACCGTCGTCTACACCGCGATCGTGCTGCTCGGCATCCCGTTGGCGGTGGTCTTCGCGAGCCTGATGAACCGCCCGGGCCTGCGCTTCGCGATGGTCTACCGCACCCTGTTCTTCCTGCCGTACGTCGCGATGCCGACGGCCATCTCGCTGGTCTGGCGGATCATCTACAACGGCGACTACGGCGTACTCAACCAGGCCCTCGGGGTGATCGGGATCGACGGCCCGACGTGGATCTCGACCGAGTGGTTCGCGTTGGTCGCGGTCGGCCTGGTCGGGTTGTGGATGTCGATCGGGTTCAACCTGATCGTGCTGTCGGCCGGGCTCAAGGGCATCCCCTCCGAGCTGTACGAGGCGGCCGCGCTCGACGGCGCCGGCCGGTTGCAGCAGTTCCGGGCGATCACCGTGCCGTTGCTGACGCCGTCGATCTTCTTCCTCTCGGTCATCACCACGATCGCCGGCTTCCAGCTGTTCGACATGTTGTTCGCGCTGCTCGGCCCGACGAACCCGGTGATGCCGAAGACCCAGTCACTGGTCTTCCTCTTCTACAACGCCGCCTTCGATAACAACGAGCGCGGGTACGGCGCTGCCGTCGCCGTCCTGATCCTGCTGGTGGTCGGGCTGCTGACGTTGTTCCAGTTCCGCTTCCAGCGCCGGTGGGTGAGTTATGACTAAAGGCAGCAATCGCTGGGCGCACGTCGTGCTCATCGTCGGCAGTCTGGTGATGATGTTCCCGTTCATCTGGCAGCTCAAGCTCTCGATCTCGACCCAGGCCGAGGCGACCGCCGTACCGCCCGACCTCGTGCCCGGCGGCATCGAATGGCGGAACTTCGTCGAGGTCTTCGAGCGGCTGCCGTTCCTCGACCAGTTCTGGGTCTCGGTGGCGGTCACCTCGGCCCGGACCATCGGCCAGTTGGTGCTCTGCTCGATGGCCGGCTACGCCTTCGCGCGGATGCGGTTCCGGCTCAAAGGCGTACTGCTTGCGTTGATCCTGTCGATCCTGATGGTGCCGTCTCAGGTCTACCTGATCCCGCAGTACCAGCTGATCCAGAAGCTGGGCTGGCTGGACACGATCCAGGGCATCGTTGCCCCCGGCATCTTCAGCGCGTTCGGCACCTTCCTGATGATGCAGTTCTTCCGGTCGATCCCGGTCGAGCTGGAGGAGGCCGCCCGGCTCGACGGCTGCAACCCGTGGCAGACGTTCTGGCGAGTAGTGCTGCCGGTCGCCAAACCCGGCCTGATCTCACTGGCCATCATCACCACGCTCACCTCATGGGGTGATCTGCTCTGGCCGCTGGTCGTCAGCTCGTCACCCGAGCGGATGCCGCTGGCGGTGGGACTCGCCACGCTGAGTGGGTACCAGGGCAGTATCTCGGTGGGCGTCATGATGGCGGCGGCCCTGATGGCGATGGCGCCGATCCTGGTGCTGTTCGTCGTACTGCAGCGCCGGGTGGTCGAAGGCATCGCGTTCTCCGGACTCAAGTAAAGGACCTCTGACTTGCTGAACGATCTGACCGTTGGCCTGATCGGCGCGGGCAATATCGCCCACGTCCACATCGCCGCCTGGAAAGCCCTCGGCGCCCGCGTCCTCGTGCACTCCGCGGCGGGTGCACCCGAGTTCGCCGCACAGTACGGCGTGGAGGCTGTCGCGTCGTACGACGAGTTGCTGGCGGAGGTGGAGTTCGTCGACATCGTCACGCCTTCGCCGACGCACAAGCAGGTCGCGCTGCAGGCGATTGGCGCAGGGCGTGACGTCATCTGTGAGAAACCGCTGTCGCTCACGGCCGAGGACGCCGCCGAGATGTCCGCAAAGGCCATAGCGGCCGGGGTACGGCTCTACCCGGCACACGTTGTCCGGTACTTCCCGGCGTACGCGTCGGCCCATGCCGCCGTACAGGAGGGACGGATCGGCAAGGTGGCCGTGGCGCGCTACTTCCGGGTGGCGAGCACTCCGGCGGTAGCAGGTTGGTACCGGGAGGTGGCCCGCTCTGGTGGCGTGATCATGGACCTGATGGTTCACGACCTCGACCAGGCCCGGTGGACGTGTGGCGAGGTGGACACCGTGTACGCCGTGCAGAGCCCGCCAACCGTGGATGGGATCAGCCCTGTCAACGTGGCGGCACACGTGACGCTTACGCACACCAGTGGCGCGATTAGCCATCTACGGGCGACGTGGGGCGCTACTGGTACCAAGTTCCGCTCTGGCTTCTCTATTGCGGGGGAGCGCGGGAAGCTCGAGTACTCGTCTGCTGTCCAGACTGGCATCGAGGAAGAGCTGCAAGAGGCAGAGGCGGGTGACCTGCTCATACCCGCGTCAACGCTCTACGAGAGCCCGTACCTGACACAGCTGCGGGAGTTCGCTCAAGCGCTCAGAGGCGGTCCACCCCCGCGGGTGACGGCCGAAGACGGCGCGGCCGCGGTCTACCTGGCCGAGGCGGCCCGCGAATCCATGGCGACCGGCCAAGCCGTCTCGATGTCCGCCTTCCGGAACGGAGCAACCGCATGAAGGTCGCTCTCGCGTCGTTCGCCCACACCCACGCAGCGTCATACGCACGGATCCTCAAGAGCCTCCCGGATGTCGAGGTCCTCTCGGCCGACCCCGACGGTGCCGCGGCGCCCGACCCCGGCCCGCGCGGTCTGGCCTTCGCCGTCGAACAGGGCATCCCGTACGTCGACACCTATGACCAGTTGTTCGCGTGGGGCCCGGACGCGGTCGTCGTCACCAGCGAGAACGCGTACCACCGAGCCCTGGTCGAACGCGCCGCGGCGGAAGGCGTGCACGTGCTGTGCGAGAAGCCGCTCGCGACTGAGGTCGCCGACGCCGAAGCCATGGTCGAGGCGTGTACGGCGGCCGGGGTGATCCTGATGACGGCGTATCCCGTCCGCTTCGCGCCGTCGTACGCGAGTCTGCGCGCCTCGGTCGAAGCCGGCCGCGTGGGAGACCTCTTCGCCGTACTCGGGACGAACAATGGGCAGATCCCGCACGCTCAGCGGCAGTGGTTCACCGATCCGGAGTTGGCCGGAGGTGGTGCGTTGGTCGACCACACCGTGCACTGCGCCGACCTGATCGACGGTTTGACCGGGGGAGTGGAGGCGGCTCGTGTCTACGCGGCGGCGAACCACGTCCTCCATGCGGACAAGGGCGTTTCGGTCGAGACCGGCGGGCTGGTCACCATCCAGTACAAGAACGGGCTGATGGCAACGATCGACTGTTCGTGGAGCCAGCCGGACAACGCGCCGACCTGGGGCGGGCTGACGCTGCAGGTCACGGGCACGCACGGCTCCATCGAGATCGCGCCGTTCGCTCCGCACGTCGGCGGGACCGACGCGACTGGCGAGGTCCATCTGCCGGTGGGCGCCGATCTCGACGGGTTGATGCTGGCCGAGTTCCTCACCGCGGTTCGCACTGGCACAATTCCCCAGCCGGATGGTTACGTCGGCGTCCGCACCCTGAAGATCGTGGACGCCGCGCGGCGGTCCGCCAAGACTGGTCAGCCTGTGGACCTGTGATGTGAGTGGTCCGATACCGTGCCTGAAGTGACTGGCGGGTAGCAGTAGGGTGGCCAGTTGAGTCTGGAACGGGATCAACCGAGGAGCTGAGGCATGGGCGAGTTCGTCAATCTGACGGTGGCCGACGGAGTGGGCACGATCCGGCTGGACCGGCCGAAGATGAACGCGCTGAACGTGCAGGTCCAGGAGGAGATCCGGGCCGCCGCCACCGAGGCCGCGACGAACGACGACGTGCGCGCCGTGGTGATCTGGGGTGGCGAGCGGGTTTTCGCCGCCGGCGCGGACATCAAGGAGATGGCCGACATGTCGTACGCCGACATGGTCAAGCGCTCCGGCCCGCTGCAGTCCTCGCTCAGCGCGGTCGCGTCGATCCCGAAACCGACTGTGGCGGCCATCACCGGCTACGCCCTCGGCGGCGGGTGTGAGCTCGCGCTCTGCGCCGACTACCGGATCGCGGCCGATGACGCCAAACTCGGCCAGCCCGAGATCCTGCTCGGCATCATCCCCGGCGCCGGCGGTACCCAGCGGCTGTCCCGGTTGATCGGCCCGTCCAAGGCCAAGGACCTGATCTACACCGGCCGCTTCGTCGACGCGGCCGAATCGCTCCAGCTCGGCCTGGTGGACAAGGTCGTCCCGGCCGCCGAGGTGTACGACGCCGCCGTCGCGTGGGCCTCGCAGTTCAGCAAGGGCGCGTCCCTGGCACTGCGCGCGGCCAAGGAGTCGATCGACAGCGGCCTCGGGGTCGACCTGGCCACCGGCCTGGAGATCGAGCGTCAGCAGTTCGCGGGCCTCTTCGCCACCGAGGACCGTTCCATCGGCATGAAGTCATTCGTACAGAGCGGCCCCGGCAAGGCCGAGTTCAAGGGACAGTGATGACCGCTAAGCCATCCGCCACCGCTGAAGAAGTCGAAGCGGCGTGGAGTGACAACAAGCTCGCCCAGGTGCTGTACCACGACTGGGAGGCGTCCACGTACGACGAGAAGTGGTCGATCTCGTACGACGAACGCTGCGTCGCGTATGCCCGCGAGCGGTTCACCGACGTCGCCGGCACCGACGGTTGGCCGTATGCCAAGTCCCTCGAGATCGGCGCCGGGACCGGCTTCTTCACCCTGAACCTCAAGCTGGCCGGGGTAATGGCCGAGGCGCACGTCACGGACCTCTCGCCGGGCATGGTCGAGGCGGCCAAGCGCAACGCGGAGACACTCGGATTCGCGATCGAGGGCCGGGTCGCGGACGCGGAGAAGCTGCCGTACGACGACAACGAGTTCGACCTGGTCGTCGGTCACGCCGTCATCCACCACATCCCGGACGTCGAGCTGGCCTTCCGCGAGATGCTGCGCGTGCTCAAGCCCGGCGGCCGCTTCGTCATCTGCGGCGAGCCGACCAAGTACGGCGACTTCGTGGCGCGCCGCCTCTCCCGGTTGACCTGGTGGGCCGCCACGAACGTGACGAAGCTCCCGGCCCTGACCGAGTGGCGCCGGCCGCAGGCGGAGCTGGACGAGTCGTCCCGGGCGGCAGCGCTCGAGGCGGTCGTGGATCTGCACACGTTCGACCCGGACGAGCTCAAGCGGACGGCCTTGCGCGCGGGCGCGGTCGACGTACGGACGGTGACCGAGGAATTGCTCGCCGCCTGGGTCGGTTGGCCGATCCGGACGTTCGAGGCCGCCGTACCCGAGCAGAAGCTCGGGTTCGGCTGGCGGATGTTCGCCTACCGGTCGTGGCAGCAGCTGTCCAAGGTGGACCGCGTGCTCGCGAAGGTCGTACCGGACGAGCTCTACTACAACGTGTCGATCAGCGGTACCAAGCCCTAGCGAGCGGCCCAGACTTCCGATCGGCACTGTTGAGGGACACTGAGGGTTATGCGGTTGCTGACGGCGGCGAATCTGCGCTGGGTGCTTAAGCATCGGGCGTGGACGCCGTACTACCTCAAGCGGTACTGGCGGTATGCCATTTTCCGCTTGCGGCACCCGCAGGTCGTGCTGGAGGGGTTCGTCTTCCTCGGTAAGAAGATCGAGGTGACGGCCCGCCGCGGTCACGGTCGGCTGGTGATCGGCAAATGGGTGCATCTCGGCGATGCCACCCGGCTGCGGGCGCACGAGGGCACGCTGCGGATCGGCGACAAGGTCGTCTTCGCGCGCGACGTGACCGTGAACTGCTACCTGGACATCGAGATCGGCGCCTCCACGCTGATCGCGGATTGGGTCTACATCTGCGATTTCGACCACAAGACGGACGATCTGGGCCTGCCGATCAAGGACCAGGGCCTGGTGAAGTCGCCGGTCCGGATCGGGCCCGACTGCTGGCTGGCGACCAAGGTCAGCGTGCTGCGTGGCGCCGATATCGGGCAGGGCTCGGTGATCGGCGCGAACAGCGTCGCCCGGGGCCGGATTCCCGAGTTCAGCATCGCGGTCGGCGTGCCCGCGACCGTGGTCAAGGATCGCGTCAGCGCGTACGCCGCGGCGGCGGACCGGCGGGCGTACCTGGAGAAGATCGCGCGTCAGGACGCCGCGGCGCTGGCCCGGGCTGGCAGTGTGGGTGCTGGAGCAGACGTGCCCGAGGGGTTCTCAAGTTACTC
This sequence comes from Kribbella sp. NBC_01245, assembly GCF_036226525.1. NCBI lineage: Bacteria > Bacillati > Actinomycetota > Actinomycetes > Propionibacteriales > Kribbellaceae > Kribbella > Kribbella sp. NBC_01245. The sequence goes on from NZ_CP108487.1 coordinate 8,402,569, forward strand.
ACCGGTCGGGCACTATGTTCCGAACGTTGCCGGAGAGGAGAGCCAGCGTGGCTGACAAGCCAGGACCGGATGGGGCGGAGGTCGTCTCGAGTCTGGACAAAGCCGTGTCCAGACAACGCGGCCCGCTGCCGAATCCGGACGCGCGTGGCAAAGCCGGCCCGATCTCCGGCGCCCGTCGCAGCAAACCACTGCGAAAGACGGAGCGGGTAACCGCCGAGGAACCAACACCGACACCGACACCGACATCGACACCGGCTGGGGAGATGGACGACGTGGCCATACGCAACAAGGCGGGCCAAACCGCCGAACCAACGGCCGAAGAGGCCAAGGTCGAGGAAACGCCTGCCGCAGCTGAGGTCACGAGCGAGGCTGACGACAGCACGAAGACGACGCAACTGAAGCCGATGGCGGCGCCTACGGCCACGAAGACCGCGGCCGCGGCCGCTACGGCCACGAAGCCTGCGGCCGCCAAGACGGCGCCGGCTGCCAAGGGTGGCGCGGGTGAGAAGGGTAAGGCCGCACTGACGGCCGTCGGATCCGGGGTGGCCCGGTTGCGTAACCTGATCGCCTCGATCGTCTGGCTCGCGGCAGTGCTTTGTGCGGCGCTACTGGCGCTCGGTGCGTTGTTCACCGCGCTGGACCAGGCGAACCAGAGCAACGAGATCGTGAAGTGGGTGCTCGATCGCGGTCACGACCTGGTCGGGCCGTTCGCCGACGTGTTCCGCCTGGAGACCGCGAAGAACACCCTGCTGGTCAACTGGGGTATCGCCGCGCTGGTCTACCTGATCGCCGGCAAGGTCCTCGAGCGCGTCATCCGGCCGTAGTTCATTCGGCGGAAAGTCACTCGGCCGTGAGGATCAGGTCGAGTGAGCCGTCGAGGTCGGCGTCGGTTCGCGGCGCGCGGATGGTGAAGTCCGTGTGCCGCACCGAGCGGACGAGCGCCTGCAGCTCGATCGACCAGTCGTCCGGTTCGGCGGCCAGTTGCGCGTCCACGACGGAACCGTTGGCCTCTTCCCAGGAGGTCAGACGTGGCCCATGCCACAGTCCGAGCATCTCCACGGCCTTGAACTCCGCGCTCACCAGCTCGGCCAATTCCGGCCCGGTCAGCTCGGTCGTGTGATACCAGTTGCCGCTCGGAAAGGTCAGCCGGTTCGGCGTTGAGAGCACCAGTGTGCCGCCCGGCCGCAGCACCCGGCGGCACTCGGTGATGAACCTCGGCTGCTCCCACAAATGCTCGATCGTCTGCATCGAAACGACCAGGTCGAAGCTGTCCTCCGCGAACCCGGTCTGGACGAGATTCCCTTGTGCACAAGGGATTTCGTAACGCTTCCGGACATGCCGGATGGCTGCGGTGTCGTAGTCCAGGCCGACCACGGTCGCCGTACCCGATGCTGCGATCAGCCCAGCGCCGTACCCCTCGCCGCAGCCGGCCTCGAGGATTCGGCCGGAGGAGGTGAGGCCCGTACGAGTGAGCCACCGGTACGCTGCCTCGTGCCGGGCGAACCAGTAGTTCTCGTGCCAGATCCCCGGCGCTGTTCTTTCGCCGGTCAGCGGTAACGTCTCAGTCACCCGGTGAGCCTAACGGTGAGCAGGACTGTGATCGGACTCGCACCGAACATAAGTTCCTCGCGAGTAACATCCGTGGCAGGCTGGGAGAGACCGCAAACCAGAAGGGGTCCCACAAGCTATGAAGATCGTCGTCTGCGCGAAGTTCGTGCCGGATGCCACCGCGGACCGCCGGTTCCGTGCCGAGGACAACACGGTGGACCGGGCCGGTGTCGACGGCCTGCTGTCCGAGCTGGACGAGAACGCGGTTGAGGCCGCACTCGCCGTTAAGGACAGTGGGGGTGACGCTCCTGATATCACAGTGACCGTGCTGACCGTTGGCCCCGAGCAAGCGGCCGACGCAGTCAAGAAGGCTCTGCAGATGGGCGCGGACGCCGGCGTGCACGTCGTCGACGACGCGATCCACGGCTCCGACGCGCTGGCCACCTCGCTGGTGATCGCCAAGGCGCTGGAGAAGATCGAGCACGACCTGGTCGTCTTCGGCATGGCCTCCACCGACGGCTCGATGGGCGTTGTCGCCGCGATGGTGGCCGAGCGCCTCGGCGTGCCCGCGGTGACGCTGGGCTCGGAGGTGACCGTCGACGGCACGACCGTGAAGATCCGCCGTGACGGCGACACCGCCAGCGAGACCATCGAGGGCACGCTGCCGCTGGTGCTGAGCGTGACCGACCAGGCCAACGAGCCGCGGTACCCGTCGTTCAAGGGCATCATGGCCGCCAAGAAGAAGCCGGTGCAGACCTGGTCGCTGGCCGACCTCGGTCTTGACGCCGCGCAGGTCGGCGCCTCCGCCGCCTGGTCGCAGGTCACCGAGGTGACCGCGCGTCCGCCGCGGACCGCCGGCACCATCGTCACCGACGACGGCACGGGCGCGACCCAGCTCGTCGAGTTCCTGTCCACCAACAAGTTCCTCTGAGGGGCGACCAGAGCATGTCGAACATTCTCGTTCTCGTTGACCACGTCGGTGGCACGGTTCGCAAGACGACCACCGAGCTGCTCACGATCGCCCGCCGCCTCGGCGAGCCGGTCGCGGTCTTCATCGGTGATGGCGTTGCCGAGGCTCTGCCGGTGCTGGGTCAGTACGGCGCGACCAAGGTGATCACGCTGACCAACCCGGAGCTCGGGCAGTACCTGGTGGCCCCCAAGGCCGAGGCGCTGCAGCAGGTCGCGGCCAAGCTCGAGCCGGCCGCGATCCTGATCCCGTCGAGCGCGGAGGGCAAGGAGATCGCCGCCCGCCTCGCGGTCAAGCTCGAGTCGGGTCTGATCACCGACGCGAATGACGTCCAGGTCGCCGATGGCGGTCCGGTCACCACCCAGTCCGTGTTCGCCGGCAACTACTCGGTGCAGGCCAAGGTCACCAAGGGCACGCCGATCATCACGGTCAAGCCGAACTCCGCCGCTCCCGAGGTCGCCGAGACCTCGCCCGAGGTGGAGGAGTTCGACGTCTCGATCTCCGACGGCGCGAAGACGGCCCGCATCACCGACTCGCAGCCGCGTGCGGCGACGGGCCGCCCGGAGCTGACCGAGGCCGCGATCATCGTCTCGGGTGGCCGCGGTACCGGTGGTGACTTCGCCGGGGTCGAGGCCTTCGCGGACTCGCTCGGTGCGGCCGTTGGCGCTTCCCGCGCGGCGGTCGACTCGGGTTGGTACCCGCACGCCTACCAGGTCGGCCAGACGGGTAAGACCGTCTCCCCGCAGCTGTACGTCGCCGCCGGTATCTCGGGCGCCATCCAGCACCGCGCGGGTATGCAGACCTCGAAGACGATCGTGGCCATCAACAAGGACGAAGAGGCCCCGATCTTCGAGCTGGTCGACTTCGGCGTCGTCGGCGACCTGCACAAGGTCCTCCCGACCGCCACGGAAGAAGTGACCAAGCGCAAGGGCTGATAGCTGTTCCTCCTGCTGCCGCGCCCGGATCTCTCGGGTGCGGCAGCGGTTTTATGTCACGACGTGAAGCTGTTGAGCATTGCCGCGAGCTCTGCGGGGCGGCTGAGGGCGGGGCAGTGACCGCTGCGGAGCTCGTCGGGAGTGATTCCGAGGCGGTCGTGTGCCAGCTGGCGCTGGAATGGGGCGGGGAACAGGCGGTCCTCGGTGCAGACGATGTATCGAGCCGGTGTGGCCGGATGGGCGTCGAGGGGCCAGGGCTCGTAGTAGGCCGTGTTCGAGGGCGGGCTGGGTTCCCTACTCTCCACCTGGTCGGCCAGCTCCTTGGGTACGTCGTGGAAGTAGCCCACGTAGGGGTCGGAGGAGCCGGTGAGTCCGCCGTCTTTGGCGGCCTGGATTCGGACTGCCTCCGGGTATCCGGTGTTGTCCCACCAGTCGGCCGGCGGTTCGCCGGGCCGGGGGACCATGGCCGTGACATAGACCAGTCCGGCGGTCGGAACGCGGTCGGCGACCAAGGGCGCGGTGAATCCGCCGAAGGAATGGGCAACGACGAAGAGTTCGTCGGACGTGTCGATCAGGTTGACGACAGTGTCGGCGTAGTCGGACAAGGTGTCCGTATCGTCGCCGGTCCACAGGGTGGGAGCGACGGTGGTGTGTCCGAGGGATCGGAGCTCGGCTTCTACCAGGTGCCAGAACCAGCCGCCACCGACGCCGGCGCCGTGGATCAACGCGAAGGTACTCATAGCTCATTGCCTCCCTTGCTGTGGTGAGGCTGACGACGCTAGCTCCGGGATTGGCATCGGGTATAGCGATGCTTTGAGATATAAATGATCGTTGCAGGCGATCATTCAGTGGCTGGCTCCGCGATGTGGTGTCCGCTGGGTCAGCGCGCGAGATACCTCGACGGCGATCTCGATGGCGTGCGCGGCGAGCGGCGACCTTGCGGTGTGTCCGGGCGGCCAGTGCAGGTAGATCTCGCGCGTGGGGGTGGGGTCGAGCTCGTGCACCCGCAGCGGTTGATCCGCACCGCCGTCCGAACCGTGGATGTCACCGCAGGACGGACAGATGAGATGGCGGATCGCCAGCCAGGGCAGGACGGCGGACCCCATGCCGGCTCGCACCATCGACAGGATCGTGTCGTTACCTGGCGTTCGGAACACGATTCGCAGCTGGGCGCCCGCTGCTGCCAGGGCTTCTTCGAGTCGCGGCTGGCCGTAGGTCGCCGGCCAGGCCACTACCCCTTTCCCGTCCAACGCTGCCAGGGGCAGCTTGCCGGCGGGCAGGTCGTCCGGACGTGCCACCACCAGATAGGGGTCGTCCGTCAGCAGCACATGTTCCGCGTCGTCGCCGATCGGCCGGTCATAGAACAGGAGGTCAAGTTCGCCAAGCTGCTCTTGGTCGGGCGCTTCTTCCGAGAGGCGTATCTCGCAGTTGGGATGTTCGACCTGGAGGCGACGCACGACCGTGGGAAGGATGACGTTGGAGATGCTCGGCAGGGTGCCGATGTCGATTCGGCCGTCGCCGGCCTTGAACCGGTCAACCGCGTCTTCCAGTGCTTCGGCGTTCGACAGCAGTTCCCTGCCGTGCTCGATCACGACGGCTCCCAGCGGGGTGATCCGCACCGGCTTCGGGCCGCCGGGCCGATCGAAGACCGGACCCCCGACAGCCTTCTCGAGTACGGCGATGTGCTGGCTCACGCTCGATTGGGTGTAACCAAGCCGGCTCGCGGCCTTGGCGAAAGTCCCCTCTTCGGCAATCGCCACCAGCGTCCTGAGGTGCCGCAGTTCCGTGTCGCCCATCTACATAATGATAGTTCAAAGCGATCACTAACATCGAAGATGATCGCTTTTCTTTGTATTCCCGCGCTTCTAGGGTCGTACTTCAGCAGCCCACTAGAAAGGCAACCGCCATGACCGAGCAGACCCTGAGCGCCGACGGGATAGAGCTGTGCTTCGAGACGTTTGGCGACCCAGTCGATGCGACGGTGTTGTTGATCGCCGGCGGAGCCCAATCGATGGTCTGGTGGGAGGACGAGTTCTGTGACCGGCTCGCCAAGGCCGGTCGCCACGTCATCCGGTACGACCACCGTGACACCGGCCGCTCGTCCAGCTCACAGCCCGGACGGCCGTCGTACACCTCTCGCGATCTGCTCACCGACCCGCTGCGAATCCTGGATGCCGTGGGGGTGGAACGCGCACACCTGGTGGGCTTGTCGATGGGCGGCGGCATCGCGCAGCGCATCGCGCTCGAGTACCCCTCGAGAGTGCGCACGCTGTGCCTGGCCTCCACCAGCCCTGTGGTCCCCGCCGACCATGCGCGTGAGCTGCCACCGCCGAGTCAGCAGGTGATGGCCACGTTCACCGAATCCGAACCCGAACCCGACTGGAACGACCGGGACGCCGTGGTGGCCTATCGGGTCGACGCCGAACGGCCGTATGCGGGAAGTCTTGGGTTCGACGAGGCGCGCTACCAGCAGCTCGCGGCCCGGGAGGTGGATCGAACCCGGGACATGGCTTGCTCGATCACCAACCACTTCGTGCTCGACGACGACACCCCGGCCGATGCCCGGCTCGAACAGATCACCGCGCCCACCTTGGTCCTGCATGGCACCACCGACCCGATGTTCCCGATCGAGCATGGCCAAGCCCTCGCCGCTGAGATCGCTGGCGCACGGCTTGTGCCACTCCCGGGTGCCGGACATCAACAGCCGCCACCGGAACTCTGGGACCTGGCCATCGCGGCCATCGTCGAACACACCAAATAACCCTGAGCCCAGGTGGCCGGCGTTCGGTAGCGTGAGCGGGTGGAGACCAGGCATTGGTATGCGGAGGGGCTGGATCCGGAGGAACTGCAGTTCCAGCGGCAGTACGGGCCGGTGCTGCCGGCGACGCGGGCGGAGGCCAAGGCGTTGCTCGAGGGGTACGACGGGCCCTGGTGGATCGCGGGTGGGTGGTCGATCGAGGCCTTCACCGGGATTCCCCGGCCGCACGAGGACCTGGACGTGTCGTTCTGGCGTAAGGACGTCGGCGCGTTGCGCGAGCAGGTCAAGGACCGGTACCACGTCTGGGCCATCGGTGAGGGCATGCTGCAACTCGTCACCGACGAGAGGCCCGGGATTCCGGACACCGCCGACCAGGTGTGGCTGCGGGAGCACGCGCTCGCGCCCTGGAAGTACGACTGCGTCCTCAATCCGGATCGCGACGGCCGCTGGGTCTTCCGGCGGGATCCCTCGCTGGACTACGACCTGGACGACGTGACCTGGGTCGCATCCGACGGCATTCGCTACATCAATCCCGAGATGGCGCTCGCCTATAAGGCGAAGCTGCACCGGCCGAAGGATGAGCGGGACCTGGCGGTCACGCTGCCGCTGCTGCCCAAGGCCAAGCGCGTCTGGCTCGGTGAGATGGTCGAGCACTTGCACCCCGGTCACGCCTGGCTGGAGCAGATCGTCCAGGCGTGACACACCGGTTCGGGGAATCAACCCGGCGGACTTACCCTTGATGGTGTTATGACCATCCCAGCCGCCCGTCGCACGGTTTATCTCGACCATGCCGCGACGACGCCGATGCTGCCGGCCGCCATCGAGGCGATGACCTCGTTGCTCGGCCGCACCGGCAACCCCTCCTCTTCGCACGGATCAGGTCGCGTCGGCCGGCGTACGGTCGAGGAGGCGCGCGAGGCGATCGCGGACGCGCTGAACGCCCGGCCGAGCGAGGTGGTGTTCACCTCGGGTGGCACCGAGTCCGACAACCTCGCCCTGAAGGGGTTGTGGTGGGCCCGGCTCGCCGAGGACCCCAAGCGCCGGCGGATCCTGCTGAGCGGGATCGAGCACCACGCCGTCCTCGACCCGGCGGTCTGGCTGGCCGAGCATGAGGGCGCCGAGCTCGAGTGGCTTTCGGTGGACGAGTTCGGCCGGGTCCGGCCGGAGGCGGTTCAGGCCGCCATCGAGAGTGATCCCGGCAGCGTCTCGTTCGTCACGCTGATGCTCGCGAACAACGAGGTCGGCACGCTTCAGCCGGTCGAGCAGGTGGCGGCGATGGCCGCGGCCCACGGCATTCCCGTGCACACCGACGCGGTTCAGGCCGTCGGGCAGGTGCCGGTGGACTTCGCCGGTCTCGGCGTGGACGCGATGACCGTGTCCGCGCACAAGGTGGGCGGCCCGTTCGGCATCGGTGCGCTGGTGGTCCGGCGGGAGACGAAGCTGGTGCCGATCCTGCACGGCGGCGGCCAGGAGCGCGACGTACGGTCCGGCACCCTGGACGCCCCCGCCGCGGCGGCCTTCGCGATCGCGCTCGAGCACGCCGTCGCGCACCAGCAGGGCGAGGCCGACCGTCTCCGTGGGCTGCGCGACGAGTTGATCGAGGGCGTGCTGAAGGCCGTGCCGCAGGCGCTGCTCTCGGGCGATCCGGTCGACCGTTTGCCCAATAACGCACACTTATCCTTCAGCGGCTGCGAAGGTGATTCGCTGCTGATGCTGCTCGACGCCCGCGGTATCGAGTGCTCGACCGGTTCCGCCTGCAACGCGGGTGTCGCCGAGCCGAGCCACGTGCTGCTCGCGATGGGGTACGACGACCAGCGGGCGCGCGGGTCGCTCCGGTTCACACTGGGGCACACGACCGAGCAGGCGGATGTCGATGCCGTGCTGGAACACATCGGGCCGGTGGTGGAGCGTGCGCTCTCCGCGGGTCTGCAGAACATACGAAAGGTGAGCTGACAAATGCGGGTACTCGCCGCCATGTCGGGTGGGGTCGATTCGGCCGTCGCCGCGGCGCGGATGGCCGAAGCCGGGCACGAGGTGGTCGGGGTGCACCTGGCCCTCTCACGCAACCCGCAGTCCTACCGCAGTGGGGCGCGCGGATGCTGCACGCTGGAGGACTCCCGCGATGCGCGGCGGGCCGCCGACGTGATCGGCATCCCGTTCTACGTCTGGGACCTGGCCGAGCGCTTCCACGAGGATGTCGTACAGAACTTCGTCGACGAGTACGCCGCCGGCCGGACGCCGAACCCGTGTCTGCGCTGCAACGAGAAGGTCAAGTTCAGCGCGGTGCTGGACCGGGCCATCGCGCTCGACTTCGACGCCGTCGTCACCGGGCACTACGCGCAGATCGTCGAGACCTCTGCCGGGCGTGAGCTGCACCGGGCCGTGGACCACGGCAAGGACCAGTCGTACGTGCTCGGCGTGCTGACCCAGGAGCAGCTCTCGCGGGCGTTCTTCCCGCTGGGCGATACGCCGAAGTCCGAGGTGCGGGCCGAGGCCGAGCGTCGTGGTCTGGCCGTCGCGGACAAGCCGGACAGCCACGACATCTGCTTCGTTGCCGATGGCAACACTCCGGACTTCCTCAGCGAGCGCCTCGGGGCGAACCCGGGCGACATCGTCGACTCCACCGGCGCGAAGCTCGGCGAGCACGAAGGCACCCACCGGTACACGGTCGGCCAGCGCAAGGGGCTGCGGATCGGCACGCCTGCCGCCGATGGCAAGCCGCGATTCGTGCTCGATATCTCTCCAGTGGATCGGACTGTCACGGTCGGCTCGCGGGAGGAGCTCGCCGTACGGCGCCTCTCCGCCTCCCAGCCGCGCTGGTGTGGCCCGGTGCCCGAGTCGACGATCAGCTGCCGCGCGCAGCTTCGCGCTCACGGTGACGAGGTCGCGGTGACGGCCCGGCTGGACGGCGACAAGGTGCTGGTCGACTTCGACGAGCCGGCCGACGCGGTCGCGCCCGGTCAGGCGGTCGTGCTGTACGACGGCACCCGGGTGATCGGGTCCGCCACCATCGACACGGTCGAGCGCGCCAGCCAGCAGCCGGTATGACAGGCCCATTCGGCGCCGCTCCCACCACGGGCCTCGGCTCGTTGCCGGGGGAGGACCTGCGCGAGTGGACCAAGTTCGTGCTCGAGGGTTTGTCGATCCCGTTCCTGCCGGAACTGCCCGCACGTCCGTACGGCGACATGGTCAGCCGGGCGGTCGCCGTACTGGCCGAGCTCACGGTTGACCTGCAGCCTGCCGGTTGGCGTTTGACCGGCGGCAGCGGTACGACGGGCAGCCTCGACCAGCGCCGGGCGAAATCCCTGCTGAACCAGGATCTCGACACCCTGGAGGAACAGGCCGACGGATATGCCGGGCCGTTCAAGATCCAGGTCGTCGGACCGTGGACGCTGGCCGCGATGATCGAGCGGCCGCGTGGCGACAAGGCGCTCGCGGACCATGGCGCCCGGCGCGATCTCGCCGAGGCGCTTGCGTATGGGGTCGAGCAGCACGTCGCCGAGGTGCGTAAGCGTGTACCGGGCGCGGACTTGGTCGTGCAGTTTGACGAGCCGGCGCTGCCCGCCGTACTGGCTGGTGCCATCCCGACGGCCAGTGGGTGGGGCAAACACCGCAGCGTTGACGGGCCGGGCGCGGTCGAACTGCTGAGTCGTCCGATCGAGGCGGCCGGTCCGGCGCACACGCTGGTCCATTGCTGTGCCGCGAACCCGCCGATCGAGGTCTTCCGCAAGTCCGGCGCCGAGGGCGTCGCGATCGACCTCGCCTTGGTCAACGACGCCGGATGGGATCGCGTCGCCGAAGCGATCGAGGCCGGCACCATCCTGTACGCCGGGGTGCTCCCGACGTCCGGCCCGATCCCGCATCCGGAACAACCCGCGGACGCCCTCGCCCAACGCTGGCACCGCCTCGGCCTCCCGGTCTCGCGCCTCGCCGACGTCGTCATCACCCCCGCCTGCGGCCTATCCGGCGATTCCCCCACCGACGCCCGCACCCGCCTGGAAACCCTGCGCCGGATCGCGGACGTACTCGGGGAGAAGTCCCAGGCCTAAGGCGTCAAGGCCGGCATCTCCCAGCCGCGGGCGAGTGCGGACGGGTGGACCAGGCTGCCGCCGGCGAAGAACTCGGTGAATTTCATGATCAGCGGGTCCCACCTGAGCGGATCGATGTAGTGATCCGTCAACGGCATCACCAGCTCCTCGTCGACGTGGGTGCGCAGGATGTCGACCTCGAGCGTACGCAGATTGCCCTCGCCGATCTGGTGGATGGCCCGGACGCGGCCCTCCATCCGGATCGGGCTCTCGTACACGCCCTGAACTCCGACGACGTCACTGTCCACCGGCGTCAACCCGGCGGCCGCGAACTTGTCCGGCTCGAAGGTGTAGCCGCGCTTCAGCTTGCGCTCCGGTATCTCCCGCGACCCCGTCAGCAGCGCGATCCGGTCCACCGCGGACACCATCGACGCGTCGGTCAAATTGAGCACACACTCCGGCCGCTCGACCAGATTCCGCACGGTCTGCGACGAAAGACTCATGCCCAGCACCGCCGTCCGATCCAACCACCACGCCGACGACATGGGCGCCAGATTCGTACTCCCATCAGGGCTGGCCGAGCTGACCAACAGCACCGGAGTACCGAAGTACAACGCCTTGAGATCCACCACGCGCTTCATCGATCACCTTTCGTCCGTACAGGTCACCGATAGAACGCCCACCCGCCCGACCATGTGAGCCCACGCTCCACGTCCGCCGTCCTTCAGCCGCGGGTGGTCCCGACATGACGTGCCCGCTCCCGGGATTTGAGCACGAGTGGACGCGTCAGCCGTGATCGCTCGCGGATGGTTCAAAGGTGACCACTGGCGGCAGACGCCGTACTTGTGGGCGTGGGATGGGTGTGGTGGCGGTAGGTTTTGGCTTTGACGTCCTCCCCTGCTTGGGGGGCGGGGGATTCCAGCCCACTACGCGGAGGTAGCGAGATGAGGTTCACGCTTCAACGGCACAGACCTCGTGCCTCGGCGTGCGGTCACGGCCCGTCCGGCCGCGATGTTCCTAGCTGCATTCACATCAGCGTGCGCGGTGTGCCCGCAGGCGAGGCATCGGAACACCGCTTGGCTCTCGCGGTTCTCCGACGCGCAATGCCCGCACTCTGCGCACGTCTGACTCGTAAACCTTGGGTTGACCCTCTCGACCCGGCCCGGCGCCTTGTGTTCAAGACGCTGGACCAGCAGTCCCCAGCCGTTGGCGAGGATGCCCCGGTTCAGCCCGGCCTTCTGCCGGACGTTGCGGCCCGGCTGCTCGATGGTGCTGCGAGCCGAACGGGTCATGTTCGCGATCTTGAGGTCCTCGACCCCGATCACGTCGAACCGGCGGGCCAGGGCGGTGCTGATCTTCTCGACCCAATCCTTGCGCCGAGCCGTCTCCCGAGCCTTGATCTGGGCGATCGCCACCTTCAACCGGGTGCGCCGGTTCGACCCGCGCCGGCACCGCGCGAACTGCTGTTGCAGCCGCTTCAACCGGGCCTGTTCGGTAGCGCGCAGCCCCGGGCACATGAGCAGCACGCCGGTGGACAGTGCTGCCGACACGGCAACACCCCGGTCCATGCCGACCACCTCGCCCGTTCCGGGTGCCGGGATCGGGTCGGGGATGGTGGCGAAGGCGATGTGCCACCGGCCTATCCGGTCGCGGGTGATCCGGTACGACTTCGCGTCGGGTATCTGCCGGGACCAGCGGAACTTGATCCAGCTGGCTTTCGGCACCAGCACCCGGCCCCATTTACGGTTCAACCGTTCCACTCGTTGGGCTTGTGGCCCGACGATGCGGAATCCCTCGTGCCGGCCGGCGCTGCGCCACGTCGGCCTGGAGTGAGTGCCGCCCCAGTAGTTCCGCCAGGCTTGGTCGAGGTCGCGCAGTGCTTGTTGTTGTACCGTCTGCGACCCGGCCGCCAGCCACGGTTCCGCCGCGCGGGCCTCGGTCAGTTGCGCTGCCTGGGCCACGTACCCGGGGGTGGGCGGCCGCCCTGGTCGCCACATCAGCCGTTGTTCCAGTCCGAGGTTCCACATGTACCGGGCGTGCGCACAGTGTCCCAGCAGCGCGGTCTCCTGCGCGGGGGTTGGGACAAGCCGGTACCTGGACATGCCACTAATGGTGGCGGCTGCCACCGACACTTTTCTGAAGGGAGGAACCGGCGCTACCACCCCGCCCTCGAGGACGGGGCTTCCGCGCCGGATCACCTATGAGTGCGGAGATCCCTGAGACGTTGGCCGCCGAGCGGCCTGAGCCCTCGCCCGCGGTGCGCGAGCGGCTTGCGGAGTTGAGCCAGCTGATCGAGGAGCACCGCTGGCGGTATTACATGGGCAGCTCGACGATCTCCGACGCGGACTTCGACGCCTTGATGCATGAGCTGGAGGGCATCGAGGCGGAGTATCCGGAGTTGCGTACGCCGGATTCGCCCACCCAGAAGGTCGGCAGCGCGATCGCCACCTTGTTCACCCCGGTGCAGCATCCGGTCCGGATGGAGAGCCTCGACAACGCGTTCTCCGCCGAGGAGATGGACTCCTGGGCCAAGCGGCTCGAGCGTGAGGTCACGGCCGGCCAGATCCACGACAGCGGGTTCCTCTGCGAGCTCAAGGTGGACGGCCTCGCGATGGACCTGGTGTACGAGAATGGCCGGCTCGTCAGCGGTGCCACTCGCGGCGACGGGCGGACCGGCGAGGACGTCACCCCCAACGTCAAGACCATCAAGAACATCCCGAATCAGCTGACCGGTGACGACATCCCGGAATTTCTCGAGGTCCGCGGCGAGGTCTACTTCCGCGTCGAGGATTTCCAGGAGCTGAACGCGCAGCTCGTCGAGGCGGGCAAGGCCCCCTTCTCGAACCCGCGCAACGGTGCCGCCGGATCGCTACGGCAGAAGGATCCGCGCGTTTCGGCGCAACGGCCGCTGCGATTTGTCGTGCACGGCCTCGGCAAGGTCGACGGCTACCACGTCGCGCGGCTCTCCGAGGCGTACGACAGCCTCAAGGCCTGGGGGCTGCCGGTCAGCGACCGGGTCAAACGCGTCACGACACTCGCCGAGGTCAACGAGTTCATCGCGTACTACGGGGAGAACAGGCACTCCGTCGACCACGAGATCGACGGCGTCGTGGTCAAGGTCGACGAGGTCAACCTCCAGCGCGCGCTCGGATCCACCTCGCGGGCGCCGCGCTGGGCCATCGCGTACAAGTACCCGCCGGAGGAGGTGACCACCAAGCTGCTCGACATCGATGTGAACGTCGGGCGCACCGGCCGGGTCACACCGTTCGGGGTGATGGAGCCGGTCCGGGTGGCCGGGTCGACCGTGGAGTTCGCCACCCTGCACAACCAGCAGGAGGTCAAACGCAAGGGCGTACTGATCGGCGACACCATCGTGCTGCGCAAGGCCGGTGACGTCATTCCGGAGATCCTCGGCCCGGTGGTGGATCTGCGCGACGGCACCGAGCGCGTCTTCATCATGCCGACGAACTGCCCTGCCTGCGGCACCGAGCTGCGCCCGGAGAAGGAGGCGGATATCGACATCCGCTGCCCGAACGCCCGGTCCTGCCCGGCCCAATTGCGTGAGCGTCTCTTCCACCTCGCCGGGCGTTCGTCGTTCGATATCGAGGTGCTCGGCTTCAAGGCGGCCGACGCGCTCATCACGGATGGCCTGATCGTCGACGAGGGCGACCTGTTCGGGCTGACCGAGGAGCAGTTGAGCCGCAGCGCGTTCTTCACCACCAAGGCCGGCACGCTCTCGGCGAATGCGGGCCGCCTGCTCACCAATCTCGAACAGGCCAAGACCAAACCGCTCGCCCGGGTGCTCGTCGGGCTGAGCATTCGCCATGTCGGGCCGACCGCCGCACAGGCTTTGGCCGCGGCGTACGACGACATCGAGGCCATCGCCGCCGCGAGCGAAGAGGAGCTCGCCCAGGTCGAGGGCGTCGGGCCGACCATCGCGACCGCGGTGATCGAGTGGTTCACCGTGGATTGGCATCGCGAGATCGTGGCGAAGTGGCGGGCCGCCGGCGTGGTAATGCGGCAGGAGGAGACCGGGCCGGGCCTGCCGAAAACGCTGGCCGGGTTGTCGATCGTCGTCACCGGCACGGTCGAGGGCTACAGCCGCGACGAGGCGACCGAGGCGATCACAGATCGCGGTGGCAAGGCGGCCAGTTCGGTGTCGAAGAAAACCTCGTTCGTGGTGGTCGGTGATTCGCCCGGATCCAAGTACGACAAGGCCGTTCAGCTGGGGGTGCCGATCCTCGACGCGGCCGGTTTCGGCGTGCTGCTGGCGGACGGTCCGGAGGCCGCAGCGGCGGTGGTGACCAATCCACCGGCTGAGACGCCTTAAACTGCGCCCAAATCGTTGACGGAACTCGTGGGATCCACCGGCCACGCTGATCCGTCGGACTGTTAGTTTCGACCCGACCAGTGGTTTTTTTGAAGGAGCGCATATGACGACGCCGCCGCAGGGGCCGTGGGGTCCTGGGCAGCCGGGGGGACAACCGGGAGGACAGCCGGGTCAGGGTGGCTGGGGACAGCAGCCCGGCCAGCCGCCTCAGGGTCAGCCCGGACAGACGCCTCAAGGCGGTGGCTGGGGCGGTCAGCAGCCCCCGGCACAGGGCGGCGGCTGGGGCCAGCAGCCAGGTCAGCAGCCGGGCCAACAGCCCGGCCAGACGCCGGGTTACGGCGGCTACAGCCAGCAGCCGTGGGGCCAGCAGGGTCAGCAGCCGGGCGGTCAGTCCGGCTGGCAGCAGCAGCACAGCCAGCAGCCGTGGTCGCCGGGCGGTCAGCCGCCGAGTGGTGGCGGCAACAAGAACCTGTTCATCATCGGTGGCGCTGTCGCCGGTGTGCTGGTCATCGCGCTGATCATCTTCGGCGTGATCAAGCTGACCGGTGGTGAGGAGCCGACCAGCAACCCGACCCCCGGCCCGACCGCGACCGACCCGTCCGCGAACCCGACCACGGATCCGAGTGGCGACCCGAGCACCCAGCCGAGTGGGCAGCCGAGCGGCCAGCCCACCGGCCAGCCGCTGGGCAATGCGACCGGCCAGGCCAAGAACGCGACCGACAAGCTGACGGCCGCCGGCTACGAGTGCAGCGACCTGTTCAACGGGCCGCAGGGCGCTCACCGCGGCTGCTTCAATTTCGCCGGTACGACGGAGGCCGAGGTCCGCTTCCAGTTCCAGCCCGACGGCGTGATCATGGGTGTGAGCATGCGCACCTATGACCGCGAGAACGTCAACAACGGAGCGAAGGCCTTCGACACCGCGCTCAACGGTCTCGCGGCCGAGGCCTTCGGCGCCGACCTGCAGAAGGTCCGGGCGGCCGTCGCCTCCGGGCAGAAGTCGGCCGACGTCGAGATCGGCTGGGGTGACCTCAGCCTCTCCAACAGTGGCGACAGCTTGCGGCTGCGTGGCCACAAGGACGGCACCGACGAGCTGCAGATCCCGAAGAAGCAGCTCGAGACCAGCGAGGCCGATCTGCAGGCCGCGCTGAAGGGCAAGGGCTACGAGTGCACCTCGTCGTGCAGCAAGAGCTTCGGCGACTACGGCCGGCAGCGGATCTACACCTACGCCTCTCAGGGCAGCAACATCCGCACGCTGGACCTCAGCGTCAGCGGTGACACCGCGCAGACCAAGGCGGCCTTCCCGGCCGTGCAGGCTGACGCGTTCGCGGCGGCGAAGGGTGCCGACCTGGGTGCCATCCAGGCCTGGGTCAAGGCCCACAGCGACGGCAAGAGCCACGTCGCCTACGTGAACGGCTGGCGGGTCGAGCTGCTGAACCGGGACCGCGGCGAGTCCCTCTCCATCGACCTCAACATCGACAACGAGTCGTACTACACCTGATGAGCGACAACGGCGAGCTCCAGCCGCCTCAAGAGCAGCCGGGCCTAGTGGCCCGGCCGCCTGAGGAGGCGGCTGGGCGCGTCGCTAACGGTGGGCCGTGGGGGCCGACGGATTTCGAACTGCCGGACCCCCGCGGCGACCAGTTCCCGGTCTTGATGGTCTCGGTGGTCGGCGGCCTGGTGCTGGTCCTACTGGTGGGCGTGCTGACGATCTTCTACTTCAACCTCACCTGAAAGCTGAAAGACCGAAAACCGAACGGTCAGCCGATGCCGGAGCGGATCGCGACGGCGAGGCTAGCCAGGTAGCTCAACCGAGCCACCTCGGACCCGAGGAACTCCGGTCCACCCCGACGCCCGATCACCAGGATCCGGCGATCCGAGTCCAGCGGTGCCGCAACCAGCACGGATTCGGCCAGTCCCTGGCCTTCCGGGGCCGACAAGGCGGTCGCCCGCTCCATCGGCAGCCACTTCTCGGCGATCTCCTTGCCGAACTGCGGCGTCGCACTCGTCTCGAGCGCGACCTTGACCTCACTGCCGGTGCCGTCGATCAAGGCGGCCCAGTCGGCATGGAGCACCGCGGGCGCCTGCTCGACCAGGATGTCGATCGCCTCGGCCGGAGCGGACGTCATCTGCTCAACGGCCTCGAGGTCCATGTGCAGCCCGCCACCGGCGCCGTACCTGGAGAACCAGATCACCTCGACGTCGGGCACGCTGTTACACGCGGAGACGAGGCGGTCGGGCAGCACGCCGGGCGGCAGATCGACGACGACATCGTCGACGGCCGTAGCGTTCTCGCGGCGGTGCTCGACGATCTCGATCGCATGAATGTCGGCACCAACCTCGCCAAGAGCGGAAGCCACGGTGCCGAGCGAACCGGGGCGGTCGGGAAGGATTACACGCAGCAGGAACACCGACCGATCATCTCCCACCGAAAAACCCCGCGCGTTACGCCCTGTCGCGGCCAATGTTACAGAGCGGGACCCGTTTCCGCGCAGTCGCTCTCATCAGGTGGTCAAATTCGCGCCATCCCAGGCGGGGGAAAAGTAGTCGTCGACGACTGGTGGCCTGCGTCAGAGGCTCGTGCCCCAGCTCCGGCGCCCAGGCACGCACCTCGCGGCGTTGTCGTCGGGTCACAATCGAAAAAGATTGCTCCCCTCCTCCGCCTTGCGATGCACGCACCTGAACACCGGAGCTGGGGCACGAGCCTCTGACGCAGGCCACTAGGATGAACCGGTCCGCACTCACTACCGGCGGGCCGTCAAGCTTCGCGTTTCGACCATTGGACCATCTCCATGTCATCGATTACCCGTGACGAGGTCGCGCACCTCGCGCGCCTGGCGCGGATCGAGCTCACCGATGACGAGCTCGACCACCTCGCTCCGCAACTCGATCTGATCATCGGCTGGGTCGCGCACGTCAGCGACGCGGCGGCCGGCGACATCCGGCCGACCTCGCATGCGCTGCCGCTGACCAACGTGATGCGCGCGGACGTCAACGTTCCGTGCCTCACCCCCGAGCAGGCGCTCTCCGGCGCGCCCGCCGCCGAGGACCAGCGCTTCCGGGTGCCGCGGATCCTGACCGAGGAGGCGTGATGACCGACCTGACCCGCAAGACCGCCGTCGAGCTGTCCGAGCTGATGGCGTCCGGCCAGACCAGTTCGGTGGAGATCACCCAGGCCCACCTGGACCGGATCGCCGCCGTCGACGGTGCCGTGCACGCGTTCCTGCACGTCGACACCGAGGGCGCGCTCGCGCAGGCCGCCGCGGTCGACGCCAAGCGCGCCGCGGGGGATGACCTCGGCCCGCTCGCCGGTGTGCCGCTGGCGCTGAAGGACGTGCTCGCCCAGGAGGGTGTGCCGACCACGGCCGGTTCGAAGATCCTCGAGGGCTGGAAGCCGCCGTACGACGCGACCGTGGTGAGCCGTCTGCGCGCCGCCGGCATCGTCATCCTCGGCAAGACCAACATGGACGAGTTCGCCATGGGCTCCAGCACGGAGAACTCGGCGTACGGCGTGACCCACAACCCGTGGGACCTCTCCCGTATCCCGGGCGGTTCCGGTGGCGGCTCTTCGGCGGCCCTCGCGTCGTACGAAGCGCCCCTGGCCATCGGCACCGACACCGGCGGCTCGATCCGTCAGCCCGGTTCCGTCACCGGCACGGTCGGGATCAAGCCGACGTACGGCGGGACCTCGCGCTACGGGCTGATCGCGCTCGCGTCGAGCCTGGACACGCCCGGCCCGTGCGCCCGTACGACGCTGGATGCGGCGCTCTTGCACGAGGTCATCGCCGGGTATGACCCGCGCGACTCGACGTCGATCAACGAGCCCGTGCCGCCGGTCGTCGAGGCCGCGCGCCGTGGCGACGTGCAGGGCATGCGCATCGGTGTCGTCAAAGAGCTCGGTGGCGAGGGCTACCAGCCGGGTGTCGAGGCGCGGTTCCACGAGGCGGTCGAGCTGCTGACCAAGCTCGGCGCCGAGGTGGTCGAGGTCTCGTGTCCCAACTTCGAGTACGCCTTGCCCGCGTACTACCTGATCCTGCCGAGCGAGGCCTCGTCCAACCTGGCCAAGTTCGACGCGATGCGGTTCGGCCTGCGCGTCGGCGACGACGGGGTGAACGACGCGGAGAAGGTGATGGGCCTGACCCGGGCGGCCGGTTTCGGTGCCGAGGTCAAGCGCCGGATCATGCTCGGCACGCACGCGCTCTCGAGCGGTTACTACGACGCGTACTACGGTCAGGCCCAGAAGGTCAGGACCCTGATCGTGCAGGACTTCGAGCGCGCCTTCCAGCAGGTCGACGTGCTGGTCTCGCCGTCGACGCCGACCACCGCGTTCCCGATCGGCGAGCGGGTCAACGATCCGATCGCGATGTACAAGAACGACCTGTGCACCATCCCGACGAACCTGGCCGGTAACGCCGCGGCCTCGTTCCCCTGCGGCCTCGCGGATGAGGACGGCCTGCCGGTCGGCTTCCACGTGATGGCGCCGGTGCTGCGCGACGAGCGGCTCTACACCGTCGGCGCCGCGCTCGAGTCGGCCCTGGCCGAACAGTGGGGTGGCACGTTGATGTCCAAGGCTCCGGAGCTGGAGGTCTCCCGATGACTGTCACCGCTGAAGTGCTGGACATCGACACCGCGCTCGCGACGTTCGACCCGGTGATGGGCCTCGAGGTCCACGTCGAGCTGAACACCAAGTCGAAGATGTTCTGCGGCTGCCCGACCGAGTTCGGCGCCGAGCCGAACACGCAGACCTGCCCGGTCTGCCTCGGTCTGCCGGGCGCGTTGCCGGTGGTGAACGCGCGCGCCGTCGAGTCGGCCATCAAGATCGGTCTCGCGCTGAACTGTGAGATCGCCGAGTGGTGCCGCTTCGCCCGGAAGAACTACTTCTATCCGGACATGCCGAAGAACTTCCAGACCTCGCAGTACGACGAGCCTATCGCCTTCAACGGCTGGACCGAGGTGGTCGTCGACGGCGAGACGTACCGGATCGAGATCGAGCGCGCGCACATGGAGGAGGACACCGGCAAGTCCCTCCACGTGGGTGGCGCGACCGGCCGGATCCACGGCGCCTCGCACTCGCTGGTCGACTACAACCGCGCCGGTATTCCGCTGATCGAGATCGTCACCAAGACCATCGAGGTCCCCGGTGACAAGGCGGCCGCCGTCGCGAAGGCGTACGTCAGCATGTTGCGCGACCTGCTGCTGGCGCTCGACGTGTCCGACGTCCGGATGGACCAGGGCTCGCTGCGCTGCGACGCGAACGTCTCGCTCAAGCCGCGCGGTTCTTCAACGTTGGGGACGCGGACCGAGACCAAGAACGTGAACTCGTTCCGTTCGGTCGAGCGCGCGGTGACGTACGAGATCACCCGGCAGGCGGCGATCCTGACCGGCGGCGGCAAGATCATCCAGGAGACCCGCCACTGGCATGAGGACACCGGTATCACCACGGCCGGCCGGGAGAAGTCGGACGCCGAGGACTACCGGTACTTCCCCGAGCCCGACCTGGTTCCGGTCGCGCCCTCGCGGGAGTGGGTCGAGCAGCTGCGTGGCACCCTGCCGGAGCAGCCCGCGCTGAAGCGGGCGCGGCTGCAGAAGGAGTGGGGTTTCACCGATCTGGAGATGCGCGACGTCGTCAACGGCGGCGTGCAGACCCTGCTGGAGCAGACCATCGCGCTCGGTGTCGCCCCGGCGGCGGCCAAGAAGTGGTGGCTCGGTGAGCTCGCCCGTGCGGCGAACGAGGCCGGTCAGGACATCGACAGCCTCGGGGTCGGCCCGGCCGAGGTCGCGGCCGTGCAGCAGTTGGTCGACGCCGGCGAGCTGAACGACAAGCTGGCCCGGCAGGTCTTCGACGGCCTGGTCAAGGGTGAGGGCACGCCCGCGGAGATCGTCGCCGCCCGCGGTCTCAAGCTCGTCTCGGACGACTCGGCTCTACAGGCCGCCGTCGACAAGGCGATCGAGGCCAACCCGGATGTGGTCGAGAAGGTTCGTTCCGGCAAGCCCGCCGCCGCCGGTGCGCTGATCGGCGCGGTGATGAAGGACATGCGCGGTCAGGCCGACGCCGCCAAGGTCCGCGAGCTCGTCAACGCCAAGCTCGGTATCTAAAGAAAGGTGACCAGCGGTGCCATCAGAGCATCGCGCCGCTGGTCACCTCGCCGGGCAGGTTGAGCCACCACCCGGCGATCCCGCGTGCCTTTGCCGGTAGCGTCGTGTCGTCGCGAATGGCGCGCACGGCGAGCCACTCACGAGTGGTGCCCGCGCCATAGGCAAGGCCTTCCAGTACGTCGGAACAGCCCTGGCTCTTGTCCCGGCGCCACCGATTGGCCTGCCGCTCGATCGCGGCCAGCCAGTACGTCGGCGAGGTGCTGCCGCCGATATGCGCGAGCGCGAACGCGGCCGACTGAGCCACCTCGGTTGGAACGCCTTCCGCCATCACCAGCCGCTCGGCCAATCGGCGTTCGGCCGGTCCGCCCAGCAGTTGCAACGCGCTGAGCAGGTCGGCCGCCCACGCGGGCTGATCCGGAATCGTCCGGCCGCTGGTCAGCTCGATCGCCAACGCCCGGGCCAAGGCCGGCTTGTACGGCGTCGCGGCCAGCAGGGTGGTCGCGATCAACTGTGCGTCCGACAACGGGTGGAACAGCATGTCGGCGACCATGACCGGCAGGATCGGGTCGTGTAACGGCTGGTCCAGCCGGCCGAGGCACAGGTTCACGATCCGGCTCACCACAATCTCTTCGCGGCGGAGCGTATCGGCCGACTTCGGCGCCGGCGGCGAACCGGTCAACGCCCGCTGGACCGCGGCAACGGCCGGACCTTGCGGCAACTCGCGGGTGAGCTCGACGATCCGGCGTCGCTGCGTGGGAGTGAAATGACCCGCCTTGAGTTTGCGGATCGTGCCGCGCAGGGCGCCGAGTTGTGCGGCCGGGTTGGACGGATTCTCCAGCTGGGTGAGGATGCCGCTGTTCGCATCGGCATGACCGGTGTTGTCGAGCACGCTCACCACTTCGACGAATCCCTGGCCGATCGTCTCCCGGCCGAACGTCACGCACGCGTCGATGGCTGCCGCCTGCCCGGCCGGATGGGCCATCATCCGGTTGAACGCCTCGAACCGGCGATGCCAGTTCAGCCCGTCCGCGATCCGCATCTCGCTCAGCAGCCGCTCGGTCATCCGTGCCCAGGTCCGCCGGGACAAGTAGATCCCCGGGTCCGCCGCGAGCGCCGCGGTGAGGTCATCCCAGTCGTGCCCGGTCATCGCCCCCTCGTCGGCGACGGCGGCCAGCAGCACGTCCAGCCGCGGATCGTTGACCTCGCGATGTGGCGGCCGGGTGAGCGTCGGCTCGGATCGTCGTTCGGCGGACCAATAGCGGTTCATCGTGTCGAGCACTGCGACCAGGGAGTTCGGCTCGAGTTCGAGGACGTCCTCATAGCGTCGTACGGCGCTGTGGGGTGCCGCGAGAATGCCCGCCTCCCAACGCGAAACCGTGCCCGGCGTGACGCCGTGGGCGCGGGCCATCGCGGCCATCGTGCGGTACTTCGGACTGCCCCCAAGCGTGCGAGTGCTGCGCAGCAACCAGCCTGCCAGCACCCGTGGACGTACCCCCATGGTCGTCACATCGTGTAACCGGCCCAATGCGTTACCACCAGTCTCAGCTGCTGGCAAGCGATGTTGCGTAAGCCGGTGGATCGCGCAACAACGCGCCCGCTCGCGAGTTGGCGGACACAGGCTGGATGCTCTCAGTCCGCCCTGCCCGAGGAGCACCCCGATGTCGGTCAAGGAGAAGTCGGTCCCGGCCAAGAAGGCCGAAGATCGCTGGCATCGCCATCCGGTCTTCGTCGGCGGCGTGGTCGCCCTGCTCACCGCGCTGATCGGCATCGTTTCAACCCTGATCGCGGGTAAGACCGGAAACCTGCCCGAAGCCCTTTCGCCGACGCCGTCCTTCACGACCGTGACCATTCCCGGCCCGACGACGACCGTTGCCGGCCCCACGGTCACCACGACGACCACGGCCACGGTGACGATCACACCGGTCGGCACCATCGACACGGCGGCCCCTCCGGTCGCCGCGAAGCTCACCGCGTTGACGTCCAATGATGGCTGGGAGGACGGGCCGCTGGAACTGAACGGCAGCCCGTACGGCGACTCGGTCCGGTCCGGCCTGAGTACGTGCCGGCAGACCAAGACGAGTACCTGGCGGATGTCGCGCGACTACGCGAAACTCACCACGACCGTCGGCCTGACGGATGACTCGGCGCCGGACCTCCGGGTGCAGTTCCGGGCGTACGTCGATGGGCGGAGCGTTCTCACGCCGGTGAACCTGACCAAGGGCACGACCCGGAAACTCGAGATCCCTCTCAACAAGGGTCTCGACCTCAAACTCGAGATCGCGATGATCGCCGGGAACAAGAACACTTGCAGCATCCAGGGGTACGGCGTGTGGGCGGACCCGACCGTCTACCCCTGAGTGACGGTCAGCCGAAGGATGCGGTCGTCGCCGTCGCGTGGGTCGGCCCGGCCGTCCGTGTTGGAGGTGGTGAGCCAGAGCGACCCGTCCGGCGCGGTCTCGACGGTACGAAGCCGGCCGAGCTGGTTCGTCAGGTAGGCGACGGGTTCACCGGTCCGGCGGCCGGCGTTGTCGACCGGGATGGCCCAGAGCCGTTCGCCGCGTAGGCCCGCCATGAAGATGTTGCCCTGGGCAAAGGCGATCCCCGAGGGCGAGGCGACGTCCACGGTCCACTGGGCGATCGGATTCGTCATCCCGTCGAGCGACTCGATGCCCTCGGCTGCGGGCCAGCCGTAGTTCGCGCCGGCCTTGATCGCGTTCAACTCGTCCCACTCGTCCTGCCCGAACTCCGCGGCGTACAACTGGTTGCCCCCGAAAGCCAGCCCTTGCACGTTGCGATGGCCCTTGCTGAACACGGGGGAGCCGGCCCGGGGATTGCCGGGGGCAGGCTGGCCGTCGCCGGTGATGCGCAGGATCTTGCCGCCGAGCGTGTTGTCGTTCTGGGCGTTCTCGCGCTCCCGGCCGTCACCCGTGCCGACGTACAGGAAGCCGTCCGGGCCGAACTTGATCCGGCCGCCGTTGTGCACCGCGGACATCGGAATGCCCTCGAAGATGACGCGTGGTTCGGTGATCTGGTTGTTCCGCCAGGTGAAGCGCGCGATCCGGTTGTCGTCGCCGGTGCTGTAGTAGGCGTAGACGTACGGCCGGGTCGCGAACTTCGGGTCGACCGCCAGCCCGAGCAGGCCGCCCTCCGACGATGGATCGACGTCCGGTACCGTGCCGACCTCGGACACCTGGCCGCCCACGATCCGCTTCACCTTCGCCGAATCCCGCTCGGCCACCAACGCCGACTTGTCGGGCAAAAACGCCAAGCCCCACGGCACTTCCAGCCCTGTCGCCACCGTGCCGGCGACCACGACCTTGGCTGCCTTGCCCGGCCCGCTGCTCGCCGTAGGCGTCGACGGCGTCGAGGGCTTCGGGGACGTCGTCGATGGCGGCGGCTCGGTTGAAGGCGTCAACGTGGTCGTCCGCCCAGGCGTCGGCGACGCCTCGCCGTCACCGCCGGAACAACCAGTCGCGACCAACGCCATGGCGACCGCACCCCAGATAACCCGCCGACTCATCCGCCCGAGCACCTTCCGTTGGAAACCGAGAGCCCCACGGTAGCCACCTGGACCGAAAGCCGGGCGTAAGCGGTCAGCTCAGCCAGGTCGGCCGGAGCGGGAAGTCGGAGGTGGCGTCGGGGTGGAGTTTTACGGCGAGGACTTGGTGGAGTTGCACCTCGTTGCGCTCGAAGCCGACCCGGCAGGCGGCCAGGTAGAGCCCCCAGACCTTGGCGGTGGCCGGCCCGACCTCTTCGACGGCCTCATCCCAATGGGCCTGAAGATTGTCGGACCAGGCGGCAAGGGTCTTGGCGTAGTGCTCGCGCAGGTTCTCCGAATGCCGGACCTCGAAACCGGTGTCCTGCATTTCGGTGATGATCCGGCCCGATCCGGTCAGCTCGCCGTCCGGGAAGATGTAGCGGTCGATGAACGCGCCGGTCGGGCGCAGCCGGTTGTCGGACCGCGTGATGCTGTGGTTGAGCAGGCGCCCGCCCGGCTTGAGCCGCTCCAGCAGGAAACCGAAGTACGACGGGTAGTTCCGGATGCCGATGTGCTCGGTCAGACCGATCGAGCTGATCGCGTCGAACTCCCGCTCCGGCACATCGCGGTAATCCCCGAACCGCACCTCCGCCACACCACCCAGGCCGTCGCGCTCGATCGCCGAGCGGGCCCAAGACGCTTGCTCCGAGGACAACGTCACCCCGAGCGCCTGGACGCCGTACTCGCGAGCCGCATGCCGGACCATGCCACCCCAGCCGCAACCCACGTCGAGCAGGCGCATGCCTGGTTTGAGGTCGAGCTTGCGGGCGACCAGGTCGAACTTCTCCGTCTGGGCCTGCTCCAGCGTCGCGTCATCGCTGGGGTAAACCGCGCAGGTGTACGCCATCGACGGGCCGAGAACCCACTCGTAGAACGTGTTCGACACGTCGTAGTGGTGGTGGATCGCGGCCCGATCGCGGGTCTTCGAATGCCGCAGGCCCTCGAACGTACGCCGCCAGCGGGGGAGGTGCTCCTGCGGCGGAGGTGGCGGCGGCTTGAGGTGGTTCCAGCCCAGACCGCGGACGATTCGCAAGGCCTCCGCGGGCGTTGGGCGCTGGAACGACAACTGGCGCAGCATCAACCGCATCAGCTCGTACGGATTGGCCGGGTGCGAGCCCTCGATCTCGAGGTCGCCCGCGACATACGCACGGACCAGGCCGAGATCGCCGGGGGCGGTCAGGATGTACGACAGGCCGCGCTCGTTGGCGAGGTGCATGTGCACGGCCGCGTCCTCGGGACCGGCCGAGCTTCCGTCGTACGCCGTGAAGCGGAACGGCAGACCGGCCGGGGTCACGGCGGTCAGGGCATCCGCGATCAATACCTGAGTCGGGTTCATCGTCGCCGTCATCGGCGCGTCACCGCCTTCTCGTAAAGCCCGGTCAACCGGGACTGCGGGTCGTAGCGTTCTTTCACCTCTGCCAGGGCCGGCACGTTGTAGAGCCGGTCGAACGTCTCCCGGTCGTAGTAAGCGTCCGAGTAGAGCGATTTGTGCCCATCGAAGTCGGCGACGGCGGCCTCGATCTTGCGGTTCACGTCGCCGTCGTGAGCACCTGGCGCGATCGCCACCGTGCCCCAGAAGCCGACGTTGACGTACGTCTCGCCCGGCTTGAGCGGGTAGAGCGGCCAGTCCGCCTTAGCCCGCAGCGGGCACAGCCAAACCGGCCGCATCCCGACCTCGGCGTCGAACCAGCGCAGGAATCCCGCCAGCCGGTCGAGCGGGATCTCGACATCCTGGACCACGCGTTCGCGCGGCGGTTTGCCCTTGCGGGCGTCGAGCTTGGCCGCGATGTGCCAGCGGTTCTCCAGCCCGATCAGCTTGTGGAAGACGTCGCTGCGTCGGAATCGCTTCGGCCACAAGCGCCGTACGTAAGGGTTCTGCACGCCGAACGCCGAGGAGCACCAGAACCAGTCGGTGTCCCAGCGCCAGAGGTAGTCGTTGGCGGTCAACGTATCTTTCGATCGTTGCCGGATCGACCGATAGAAGATGTGCTGACCCGTGTAGTCGCTGGTCTTCGTCACGGCATCGCTGTTCCGCCCGAGGGTCAGGTAGGCCTCGTCCGGGCTGAAGGCCACACCGTCGAGGAAATGCACCGGCTCGTCGCGGTACTTGCCCTCAGCAATGATCTCGGCGATCACCTCTGCCAGGTCGTCCAGGGCGACGGGGATATGCCGGAGCGCGACGTACGGCGAGATGCGGTCGAGGTCGATCCGGAGCCGGGTGGCGTATCCCAGCGAGCCGTAGGAGTTCGGGAAAGTGCGGAACAAGTCGGCGTGCTCGTTGTCCGGCCGGGCAGTCACGATCTCCCCGGCACCGGTGAGGATGTCCATCTCGACGACGGACTCGTGCGGCAGCCCCTCGCGGAACGAGGACGACTCGATGCCGAGGCCGCTCACCGCACCGCCGAGGGTGATCGTGCGCAACTGCGGCACGACCTTGGGGGTGAGGTTGTACGGCAGGGTGGCCGCGACCAGGTCCTCGTACGTGCACATGCCCTGGACATCCGCCGTACGGGCCTCGGCGTCGATCGAGATCACGCCGGTCAGACCGGATACGTCGAGCCCTGGGGTGTCCACCGCCGTTCTGGGCCGGAACAGGTTGGAACTGCGCTTCGCGAGACGGACCGGCCGGCCCAGGGGAATCTGCCGGTACGACGCCCGAAGCTGCTCGACTGCCGAACCGTGGTCCATTGTCGGAGGCACCTAACCAGAGTACGACGCGGTGCCCCGTCCCGGCAGGCGTTTTCCACAAGGCGGCCCACCTGTTCGGAAACTGTCGGAGGGCGCGGGTAAGTTGCTGACATGGCTGACGATGTGAAGACGTTGCTCCCCTGGCAGGACCCGGATGCGTTCCTCGGTGGCATGCCGAGCGGGTTCGACGTCCGGTTTTACGCCGGTGGCCCGCGGCCGGAAGGGCTCGACGAGATCGAGTTCTACGTGCCGCACTACATGGGCGGGCAAGAGGTCGTCGAGGTGATCGCGGACATGCCCGCGCTCAAGGTGGTGCAGACGCAGACCGCCGGTTTTGAGAACGTGCTGCCCTTCCTCGGGGAGGACGTGACGCTGTGCAATGCGCGCGGGGTGCACGACGCCTCGACCGCCGAGATCACGGTGGCGCTGATTCTCGCGTCGTACCGGCGGATCCCGCGCGCCGTGCGGAACCAGGGCGAGCAGATCTGGCCGCCGTATGACGGGCCCGACGACTCGCTCGCGGACCGGACCGTGCTGATCCTCGGTTATGGCTCGATCGGGGAGGCGCTGGAGCGGCGGCTGGCCGGGTTCGAGTGCGACGTGGTCCGGGTGGCGCGGCGTGCTCGCGAGGGTGTGCACCCGATCGAGGAGCTGCCGGCACTGCTGCCGAAGGCCGACGTGGTGGTGTTGCTGACGCCCGCGACCGAGCAGACGAAGGGCATGGTCGACGCCAAGTTCCTGGGCCAGCTCAAGGACGGCGCCCTGCTGGTGAACGTTGCTCGTGGTGTCGTGGTGAACACGGACGACCTCGTCGCGGAGCTGACCACCGGCCGGATCCGGGCCGCCCTGGATGTCACCGACCCCGAGCCATTGCCTGCCGGCCACCCGTTGTGGTCGGCTCCGAATGTGTTGATCAACCCGCATCGCGGCGGCGCCTCCACGGCCTTCGCACCGCGGGCTGCCCGGCTGGTGCGCGCCCAGCTGGAGCGATATGCCAAAGGAGAACCACTGATCAACGTGGTGGCGGGGCCGCCGCGTTAGTGGTCCGTTAACGATCCACTCGACCTGAGAAAGGACAACGATGTCCGAGGCCGTACTGCTGATCGGGACCAAGAAGGGTCTCTGGATCGGTCACAGCGATGCCGAGCGCCGGGAGTGGAAGCTAACCGAGCCAGCCTTCGAGATGCAGGGAATCTACTCCGTCGGTATCGATACCCGCGGTGATCGGCCTCGTCTGTTCGTCGGCGGGACCAGTGAGCACTGGGGCCCGGCGGTGTTCCACTCCGACGACCTGGGTCAGACCTGGGACGAGCCACCGCAGGGATCGATCACGTTCCCGGCCGACGCGGAGGCCTCGCTCGAGCGGGTCTGGCAGATCCAGCCGGGTCCGCTGGCTGAGCCGGGTGTCGTCTACGCGGGCGCGCAACCGTCGTCACTGTGGAAGTCGACCGATGGGGGAGTGACGTTCGAGCTCGTCCGCGCACTCTGGGACCACCCGCACCGCAAGGACTGGGGTGCCGGTTTCGGCGGCCAGGCGATCCACAGCGTGCTGCCGCATCCCGACGACCCGAACCAGGTCACCGTCGCGATGTCGACCGGCGGGGTCTACCGCACCACCGACGGCGGCCAGAGCTGGCATCCGTCCAACCACGGCATCTCGGCGTACTTCATGCCCGATCCGAACCCCGAGTTCGGCCAGTGCGTGCACAAGATCGCGGCCCACCCGAGCCGTCCCGAGCGGCTGTTCGCGCAGAACCACCATGGCGTCTACCGCAGCGACGACGCCGGCGCCAGCTGGAAGTCGATCGCCGGCGGCCTGCCCTCGGACTTCGGCTTCCCGATCGTGGTGCACCCGCATGAGCCCGACACCGTTTACCTGTTCCCGTTGATTGCCGACGGCAACCGAATCCCGCCCGACGCGCGCTGCCGGGTCTACCGATCCCGCGATGCGGGCGAGACCTGGGAGGCTCTGTCCAACGGCCTTCCCGACGTCCCGTCGTATGCGCCGGTCCTGCGCGACGCGATGTGCGCCGACAACGCCGAGCAAGCCGGCGTGTACGTCGGAACGCGGGACGGCTGCGTCTACGCGAGCGCGGACGCGGGCGACACCTGGACCGAGGTGGCCCGCCATCTGCCCGACGTCCTGACCGTGCGCGCGGCGGTGGTCTGATGCCCGTCACCGTTCGCCTGCCGACGGTCTTGCGGCCGTTCGCCGGTGGTGCCGAGCGGGTCGAGGTCGACGTACCGGCCGAGGCGACGGTGGGTCGCGTCATCGAGGTGCTGGAGGTGGAGCACCCCGCCCTCCGCCGCCGCCTCACCGACGAACAAGGCGAGCTCCGGCGTCACGTCAACGTCTTCCTCGGCGACGACAACATCCGCGACCTCAACGCCCTCGACACCCCACTCCAAGACGGCGCCGAACTGCTGGTGCTCCCCTCAGTGGCAGGAGGCTAACTACGGCGTGGCCTGCTGGTCGGTGTAGGCGATGACCTGCGCGGCGAGATCCTGGACGATCGGGATCGCGCCGGGCAGGAGTAAGACGCCCGCGATCAGCAGGACCGGCGCGATGATCAATCGCTCGATCCAGCTGTCCGTGCTGAAGCGCAGCCCGCGCGGCGGGCGGATCTCGAACCAGGTCTCGCCGCGGATCGGCAGTGGCCAGAGCCAGGGGCAGCCCGAGCGGGTCAGGCTGTCGCCGAGGCAGTGCACGAACATGCCGACGGCGACCGCCGCGCCGATCCAGCTGCCGATCTGGTCGAAGCCGGCTTGCAGTGCGACGGCCGCATCCGCGCCGGGCAGGTGCGAGCCGGACACGGTCCAGAAGGCGGCCGCCGCGACGACGAACAACAGCCAGTCGCCGAGCACATCCGCCGCCAGGATCAACCCGAACAACGCCACCCCGAACACGGCCCATTGCCCACCACTCGCACCGGCTCCGGCGGCGAGCCAGCCGAGCAACAACGCGGCGGCCAAGGTGTGGCTCGCATGCCGGTGTTTGCCGGTGCTGTCCTCATCGCGAGGGCCCTTGGTCGCGGCGTACAGGATCGAGGAGAAAGCCCGCACCGCACGGGAGATCAGGCCGGTGATCGGTCCGAGCAACCGGGACGCGCTCGCGCCCGTATGGTCGAGATCGGGCACCAGCGCATAGCCCGCGGTCGCGGCCGCGAACGGCACGATCTCCGCCATCGTGGTCAGGCCGACCATCGGCGCCACGGCCAGGCCCGCGACCCAACCGGACAAGGCATGTGAGCGACCCATCATCGGCCCTCACCACCGGAAATGCGCGTCACTCAGCAGCCCCTCTGTCGTTGTGCAAGAAGACGAATGCAGCGGCTGAGTATGTCAGCGAGCACCGACAGTTTTTGGTCCCGGATCCGCAGGCCCGCCTGCCTGGTCATACAGTGAGATGCATGTCCACGAATACTCCGTCTGGCACTCCCGACATCAAGCCCCGGAGCCGCGTCGTCACCGACGGGCTCGAAGCCACCGCCTCCCGGGGCATGCTCCGTGCCGTCGGCATGGGCGATGACGACTGGGTCAAGCCGCAGATCGGCGTAGCGTCCAGCTGGAACGAGATCACCCCGTGCAACCTCTCCCTCGACCGGCTCGCCAAGGCCGTCAAGGAAGGCGTGCACGCGGCCGGCGGGTATCCGCTGGAGTTCGGCACGATCAGCGTGTCCGACGGGATTTCGATGGGCCATGTCGGCATGCACTACTCGCTGGTGAGTCGCGAGATCATCGCCGACTCGGTGGAGACGGTCGTCGAGGCCGAGCGGCTCGACGGTTCGGTGCTGCTCGCGGGCTGTGACAAGTCGCTGCCGGGCATGCTGATGGCCGCCGCGCGTCTGGACGTGTCCTCGGTGTTCCTCTACGCCGGGTCGATCATGCCGGGCAAGCTCGGCGACAAGGACGTCACGATCATCGATGCGTTCGAGGCCGTCGGTGCATGCGCCCGTGGGCTGATCACCCGCGAGCAGGTCGACGCGGTCGAGCGCGCGATCTGCCCGGGCGAAGGCGCCTGCGGCGGCATGTACACCGCGAACACGATGGCCTCGGCCGCCGAGGCGCTCGGTATGTCGCTGCCGGGTTCGGCCGCGCCGCCCGCGGTGGACCGCCGCCGGGACGGGTTCGCCCGCAAGTCCGGTGAGGCCGTCGTCGAGCTGCTGCGCCAGGGCATCACCGCGCGCCAGATCCTCACTCGCGAGGCCTTCGAGAACGCGATCGCGGTCGTGATGGCGCTTGGCGGTTCCACCAACGCCGTACTGCATCTGCTGGCGATCGCGCGTGAGGCCGAGGTCGAGCTGACCCTGGACGACTTCAACCGGGTCGGCGACAAGGTCCCGCACCTCGGTGACCTGAAGCCGTTCGGGCGGTACGTGATGACCGATGTGGACCGCGTCGGCGGTATCCCGGTGGTCATGCGCGCGCTGCTCGACGCAGGGCTGCTGCACGGTGACGTGATGACCGTGACCGGCAAGACCATGGCCGAGAACCTCGCGACCATCAACCCGCCGGACGTCGACGGCACCATCATCCGCGCGCTGGACAAGCCGATCCACGGCACCGGCGGCATCACCATCCTCACCGGCACGCTGGCTCCCGAGGGCGCCGTCGTGAAGAGCGCGGGGTTCGACTCGGACGTCTTCGAGGGCACCGCGCGAGTGTTCGACGGCGAGCGTGGCGCGATGGACGCGGTCGAGGACGGCACGATGAAGGCCGGCGATGTCGTGGTCATCCGCTACGAGGGCCCGAAGGGTGGCCCGGGGATGCGCGAGATGCTCGCCGTCACCGGCGCGATCAAGGGCGCGGGCCTCGGCAAGGACGTGCTGCTGCTGACCGACGGCCGCTTCTCCGGCGGTACGACGGGCCTGTGCGTCGGCCACGTCGCCCCCGAAGCGGTCGACGGCGGCCCGATCGCCTTCGTCCGCGACGGCGACCGGATCACCCTCGACGTCAAGAACCGCACCCTCGAGCTGCACGTCGAGCCCGAGGAGCTCGAGCGCCGCCGCGAGGGCTGGACCCCGAAGGAGCCCGCCATCACCAAGGGCGTCCTCGGCAAGTACCGCCGCCTCGTCGGCTCCGCGTCTCAAGGCGCCGTCTGCATCTGAGGCGGTCAAACCCGCGCTGTAGAGTAAGACGCGAGTCTCACGGAGTGGGACGGACGTCCAGCAAGCTTGACCGGATCGAGGGGAGTCGGCAAAAGTGGCCGCATGCGAACGATTCTCCTCGTACTTGTGCGGCGCGCCGACTGACGCGACCACTGAGTCGAGCGCGCCCCCTTCAGCCACCTGGCGAAGGGGGTTTTTTGTTCCCTGGAAGCGTTCGCTGGACAGATTCTCCGGAGCTGGTGTGTATGAACAGGAAAGGCAGTCATGAGTGAGCAGCTGACCGGGGCACAGGCCCTGATCCGCGCATTGGAACATGCCGGTGTCGACACCGTCTTCGGCATTCCCGGGGGCGCGATCCTGCCGGCGTACGACCCGATGCTCGACTCCACCCAGATCCGCCACATCCTCGTACGGCACGAGCAGGGCGCTGGTCACGCGGCCCAGGGTTATGCCACCGCGACCGGTAAGACCGGCGTCTGCATGGCGACCTCCGGCCCGGGCGCGACCAACCTGGTCACCCCGATCGCGGACGCCTACATGGACTCGGTGCCGATGGTCGCCATCACCGGTCAGGTGGCCAGCAAGTCGATCGGTACGGACGCCTTCCAGGAGGCGGATATCCGCGGTATCACGATGCCGATCACCAAGCACAACTTCCTCGTCAACGACCCGAACGAGATCGCCGCGACCATCGCCGAGGCCTTCCACATCGCCTCCACCGGTCGTCCCGGTCCGGTCCTGGTGGACGTGACCAAGGACGCGATGCAGGCCAAGGTCGACTTCCACTGGCCAACCGAGCTGTCGCTGCCCGGGTACCGCCCGGTCACCCGGCCACATCCCAAGCAGGTGCGCGAGGCGGCCCGGCTGATCGCGGCGTCCGAGAAGCCGGTGCTGTACGTCGGTGGTGGCGTGCTCAAGGCCAAGGCCCACGAGGAGCTGAAGGAGCTGGCCGAGCTGCTCGGCCTCCCGGTGGTCACCACGCTGATGGCCCGCGGCGCGTTGCCCGACAGCCACGACCTGCACTTCGGGATGCCCGGCATGCACGGCTCGGTCTCGGCCGTCGGCGCGCTGCAGAGGTCCGACCTGCTGATCTGTCTGGGTGCGCGTTTCGACGACCGGGTGACCGGACAGTTGGAGTCGTTCGCCCCCGAGGCGAAGGTCATTCACGCCGATATCGACCCGGCAGAGATCGGCAAGAACCGGGTCGCCGATGTGCCGATCGTGGGCGACTGCCGCGAGGTGATCATCGACCTGATCGCGGCGCTGAAGACCGAGATCGCGAACGGCCCGACCCCGGACTACTCGGCTTGGCGCGGTCTGCTCGAGTCGGTGCGCGCGAAGTACCCGGTCGGGTACGACGAGCCGGAGGACGGCACTCTCTCCCCGCAGTACGTGATCCAGCGGATCGGCCAGATCGCCGGCCCGGACGCCATCTACACCTCCGGGGTCGGGCAGCACCAGATGTGGGCGGCGCACTACCTGCCGTTCGAGAAGCCGAACCACTGGCTGAACTCGGGTGGTCTCGGCACCATGGGCTACTCGGTGCCGGCCGCGATGGGCGCGAAGGTCGCCCGGCCGGACAAGACGGTCTGGGCGATCGACGGTGACGGCTGCTTCCAGATGACCAACCAGGAGCTCGTCACCTGCGCGCTGGAGAACATCCCGATCAAGGTCGCGGTGATCAACAACCAGTCGCTGGGCATGGTCCGGCAGTGGCAGACGCTGTTCTACGACAAGCGTTACTCCAACACCGACCTGCACTCCGCGCGCATTCCCGACTTCGCCAAGCTGGCCGAGGCGATGGGTTGTGTCGGCCTGCGCTGCTCCGACCGGGACTCGGTCGACGCCACCATCGAGAAGGCGATGGCCGTCACCGACAGCCCCGTGGTGGTCGACTTCGTCGTGCACCGCGACGCGATGGTCTGGCCGATGGTTGCCGCCGGCACCAGTAATGACGACATCCAGATCGCCCGCAATATGGCGCCCAAGTGGGACACGGAGGAGCTGTAACCATGTCCAAGCACACGCTGTCGATTCTGGTCGAGAACAAGCACGGCGTCCTGGCCCGCGTGGCCGCACTGATTTCCCGGCGGGGCTTCAACATCGACTCGCTCGCGGTCGGTCCGACCGAACACCCCGAGGTGTCCCGGATGACCATCGCGGTGAGCGTTGACGAGCAGCCGCTGGAACAGATCACCAAACAGCTCAACAAGCTGATCAACGTGATCAAGATCGTCGAACTCGAGCCCGCCGCCACCGTGCAGCGCGAACTGCTGCTGGTGAAGGTGAAAGCGGACACCCTGAGCCGGGGACAGGTGCTGGAGACCGTCCAGCTGTTCCGGGCCAAGGTGGTCGACGTGGCACCCGACGCGATCACCATCGAGGCGACCGGTAATCCCGAGAAGCTCGAGGCGATGCTGCGCGTGCTGGAACCCTTCGGCGTGCGGGAGCTGGTCCAGTCCGGCATGGTCGCGATCGGCCGGGGCAGCCGCTCCATCACCGATCGCACGTTGCGGCCGGTGCCGGTGCCGCCGCCGCATGTGGCCACCGGCGCACCCGCGCTGCAGGCCCGGCCGGCGCCGCCGAACTCCACCCCGCATCCGCCGCACCACCCGGTGCCGACGCCGCCGCCGGGTCACCGCGCGGCTCCGCAATCCGCACAGGCATAACAAAAATTCTCAGAGGGAGACGAGCTACACCGTGGCAGCAGAGATGTTCTATGACGACAACGCCGACCTGTCGGTGATCCAGGGGCGCAACGTGGCCGTGCTCGGCTTCGGCAGCCAGGGCCACGCCCACGCGCTGTCGCTGCGCGATTCCGGTGTCGACGTTCGCGTCGGCCTGCCCGAGGGCTCGAAGTCCCGGGCCAAGGCGGAGGCCCAGGGCCTGCGCGTGCTCACGCCGTACGAGGCCTGCGAGGAGGCCGACGTCATCGTCGTCCTCGCGCCGGACCCGGCTCAGCGCAGCCTGTACAAGGAGGCCATCGAGCCGAACCTGGTGGACGGCGACGCGCTCGTCTTCGGCCACGGCTTCAACATCCGCTTCGGCTACATCAAGCCGCCGGCCGGTGTGGACGTGTTCATGGTCGCGCCGAAGGGCCCGGGGCACCTGGTCCGCCGCGAGTACACCGAGGGCCGCGGCGTACCCGTGCTCGTCGCCGTCGAGCAGGACGCCTCCGGTAAGGCGTGGGACCTCGCCCTGTCGTACGCGAAGGGCATCGGCGGTCTCCGGGCCGGCGGTATCAAGACCACCTTCACCGAGGAGACCGAGACCGACCTGTTCGGCGAGCAGGCCGTGCTCTGCGGTGGTGTCTCCGCGCTGGTCCAGGCCGGGTTCGAGACGCTGACCGAGGCGGGTTACCAGCCCGAGGTCGCGTACTTCGAGTGCCTGCACGAGCTCAAGCTGATCGTCGACCTGATGTACGAGGGCGGGATCGCCAAGCAGCGCTGGTCCGTCTCCGACACCGCGGAGTACGGCGACTACGTGTCCGGCCCGCGCATCATCGACGCGTCGGTCAAGGCCCGGATGAAGGATGTCCTCAACGACATCGTCGACGGTAAGTTCGCCGACCGGTTCATCGCCGACCAGGACGCGGGCGCGCCGGAGTTCGCCGAGTTCCGCAAGAAGAGCGAGTCGCACCCGATCGAGGCCACCGGCAAGGAGCTGCGCGCGCTGATGGCGTGGGTCAAGTCGCACGACGACGACTACGTCGAAGGCACCGCCGCCCGCTGATCACCACCGATGCCCGGCCGTCCCGTGTGGATGGCCGGGCATCGGCCTGTCTGGTGAGAGAATCGGGCCCGTGACGCAGAGGGGGAAGCGGTAGATGGCGACGGACGGGCTGCCACGCCCGCCTCGGCGCGTGCCCGCGGGCGCTGATCCGCTTCGCCCGCCGACCGTCGTCCAGGGCCGGACGCCCCGAAAGCAACAGCAGGTTGTACGACGCGCGCCGCGAGCGTGGTACCT
Source organism: Kribbella sp. NBC_01245 (assembly GCF_036226525.1). NCBI lineage: Bacteria > Bacillati > Actinomycetota > Actinomycetes > Propionibacteriales > Kribbellaceae > Kribbella > Kribbella sp. NBC_01245. Next base: position 8,438,528 of record NZ_CP108487.1, read on the forward strand.
CATTCCCCTCGTGCTGGCCGTCGCCGCCGCGGGCGTGGGCGCCGGCTGGTTGCTCCGCGCCGAAGAGGGCATCCTCGATACGGCCGCGGCCCAGCGTGCGGTCGGCTCGGGCGTGGTCACCGTGCTGGCGACCACCTGCCAGGGTGACGGGCGGGCGACCGGATTCCTGATCGGCGACAACAAGGTCATCACGGCCGCCCGGGCGATCTTCGGGCCGGTCTCGGTCGTGGTGGTGACCGCCGACGGCCAGGTCCGCAGCGCCACGGTGATGGGCACAAGCACGGACGGCATCGCCCTACTGCGGATCCCGGGCCCGCCGATCGACGGCCAGCCGCCGTCGCGCGCGGCCAAGGCTCCGGCCATTGGTACCGAGCTCGCGTTGATCGGTAACGGCAACGAGTACATCGGCACCGATGACGTCGGCAGTGGCACGGTCAAGGTCTCGGTGGCCGGCGCCAACCAGCTCAGCGGCTCGGTCAACGAGGCCTTGCTCGGATCGCCGTTGGTGAATGTCGACGGCCAGGTCGCCGGCGTACTGACCGGGCTGAGTGTCTATCTCCCGCCGGCCGGGATCGAGCCCTACCTCGGCGCCGCGCCGCCGATCAGCTCGACACGCGGTGGCGTCTGCCCGGCGGCCCAAGGGCCGGAAGACCTCGTCACCCCGGTCCTCGACGACAAGCCCAGCGAGTTGTCGGGCGCCGTGATGCAGACCTTCGAGCGGTACGTCCGCGCCGTCAACGCGCACAGCTTCGAAGCCGTCCTGGCGACCTATACCGGCAAGCAACTGGCTCGCGCGAGCCTCGAGACGGTCAGCCGGCAGCACCGGACGACGTACCTGTTCGGGCCGCGCGTCAGCGACATCACGCCGATCGGCGTCGGGGGAGTACGGGCACGGATGGTGTTCACCACCATCCATCACACCGATGGGCCCGCCGCCAATATGACCTGTGCGAGATGGAACATCATCTACCAGCTGGAGCCGTCGGACGGCGTACTGAAGATCTCGGGTCTCACCACAGGCGGGAAGACCCTCGGTTGTGACGGTGCGTGACGTTTCGCACAGCGAGCCCCGGTCGGGGGTCACTGACACGAGCGGGTAGCATCGTTACCAGCGGGCACAGCGCGGTGCTCAATCTCCACCGAGCCCTTCCGCAACTGCTGAGGAAAGCCCCATGACTGTTGATGTCACCCGTCCGGTCGTTCTGATCGCCGAGGAACTGTCCCCGGCCACCGTCGAGGCTCTCGGTCCCGACTTCGAGATCCGGCAGGCGAACGGCGCCGATCGCGCCGAGCTGCTCGCCGCCATCGTCGATGTCGACGCGATCCTGGTCCGCAGCGCGACCAAGGTCGACGCCGAGGCCCTGGCCGCGGCCAAGAAGCTGAAGGTCGTCGCCCGCGCGGGCGTCGGTCTCGACAACGTCGACGTGAAGGCCGCCACCCAGGCCGGTGTGATGGTCGTCAACGCGCCCACCTCGAATATCGTCAGCGCCGCCGAGCTGGCGGTCGCGCTGCTGCTCGCCACCGCGCGGCGGATCCCGGCGGCCGACAAGTCGCTGAAGAACGCCGAGTGGAAGCGCAGCAAGTACACCGGTGTCGAGCTGTACGAGAAGACCGTCGGCATCGTCGGCCTCGGCCGGATCGGCGTCCTGGTCGCGCAGCGCCTGGCCGCCTTCGGCATGAACGTGATCGCGTACGACCCGTACGTACAGGCCGGTCGCGCCGCCCAGATGGGCGTCCGCCTCGCCACCCTGGACGAGCTGCTCGCGGCCTCCGACTTCATCTCCGTGCACCTGCCGAAGACGCCGGAGACGCTGGGCCTGATCGGTGACGAGCAGCTGCACAAGGTCAAGCCCGAGGTCATCATCGTGAACGCGGCCCGCGGCGGCATCGTCGACGAGCACGCGCTCTACACCGCGCTCAAGGAAGGCCGCGTCGCCGGCGCCGGTGTCGACGTGTTCGCGACCGAGCCGTGCACCGACTCCCCGCTGTTCGAGTTCGAGAACGTCGTCGCCACCCCACACCTCGGCGCCTCCACCGACGAGGCCCAGGAGAAGGCCGGTGTCGCCGTCGCCAAGTCCGTCCGCCTCGCGCTGTCCGGCGAGCTGGTCCCGGACGCGGTCAACGTCCAGGGTGGCGTCATCGCCGAGGACGTCCGGCCGGGTATCGCGCTGACCGAGAAGCTCGGCCGCATCTTCACCGCGCTCGCCGGTGGGGTCGCCCAGCAGCTCGACGTCGAGGTCCGCGGTGAGATCACCCAGTTCGACGTGAAGGTGCTCGAGCTGGCCGCGCTCAAGGGCGTCTTCGCCGATGTCGTCGAGGAGAACGTCTCCTACGTGAACGCGCCGCTGCTCGCGGCCGAGCGTGGTGTCGAGGTTCGCCTCGTCACCGACCACGAGAGCCCGGATCACCGCAACCTGATCACCCTGCGCGGCACGCTTGCCGACGGCGAGCAGGTCTCGGTTTCTGGCACGCTGGTCGGCGTCAGGCAGGACGAGCGTTTGGTCGAGGTCGACGGCTTCGACGTCGAGGTCCCGCTGGACGCGCACCTCGCGTTCCTCAGCTACGAGGACCGTCCGGGCATCGTCGGTACGGTCGGCCGGATTCTCGGCGAGGCCGGCGTCAACATCGGCGGCATGCAGGTCAGCCGTGACCGCAAGGGCGGCAAGGCCCTGGTCGCTCTGAGCGTCGACTCCAGCATCAACCCGACCCTGCTCCAGGACATCGCGACCGCCGTCGAGGCCGACACGGCACGCACGGTCGACCTCGAAGCCTAGGCAGTATCGGTCTGAAAATGCAGGTGGGCCCGATCCCTCCCGGCGGGAGGGGATCGGGCCTTGGTCGGCCGCCATGCGCCTGCGGGCGGCAAACCGTCACTTCAGGCTACGGATTCACCGGTTCATCGGCTGATTCGCCCATGATGTGAGACCCGTCAAATTTCAACGTCTGGTGGCCAGCAAGACGGCCGCGTCGGGCGCGACCATCACCTCGACGGTGGTGAACCGCTTGTCGGTCAGCCACTCCTGCCGCAGCGCGTCGACCCGGCCTTCGTACATCGGCGGCCAGACCATCGACGGCGTGAAGTCGTCCAGTACGACGAAACCGCCCGGCTCGACCGCCTCGGCCACCACATCGCGGGCCGACAACTTCGCCTCGCGCGCGTCGACGAACAGCAGCGCGAACGGGCCGCGCTCGATCAGCGCCGTCCAGTCCGCTTCCAGCACCTCGATCCGGTCATCGCCGGAGAAGAGCTCGGCCACGGCCTGAGCCAGTTGCGGGTCACTCTCGGCCGTGACGATCTTCGTTCCCTCGGCCGCGCCGCTGCGCAACCAGGCCGAACCGACACCACAACCGGTGCCGAGCTCGCCCAAGGTGCCACGCCGGGACGCCGCGAGGGTGGCCAAAAGCCGGCCTGTCTCGTTCCTGGTCGCACTGACGAATCCGCGTCGACCGGACAGGCTGAGGGCCGCTGATACCAGCGGCGGGAGTTCTGGGGGAGCGCTCACCGGCTGAGACTCGCACAGCTCTGGCCCAGAGATGGCAACGACATCCCAGATTCCGAGATGGAATGCCCGCATGCTGGCGATTTAGTCGTACGTCGGAGTATCTTCGACAAATCATGCAGTTCGCGGTACGCATTCTTCGCTGCCGCGCCGGGGCTCGCTAAGGCCGACATCCCGGCGCGGGTTCAGGCGTACCGTCCGCCCGGATGCGCCACCGTCGGCCGATCTTTCACAAGAGAAGCGAATCCAACGGGAGAGCAGCATGTATGACATGTATCCGGCACAGTGGCGGACCATCGACGCACGCGAGCGCAAGGCGGAACGACGCCGGCGCCCCGCCCCGCGTCCGGCTGACCGCGAAGCCGTCCAAGAGGCGATGAACCGTCGCGACAATGGGGGAGAACCCACCAAGTGAGCAAGAACTTCAAGCTGGCCGTCGTCGGGGGCGATGGAATCGGACCCGAGGTCACGGCCGAGGCCCTCAAGGTCCTCGACGCGGTCAGCGCACAGCACGGTGTCACGTTCGAGAAGACCGAGTTCGACCTGGGCGCGGCCCGCTGGCACAAGACCGGCGAGACCCTCCCGGACGACGAGCTCGAGGCGATTCGCGGGCACGACGCGATCCTGCTCGGCGCGGTCGGCGACCCGACGGTCCCGTCCGGCGTACTCGAGCGCGGGCTGCTGCTCAAGCTCCGCTTCACTCTCGACCACTACGTGAACCTGCGTCCGTCGAAGATCTACCCCTCCGTCGGTTCCCCGCTGGCGAACCCGGGTGAGGTCGACTTCGTCGTCGTGCGCGAGGGCACCGAAGGTCCGTATACCGGCAACGGCGGCGCCCTGCGCGTCGGCACCCCGGCCGAGATCGCGACCGAGGTCAGCGTCAACACGGCGTACGGCGTGGAGCGGGTCGTGCGGGACGCCTTCGCCCGGGCGCAGGCGCGGCCGCGGCGCAAGCTCACGCTCGTCCACAAGAACAACGTGCTGGTCTACGCCGGTCACCTGTGGAAGCGCACGGTCGACGCCGTCGCGAAGGAGTTCCCCGAGGTCTCGGTGGACTACCTGCACGTGGACGCGGCCACCATCTTCCTGGTCACCGACCCGGCCCGGTTCGACGTGATCGTCACCGACAACCTGTTCGGCGACATCATCACCGACCTCGCGGCCGCGGTCACCGGTGGTATCGGTCTGGCCGCGAGCGGCAACATCAACCCGGACCGGTCCGTCCCGAGCATGTTCGAGCCGGTGCACGGCTCCGCGCCGGACATCGCCGGTCAGCAGAAGGCAGACCCGACGGCGGCGATCCTGTCCGCGGCCCTGCTCTGCGAGCACCTCGGCCTGACCGAGGCCGCCCGGGCGATCGAGGCCGCCGTGACCGCGGATATCGAGGAGCGCACCGGCGCCCCCCGCAGCACCGCGGAGATCGGCGACGCGATCACCAAGCGCGCGGCCGGGTGACGTCGTGTGCACGTCTCGCCTGACCACTTCTCCTAGAGGTACGGTGCGGCTATGAGCGCCGATCTGCAATTCACCGTTGAGCCCAACACCCAACCGGCCAGCGACGACCAGCGCGCCGCGGTCCTGGCGAACCCAGGATTCGGGCAAAACTTCTCCGACCACATGGCCATCGCCACGTGGAACAAGGAGAAGGGCTGGCACGACGCGAGGATCACCGCCTTCGGACCGCTGGAGCTGTCTCCCGCGACCGCGGTGTTCCATTACGCCCAGTCGATCTTCGAGGGGATGAAGGCCTACCGCCACCCGGACGACTCGATCCACGCCTTCCGGCCTGAGGCCAATGCGCGCCGGTTCAACCGGTCCGCCCAGCGCCTCGCCCTGCCGGAGCTGCCCGAGGAGGCGTTCCTGGACGCCGTCCGGCAGGTCGTGACGATCGACAAGGACTGGGTCCCGGCGGGTGGCGAGTCCTCCCTGTACCTCCGTCCGGTCATGTTCGGATCGGACCCGTTCCTCGGTGTCCGGCCGTCCGCCCAGGTGACGTTCCTGGTGATGGCCTCGCCCGCCGGGTCGTACTTCCCCAGTGGGGTGAAGCCGGTCCGGATCTGGCTCAGCGAGGAGTACACCCGCGCCGCGCCTGGTGGTACCGGTGCCGCGAAGGCCGCCGGCAACTACGCCGCCTCCCTGATCGCGCAGGCCGAGGCCGCCGAACAGGGCTGCGAGCAGGTCGCCTTCCTGGACGCGATCGAGCGCAAGTGGATCGAAGAGCTCGGCGGGATGAACCTGTACTTCGTGCTCGACGACAACTCGGTGGTGACGCCGGAGCTGTCCGGCACGATCCTCGAGGGCATCACGCGGGACTCGATCCTCAAACTCGTCACCGACCTCGGGCACCCCGTGACCGAGCGCAAGATCTCGATCGACGAGTGGCGCGAGGGTGCCGCCTCCGGCCGGATCCGCGAGGTGTTCGCCTGCGGTACGGCCGCGGTGATCACGCCCGTCGCTTCGCTGAAGTGGCACGACGGTGAGGTCCAGGTCGGCGATGGCGAGGCCGGTGCGGTCACGAACGCCATCCGCACCGCCCTGCTCGACGTCCAGTACGGCCGCGCCGCCGACCCCCACAACTGGATGACCCGCATCTGCTGATCGCACTGCCCGGCCGTGCCCCGATGGCGCGGCCGGTCCCCTTTGCCAGTCGTTCGTTCGTCGGAATACGGCTTGTATACAACCCGTGTGCAGGCCGTATTCCGACGAATGAACACATGTTGAAAGGCGTGTGTGTGGGTTTTCCTGAGGACGTCGAGGTCTATTACGCGGAGCTCGCGGCGAGCCGGGAATGGCCGCCGGAAACGGTGCGGGCGATTCGCGCGACCGTCGAGCTGATCCGGGATCTCGACCGCAGTACGACGGCCCGGACGTACGGCGCCTGGGCCGACGAGAACGGCACGGACTGGCTTTTCGAGGCCGTCTGGCACGAGCGGGAGTGGGTCGTGGTCCGCCAGCTCGGCGCCGGCGAGGACGGCGAGATCACCCGGTACTGGTGGAAGCGCATCGAGGACGACGCGGGTTTCCTCACGTCCGAGGCGCTCGACCGGGACGCCAAAGGCCTGCGGGAGCTGGCCCGGGACGACTTCTACGCCGCCTGGGACGACCCGGGCTGGTCGCTCACCGCGTAAATCTGGACTGGCGCACGCGCGGCAGTACTCCCCGGCGTACTGGATGTTCACTTTCCGAGACGCTCCGCCACGGAGTGGGCTGGGTGTGGCAGTATCCGAGATGTCATGAACAAGTTCCGGGTCATTATTCGTTAAGCGCGCTCAGCAAGCAGTACCTGAGCGCGCAGACCTCTCGCATTCGCGGGAGGTTTTTTGTTTGCCCGGAACCTACCTGCCGCGGAGGCGAAAACCGTGACCGTATCGGACGAATTCCACGTCTACGACACCACGCTGCGCGACGGCGCCCAGCAGGAGGGCCTCGCGCTCTCCGTGGCGGACAAGATCGCGATCGCGCAGCACCTGGACGACCTGGGCGTGGGATTCATCGAGGGCGGCTGGCCGGGCGCGGTGCCCAAGGACACCGAGTTCTTCCTCCGGGCACGGACCGAGCTTGACCTGCGGCACGCCACCTTCGCGGCGTTCGGCGCCACCCGCAAGCCGCAGGCCGTCGCCGCGGACGACCCGCAGGTCGCCGCATTGCGCGAGTCCGGCGCTGGGGTCGTGACGCTGGTCGCCAAGAGCCACGACGCTCACGTCGAGCGCGCGCTGCGGACCACGCTCGACGAGAACCTGGCCATGGTCGTCGACACCGTGCGCCACCTCCGCGAGAACGGCCAGCGCGTCTTCCTCGACACCGAGCACTTCTTCGACGGCTACCGCGCCAACCGGGCTTACGCCTTGGAGGTCGTACGGGTGGCCGCCGAGGCAGGCGCCGACGTCGTGGCGTTGTGCGATACGAACGGCGGGACGCTGCCGCGGGAGTTGCAGGAGATCGTGCACGACGTCCTCCAGTCCACCGGCGCCCGCCTCGGAATCCACTGCCACAACGACGCCGGCTGTGCCGTGGCGAACTCGATCGCCGCGGTTGAAGCCGGCGTCACGCACGTCCAGGGCACGGTCAACGGGTACGGCGAGCGCACGGGTAACGCCGACCTGCTCGCGGTGGTGGCCAACCTGGAACTCAAGCGCGGCATGACCCTGCTGCCGCCCGGCCGGTTGGCCGAGTCCTTCCGGATCGCGCACGCGATCGCCGAGGTGACGAACGTGCCGCCGTCGACCCGGCAGCCGTACGTCGGTGTGTCCGCCTTCGCCCACAAGGCAGGGCTGCACGCCAGCGCCATCAAGGTGGACCCGGATCTCTACCAGCACACCGATCCGGCGCTCGTCGGCAATGACATGCGGATGCTGGTCTCGGAGATGGCCGGCCGGGCGAGCGTCGAGCTGAAGGGCCGCGAACTCGGCTTCGACCTCGGCAACGACCGCGACCTGGTCAGCCGGGTGACCGACCGGGTGAAGGAGATGGAGTCGCGCGGCTACACGTTCGAGTCGGCCGACGCCTCGTTCGCGCTGTTGCTCACCGAGGAGGTCACCGGCAAGCGGCTGAGCTTCTTCGACGTCGAGTCCTGGCGGGTCATCACCGAATCCCGGGCCGACGGCGAGGCCGTTTCGGAGTCCACGGTCAAGCTCGTCGCGGGTGGCGAGCGGGAGATCGTCACCGGTGAGGGCAACGGCCCGGTGAACGCGCTCGACCACGCCTTGCGAACCGCGATCGAGAAGGCCTATCCGGTCGTCGGCAAGTTCGAGCTGGTCGACTACAAGGTCCGCATCCTCGACCAGGGCCACGGCACCGACGCGGTGATCCGGGTCCTGATCGAGACGTCCGACGGCGAGGGTTCGTGGTTCACCGTCGGTGTCGGTGCCAACATCGTCGAGGCCTCGTGGGAGGCACTGGTCGACGGTTTCAGCTATGGCCTGCTGCGCCACAAGGAGGTTCCGCGATGACCACCCTCGCCGTTCGGCCCGAGGTTCCCGAGGCGGAGGAATTGCCTGAGCGTACGCTCACCGTCTTCACCGCGCGCGTGGTGGAGACCGAGGGCCTGTTCGCCCGGGTCGCCGTACAGCTCAACCCGTACGACGTCCGCGAGCTGCGGCTGTGCTTCGAGACCGGCACCCTGCGAGCCGTCGTCGAAGGCGACGGCTTCCACGCCGAGCGCGTCGCCGCCCGGCTGAACAAGATCATCGGCGTCCTCGACGTGACCCACTCCTGACCTTCATTCCCGGAGAGTCGCTCCGGCCTGGATCAGGGCAGGGAGGCGGAGGCTCCGCCGTCGATGACCTGGGCGGAGCCGGTCATGAAGGGATAGCGGTCGGAGGCGATGTCGACAACGAGCGCGGCGATCTCCTCCGGCTTGCCGACCCGGCCGGCGGCAGGGGCGCGGGACCGGGCCACGGCGGCGATCCCGGCCCGATAGACGGAGTCGGGCAGCGACTCGGTTCCGGAGGCCTTGCGGGCCATCTCGGTGTCGGTCAGCCCGGGGAGCACCGCGTTCACGCGAATCCCGTGCGCGCCGTAGTCCAGGGCGGCCGCCTGCATGAGACCGATCAGAGCGTGCTTGCTGGCGCCGTACGCCGAGAACCCCGGCCGCACCGCGAGCGAGTTGATCGACGCGGTGAGCACGACGTTGCCGCCGTCCTCGAGCAGGTGCGGGATGCTGTGTTTGAGAGTGAAGTAGGCGCCGCGCACATTGGTGTTCTGCACATCGTCCCAATTCGCCGTGGTGATCTCGTGGACCGGCTTGATGTGATGGATGCCCGCGTTGCTGAACACGACGTCGAGCCGGCCGTACCGGGCGACGATGGCGTTCACGAAACGCACCACCTGGTCCTCCACCCGGACATCGGCCCGAACGTAGGTGGCATCGTGGCCGGCCACGCGGATCTGCTGCTCGACCTGCCGGCCGAGTTGTTCGCGGCGGCCGCAGAACCCGACGCTGGCGCCTTCCGCGGCGAACGCGATCGCTGCCGCGCGGCCGATCCCCGAGGTCGCGCCGGTGATCAGCACCACCTTGTTCGCGAACCGGGCACCGGCCGCCGGTGCGGAACTCATCCGCGGGCCGGGGTCGGCGGTGAGCCGCCCGCCGACGGCGCCGGCCGCGCCGGATACCAACGCGGTCGCCGCGGCCGCCCCGGCCATCACCGCCCTGCGACGGACCCGGCGGTCCGGCTCGGCGGTAGCGGTCGGTTCCTGCTGCTCTTCGGTCGTCCCTGTCATCGCTGTGCCTCTCGTCTCGTCACGATCGCTTTCGAGCCTAGAAACGGCAGCTGGGCGGCCGCATCTGTACGAGGGCCGAACCTGGTCCGCCTCAGGTGTCCGGCCGGTCCCACCTTCGGCCTAGGTCTCAGGGCAGAGCCGATCCGGCCTTGCGTGCGATGGCCGTGCGCCCACGATGTGGTGCACTGAGACGGTTCCCGGAGCGAAGGGCGCCATGTCCCACGATCTGTACCCCGCGGTACGGCGGCGGCCGCGGTGGTGCGCGCCACCGTGGCCGGTCTCCGCCTTGGTGACCGCCGCGGTCGGCTTCAGTTGCCTGCCGATCATCGTCAGCCGGGACCTGCGCGGTACGGACGATTCGTTCCTGCCGACCGCGCTGGCCCTGACCACGGTCGCCGGTGTGCTGGCCGTGCAGTTCCTGGTCGACCGGCGGTTCCGCGATCAGCCCCCAAAGGTCGTCGCCGCGGGTGCCCTGGCGATCCAGGCCGCACTGATCGAGGTCCTGACCCAGGTCGACGGGTTGAGCCTCGCCTCGATCATGTACCTCGCGCTTCCGTACCCCGCCGTGTCCTGGCTGGGAGCGCGGGCTGGTGTCTCGGTCTGCCTGGCCATCCTGGCCTGGTTCACGATCCGGTTCTCCGCGCACAAGCCGCTGTGGTCGGCCGGCCCGGAGGACCTGCACTCCTACGCACTATTCGCCCTGGCCATAATGTTGGTCACGACCACGGCGCTGCTGATTCGGCGGGAGCAGGCCAGCCGCCGGCACGCCGAGCGGCTGCTCGACGAGCTCGGCACCTCGCACGACCAGCTGGTCGACTCCCAGGCCCGGGTGGCCGAACTGGCCGCGATCGAAGAGCGGAACCGGCTGGCCCGCGACATCCACGACAGCCTGGGGCACCACCTCACTGTGATCAGCGTTCAGCTGGAGAAGGCGCAGGTGTTGCTCCCACCCGGGCAGGACACCGCCGCAACTGCCATCGGCAACGCGAAACGGCTGGCCGACCAGGCGCTGACGGACGTGCGGCAGTCCGTCGACACGCTGCGCCGCGACCGGGCGCCGTTCGTCCTGGGACCGGCCCTGCGATCGCTGGCCGCCGACCTCCAGGTACTGCCGTTCGAGCTGGAACTGACCATCACCGGCGACGAGCATCGGTACTCCGGACAGCAACTGGTCACTCTGTACCGCGCTGCCCAGGAAGGCCTCACCAACGTCCAGCGCCATGCCCGCGCCAATCAAGTACGGCTCACGGTGGAACTGGGCGACCGGTCGGCCCGGCTGACCCTGGACGACGACGGGATCGGCCCTCCGATCACGCCCGGCAACGGTCTTCGCGGCGTCCGCGAACGGGTCGAGCTGGTCAGTGGCCGGCTGACCCTGCTCGACGCACCCGGTGGCGGCACCAGGCTGGCGATCACCCTGCCCCGCGCAGCGAACGGGGAGGCCTGAATGGAGACGGACACCACCGACACGATCCGGCTGCTGGTAGTCGACGACCAGGAACTGATGCGGGACGGCCTGACTGCGATCCTGGAACGGCAACCCGGGCTTGAAGTCGTGGGTGCCGCGGCCGACGGCGCCGAAGCGCTGCGGCTGGTCGAGACACTGAACCCGGACGTCGTCCTGATGGACATCCGGATGCCGGTGCTCGACGGGGTCCAGGCGACCGCCGAGATCGCTCGCACCCGGCCCGGCATCAAGGTCCTGATTCTGTCCACGTTCGACGACGACGAGTATGTGCTGCAAGCCCTGCAAGCGGGCGCTGCCGGCTACCTGCTCAAGAACCTTCCCGCCCGGGACCTCGCCGAAGCGATCCGGCTGGCCCAGCGGGGCATCGTGCAACTGTCACCCGCCGCCGCGGCCAAAGTGGTCGCCGTGCTCACGACCGCCGCCGCCAGGCCGGCCACCCGGCCGGTACCGCCGCAAATCGCCCGGCTGACCGACCGGGAACGCGAGGTCCTGCGCCTGGTCGCGCTCGGCGCCAGTAACCGGGAGATCGCACGGGAGCTGATCATCTCCGAGGGCACCGTGAAGACCCACATCTCCAGCATCCTCGGCCAGCTCAAGCTGCGCGACCGCACCCAGCTCGCCGTCTTCGTCCACCAGGGCAACTCGGCCCGTGAGGAACATCGGAACGGAAACGTACGGTAAGGATGTTTGTAGGACTGGGAGTGCAGGTGGCTAGCGGCGCTGGCTCAGGTCTTGGCGTACGTTTCCGTTCCGATGTTCCCGGTCTGCTGTGGCAGCTTGGGGCTGGCCAGCGCGGTTGGTAGGCCGTAGTTTCTCGGGCCATGCCTGTTGAGTTTCTGACCGATGATCAGGCGGCCGCGTATGGCCGCTACAACGGCCCGCCTGCCAGGGCCCAGCTGGAGCGGTTCTTCTTCCTCGACGACGCCGACAAGGTGCTGGTCGGGAAGCGGCGCGGTGATCACAACCGGCTTGGGTTCGCCGTGCAGTTGGCGACGGCTCGCTATGTCGGAGCGTTCCTGGCTGACCCGGTCGATGTGCCGAGCGAGGTGGTGGACTACCTCGCCGAGCAGTTGGGCATTGCCGATCCTTCGTGTGTGAAGCAGTACTCGCAGCGGGACACGACGCACCGAGAGCATGCCGGGGAGATCCAGCGCGAGTACGGGCTGCGTGATTTCGCCGAGGTGGAGGCGGAGTTGTCGGCGTGGGTGGATGCCCGGGCGTGGACCACTGGTGAGGGGCCGAAGGCAACCTTCGACGGTGCGGTGGCGTGGCTGCGGGAGCGGCGGGTCCTGCTGCCGGGGGTGAGCACCCTTGCGAGGCTGGTGGCGCGGGTCCAGGGCGAGACGGCTCAGCGGTTGTGGGACACGCTGTACGGGATGGTCACCGATGAGCAGCGCCGACTGCTGGATCTGTCGTTGGAGGTGCCGGATGGTGCCCGGACGTCTCGGTTCGACCAACTACGGAAGGGACCGGCCGCGAAGCCGTCGGGTCCGCAGATGGTGAAGGTCCTGGATCGGGTGGCGGAAATCGCGGGCCTCGGGGTCGGCGGGATCGATCTGAGCGCGGTGCCGGCGCGGCGGGTGGCCGAGCTGGCCCGGTACGGGCTGTCGGGGAAGGCTCCGGCGTTGAAGCGGCACCCGGCTGAGCGGCGGCTGGCCACGATGCTGGCAGCGGTCCGGCAGTTGGAGGGCAAGGCGGTCGATGACGCCTTGGAGCTGCTGGACGTGTTGATGGTGTCGGATTTGCTGGCTCGCGCGGAGCGTGCGTCGAACAAGGAGAAGCTGCGCCGCTACCCATCGGTGTCCAGAGACGCGGGGAGGCTGGCCGCTGCGGTGGAGGTGCTGTTCGAGGCGACCGAGTTCGGCGAGAACATCACCGTCGAGCAGTTGTGGGAGTCGATCGAAGCGGTGGTGTCGCGCGCGGAGCTCCGCGCGGCGGTGGACAAGATCTCTGATGTGGCGCCGCCACCGGGTGCGGATCCGGATGGGGAGTGGCGCGCCGAGCTCGCCGGCCGGATCGCGACCGTGCGGGGGTTCTTGCCGATGCTGTGCGAGGTGATCACCTTCGGCGCGACCGCCGACGGCGGGCAGGTTCTGGCCGCGATGCGCGCATTGCCGGAGGTGCTGGCCTACCGGTCCCGCAAGCTGCCCGGCGGCCAGATCCCGGCCGGGCTGATCGATGCCGACCTGGTGGGTGGTGAATGGCGCCGCCTGGTGCACCGACCGGGCCTGCCGGACGGGGTGGTCGACAAGGCGGGCTGGGTGTTTTGCGTCCTGGAGCGGTTCCACCGGGCGCTGCGCCGCCGCGATGTGTACGCCGAGACCTCGACCAGGTGGCGCGATCCGCGGGCGCAGTTGCTCGATGGGCCCGCGTGGGTGGCGGCGAAGCCGGCCGCGTTGAACGCGCTCGGGTTGCCCGATGATCCGGATCCGCTGCTCGCCGCGCATGCCCGGCTGCTGGATTTGTCGTACCGGGAGGTCGGTGGCCGGCTGGTCGTGAACACCGCCGTCACCGTCGACGCCGACGGCCGGCTGCATGTGCAGCACATCGAGGCGATCCCGGACCCGCCAAGCCTGATCGACCTACGCGCGCGGCTGGCCGCGATGCTGCCGAGGGTGGACCTGTCGGAGGTCCTGCTGGAGGTGGCGTCCTGGCATCCACGGTTCATCGACGCCTTCACCGCGGTGTCCGGCGGCGGTACTCGGCTGGCCGACCTGCACGTCACGATCGCGGCCGTCTTGACCGCGCACGCCCTCAACATCGGGTACTCCCCGGTCATGTCGTCAGGGATCGCGGCGCTGACCCGCGACCGGCTGTCCCACGTCGACCAGAACTATCTGCGTGCCGAGACCTATGCGGCTGCGAACGCACCGCTGATCGAGGCCCAGACCCAGATCGAGCTGGCCCAGGCCTGGGGCGGTGGCCTGGTCGCGGCGATTGACGGGATGCGGTTCGTGGTGCCGATCCCCACCATCCACGCCCGGCCGAACCCGAAATACTTCGGGCGCAGGCGTGGCGCGCAGTGGCTGAACATGGTCAACGACCAGGCCCTCGGCCTGGGCGGCAAAGTTGTCGCCGGCACCCCGCGTGACTCCCTTCACACCATCGACGTGATCTACAGTCAAGACGGCGGCCCCCGCCCCGAGGTGATCGTCACCGACACCGCCTCTTACACCGACGTCGTGTTCGGGCTGCTACACCTGCTGGGGTTCTCCTACCGCCCCCAGTTGGCAGACCTGCCCGACCAGAAGCTGTGGCGCATCGACCTCAGCGCCGACTACGGGCCGTTGAACACTGCCGCCCGCGGCAAGGTCGACCTCGGCGCGGCCCGCCGCCACTGGCCCGACATTCTGCGGGTGGTCGCCTCGATCCACACCGGCACCGTCACCGCCCACGACGCGCTGCGGGTGCTGTCCCGCGACGGGCACCCCACCCCGCTCGGGTCCGCGGTCGCGGCATACGGGCGGATCTTCAAATCTCTGCACGTCTTGTCCTACATCGACGACGAGCCGTACCGGCGAGACATCAAGGCGATGCGGAACCTGCAAGAGACCCGCCACGATCTCGGCCGGCACGTGTTCCACGGACAGAAAGGCGAGCTGCGGCAGAAATACCACACCGGGATGGAAGACCAGCTCGGTGCGCTCGGCCTGGTCCTGAACTGCATCACCTTGTGGAACACCGTTTACCTGAACGCCGCCCTGGAAACCCTACGGGCACAGGGATACCCGGTCCTCGAAGACGACGTCGCCAGACTGTCACCGTTCATCCGCCGCCACCTCAACGTCCACGGCCACTACTCCTTCCACCTGCCCGAACTGCGCGGCGGCCGCCGCCCGCTGAGAGATCCCGACACCGCCGGCGACGACGAAGATTCCTGATCGGCCGCCCGACGAGGAGCGTCACCGCCGTGCGCGTGCTACCTGGGTGCTGGTAAGTAGTGTGTCAGCAGCCGCCACATTGAGGTCCGGGCTATCGAGGTGTCTCGGCGAGTGCTCGATAGAGAGACGCGACTGAGGGGTGCTGGCCGGCGTTCTTCCCGGTGGCGATGGTCAGCTTCTGGGCGATCTCGCCGATTGGTGTCCCGTGGTCACGTAGAGCGCGGGCGAACACAAGCATGTCGTCGTCGATGACCTTTGGCCTGCCGCCGTGGTTGCCTTTGTTCGCGGCAGCCTGCTGACCTTCGAGGGTCTTCTCCCGGATGTAGTTGCGGTCGAGCTGGGCGGCGACCGCGCACACCGCGAACAGCATCGACCCCATGCCGTTCGGGTCGTACACGCCGGTCAACGGTCCGGTGAGGAGCTCGAGCCCGATTCCGCCGGCCTGGAGCTGGGCCGACAGGGTCATCAGTTCGGCGGCGTTGCGGGCAAGGCGTTTCATTTCGTGCACCGTGATGATCACCGGCTGGTCCGGTGCTGCCTGCTTGATGTCGTGCGCCAGCGCGAGCGCCTTCTCCAGCTCGGGCCGGACCTTGATCCTGGTGCTGATCTTCTCGGAGAACACCCGCATGCAGCGCGCCCGGCGGAGCGCGTCGAGCTGGGTCTGCAGCTCCTGCTGAGCTGTCGAGCAGCGGGCGTAGCCGATCCGGATCGGGGCGCCGGCGCTGTCGGGCTCGCCCGGAGCAACCTCCGGACCCTGCACCCACGGCGTACCGGGCCGCCGGGTGGCCGGTACCGAGACAGCGAGCTCCTCGCGCAGCGCCGGGACCAGGATGAAACGGGCGGTGTGGTACTTCGCGGCGGTCTTACCGCCGCGAGTACGGCAGGCACTGCCGGCGGGCACCTCGCAGTTCGGGCACGGGTGCCGTTCCACCGCGGCAGCGGCCTGATCGGGTGTCAGATCCATTCGGCAAGCCTCTCAGAACTGGTCCTCAAACCACGAGGTTTTGAGAGGTGTTTTGCGAATCGCTCTAGGCGTGATCCGAGGTTGGATCTGGCGGGTTTGCAGAACTCTCACAACTGACCATTTATGCGACAGGAGACCTCCACCAACTTTGGCGGGCTGGGACAGCTACCCAAGCATTCGGGCCTGAACCAGGCCGGGGCCGGGTAGTCACCACGACAGGAGCGCCACGATCAGGCTGCCAATGACCGCAGTGGCCAGCCAGCTGCGGATCACGATCCCCAGCACCGCCGTGGCCATCGCGACCCCGAGCACGACACCGGACCGGTCGAGCAGCCATAGCGCGCCGGTCCGGCCGAGCAGAGCCCAGGTCACGTCGTGGCCGGTCCACACCAGCACGACTGCAGTGCCACCCAAGACGGCCAGCCGGATCCGTGGCCTGCCGCGGCGCCTCGACGATGTCTCCCTCCGCTCAGCACCGCAATCGCGGCGAACGCTGCCCATCCGTCCATGCCCCCGAGTCTGGCAACGCAGCGCTACCGGGCGACAACCACGCCCAGGCGCTGCACGACCGTAGTCGCGGGCTCCGCGTCGGCTGGTGGAGCCGGTGGAAGGCAGTCCCTCGAGGATACGTACCTGGCGATGAAGTACACCGGGTACCGGCCGGCCGCCGCGGCCTGGAACGTGACCTGGAGCCGCTGGTCGTTCGGGTCAAAGTTGGTGACAGCGTTGGCCGCCAGCTGGTTCTCCGGCCGCAGTACGGCCGTGGATGGGAGGGCCGACGGGTCGCCGGCTCCACCGGTGCTGTCGACTGCCCCGACCACCAGGGTGCCCTCGACGAGACGGATCCCGGATGCGGGAGGAATGACCACGTCGACCATGGCGGGCGTTCCGCCCGCGGTGGTCGACAGCTCTAGTCCTGAACCGCTCGCCCCGCTTGCCGGGATGGCGAACGGTGGTGCGCATGCTGGTCGCATCACGACTCCCGGCGGCTCGGCCGCGTCGCGTTCCGGGACGCTCAACGTTGCAACGGTTCCGGCCACCACCAGCGCGCCAGTAATGAGCAGGCTCGAGGAGATGACAGTTCGTCGCATCTTGGCCCGTCTGCGCGCCTGGTCTGCCACAACTCCAGCATCGAAAGTCCGAAGTTCCGCTGGATTGACGCTCGACTTGATAAGTGAGGCAAGTTCTTCGTCGTGCTGATTCATCGCGATCATCCTCATTTAGCCGTGTGTATCTCCTTCGGGGAGACCAGGAGCCGCCTAAGGTTCTGCAACCCTTTTGAGGTCTGACTCTTCACGGTTCCTGGACTGCACCCCAGCACCCGTGCGGTGTCTTCGACGCTCAAATCCGAGTAGAAACGCAATGTCAGCGTTTCTCGCTGGCGTTTAGGCAGCATGGCGAGACGCTCCCGAACTGTGATGCTGAGATCCGCATCATGGCGCGCACCGTCGCTCACAGGAGAATCCGGCACATCGCTCATGAGAACCTCGTGGCCGCGTGATCTGTGTCGCCAGCGCCGGCGCGACTGGCGGATCAGCGTCCGATATGCGTACGAATCGACGGCCGTGGTCGACCGGATGGAAGGCCAGGCGCGAAACACCTGGATCAGCGCCTCCTGCGTCAGATCCTCTGCAGTGTGCCGGTTCTCGGCCAGGAGGTGAGCGGTACCCAGGAGCCGACGCGACCCTCGCGCAACGAAGTCGTCGAAGTCTGCATACTCCATACCCCACACCTCCCAATAGGTAAGAGGCCCACCGTGTCCACCAGGTTGCCTCGAACCCGGGCTTCTTTGCACATCCGTCCTCGCGAACGGAGCAGTCCGCGCCAAGGAGGCTCGACCAGGTCACGCACAGTGCCCGTCCAAACCGGGGCTCAGGGGCAACCGCGATCGAGTTGGTCGAGGAGACGCCGCGAGCGATGCGACGGGTGACGTAGATATGTGAGATGGACCAAGACCGCAGAGCGAGCCGCAGTGCTTTGAGCCGTCGATTATTGGCAGTGCGACCCGACCATCTAACGCCTTTCCTGCCGCGTCAAGCAGTTCCACCGTACGCGAAGTTGGTGGCGATATCGCCGGCATCATAGGAGAAGAATCCCGGATCATTGAAGTAGTCGTCAGAGAAGAAATGCCACACTGACCCGCCACTACCGTACGTTAGATACATCAAGACGCGGGTTGGAGCTGTCGATCGGTACGCTCTCGCACGCATCAACGTGCAGGTGCTCGCGACTTCGCCGTTGAATGCAGCCGTACCCCAACTCGAGTGGGCGGCCGTTGTCGTAAATCTATAGGTGTTATTAAAATAGAAACGGTAATGTTGCCCGGGCAACCCGTCTTCCCCGGTGAACTCAATTCTAAACAGATAGAACGTGTCCCAGGCGAGCGCTGGACCTTGTCTTAGTAATTCGTCGTTCGTGTAACCAGGGCGGTATTCGCCTACAAATACATGAGGGGTGCTCACTGTCGGCAGCTGACTGGCCGACCCAAGATACCAACCCCATTGGACGTAGTCCGCGCCTTGAATTATGTAGATGTCCGCGGCACTTGGACGATTGGTGCCGATCCCTCGAGCCTCGTCCTGCCGCGGCGTGCGCAACATCCCGGAAACACCTCGTGAGGATGAGTTTCCGCTGAAGTCGCCAGCTCGCCAGTTGGCGATCGTGCAGACCTCCGACCCCGAACCTGCACCGGGGCACGTTCCCACCGAGAGTCGTTGAGGATGCGGCGAGCGGAGGGACCAGCACTGCAATGGCCGTGAACGCGCCGGCGACCTGCCAGCTGAACCATCGAAACATGATTCCCCCCACGCGTCGTGGTGCGCGCCCGTGCGAACTGTTTTGGACAGTACCTCACGAGCGGTATGTGCAACAGGCGCCAGCCGCACGGGCCAGCGCCATCGGCACCGGGCCTGACAGATCGGGTGGCCACGTCCTTACGAGGTACACAATGCGTGTGGCCGACCGTGTGTCGCCCGCGAGTAAGCTTCTACGACCTGGTGCCCGACCGGGCCGGATGCGGCTCGAGCCAGCACACTCCACCCTGGCTGCGACCTGTTTGGTGCGTCACTGCTGTCCCGAGTCGACAAGGCCGCCAGGTGACGACTCGTCGTAACTCCACCATCTCATTGGCACGAAGAGCGCCCCACCGGCCGCGCGGAGAACATCGCCGCTGGCGGGTCGCGTCAGCCCCAGAAGATGCCGGTGGGGTCGCGGTCGATCTCGGTCAGCAGGTCTTCGATCCTGCGTGCGTGCTCGGGCACCCGTTCGGCGCACTATCGCTGTACTCGCGACGTCCCGCACTGGGAGGCCATCCGGATCACAGCGTTTCAGTGGGTCTGAGCCGCATTGCTGAGCTCCTCGGCCGATACCCCGGGGAGCTTTCTAACGTACGTTTCCGTTCCGATGTTCCTCAGGGGCCAACTCCGCCTAGGCGTACGGCGCGGCTGCGGGTGATTTGGTTAGGAAGGTTTACTAAAGATCCGGTCTTCGGTAACTTCTTGTGCCTGCCCGCTCACTGTCGAGTGGGGTCCGCCCAGGAGGAACCATGAACGGTCTGTTCCGCCCAGCCCTGATCGCTCTAACCATTGCGCTGATCGGCATCCCGACAGCCAACGCCGTTGAACCACCGGATGACCGTCCGGCCGCCGCGCTCGCGTTCAGCCATCCCGGCGTGCTCGTCAATAAGGCCCAGTTGGACGTCACCCGCAGTCGGGTGCTCGCCGGCGCCCAGCCACAGAAGGCGGCGTACGACGCGATGCGCGCGAGTGGTTCCGCCTCGTTGTCGTACACGCCGAAGCCACGTGCCGTCGTCGAGTGCGGTTCGAACTCGAACCCGAACTACGGCTGCTCCGACGAGCGGAACGACGCCATCGCCGCGTACACCCACGCCCTGCTCTGGTACATCAACCGCGATACGCGTCATGCCACGAAGGCGATCCAGATCATGGACGCGTGGTCGGCGGTCCTGACGGATCACACCAACTCGAACGCACCTCTGCAGACGGGTTGGGCCGGTGCCTCGTTCTCCCGCACCGCCGAGCTGATCAAGCACACGTACACCGGTACGTGGACGCAGCGCGGACGGTTCGAGAACCTGCTGCGCAACGTCTATCTGCCCGAGATCCGCAACGGCGCCGGCTGCAAGAACGGCAACTGGGAGCTGATCATGATGGACGCCGCGATCGGTATCGCGGTGGTGCTGGACGATCGCGCCGCCTTCGACAAGGCGATCGGCATCTGGCGCGGGCGGTTGCCGGGTTACGTCTACCAGACCACGGACGGCGCCTGGCCGAAGGCGCCGTCGACCTGTCCGTCCAAGGACACCCGGGCCGAGATCATCGACTACTGGCAGGGCCAATCCACCTTCTCCGACGGGCTTTCGCAGGAGACCTGTCGCGATTTCGGCCATACCGGCTGGGGTCTGACGGCCGCGACGCATGTCGCTGAAACGGCCTGGCACCAAGGCGTCGACCTGTACGCCGAGGCGCGGGAGCGGCTGAGCGACGGCTTCTACTTCCACGCCCGGCTGGAGACCGGTACGCCGACGCCGTCGAACTTGTGCGGTGGCACCGTGAAGAAGGGGTTGGGCGCGGTGACCGAGGTGGCGTACAACCACTTCCACAACCGCCTCGGCATGTCGATGCCGACGACCCTGCGCTACACGGAGTCGAAGCGGCCGGCGGGCGCGAACTACTTCTACGCCTGGGAGACCCTCACCCACGCGGGCAATCCTGGATAACGCGCTGAGCGGACTGCGGGACCGTTGTGGTCCCGCAATCCGTATGGGCGGTTAGTCCCAGCTAAGGCCGGAGCCGGTCTGGTACTCGATGACGCGGGTCTCGAAGAAGTTCTTCTCCTTCTTGAGGTCCATTACCTCCGACATCCAGCCGAACGGGTTGCGGGTCTCGCCGAAGATCGGCGCGATCCCGATCTGCTCTGCCCGCCGGTCGGTGATGAAGTGCATGTACTGCTCGCACAGGTCGGCCGTCAGCCCGAGCATGCCGTTGGGCATGGTGGCGCGGCCGTACGCGACCTCGAGCTCACACGCCTCCGTGAGCATCTGCCGCACCTCGGCCTGGAACTCGCTCGTCCACAGGTGCGGGTTCTCCAGTTTGATCTGGTTGATGCAGTCGATGCCGAAGTTCAGGTGGATCGACTCGTCGCGCAGGATGTACTGGTACTGCTCGGCGATCCCGACCATCTTGTTGCGCCGGCCGAGCGACAGGATCTGCGCGAACCCGGTGTAGAACCACATCCCCTCGAAGACCACGTAGAACGCGATCAGGTCCCGCAGGAAGTCCGTGTCGGCCTCCGGCGTACCGGTGCGGAAGTCCGGATCCTCCAGGTGCTGGGTGTACTTCAACGCCCAGGCGTCCTTGTCCGAGATCGACGGCACCTCGCGATACATGTTGAACAGCTCGCCCTCGTCGAGGCCCAGCGACGTACAGATGTATTGGAAGGTGTGCGTGTGCACGGCCTCCTCGAACGCCTGCCGCAAAAGGTACTGCCGGCACTCGGGATTCGTCAGCTGCCGGTAGACGGCGAGCACGATGTTGTTCGCCACCAGGGATTCGGCGGTGGCGAAGAAGCCGAGGTTGCGCTTGAGCATCAGCCGCTCGTCATCGGTCAAGCCGTGCTCGCTTTTCCACAAGGCGATATCGGCCTGCATGGACACCTCGGTCGGCATCCAGTGGTTGTTGCATCCGGCAAGGTATTTGTCCCACGCCCACTGGTATTTCAGCGGCAGCAGTTGGTTGACGTCGGCGCGGGAGTTGATCATCGCCTTGTCGCTGACCTCGACCCGGCCCGCGCCGAGGACGATCTCGCCCAATCCGGTGACACTCATTGGCAGGCCTCGCAGTCAGGGTTCTCGATGGAGCAGATCTCGGCAGGTGGAGGTGTCACGGGTACGGCGTTGAGGCGGCCGTCGGTGCCCTGGAGTGTCGACTTCTCGACGTGGGTGGCGGACAACGAACGCAGGTAGTACGTCGTTTTCAGGCCGTAGCGCCACGCCGATCGGTACAACTCGTCGAGCGCCTTGCCGGACGGCGCCGACATGTAGAGGTTCAGCGACTGGGACTGGTCGATCCACTTCTGCCGGCGGGATCCGGCCTTGACGAGCCACATCGGGTCGATCTCGAACGCCGTCGCGTAGAGCTCGCGCAGGTCGGCCGGGATGCGCTCGATCTGCGCGAGCACGCCGTCGTGGTACTTCAGGTCGGACACCATCACCTGGTCCCACAGCCCGCGGGCCTTCAGGTCCTTCACCAGGTAGGGGTTGGCCACGGTGAACTCGCCCGACATGTTCGACTTGACGAACAGGTTGCGGTAGATCGGCTCGATCGACTGGCTCACCCCGCAGATGTTGGAGATCGTCGCGGTCGGCGCGATTGCCAGCAAGTCGGAGTTGCGCATCCCGTCACGTCGTACCTTCTGACGCAGGGCATCCCAGTCCAGCGTCTTGCCGGTGTCGACGCGCAGATCGCCGTTCCTTGCCGTGCGCAACAACTCGAGCGAGTCGATCGGCAGAATGCCCTGGCTCCACAGCGAGCCGTCGTAGCTGCTGTAGCTGCCGCGCTCGACGGCCAGCTCGGTGGACGCCTCGATCGCGTAATAGCTGATCTGCTCCATCGAGCTGTCGGCGAACTCGACCGCTGCATCCGACTGGTAGGGGATGCGGAGCTGGAAGAGCGCGTCCGTGAAACCCATCAGGCCAAGGCCGACCGGGCGGTGCCGCTGGTTGGCGCGCTCCGACTCGGGCGTGGTGTAGAAGTTCACGTCGATGACGTTGTCGAGCATCCGCACTGCGGTCTTGACGGTGTCGCGGACCAGCTCCGCGTCGAGACCGGTGGCGGTGAGGTGTGCGACCAGGTTGACCGAGCCGAGGTTGCAGACGGCCGTCTCGTCGATGCTGGTGTTCAGCGTGATCTCGGTGCACAGGTTGGACGAGTGCACCACGCCGTCGTGCTGCTGCGGGGAACGCAGGTTCGACGGGTCCTTGAAGGTGATCCACGGATGGCCCGTCTCGAACAACACGGTCAGCATCCGCCGCCACAGCTCGAGCGCGCGCACCTTGCGGAATACCCGGATCTCACCGCGGTCGGCGGCCGCCTCGTACTCCGCGTAGCGCTCGGCGAACGCCGTACCGAACAGATCGTGCAAGTCCGGCGTCTCGTCGGGGGAGAAGAGCGTCCACTGCTGGTCGGCCTCGACGCGCTGGATAAAGAGGTCGGGCACCCAGTTCGCCGTGTTCATATCGTGCGTACGCCGTCGCTCGTCGCCCGTGTTCTTCCGCAGGTCGAGGAATTCGCCGATGTCGATGTGCCAGGTCTCCAGGTAAGCGCAGACCGCGCCCTTGCGTTTACCGCCGTTGTGGGCCAAACCGGCACTGGTCATATAGGACTCATCCACGTCGACCTCAAGGTCGTGCACGACTGGCACCGTCGGTGTAGTCCGGACCTCGCGCACCCGGGAGAAGACCATGCCTTCGTGTGCGATCCAGTTGAACTTCCGGATCGGCGTGACGCCCACGAGCTCGGCGATTCCCGGTACGGCGGGAATTCGGAGATCGAAGACGTGTACGGGCTTCGAGAAGGTAGCGTGAGATCCGTCGGACCGTCGACCGACGTGCGGATTGTCCCGCTTGCGGTATTGGCCCGCGATGGGAATCCCGAGCCGAAGCAGCTGGTAGCGCAGGTCGGAGGCGAGCTTTCGCGAAGTAGTCGTGAAGTAGATCTCGGCGCCACGCGATACCCCGCCGTCCGTTTCCAGGAGGCCGCGGATGAGCGCATGGGTCTGTGCGGGCGGT
Source organism: Kribbella sp. NBC_01245 (assembly GCF_036226525.1). Lineage (NCBI taxonomy): Bacteria > Bacillati > Actinomycetota > Actinomycetes > Propionibacteriales > Kribbellaceae > Kribbella > Kribbella sp. NBC_01245. Next base: position 8,462,367 of record NZ_CP108487.1, read on the forward strand.
AGATGAGCGAACCGCCGTGCAATGTGCTTCGAGCCTTGTTCGTCGTAGATGTCCTCGCTGACAAACGGAAGTGTCGCCTCGCCTGGTCCGACGATACGTCCCGTTCGCAGGTCTCTTCTGGCGCCACGTCCGGCCGCCCAGTGGACCTGCACGTAGGTGTGACCGCGCCCATTCTCCCAGAAGTGGATATCGCGAGCGGTGAGGTAGTCGCGTACGAACGACAGGTGCGTGTCGCACTGTGGGTTGCCCGATACCCCCCATTGGCTGCCGTTCTTCGACAGGTGGCCGTCACCGAGAAGGATGCCGTACAGGCGCGCATCGTCTTCCGTCAGATCGTGGACCGGAATGATCTCCTTCGGGACGACCTGCCCGAGGTAGTCACCCCTGCTGAGCATGCCGGCCTCGACCCAGGCTGCCTGGACCTTCCCCTTCGCGAGCCACTCGAAAGTGCGCTCGTTGCTCTGCTCCAGCGGTACGCCTTGAATCGCGTAGAGAGGGTGACCTGCGGTGACCGTGAGCGGCTCGATAGAGTGCTTCGCGTCAACCTCGACCATCGGGTCGTCCTGGTCGTACGTGAAGGTCTTGGTGACCTCGCGATAGCGACCGCTCGCACCGAGCACCAGATCGCCCACCTTGATATCGCGGATCGCGATGCTGCCGGCCCCGGCGTAGACGAGAGTTTCCGGAGCGAAGCACTGGTTCACCGCGACGGCCGTGTCGTTGGCGATCTTCAGGAACGGTACGACGCCCTGGGACTCGCCGTTCGTACCTTTGATCTTGGCGCCGATCCCGCGCACCGGCGTCCAGTCGTTGCCCAGACCGCCCGAGTACTTCGCGAGCAACGCGTTGTTGCGGATGCTGGAGAAGATCGACGAGAGGTCGTCGTCCACGGTGGTCAGGAAGCACGACGACAGCTGCGGCCGGGTGGTGCCGGAGTTGAACAGCGTCGGCGTCGAGGACATGAACCGGAACGAGCTGAGCAGTTCGTAGAACTCGATCGCTCGCGCCTCGCGATCGTCCTCGCGCAACGCCATCCCCATCGCCACGCGCAGGAAGAACGCCTGCGGCAGCTCGAACCGGACCTTGTCGATGTGCAGCAGATACCGGTCGTACAAGGTCTGCAGACCGAGGAACGCGAACTGCAGATCGCGCTCGGGCCGGATCGCCTCGGCCAGCCGGCCCAGGTCGAACGTCGCCAACTCCGGATCGAGCAGCCCCGCCTCGATCCCGGCATCGACGTACTTCGGGAAATACTCGACGTACGCCGTGGCCATCTCGGCCTGACTCGCCTGCCGGGGTTCACCGTGGACCCGGCCGAGCGTCTCCCGGCGGATCTGGTCGAGCAGTAGTCGCGAGGCGGCGAAGCTGTACTCCGGCTCGGTCTCGACGAACGACCGCGCCGCCATCACCAGCGCCTGCTCGACCTCGTGCAGGGCGATGCCGTTGTAGCAGGAACCGAGCGTCTCGTTCAGGATCAGCTCGGGGTCGACCGAGTCGAGCCCGGCGGCCGCCTCGGCGATGATGACGCGCAGCCGGTCGAGATCCAGCGGCGCCGTACTGCCGTCGATCGCGCGCACCGTGATGACGATCGGCGCGGCCGTGTCGAGCTCACCGGCGTCGGCGGGTACGCGGGCCTTGGCGCGCTCCTCGCGGTACAGCACGTAAGCCCGGGCGACCTGATGCTCACCCGCGCGCATCAGCGCGAGCTCGACCTGGTCCTGGATCTCCTCGACCTGAACGCTCGGGCGGCCGGCAGCGCGCTTGCCCAGCGCCTCGACCACCTGCCCGGTAAGGGTGGCGACCAGGTCGCGAACGCGATGGCTGGCACCCGCGTCCGCGCCTTCGACGGCCAGGAAGGCCTTCGACAGCGCGACGCCGATCTTGCCCGCGTCGAACGCGGCGCTCCGCCCATCACGCCGTACGACGGTCAGGTCCTGAGTTGTTGCGGTGCTTCGGGAGGCCGAAGTGGTGGTCACAAGCTCTCTCTCCTCGCGAGCCTTGGCGGCCCGGAGCCTGCGGGACGGAGAGCACACGACGAGACGGCAGCGCCCATGGCGACGCGGCTGCACATCACGTCCGCGCAGCCCACCCACGAGGCCTCGGACAGCACGTACCGGCGGTACGCGCGCTGATGGCAGGTCTTCGGACTCACGGGCATGCCTGATACCAGGCGCTCCTACCGGCCGTCGCTTCCCGGACCAAGTGCTTCCAGTGCTGTTGACGACTTTCGTTCCCGTTCACCGCTGCGGGGCAGTTCCGGTTTCACACCGGATTCCCTCTTACCCCTGAACCCCTACACCTTGTGGTATAGATCGCCCAGGACCACCAGTGGTTGTGATGCTATCCCGCCTCAACACTTTCGCCCCGCACATCCTCCTCGCGTGTCGCGGTACCAGATCAAGCCGCCAGGGCGTGCAGATCCTGCAGCGTCATGATCTCGGAACCGTGGTGGATCAACTCCCGATTGAGGTGCAGCACCACATGCCCGAACGGCGCCGCCGCATCCAGCCCGGTGGCCTGGCTCAGCCCGATCGTCATCACCTCCTCCTCAGGTAACTCGGCGATCGACTCCTGCCACGCGTCGACCCAATGCGTCAGCCACGCGACGGCGTCCCGCGCGTTGCCATGCAAGGTGATGTCGGTCCGGCTCTGCCTGCTCTCGCCGAACGTCCACTCCCAGCGCTCGAAGAACGTCTCGGTCAAATGCGCGATCAACCACGCGATCGTCCGCGGCCCGCGATGATCCGGCTCAGCCGGCCACTGCGCCGCCCACTCGCCACTCCCATGCAGCCGGAACCGCCCCGGATAGTGCCGCCGCACAATCGTCAACGCCTCGTCACTCGGCCGCCAGAAGTACTGCTCATCAGTCAACTCGGCCAACCTGCCCGACAACACCAACCAGCTGAACCCCAACTGCCCTCGCACCATCGCCATAGCCGACTGCTGGTGCAGAATCTCCCAGTCAAATGGCTCCGGCATCCCACTTCTCCTCACCCCGCGTCGAACGTATGTTCGAATCATGCCTCGCCCGCAACGTCGAAGTCAAACCCCCGCGTGTCGATCACCCGTTCGAGTATGCCCATCTGCTATGCGCGGTTTCAAACGACTGACCTTTGCAGCTAGATGCAAACCATGGGACTTGTTCTGGTGCCCGTTCGACCGTTGGTGACGGACTGTGGTCAGCCTGAGCGGCTGAGATCGACGGCTGCCGACGCGGCTGCGCCGTGAATTCTGCACGTAGGCGGCGCGCCACGCGGTAAATGGTTGCCCGGACTGGATCCTCGTGCCACCCTGCGCACGCCCGCCAAGCCGTCCGCCGGGCCGCGCCGAAACGGCATTTGGCGAGTGCGGAGCGTACACGCCGGGCCCTTGTCCGGCGCCTTGCGCGGCCGCTTCAGCGCGGAGACACTTCCGGTGGATTCCGGGAGGGAAAAGATATGGCCGTCTTCAAAGAAGTGCGCCAGCTTCGCCTTGATCAGCTGGTTCTGAGTCCACAACAAGCACGCACCCGCGATGTCGAGAAAGGCCTGGACGAACTCGTCGAGAATATTCGCGTCCAGGGCCAGTTGGAGCCGATCATCGTGTCACCGGCATCGGAGGGGGACCGGTTCGAGATCGTCGCCGGACAACGGCGCTGGCTGGCGTTACGCCGCTTGGGCGCGGCGACGATCCACGCGGCGATCCTCGACCACCGCATCGACGAGGTGACAGCACAGGCCATCTCCGTCAGTGAAAACCTGGTCCGCCGTGACCTCAGCGGCAAGGACCTGATCAGCATCTGCACCAGACTGCACCATCGGTACGGCTCGGTGAAGGCCGTCGCGGAGGAACTCGGATTGCCGTACAACAAGGTTCGCAGCTATGTGAAGTTCGACCGGCTCCGGCCGGAACTGAAGACCCTGGTGGAATCGGGTCGGCTGGACATTAAATCAGCCATTCGTTTGGAAGATCATTATGGCGAGAGCATGGTCGAACTGCACAAATTGCAGACCATTGCCACCGCACTGGCCGAAATGACCAATGCGCAGAAGGCGGAGTACTTCCGGGCGATGCAGCTCGACCGGGCCGGTGGGGCGCCCGCCGCCGTCGCCGATGGCACGGCCGGCTACGGGCGGCGGGCGCCCGGCGCGGTCCGGCAGATCCTCGTGACCCTTCGCACCGATGAGGTCGAGCTGCTGCGGGAGTGGGCGAAAGAGCACCATCTGACCCAGGATGCCGCGGCGGGTCAGATCATCAGGGCACACCTCCGCCGGCACACCGCGGCCGTAAGACCGAAGCGCGGGGCCTGAGCAAGCGTGCAGAGTGATCCTAAGATCACTCTGCGCGTGGGCCGGCCGCCGCCATCGCGATGAAGCGGCGCATTCCGTCGGAGGTCGAGGTCATTCCACTGGGCAGCGGCACCACCGCGCCGGACGGGAGCACGAGTGCGTGCCCTGGTTCACGCCGGGCGTTACCCGCGGCCCGATACCACTCGCTCATCGAGCGATAGCCGGCGCCGCCGCGCTCCCTGAGGGCGATGAACGCCGCCGTCATGTCGCCGGCCGTGGTGAACGCGTCGAGATCGGCGAAACCGACGGCGCAGTCGCGCGCGCCGACGAACTGCCGTCGCGGACCATCTCCCGCGGGCTCCGGCAGCAGGTCGCGTCCGTACCTGGCGAAATACAGCAGGGTGTGGGCGCTGTCAGTGCCACCCACCCAGGGACGTCCGTCCACTGGCCGGTCCAGGGCGGCCCGTAGCTCCGGTGCGACCCGGTCCTCGGCCTCGCCCGGCCAGTGGTCGACGTGCGTCGCCTGATCCCGCCAGGGCAGTGTGCGCAGGATGTCCTCATTGGGCGGCGGTGGCAGCAGCTCGACACCGAATCGCTCGGGACTGCGAGCCACGATGGAGCCCGGTGTGAGGGAGAACGTGCCGATGGCGGCCAGCGACCACAGGCCGGGGCGGTCGGTGAGATAGCTGTAGGTGAGCGCGGCCTCGTCCGCCTGCTCGGTCGGGAAGCCGGTGAACCCCATCATCTGGGCGCCGACGCCGGCCGTCGCCAGGTCCCGCAGGATGGGTTCGACCTCGGTCATCCGGACGCCTTTGTCGATCAGGTCGAGCACCCGTTGCGAGGCCGACTCATAACCGAACGAGACGGCGATACAGCCCGCCTGCCGGAGCTTGGCGGCCATACCGCGCTGCGGGAAGGTGCGCTCGAGCCGAAGCTCGGCCGACCAGCGCAGTCGCAGATCGACCGAGCTCAGGGCATCGCAGAGCACCCGCAAGTAGCGCGGTGACATCGCGTCGACCGCGAAGTAGATCGTCCGGCCGATCTTCTGGATCGCCTCCAGGTCACGGACGACGACATCGACGGGGCGTTCGCGCGATGGCGAGGTGGGCCGGTCGGTGTTGAGTCCGTAGTCGCAGAACGTGCACTTGTTCCAGTAGCAGCCGCGGGTAGGGCTGTAGAGGATGACCGATTCGGGAGACCAGTAGTCATCCCAGTCCCAGACGGTGAAGTCTGGTGCGGGCAGCGCGGCCACGTTCTCGTACACGATCGGGGGCTTGCCGTAGCTGTGCCCCCGGAGCATGACGCCGCGCGCGCCGGCCAGCGAGGTGCCGTCCCGGACCGCCGTGAGGATGTCGCAGAGCGCGGTCTCGCCCTCGCCCGGCACGATCACATCGGCATCGGCGAACAACGACCAGACGGCCGCCGGCTCCTTGGCGAACCGCACCGCGTCGCAGGTGTCGGTGCCGCCGAACACGATCAACGCCTCGGGCCTGATCCGGCGCGCCACCCGGGCCAGCCGCAGGGCGAATGGCAATTGGCTGATGTAGTTCACCGAAAAGCCGACCACCTCCCAGTCGCGTTCGCGCAACGCGGCGGTATAAGGGCCGTCGATATACCTGTCGAAAGGGCTGGTCAGCTCATCGATCAAACGCTCGTCGCAAAGGTCCTCATAACTCGACAGATTCGCCATACCGCCGACCCGGACCTCGAACCCGTCGTACGCCTCGGGCAGGCCGTCGAGGCAGATCAGGCGTAGCCAGAGTTTTATCGCCGAGGTGGCTTCCTGGTACGTCGGATAGTGGTAGAAGTCGGTCCGGTCGCGAAGTGCCGAAATAGCGGACTGGGCGAAATCCGGTTCGAGGCCGGCGCAGCCCACGGCGACGCGATAGGCCAGCTCGTCCCCACGGCTCAGCGTCTGCTGCGTTTCCAGTCGTTGCTTCAAGTCGTCGGCGAGTGCGAGCAGGCGTGCGACGTGGTCCGGTTCGGCCAGCAGGTTCAGCGCTTCCACGTTCGCGTCGAGGCAACGCAGGTTGGTGAAACCGCGATCCCGGGTCGCGCCGACCAGGTACGGGATCGAGTGGTACGGCGCGGTCGGATCGGTGAGTGGCGGGTTCACCAGCAGATAAGGCACCTCCGCGCCCGGGCGGGCGGCTCGTTCCTCGCCCACGCGGGAGATCGACTGGGCAGGAATGAACACCGTCATGTCGTCCTCCGGATCGGATCCTGGATAGCCGGAAATGACCTCCAAATTACCCGTGCCGGGAAGTTCTGAGGTGAAAGAAGCGAATATTTCCGGAGTCGGCCGGTGTTTGTTCCTAAGGTCACGGCGTTATGGACTTAAGAACCGGCCGCAGATTCTGTAGACAGCGTTGAATCGGCCTGGCTAACTTGGCTGGGCCGAGGTACCCGGTTATTCCGTCCGGTCAATCGAAAGGAAGTCGGCATGTCGAAGAATTCGCTGGATGCGCTTCGCCCTGCACTCGACAGGATGACGGAGGCACAGCAGGCGGTCTTCAGCTCGTTGAGCCCCGAGGAGATCGACCTGGCCGCCAAGATCCAGACGCGGCTCGACGCGGTCAGCCCCGAGGTCGAGGGGCAGGCCAACAACACGAACAACCTCTGCTGAGCGGTAGAGCAAACGTTCGATCCCGCCCGTCGCGTCCGCCGGTGTGCCGGTGGTCGTGACGGGCGGTCGGCCCGGGACACACTCACGGAGGTGGCACAGGTGGACGAGAAGGTCAGTCGCTATCTGGTGATCAGCGAGCAGACGTTCGGCGACGGGGACGGGCTGCGGACCAAGGTGCTGTACGCCACCCGGACCGCGGAGCTGATGTTCGTCGTCCCGGAGGTCGCGGACAGTCTCGAACGCGGCGATCTCACCTCGATCTCACCGGGCATGCTGGCGAAACTCCGCCAGGCCCAGGTCGTCGTACCGGCTGCCGAGGACGAGCTGGCGGCGATCGTCGAGCGCAATCGCGCCGCCGGACGGGACATCTCCCGGGTCCAGTACATCCTGATGCCCACGTCGTACTGCAACATGGGCTGCGTCTACTGCGGCCAGGAGCATGTCCAGGGCCGGCTCGGCTCCGATCACCGCGACCGAATTCGGGACCGGGTGTTGCGGGCGGCGCGACTGCCCACCACCGAACATCTGCAGATCGACTGGTTCGGCGCCGAACCGATGATGGGTTATGCCGCCATCAAGGACCTCTCCGCGGACTTCATCCGGGTCGCGGACGAGCGCGGTCTGGGCTACTCGTCGGAGATCGTCACCAACGGATCGCTGCTCACCCCGCGGAACATGGCGGTCCTGATCCAGCAGTGCCGGATCACCAAGTTCGACATCACGATCGATGGTCCGCCCGAGATTCATGACGAGCACCGGCCGTTGAAGGCGGGCGGGCACTCGTTCTGGAAGATCATCAAGACGATCAAGAAGGTGATCGACGATCCGGCCCACGCGCACGTGCGGTTCGAGTTCCGGACCAACGTCGACATCCACAACCAGGACGCCATCTCGCGTTATATCGACCTGATGGCCGATCTCGCCTTCGGCCGGCCGAACGTCACGTTCCTGCTGATGCGGGTCCGGCCGTGGAGCAACGACGTCTCCGCGATCGAGATGGCCAAGACCGACTTCGCCGACCAGGAGCTCGGCTGGCTGCGGCAGATGCACGAACGCGGACTGACCTTCATGCGAATGCCCAACCTGGCCAAGAAGGTCACGTGTCCGGCCGTTCGGACCTCCTCGGAGCTGATCAGCGGAAAGGGCGACATCTTCTCCTGTACCGACCAGCCGCTGGTCCCGGGCCTCGAGCAGGAGACCGTGCTCGGACACGTCACCGACGTCGAGTTGGAGGTGTTCCGTCCGACCGGCCTGTACGACGACTGGAACGACGACGTCGAGTCGGGCAAGTCGTGGTGCAAGGGCTGCGTCTTCCTACCGACGTGCGGCGGCATGTGCCCGAAGCTGTGGCGCGAGGGCTACGCACCTTGCCCGAGCTACAAGTTCAACGTCCAGGGCAGACTCGGGCTGGCCGCCGAGCGACTCGGTCTGCGGCAGCTGACGACGACCGCCGGCTGAGCTCACGATGACCACCCGACCAGCGGAGCGGCAGGACGAGCCCGAGACGCGTTTGCTGATCGGCGTCTGCGGCGCCGCGAACGTGATGAACCTGCCGGCCTACCTGCACGCGTTGCGGGCGCTTCCCGGCTGCCGGATCCGCGTCATCATGACCGCGAGCGCGGCGAGTATCCTGCCCGCGACGACGGTTCGGCTGGTGGCCGACGAGGTCTACTGCGACGGGGTGCACAACGCCGACCCCGGGCACGTCCAACTGGCCCGCTGGGCGGACCAGTTCATCCTGCTGCCCGCCACCGCGCATCTGCTCGGACAGGCCGCGAATGGCTTGGCGGGGAACCTGGTCGCCACCACTCTGCTCGCCTACGATGACGCGGCGATCTTCTTCCCCAGCATGAACGGCCGGATGTGGAAGCAGCCGAGCGTGCAGCGGAATGTGGAGCGTTTGCGCGCGGATGGCCATGAGGTGGTGGAACCGGAGCCGGCCCAATGCTGGGAGGTGGCATCGGCGAGCTTCCAGCAGGCTGCCGGGCTGCCGACGCCACGCGTGGTCGCGCAAATGGCCGGTGTTTTCGGGATGCTGGCCAGACGTGCCGGCGGGGCGGGCCGGATTCCGGATGAAGCGCTGGGAGAAAGGGATGTCGATGCTGGACGCTGACCTGGGGGTGCGCGAATGAACCGGCTGAGGGCCGCGGTGCGCAAGGAGCTGACCGCCGGACCGATGGCGACCAAGGGCTTTCCGCTCTTGCTGGCAGGGCAGTTCACCTCCAGCATCGGCGACCTTTGCTACGCGGTCGCCCTGCCCTGGCTGATCCTTTCCAACGGCGGCAGTCCGGTCCTGCTGGGCACCGTGCTGGCGTGTTACGGCGTCGCGCGCACGGTCGGTATCCCGGTCGGCGGAATTCTCGCGGACCGTTTCGGTGCCCGGCAGATCATGCTCACCACCGACATGGTCCGGTTCGCCGTAGTCGCTCTGCTCGGCGTGGTCGCGCTGGACGGCCAGCCGCATATCGCCTTGCTCGCGCCGATCGCCGTACTGGTAGGTGCCTGCGAGGGCTTCTTCCTGCCGGCCTCGTTCGCCTTACTACCCAGCTTGTTGCCGGAGAAGGAACTTGGCGCCGGTAACTCGCTCTCGTCCATCGCGACCCAGGGCGGCAGCCTGCTCGGGCCCGTCGTCGGCGGTGTGCTGGTCGCGACCGTCGGCCCTGGGCCGGCCCTGCTGGTCGATGCCCTCACCTTCGCCGTGTCCGCGGCGACGTTGTACGCGATGCGACCGGTGACGAAGACCACGACCACCGACGACGACGAGGACGTCGAGGCCGAACCGGCGGTGATTCCCGCGACGTTCGGCGAAGTGCTGCGCCGGGGACGCCTGCTGCACATCATTCTCGGCATCGGCCTGATCGGGAACCTGGTATATGCCGGCGCCGCCGAGGTCGCGCTGCCGACCCTCGCCCATCGCGACTTCGGCGCGGCCGGTTACGGCATTCTGCTGCTCGGCCTGGGCGGCGGCATGATCGTCGGAGCGGTGCTGGCCCGCCGGGACTGGGTGGGCGATCAACCAGCGCCGTTCATCGCGGTGCTCGGCCTGGTGATGGCGGTCGCGATCGGGACCGTGCCGTTCGTCGGTGGTCTGGCCGGGGCGGTCATCTGCATGACCTTGTTCGCGGTCGCCAACAGCTGGTCGGGCATCGTGATCATGACGATGCTCCAGGTCTGGACCCCGCGGCATGTGCTGGCCCGGGTGATGAGTGTGCTGATGCTCGCGCTGACCGGAACGTTCCCGATCTCGGTGGCGATCACCGGTTTCGGTGTCGATCGGTACGGCGTGACCGCGTTCTTCCCGGTGGCCGGCGCCGCCATCGCGTTGGGCATTCTCGGCGCCTTCAGCAGACCGGCCTTCCGCCGGTACCGCACCGGCGACCGCTTCCCACAGGTACCGGTTGCCGCTCAGACCGAAGGGACGTGACCACCGTGGAGTACGACGCTCTCGCCGCACTGCGGTCGGCAGGCCTCGCCGTGGACGTGCTGTCCTCGGCCCATCGCGAGGTGCTCGCCGGGTTGAGCCCGCAGGAAGTCGGCGTACTCAACGACATCAAGAACCGGCTCGACGCGGTCGAGCCGGACGTCGTCGGGCAGGAGGTCAAGCTGCTCTGAGCGTGCGCCGGCGCCGGACCCGAGGAGGCTGACCGTGATCCAAGAATCCGAATGCGCCGCGTGTGGCGCCGTCAGTTCCGCCGGTGATCGCTTCTGCCGTTCGTGTGGCGTGGTGCTGACGGCTGCCGATACCGAGCCGGAAGCGCGCAAGACGGTCGTCGTACTCTTCATCGATCTGGTCGGTTCCACCACGCTCGCCGAGCAACTCGATCCCGAGGTCCTCCGGCGCGTGCTCGACCGGTACTACAAGGCCTGCGCGGGCTGTATCGCGGAACATCTCGGCGTGGTCGAGAAGTACATCGGTGACGCGATCATGGCCGTTTTCGGGGTGCCGGTCAGCCGCGAGGACGACGCGATCCGGGCCGTGCGCGCCGGCCACGCGGCCGTGCGGCTGGTGCAGGAGCTTGGCGCCGAGCTGCGCCTGCCGGGTGTTCGGCTGAACGCGCATTGCGGGATCAGCGCGGGTGAAGCAGTGGTCATCAGCGCGCCGGGCGTCCACCTCCGGGTGATCGGGGACACCGTCAATACCGCGAGCCGGCTGGAGACGGCTGCCGGGCCCGGGGAGGTGCTGGTGAACGCCGAGGTGGCCCAGGTGGTCGGCCGGCACGCGCAGCTCGAGGAAATGGCCGCGTTGCCGTTGCGGGGCAAGGCGCTGCCAGTGCCGGCCTGGCGAGTGATCGCGTTGCGCGATGACGCGATTCCCGCCGATCGGACCGAGCTGATAGGCCGGGAGCTGGAGGCGTCCGCGCTGCGCGAGTGCTTCCGCCGGGTGATAGCGGAGTCGACCTGCCGGCAGGCCGTCGTCCTTGGTGCGCCTGGGCTCGGCAAGTCCCGGCTGGTCCGCGAATTCGCCGAAGGCGCCCAGCAGGCGCTCGTTTTGACAGGGCGTTGCGAGTCGTACGGCAAGGACATCACGTACCTGCCGCTCGCCTCGATGTTGCTCGAGTCGTTGCCCGGCGGCTGGGAGCGGATCAGCGCCTTGCTCAGTGGGGACGACGTTGCGCGGCATGCATTGCGATGTCTGTCCACAGTCCTCGGCCGCGATCCAGGCGACCAGCGGCCGGTGGGCGTCGAGGAGATCTCGTGGGCGGTCAATCACCTCTTCCGTGCCCTGGCCGGGCTGCGGCCGCTGGTACTCGTCTGGGAGGACCTGCACTGGGCCGAACCGACGTTGCTCGCTTTGGTGGACGACCTTCGCAGCCGGTTGTACGACGTGCCGGTGCTGGTCGTCTGCGTAGCCCGGACCGAGGTGCTGGACGTCAAGCCCGGCTGGGCGGTCGATTGCGATACGAAGGTGCAGCTCGAACCACTCGGTGAGTCCGACACCCTGCAGCTGGTGGTTGGCCTGATGGCCGACGTACACGCGCAAGCCGCGGACCAGGTCATCACCAGGCTTGCGCGTGCCTGCGAGGGCAATCCGTTGTTCGCGACGCTGATGGTCGACGTATCGGCGGAGCGCAGCCTGACGGTAGTGCCCGCGAGTGTGTCCGCCGTTCTGCGGGCCCGGATCGACGCGTTGCCGCCGGCCGAGCGGCAAGTGGCTCGCTGGGCGGCGGTTGGTGGGCCCGATGTCGGTGCCGACGTACTGCGGGTGCTCGGGTCGGATGCGGCCGACCTTCAAACCGGACTCGCTGGTCTGCTTCGGCGCGGAATCCTGGAGCAGGTGTCGGCCGGCAGATACCGGTTCGCCCAAACACTCCTGCACGACACGGCGTACAAGATGACGGCCAAGACGCTTCGCGCCCGCTGGCATGCGTTGCTGGCGGAGGCCCAGGGCGGCGGCACGGACACCGGGATGTACCACGCCGAGGCGGCCTGTCTGTTGCTGCGCGAGATCGATCCACAAGACGTACGACTTCCCTGGCTGGCCGAGGTGGCCGTCGAACGGTTGTCGGCACTCGGCACCGTTTCGCTGCACCGGAAGGACCTCAGCGCGTCCATCGCCTTGCTGGAGCGGGCGCTCGCGCTGCTCGAGCCGAGTGCGGAGCGCTATCCGGGAGTCGCCTTGCGATTGAGCGACGCCTTGGTCGCCGCGGGGGATACCGAGCGGGCTCAACAGGTATTGCGCGAAGGTCAGTCCGTCTGCACGCAGTGGCATGGCGGCCGCACAATGCGGCTTCAGCACGGGATCGTCCTGTTGAGGCTTGGCGTGCTCGGCGCGGCGGCCGCTGAAGGGCTGATCGACGAGGTCGGCCGGGATCTGGCGGTTGGGCCCGGGACCGATCTCGACTGGTCTTTGTGGCATCAGTTTCGCGGCTTGTACGAGTTGAGCCGAGGCCAGATCGGTGCTGCCGAGGAGGAGTTGCGGCACGCGCTAGTACGGTCGGAGGCGCTCGGTGATCGCTACAGCGCGGACCGCCTGCTCGGTGCCTTGTGCGAGTTGTCCCAGTGGTCGCCGACGTCGGTGCGGACGGCGTTGCAGCTGTGCTCGGAGCTCGCTGTGCGGTTCGAGGCCGACCGGTTGTTGCTGATCCCGGTGCTGACCACGCGGGCGCGGCTGCTCGCGTTGATCGGTGAGGTCGACGAGGCTCGGGTGGTGCTGGCGGCGGCTCGGCGGCACGCGAACGATCTGCGCGCCGCGCTGGCGGGTATCGCGGTCGCCCAGGTGGACGCGTTGATCAGCGCGATGATCGGCGAGCATGAGCAGGCGGCCCGGCAGTTCGCCGAAGCGACCGAGGCGTTGCGGCAGCAGGGGCACATCGTCGCGGCGCTCACGCTCGACGTCTACACCGCACGGGAACTGCTGGGAGCCGGCCGGCCGGCCGAGGCCGCGACCGCGATCGCCCGGATCAGCGCTCGCGATGACCACGAAAGTCTCGACGTACGGGCAAGGACTTGGCTTGCGCTCGTCCAAGCCCGTTTGGCCTGCGCGGACGGCGACATCGCTGCCGGCCTGGTGCTGGCCGCCGACGCGGTCGAGTCGATCAGCACCGACGACCCGTACCTGCTGGGCGACGCCTGGTTCGAGTACGCCGTGGTGCTGGCGATCGCCGGGCGAACCGAGGACGCGCTGGCGGCCGCCGATCGTGCGCTGGGCAGCTACGTCAGCAAGGGCGCGACCCGGTCGGCCGAGCAGGTGCGCGGCTGGATCCGGGCGACCGAGGGAGGAGCGCGGCGATGACCATGCCATGGCGGGGGACCGGCGTCGAGCAGTTCCCGGGCGTTCCGGCCTGGGGAGCGCCCACGTCGCGTCGACCACCCGAGCCATTTCCGGTGGTGCCGCTCGGCGGGATCGACCCTCAGTGGGCGTGGGGAGGTGCGGACGGCAGCGGCGTACGGGTGTGCATCCTGGACAGTGGAGTGGACGCGTCCCACCCACTCGTCGGTGGTGTCGAAGGCGCGTTCTCGATCGTGCTCGACGACACCGGCGCGCTCGCGGTGGCGGCGGTCGAGCCGGCGGACTCGGCCGGACACGGCACGGCTTGTGCGGGCATCATCCGCTCGATCGCGCCGGCCGCGGCGATCACCTCCATGCGGGTGTTGACCGACGCCGCGACCGGCACTGGTCATGCCCTGCTGACCGGGCTCGACTGGGCGATCAACGAAGGCTTCGACGTGATCAACCTGTCGCTGGCCACGACCAAGGCGGACTACATTCTCGCGCTCTACGAACTCGCGGATCGGGCCTATTTCCGTCGCTGCACGCTCGTGGTGTCCGCGCACAACCTGCCGGTCCGCAGTTTCCCCTGGCCGTTCGCCGCGGTGCTCTCGGTCGCCAGCCACGACCAGGAGGACCCGATGCTGCACTACTACAACCCCGCGCCACCGGTGGAGTTCCTGGCCCGCGGCGTCGCCGTCCCGGTCGCGTGGGCCAACGGCAAGGTGGTGCGCAGTACCGGCAACAGCTTTGCCAGCCCGCATATCGCCGGGCTGTGCGCGTTGATCCTGGGCAAACACCCGTGGCTGACCCCGGCACAGCTGAAATCCGTGCTCTACCTCACCGCCCGCAATGTCACCGACTCGTCAGGAGAAGACCATGTCCCTGCTTGACTTCGCCCTGCCGAACTCCCGGCCGGACAGCCGGATGATGCTCACCGAGCGCCAGCTGCTGCAATCGGTCGTCGAGATCGCCCGGCACGTGTTCAGCGCGATGGCCTCGTCGGTCTTCCTGATCGACGCGGAGACCAGGGAGCTGGTCTTCGAGGCGGTTGCGGGTGAAGGTGAAGGCCAGTTGCCCGGCACCAGGTTCGCGCCGGGCACCGGCATCGTGGGCTGGGTGGCGAGCAGCGGCCAGTCGATCTTCGTGGACGACCTGGCCGACAACGATCTGTTCGCGCGGTCAGCCGCGGAATCCACCGGGTACGTGCCGTCGAGCCTGATGGCGGCACCACTGATCCGGCGCGGTGACTGCATCGGCGTACTGGAGGTGCTCGATCCCGCCGACCGGAGCCGCGGCGGACTGGTCGACCTGGATCTGCTTGCCCTGCTCGCATCGCAGGCGTCGATCGGTCTCGATCTGCTGGTGCGGGCCCGATCCACCGACGGTGGCGGCGGCAGCTTGACCACCGGTCAGGAGGCGTTGGTCGCTCGCGTGACGTCCGGCGTACGGTCGGCCTCCCCGGAGATCGCGGCTGTGGTCCTGACCATGCTCACCGCGGTCGATGACATCCTCAGCCGATCCGCTTGACGGTTCTCCGCTGCTGGTCCATCAGCTGGCCGATCCCTTCACCCTCGACCTGCTCCCGGGCCAGGCAGTGGCAGCAGGTTGCGGGTACGCCGGCCCGGGCCAGGTTGTGCTGCTCAGCCGGTCGGTCGATGCCGAGTTCAACGACTTGCAGGTACGGCTCGATCGGCTCGGCGTACCCAGCCTGCGGATCGACGCCGATCGGCTCGGGGATTTGCGGCTGACCGTCGAGGCACGCCCCACGGTGGTCTGGTGCCGGCGTTTCACTCGTACGGCGATGCCCGGCGGAACGGCGATCGATGCCTTGCGCAACGACTCGTGGATCGCCGTGGCGAACCATCTGACCCGCCTCGCGGTGACGTCGTTGCCCGGGGCCCCGATCGGCGTACTCGATCAGCTGGCCGGTGCGCGCGCGTTGGGCATCGCCGTACCGGCAACAATCGTGACCACCACTCCGGCCGAAGCGGTCGCGACCCTGCCGGGTGACCGCGTTGTGCTGAAGGTGATCGAGTCGCATTTCGTCGAGCCGTTGCCCGGTCGCCTGTACGGCGTCTTCGCCGAAGTCGTCGAACGTCGCGACCTGATGCGCCGGCCGCCGCCCGGGATGCCCTTGATCATGCAGGAGTTCGTGCCCCACGAGGCCGAGCAGCGCGTGTACTACTGCCTCGGCCGGATGCTTGCCTTCGAGATCCGCAAGTCGAGCCCGGCGGCTCCTTGGTCGGACCAGGCCTCGGTGCTGGTCCGTCCGGTCGAGGTCCGCTCGTCGATCGCGACCGCGGTCAGCTCGATGGCCGACGCGTGGAGCCTGCGGTTCGGCGCTTTCGACTTCCTCCTGGCGGACGGTGTGCCGGTGTTCCTGGAGGTCAACCTGACCGGCGATTGGCGCTGGTACGAGTCGAAGGCCGGCAACCGCGCAGTCTCCGCGATGACAGCCGCCGCAATTCTCGACCTCCATCTCCGCGCGGGGGGAGCCGTCCATCCGCAGCCATCTGGATTCGACCTCCTGTCCTTCTTGACCACCTAGTTTCGTGGATTCTGCTGGTCGTTCTTCCTGGCGATCCGGCACCCCGCCGATAGCGTGTGGGGGATTCGCAAGCAGTGCTCTGCCCGAGCTAAGGACTGATTCGATTGCGAAGACTGGCCATTGCCGCCCTCACCGCCGCGACCCTCTGCATCAGCAACCCGGCCATGGCCGCGGTCATCGCCTGGCCCGGCGCTTCGACGGTCACCGTTGCTGACGGGACGAACGTCCTTGGTGGCAACCTGAGTGGCTTGTCGTTCCAGACGCCGAGTGTGTTGTGGGCGGTGAAGAACGGGCCGAGCAAGCTCTATCGGCTCACGCCCAACGGCTCGACCTGGCGTCCCGACTCCTCCAACGGCTGGTCGAGGGGCAAGACGCTGCGGTACGGCGACGGCACCGGCGAGCCCGATGCCGAGGGCGTGGTGGTCACCCCCGACGGGATGTTCGTGGCCACCGAGCGCGATGGCGGCGGCGACAGCAAGCCCGCGATTCTCCGGTACGACGTCACCTCCTCGGCCACCTCGCTCAACGCGACCGCCGAGTGGGACCTCACGGCCGACCTACCCGAGGTGGGCGCCAACGACGGACTCGAGGCCATCTCGTGGATCCCGGACGCCTTCCTCACCGCGAACGGCTTCCGCGACGAGAACACCGGTAGCGCCTACGACCCCGCCTCATACCCGGGCCACGGCACCGGCCTGTACTTCGCCGGCCTCGAAGCCGACGGCGTGATCTACGTCTACGCCCTCAACCAGTCCGGCGACGACTTCACCCGAATCGCCACCATCGACAGCGGTTTCGGCACGGTGATGGACCTCGAGTTCGAGCCGCCGACCGGCCGACTGTGGGTGGTCTGCGACAACACCTGCTCCGGCCGTACGACAACACTCGCGCTCAACGCCGAAGGCACGTTCGCCGCCACGGCCACCTACAACCGCCCGTCCGGCATGGCCAACCTCAACAACGAAGGCTTCGCCATCTCCCCAACCTGCACTTCAGGCCGCAAACCCGTCACCTGGGCCGACGACGGCAACACCGCCGGCCACGCCCTCCGCACCGGCACCCTCCCCTGCACCACGAGCTAACCTCGGCGCGTCGATCGCGGCCTGGCGCGCACGGCCGATTCTCCCGACGACAAAGCGACGGTTATCCCCTCATCTCCTGGGTTCCGGTACCAAATAACCGGCCCGCGGGCGTTGTCAAGCTGCTTGGAGTCGTTCGGTGTCTTTTGCTGGGGTGCCGGTTTTGGGGAGGTTGATGCCGACGGTCGCGGCGGGTGCGGGTGTGTAGGGGCGGTGTCGGAATCGTTCGGGGTGGGCGTTGTAGTAGGCCTGTTGTGTTTGGTGGCGTTGTTGCCAGCGGTGGCGCCAGGTGCCGTTGTGGACCTCGTTGGGTGAGAACAGCGCGATCCCGGAGTGCTTGTGTTCGTGGTTGTACCAAGGCACGTAGGTGGCGAGGTGGGCGCGGGCCTGGTCGAGGTTTTGGAAGGTGCCGGGGTAGTTGGGCCGGTACTTCATGGTGCGGAACTCTGATTCGGAGAATGGGTTGTCGTTAGAGACCCGGGGCCGGTTGTGGGTCTGGGCGATACCGGCCTTGGCGAGTAGCTTTTTGAGGTCGTTGGAGCGCATCGCGGGTCCGGAGTCGGAGTGCACGGCCCGTGGTAGTCCGTGTTCGGCGAAGGCGCGCTCGAACATTTCGACGGCCAGGTGGTCGGCCTCGCGGTCTTCGACTCTCCAGCCGACGATGGTGCGGGAGTAGATGTCGATGATCGAGTAGGCCTTGAACGTGATGCCCCGCCATGGGGAGCGCAGGTCGGTGATGTCCCAGGACCAGACCTGCCCGGGCCCGGTCGCTTCCAGCACCGGCATTTCACGCGGGGTCTTCGCGCCCGGCGAGTGGGCGCGACCGGCCGCAGGGACTGGTCAGGAATGCCGGCGGCGATCCGCCACCACGACCGCCGCGACGCGAGCATCACCCCCGCATCCCAGGCCGAGGCGAAGGCATGATCGACGGAGTTACCGGCCGCCCATGCCGCGGTGATCCTGGCTGCGATCAGGACACAATCAGCCGCAGGGATCCGCGACGGATAGGCCCGCTGCTTTTGCGGCACCGGATCAGCCACCGGCTTACGCGGGCTGGTCCGGTAGTGCCACGTCGAGCGTGACACCCCGGCGATCTCCAACGCGCGACGTTGTGACCCGAGCTGGCCGGTCAGGTCGACGACGAGCTCGTTCTCGCCGGTCAGGAACCGGACGGATCGTTCGTCGTCCGGGCATCGGCGGGCTCGTGCTCGTTCATCGCATGCAAGAGCCCGATAGCTTTTCCCAACGCCTCGTTGGTGCCCTCCAGCTCACGGATCCGTTTGCTCAACTTCGCAACCTCAGCCGCATGCGCCGCACGCTCAGCCGCCCGCGCTTTCTCCAACGCGGTCCGATTGCCCGAAGGAACACTCATAAGGCCACCTTCTCGCGGAACCAGGCCCCGGTCGAGATCACCCTCGAACACCCCCGACCGCCACCGCTTCAACCGGTCATACGAAACACCCTGCGCCGCCAACCACGACCGCTTCTGCCCATGCGGCTGCACGCCATACTCGTGCACGAACTCCCGAATCTCCTCCGCCGTGAACCCCACACTCACCGTCAACACCCTGCTCCTCACCAATCGCGAACTGACTCACAACCAGCCTGGCGAAGAGGGCCGGAACCCAGAATCTCAGACGTTAACCGCCAAATGCCGGGTCAACCCCTCAGATCGCGGGGGCTAACCCGCCATCTTGGCGGTTAACCCCTCCAAATAGGGAAGCGTGGCTCCGCCTCGGGCAGCGCTCGTCCTATTCCGAGGGTCGGCCTCCGGAATGGGGAGTCGACCCGCCAAGTTTGGCGAGTCCACCCCCTATTCCGAGGGTCGACCCGCGGAATAGGGCGATGGCCGGTGGCGTCGGCGGGACCGGTGGGGTTTGGGAGTGGCTGGCCATTCGCGGGGTGGGTTACCGCCCCGGAATCCGAGGTGGGAACCCACCCGGACGGTGGCTACCCCTCGCCAGGCGAGAGCATTCCGCGACGAAACCCGCCATCCGCGACGGCACCGCCCCGCCATCCGCGAGCGGTGTCGTCCGGCCACCCGTGAATGGCATCAGCTGGCCATCCGCGACGGCGCCGCTCGCCATCCGACTACGGCACCACTCGACCATTCGTGAATGGCATGACCTGGCCGTTCGCCCACGGCACCAGGTGATGCAATCGGGCAGACCTCACCCGTCCCCCTGATAGCCCGCTGCCTTTGGTGGAGCCGGGTCGGGTCAAGGGCGCGTTAGCGTCGGCGGTAGCCGATGGAGCCCTTGACGCGGGCCGGGTTCGCCTGACAATTCGGGAGAACTCAGGGGGACGGGTGCCCACCAAAAAAGACTGGTTCAAAGGTGATGCCGGGCAGGCGACCAGCGTTGATTCGTCCGAATCCGCCCGCCCACGGCAAGTGCTCAGGCGCGAGGTGCTCAGCCGCAAGGTGGTCAGGCGCAAGGTACTCAACGCAAGGTGGTCAGGCGCGCGAGGTGGTTAGGGGAGGAGGGTGTCGCAGAGGGCTACTAGGTGTTGGCGGAGGGGGTGGGCTCGGTCGGCGAAGGTGCGTTGGGTGGTGGCGTAGGTGGCTTTGCCGGCGGGGGTTTCGATGGGGATGGGGTCGTAGCCCAGGGGCTGGAGGTCGTAGGGGGAGGCGCGCATGTCCAGTTCGCGGATGTCGCGGGCCAACTCGAAACAGTCCAGCAAGAGGTCGCTCGGGGTGAACGGCATCAGCTTCGACGCCCACTTGTAGAGGTCCATGTTCGCGTGCAGGCAGCCACCTTGTTCCAGGAGCGGCTGCGTTTCACGGCGAGGCTGCAGGATGTTCAAAGGACGAGCCGGCTCGGTGAAGAACCGGAACGCGTCGAAGTGCGAACACCCGATCCGATGCGACTCCACGACCTGGTCCGTGCCGGACGATCCGAGGCGAAGCGGCCAGGCGTTGTGGCGGACTTCGTCGGCGTTCTGGCGGTAGACCATCGCCCACTCGTGGAGACCGAAGCAGCCGAACTGGGGTTGCCGGGAGGCCGTCGAAGCGAGCAACTGACGGATCCACGTGATGCTTTCGGAGCGTCGTACGGCCTCCGCGGGGTCGATCGACGCGACACCGTCGACCACGCGGTAGCCGCGCTTGCCGTCGTACTCCGGAGCGTTCTCCAAGCGAACCCCCGGGCCGGGGTGCCAGAAGCGCAACTGGTTCGGCCGGGTGGGGTAATACGTGAAGAGGAAGTCCTCGACCGGGTGGGGTTCACGGCGGCGCCGGCGCTCGAGGTGACCGGCCAGGAGGCGGTCGGCGCGCCGTACGTGGTCGTCTCGCAGGGGCTGCCACACAGCCGGTGGGAGGGCGGCCAGGCTGACATTGCTCACCGTCCCACTGTCTCACCCTGGTACGACGGTAGGCTCGGGACGTTCAATCCCCCGCAACACCTTCGTTAGTAGAGGCAGCTCACCCGTGCGTATCGCTCGATTCTCCGTCGACGACGAACCGAAGTACGGCATCGTCGAGACCGACGACCCGGACGGTCTGGAGGGCACGGTCGCCCTGCTCGACTCGGACCCGCTCTACCGCCCGGTGCAGTTCACCGGCGAGCGGTTGCCGCTGGCCGATGTGCGCCTGCTGGCCCCGGTCATCCCGCGCAGCAAGGTGGTCTGCGTCGGCCGGAACTACGCCGCGCATGCCGCCGAGCTCGGCAACGACGTACCCACCGAGCCGTTGATCTTCCTCAAGCCGAACACCTCGGTGATCGGCCCGCGCGACGGCATCGTCTACCCCGAGCAGACGAACGAGGTGCACTTCGAGGGCGAGCTGGCGATCGTGATCGGCCGGATCTGCCGCGACGTGCCAAAGGAGCGGGTGAACGAGGTCATCTTCGGTTACACCGTGGCCAATGACGTGACCGCCCGCGACCTGCAGAAGTCGGACGGCCAGTGGGCCCGGGCGAAGGGCTTCGACACGTTCTGCCCGCTCGGCCCGTGGATCACCACGGAGCTGGACGTGAGCGACGTGCGGGTCACCACCACCCTGAACGGCGAGATCAGGCAGGACGGCCGGACCTCGCAGTTCATCTTCGACATTCCCGAGGTGCTGGCCTACATCACCTCTTTCACCACGTTGCTTCCCGGCGACGTGGTCCTCACCGGCACCCCCGCGGGTGTCGGTCCGATGCTGCCCGGCGACGAGGTCTCGGTCAGCATCGAAGGAATCGGAACCCTGACGAACAAGGTGATCACGCGTGACTGAAAGGCCTGCCCCGACCGACGATGACGTCCTGGGCGGACTCGAACCGAACCAGGTCAGGGTTCGGTTCCCACCCTCGCCGACCGGTCTGCTGACCGTCGGCAATATCCGCAGCGCCTTGTTCAACTGGGCTTTCGCGCACCACTACGGTGGCAAGCTGGTGCTGCGCATCGAGGACACCGACGCGGCGCGCAACACCCCGGAGGCGCTCGCCTACACGCTGGAGTCGCTGCGCTGGCTCGGCCTCCATTGGGACGAGGGGCCCGAGGTCGGCGGCGAGTACGGGCCGTACCTGCAGTCAGAGCGCTTCGCCATCTACAGCGAGATCTCGGCCAAGCTCCTCGACGCCGGCAAGGCGTACCACTGCTACTGCTCGCAGGAGGAGCTCGAGCAGCGTCGCGAGGCCGCGCGTACGGCGGGCCAGCACAGCGGGTACGACGGACACTGCCGCGCGCTCACCGCTGAGCAGACCAAGGAGTACGTCGATGCCGGGCGTCGTCCGGTGCTCCGCCTGCGGATGCCGGACCGGCCGATCACCTTCACGGACCTGGTCCGCGGGGAGATCACGTTCCTCCCGGAGAACCTCGGCGACTACGTCCTGGTCCGGGCCAACGGCCACCCGCTCTACCCGCTGGTGAACCCGGTGGACGACGCGTTGATGAACATCACCCACGTGCTGCGTGGTGAGGACCTGCTGTCGTCCACGCCTCGTCAGATCGCCCTGTACGAGGCGCTCGGCGAGATTGGCATCGGCAACGGTGTCGCGCCCCGGTTCGGGCATCTGCCCTTCGTGATGGGCGAGGGCAACAAGAAGCTGTCCAAGCGCGACCCGGGCTCCGGCCTCGGGGAGTACATGGAGCGCGGCTTCCTGCCCGAGGGCCTGCTGAACTACCTGGCCCTGCTCGGCTGGTCGATCGCCGACGACCGCGACGTCTTCACGATGGACGAGATGATCGCGGCGTTCGACATCCGCAAGGTGAACGCGAACGCGGCCCGCTTCGACCCGAAGAAGTGTGAGGCGATCAACGCCGCGCACATGCGGTTGCTGCCGCCCGCGGTGTTCGCGGAGCGCGTCGTACCGTTCCTCGCGAAGGAAGGCCTGATCGCGGCCGAGCCGACCGACGAGCAGTTGAGCTTGCTGACCGCGGCGACGCCGTTGGTGCAGGAGCGGATGAACACGCTGTCCGAGTCGGTCGACATGCTCGGCTTCCTGTTCATTCCGGCCGACGAATTCCGGATCGACCCGGACGCCGCGGCCAAGGTGCTGACGCCCGAGTCGGGTGCGGTGCTCGAGGCCGCGTCGAAGGCTCTGGCCGACCTGCCCGAGTGGACCACCGAGGCGATCGAGCAGGCACTGCGCTCGGCCCTGGTGGAAGGCCTCAGGCTCAAGGCGAAGAACGCCTTCGGCCCGGTCCGGCTGGCCATCTCCGGGCGCCGGATCTCGCCGCCCTTGTTCGAGTCGATGGAACTGCTCGGACGGGAGATCTCGCTCGGCCGGCTCGACCAGGCCCGCGAGGGCCTCAGTACGGACTGAGTCATGGCCTACAACGCATACCCCGCGCAGGACGTCGTACCGGGTGATCCGCAGCCGTATCACCGGCAGATGCGGAACGTCTGGTTCGCCGTCTGGCGGCCGTTTCTCGGCACGCTCGCGATCCTCTGCGGCTGGATCATCGCCACGCTGATCTGCCTGCTGCCGATCCAGGCGATCAGGCCGGAGGCGGTCGAGAAGGTGGGCTGGGAGATGCTGCTCGCGACGAACCTGTCGCTGGCCGCGTTGATCCCGCTGAGCCTGGGCATGGCGAAGTTCCTGCATCAGCAGCCGCACGGGCTGTTGTCGTCGCTGAGGCCGGGCCTGCGGTGGCGGCCGCTGGGGATCTTTCTGATCGCGGCGACGGTGGTCGAGGTCGCGATGCTCGGCGTCTCGATGCTGCTGCCGGTCGAGCTCGCCACCGAGGTCAGCGGCAAGGCGGACGACGCGACGGCCATCATCGTCGTGGTGTTGCTCACGTCCACGTTCCAGGCAGCGGGGGAGGAGTACTTCTTCCGCGGCTACCTGTTGCAGGCCTTCGGGTCGATCATGCGCAACCCGATCGTCCCGATCCTGCTGACCGCGCTGATCTTCACGCTGTTCCATGGTGTGTGGCCGTGGGAGAGCCTGCCGCTGTTCTTCGACCGGTTCGCCTTTGGTGTGCTGGCCGGTGTGCTGGTGGTCCGCACAGGTGGTCTGGAGGCCGCCATCGCGGTGCATGCGGTCAACAACATCATCACGTTCATCTTCGCGGCGATGACGGACTCGGTGACCGAGAGCCTCGGCATCACCGACGCGCCTTGGTCGTTGGTCGCGGTCGACATCGCGAAGTTCGCGTTGTTCGCCGCCGTCGGCCTGTGGATCGCCCGCAAGCTGGACCTGCAGACGACGGCGCGAGTGCCCGCGCCGCCGTTGGCGAAACCCGTGTGACAGGAGTGACACCGGGCCAGGGGCACCCCGTTTTGCTGCCGGGGCCCCTGGTCGGGTAGGCTCAACGCGCCAGGTTGTGAGGGCGGAAAAAGAAGTAAGAAGCTCTCACGATCGTAGTAAAAAAGCAGTAAAAAGCTTTGGGGTATGGGGTAATTGGCAGCCCGACTGGTTCTGGTCCAGTTAGTCTAGGTTCGAGTCCTAGTACCCCAGCGATTGGACTAGATCGCTGGAAATTAGATAGAGTCCAACCTCGTTGGAAGGCCCGCAAAGGCCGGAAAACAAACCTCTGGCCCCGTTGTGTAGCGGCCTAGCACGCCGCCCTCTCAAGGCGGTAGCGCGGGTTCGAATCCCGTCGGGGCTACCAGAGAAACCGAAAGGCCTCCACCCCGGTGGAGGCCTTTCGGCTTTTCCCGGGCTCACCCAAAAAAGCCCCGGCGCGCCAACTGTGGTGTGCCGGGGCTTTTGCGTGCGGGCGTTATTCGGAGGCGCGGCGGAGGGCTTCGGAGAGGCGTTCCGCGGCGGCCATGACGGCGGGGGCGTGCATGCGGCCAGGTTGGCGGGAGAGGCGCTCGATCGGGCCCGAGACCGAGACGGCCGCGATGACCTTGCCGGAGGGGGAGCGGACTGGCGCCGAGACGGAGGCGACGCCTTGTTCGCGTTCGCCCACGCTGTGCGCCCAGCCACGACGTCGTACGCCGGCCAGCGCCGCCGCGTTGAAGGTGGCGTTGTGGAGGCCGCGGTGCATGCGCTCCGGGTCCTCCCAGGCAAGCAGTATTTGAGCGGCGGATCCCGCGGCCATCGTGAGCTGGCTGCCGACCGGCACGGTGTCGCGCAGACCCGACGGGCGCTCGGCGGCAGCCACACAGACCCGGTATTCACCTTGGCGGCGGAACAGCTGCGCCGATTCGCCGGTGATGTCGCGGAGCCTGGCCAGCACCGGGCCGGCGGTCGCGAGCAGCCGGTCCTCGCCGGCCGCCGAGGCGAGCTCGCTGAGCCGCGGACCGAGCACGAAACGCCCCTGCATGTCGCGGCCGACGAGCCGGTGATGCTCGAGGGCGACCGCGAGACGATGGGCGGTGGGGCGGGCGAGTCCGGTAGCCGCTACGAGTCCGGCCAGGGTCGCCGGTCCGGACTCGAGTGCGGACAGCACGAGAGCTGCTTTGTCGAGAACGCCGACTCCGCTAGAGTTGTCCATGAGACGATATTGCCGTCTCGAATCGTGGAACGCAAGTCGCCAGACGAGGCGGCACGGGAGCACTGTGGCTATCTGGGGTTAACCCAGCAGTCAAGTCGCAGCCACCTCAACAATCATCGTAGGGAGCAGTCTGATGGGTCGGACGTTGTCGGAGAAGGTCTGGGACGCGCATGTCGTGCGCCATGCCGACGGAGAGCCCGACCTCCTTTACATCGACCTCCACCTGGTGCACGAGGTCACGAGCCCGCAGGCCTTCGACGGGCTGCGGCTGGCCGGCCGCCAGGTCCGCCGCCCGGACCTGACCATCGCGACCGAGGACCACAACGTCCCGACGTACGACGTGGACAAGCCGATCGCGGACCCGGTCTCGAAGACCCAGGTCGACACCCTGCGGAAGAACGCGGCCGAGTTCGGCATCCGGATCCACACGCTGGGCGATCCCGACCAGGGCGTCGTGCACGTGATCGGCCCGCAGCTCGGGCTGACCCAGCCGGGCATGACCGTGGTCTGCGGTGACAGCCACACGTCGACCCACGGCGCGTTCGGCGCGATCGCCTTCGGTATCGGCACGAGTGAGGTCGAGCACGTGCTCGCCACTCAGACCCTGATGCAGGCCCGTCCCAAGACGATGGCGGTGACCGTAGATGGCGTGCTGCCCGACGGTGTTTCCGCCAAGGACCTGGTGCTGTCGTTGATCGCCCAGGTAGGTACGGGCGGCGGCCAGGGCTACATCGTGGAGTACCGCGGCGAGGCGATTCGCGCGCTCTCGATGGAAGCCCGGATGACGATCTGCAACATGTCGATCGAGTGGGGTGCGAAGGCCGGCATGATCGCGCCGGACGAGACCACCTACGCGTACCTGAAGGACAAGCCGCATGCCCCGCAGGGCGCGGACTGGGACGCCGCCGTCGAGTACTGGAACGGCCTGGCCACCGACGCCGATGCCACCTTCGACCGCGAGGTCGTGCTACGCGCCGAGGACGTCGCCCCCTTCGTCACCTGGGGTACGAACCCGGGCCAGGGCGTGCCGCTGTCGGCGAACGTGCCGTCGCCGGACGACTTCGACAGCGAAGGCGACAAGATCGCGGCCGAGCGCGCCCTGGAGTACATGGGCCTCACCGCCGGTACACCGATGCGCGAGGTCCACGTCGACACCGTCTTCCTCGGTTCCTGCACCAACGGCCGGATCGAGGACCTTCGTGCCGCAGCCGGCGTGCTGGCCGGGCGGAAGGTTGCCGAGGGCACCCGAATGCTGGTGGTGCCGGGTTCGGGCCGGGTCCGGTTGCAGGCCGAGTCCGAGGGCCTGGACGTGATCTTCAAGGACGCGGGCGCCGAATGGCGTGGTGCGGGTTGCTCGATGTGCCTGGGCATGAACCCGGACCAGCTCGCGCCGGGGGAGCGCAGCGCGTCCACCTCCAACCGCAACTTCGAGGGCCGGCAGGGTAAGGGCGGTCGTACCCACCTGGTATCGCCGTTGGTCGCCGCCGCCACCGCCGTCACCGGCACCCTGTCCGCCCCGGCGGACCTGGAGCCCATCGACGTAGCCGTCCCGCAGAACGTCTGAGATCGAGGAAGAAGTCATGGAAGCCTTCACCGTTCACACCGGTACGGCGGCACCGCTGCGGCGCAGCAACGTCGACACCGACCAGATCATCCCGGCCGTCTACCTCAAACGCGTCACCCGGACGGGCTTCGAGGACGGGCTGTTCTCGGCCTGGCGCAACGACCCGGCCTTCGTGCTGAACCAGCCGGAGTACGCCGGCGTCTCGGTCCTCGTCGCGGGCGAGGACTTCGGCACCGGGTCATCCCGGGAGCACGCGGTCTGGGCCCTGATGGACTACGGGTTCAAGGTCGTCATCTCGTCGCGGTTCGCCGATATCTTCAAGGGCAACTCGGGTAAGGCCGGTCTGCTCGCGGCACTCGTCGAGCAGGAGGCGGTCGAGCAGCTCTGGAAGGTGATCGAGGGCGATCCGACGACGCCCGTCACCATCGACCTCGAGCAGAAGACGATCACCGCGGGCGATCTGGTCGCGCCGTTCGAGATCGATGACTACACCCGCTACCGCCTGCTCAACGGCCTCGACGATGTCGGCATCACCTTGTCCAACGAGGCCGACATCACGACGTACGAAGCGTCGCGTCCGTCCTTCAAGCCGGCCACCCTGCCGGCCAAGGCATAGGGGCCATAATCGCGTAACATCCGCGTCATAGCTTCGGTGTTAGGCTATGGCGGTTGTCAGGCTACGTCTTTACAAGGCGTTCGAGATTGGGAGGTGAGGCGCTCATGAGCAGCGATCCCTCCAGACATACCGATCTCGCTCGACCTTGACGCGCTGACTTCTCCTTCGTCCAGGTCGGGCCATCGGTGTGCCTTCGCGCATGCCGGTGGCCCGAGGCGCTTTTCAGTGGCAGTGCTGTGACCTGCCACGGGGTCGGGCAGATGGTCGCCCACTTCACCCGTCTCGCCTTCAGACCTGGAGGACTGCCATGTCCGACCTGCGCCTGCGCACGCTTCGTGCCTTCGGCCGTACCCCTTCCCTTCGCGCCGCCGCGCGCCGTTATGCCAGTGGCGTTCCGGCCCAGCCCGAACCGGTGGTTGAGCCCGCGAAGAAGCCGTTGCCCAAGGGGCACAGCGTGGTCGACAGTGCGATCTACTCCGGTGGTTGCCGGGTCGCGTCACCGGCCACGTTGGCCGAGACGTACCAGGGTTTGCACGAGACGCCCGGCAGTCTGGCCTGGATCGGCCTGTATCGCCCGGACAGGCGCGAACTCGCCTCGCTGGCGCAGGAGTTCGACCTGCACGAGCTGGCCATCGAGGACGCCATCCAGGCCCACCAGCGGCCGAAGCTCGAGCGGTACGGCGACACCCTGTTCGTCGTACTGAAGGCTGCTCGCTATCGGGACGAGACCGAGGAGGTCGAGTTCGGCGAGGTGCACTTGTTCGTCGGGCCGGACTTCGTCGTGACGGTTCGCCATGCCGAGGCGCCGAACCTTGCCGCCGTACGGCGCCGGGTGGAACGCGATCCCGAGCTGCTGCTGCGCGGCACCGAGGCGGTTCTCTACGCGATCATGGACAAGGTCGTCGACGGGTATGCGCCGGTCGTCGCCGGTCTCGAGAACGACATCGACGAGATCGAGACCGAGGTGTTCCGTGGCGATCCGAAGGTGTCGCGGCGCATCTACGAGTTGTCCCGCGAGGTGATCGAGTTCCAGCGCGCGACCCGGCCGCTGATCGGAATCCTCGAGCAACTACGCAAGGGCTTCGACAAGTACAAGGTGGACGAGGAACTGCAGCGCTCGCTGCGAGATGTCGCCGACCACGTCACCCAGGTGGTGGAGAAGGTCGACGCCTTCCGCGAACTGCTGCGCGACATCCTGACCGTGAACGCCACTTTGGTCGCGCAGAAGCAGAACGAGGAGATGAAGAGCCTCACCGTCGCGAGCAACAGCCAGAACGAAGAGGTGAAGAAGATCTCAGCGTGGGCGGCGATCCTGTTCGCGCCGACGTTGATCGGCACGGTCTATGGCATGAACTTCGACGTGATGCCGGAACGGGACTGGACCTACGGATATCCCTTCGCCGTAGCGCTGATGGGCCTGGTCTGCGTAACTTTGCATCAGGTCTTCAAGCGGCGTGGTTGGTTGTAGGCCGGGGAGGTTGTTGGCCCTGGGTATTAAGGTCAGCAGCAACAGAAGCGAAAGGGGCTCCGGCGATGTGGTTGTTCCTGCGTAAGCGGTTGCTGATGTGGCTGATCCTCGCGGTCGGTGTGCCTTTGCTGGACTGGCTACTGGGCAAGGCGAGCGACACGATTCGGGCCCGCAAGGGGGATAACGCGGTGACTCGCGGCCTCGACACGACGCGAACCGGGGTTCGCAAAGTGCGCGGCCGCCGGCGCTGAGTCCTCACCCATGGTCGCCGGTTCGTTGCTCAGAAGGGAAAAATCACCCCTTCCGGGCACCAGAATCGGCGAAATGCCATGAAATACAAGAAAAGTGCCGCGTGGGTGTTTGTACAGGGCGTGAAAGGTCCATAACGTTCCCTGAAGATCGAGCGCGGTGCTCGACACCTACGTTCACGGAGGGAAGCAGTGAACAAGAGTCAGTTGGTCGAAGCGCTCGCAGTGCACTTCGACGGAAACCGCCGTTCCGCCCAGCACGCCTTGGAGTCGGTGATCGACACCGTCCAGCGCGAGTTGACGAAGAAGGGTGGCAAGGTCGCCATCACCGGGTTCGGCGCCTTTGAGGCGATCGAGCGCGGCGCTCGCATGGTTCGCAACCCGCGGACCGGCGAGACCAAGCGCGCCAAGAAGACGGTGGTCCCGAAGTTCCGGGCCGGCGCCGAGCTGAAGGCCGTTGTTTCCGGTGCGAAGAAGCTGCCGAAGCTGGTTGCTCCGAAGCCGGCCGCGACCGCCACCAAGGCCGCCGCCACCAAGGCCGCACCGGCGAAGGCCGCTGCGACCAAGACCGCCGCCAAGAAGGCTCCGGCCAAGGCCGCCGCCACCAAGACGGTTGCCAAGAAGGCTCCCGCCAAGACGGCTGCCAAGAAGGCTCCGGCCAAGGCCGCCGCCACCAAGACCGTTGCCAAGAAGGCTCCGGCGAAGACCGTTGCCAAGAAGACGGTTGCCAAGAAGGCACCCGCCAAGAAGGCTCCGGCCAAGAAGGCTCCCGCGAAGCGCACCGCTCGCTGATCCTTCGCACCACCTGCACTGAAGCACCTTTGCGAAGGCCGGTCTCCCCAATCCGGGGGCGACCGGCTTTCGCCGTACTCAGAGCGTTTTTCTAGGGCAGGGTTATGAAGCGGACGGACGTAATAGCGAGGCTCGCGCCCTCGCCGGACGTCTCCAGCCGCACTCGCTGGCCGATGCGCAACAGCCGGACCGGCGTTGTCGTAAGGCTTTCCGGCCCGAAGGACAGCTCGATCCCGTTGTCCGTCAGTACGGCGCCCGCACCCGTCTCCGCGTCGTACCGGCTCACAGTGGCTTGCATGAGTTCAGCATGCCAGGCCTTCGGAGCCGGTGGCCGCTCCGAGCACCAACGACATCACCTCAGCCGTTTGCGGACCTAGTCCAAGCTGTACGGCGTGCGCGAGGTCTGCCGCCGTATCGACGTCGCGGCGAACCGAGATGATGCCGGGATGATCAATGGGTACGGCGCCCGACGCCTGGTGCGCGAGCGCGGATCCGACCCCGAAGCGTGGATCCAGTTCGACGCCCGGGCCAGCCGCTAACAGCGTCGTACCCGTGCCTGGTAAGTCGATAACGAAGCTTCGGCCTATCCCGCAGGCTGCGAGGACTGACGTCAGTTCAGCCGGCCGTAGCGCGGGGAGATCGGCAGACATCGCCGCAACGCCAGTGCCTTCTTTGGCGGCCACAGCGGCTCCATGCGCCAGCGCCTCGTTAAGCCCAAGGTCCGGCCGATCTGGCTCTACCCTTGCGCCTAGGGCGGTTACGGCCGCCGCAACGGTCGGATCGTCGGTCACGACCACTACGCCGTGGACCATCGGCGTAGCCAGGGCTGCCGCAGTAGTGTCGACGGCAAAGGCCAGCGCGAACTCAGGACGGTGCTGAGGGTAGGCGTCAGCAAGTCGGCTCTTCGCGATCGTCAAACGCTTCACCGGGAGCACGAGGGTCCAGGAAGCGACCTGTACGTCTGCCATCAGGCAGGATTCTCCCATGACCGAAGGTTCGCACGACCGCCAGGAGGCAGCAGTGGAGCGCAGACCGCGCACAGGGTTCTGGTTCGGCCTGGTGGTAGTGCTGGTCAAGCCGTTCATGCTGCTCTGGACCAAGCGCGACTGGCGTGGGATGGAGAACGTACCGCGCACGGGCGGCATGGTCTTCGTGACCAACCACATCTCCCACTTCGATCCGTTCGCGGTCGGGTTCTTCGTCTACGAGTGCCGGCGGATCCCGCGCCTGCTCGGCAAGGCGTCCCTGTTCAAACTGCCGATCGCCGGGCGCATCATCACCAGCGCCGGCCAGATCCCGGTCTATCGCGGGTCCGCCGAGGCCGCTGACGCCTTCCGGGCCGCCGTCGCTGCGGTCGAGCAAGGCGAATGTGTCGGCGTCTATCCCGAGGGCACGATCACCCGCGACCCGCAGTTGTGGCCGATGACGGGCAAGACCGGCGCCGCCCGGATCGCGTTGATGACCGGTTGCCCGGTGATCCCGATCGCGAACTGGGGCGCTCAGGAGGTGTTCGCCAGTTATGGTTCGCACGCCGTCCGGTTGCTGCCGCGCAAGACCATGCGGGTCAAGGCAGGCAAGCCGGTCGACCTGAGCGCGTTCGAGGGGCAGCCGATCACCTCCGACCTGTTGCAGAAGGCAACAACCGTGATCATGGACCGGGTCGCGCTCGAGCTGGGCGAGTTGCGCGGCGAGACCCCGCCGGCCCAGTTGTACGACGCTCGTCAGGCTCGTGAAGACAAGGCTCGTCAGGCTCGTGAGGAAGGTGAGGGGCAGGTATGACCAAAGTGGCGGTGTTCGGGGCCGGCTCGTGGGGTACGGCGTTCGCGACCGTGCTGGCCCAGGCCGGTAATCAGGTGTCGATCTGGGGACGTCGGGAGGCGCTGTGCGAGACGATCAACGCGCGGCACGAGAACACCGACTACCTGCCCGGCATCCGGTTACCCGATTCGATCACTGCCACCCATGACCCGGCGGCCGCCGCTGCCGGGGCCGAGGCGATCGTGCTGGCCGTGCCGAGCCAGTCGTTGCGGGACAACCTGCGCGACTGGGCAGGCGTGCTGCCCTCCGCCGTACCGCTGGTGAGTTTGATGAAGGGTGTCGAGGTCGGCACCACCAAGCGGATGAGCGAAGTGATCGCGGAGTTGACCGGCGCCGGGCCCGAGCGGATCGCCGTCGTCTCCGGGCCGAACCTGGCGCGCGAGATCGCCGAGGGACAGCCCGCGGCCAGCGTGGTGGCCTGCACGGACGAGGGTACGGCGGCCCGGTTGCAGAAGCTTTGCCATTCGCCGACGTTCCGGCCCTATACGAACAACGACGTGGTGGGGTGCGAGCTTGGTGGTGCGACCAAGAACGTGATCGCGCTGGCGGTTGGTATGGCGGTCGGACTGGGCTTTGGGGATAACGCGCGCGCTTCGGTGATCACGCGTGGGTTGGTCGAGACGGCGCGGCTTGGGCGGGCGTTGGGGGCGGACGAGCACACCTTCTCCGGGTTGGCCGGGTTGGGGGATCTGGTGGCGACTTGCTCGTCGCCGTTGTCGCGGAACCGGACGTTCGGCGAGAAGCTCGGGCAGGGGATGACTGTCGCGGAGATCGCCGGCGCTACTCGGCAAGTGGCTGAGGGTGTGAAGTCGTGCTCGTCGATCACGGAGCTTGCGCATCACCACGATGTCGAGATGCCGATCGCGGAGCATGTCACTCGCGTGGTTTCGGGGGAGATGACTCCCAAGGACATGCTGTTCAGTCTGATCTCGCGGTCTGCCAAGTCCGAGCGTTGGGGCTAGTCGCGGTCGAGGAGTTGCTGGAGGACTAGAGCGGCGGCGCCTTTGAGGGCGGCGTCGCTCGTCTCCGAAGTGGTGACGCGCAGCGTGGTCGTAGCCAGTGGCAACGACCTGGCGTAGATGTTCTCCCGTACGCCGGCCAGGAGGCTTTCGCCGGCTTGGGCGAGAGAGCCGCCGATGACGATGACCGACGGGTTGAGCAGGCTGACGCAGGTGGCGAGCACAGTGCCGAGCTCGCGCCCGGCCTGCCTGACCGCGCGGGTCGCTGCGGCATTTCCGGCGCGCACTTGGTCGACGATGTCCTGGCTGCTGGTGACTTGGACTCCCTGCTCACGTAGATCCATCGCGATCGCTGCCGCGCTCGCGATGGCTTCGAGGCATCCGGTATTGCCACAGCGGCAGACGACGTGATGCCCGCCAGGGGTCTGCACATGGCCGAGGTCGCCCGCTGCGCCCTGGGCGCCTCGTTGCAGCCGGCCGCCGCTGATCACCCCGGCACCGATGCCAGTGGCGACCTTGACGAACAGGAGATGGTCTACGTCGGCGTAGTGGCTGGTGTGCTCGCCAAGGGCCATGAGGTTCACGTCGTTGTCGACGAGCACCGGCTGGCCTAGATCCTTCTCTAGCCGTCCCACTACGTCGTAGCCGTCCCAGCCGGGCATGATCGGCGGATGGTTCGGCCGGCCGGTCTCGTGCTCGACCGGACCGGGTAGACCTATACCGGTGCCGGCCAGGGGAGCGTGGCCTTTCAGCAGCTTGCGCGCTTCACGGACGGCCCGGCCCAGGATGCCCTCGGGTCCTTGGTCGATGCGCTGTGCGGTGGTGACGCTGTCGAGGATCGTGCCGGCCAGATCGGTGAGTGCGACGGTCAGGTGGCTGGCGCCGACGTCGATGGCCAGGATCACCCGGGCGCCGGGGTTGAAGGCGAACCGGGCCGGTGGGCGTCCGCCGGTCGAGGACGCTTCCCCCGACTGGACCACCAGGCCGCTCGCCAGCAGCGCGTCGATCCGGCCGGCCACCGTGGAGCGGGCCAGGCCGGACAGCTCGATCAGCTCGGCCCTGGTTCGCGGGCGGCCGTCGAGCAGCAGTCGCAGCAGCGGTCCCGTGCCCGGGGCCAGCAGCGGGCTGGTCGTCATACCGGCACTTTAGTGCTTCAGTGGGCAGACTTCTGCTTGACAGGCGACAAAAGTCCCGCCTAGCGTCCACGTCATGACCAACGCTCTGCGGATCGGCATTGTCGGCGGCGGATTCATGGGCCAGGTGCATTCCCATGCGGCTCGTGTCGCGGGCGCACAGATCGTGGGGGCAGTCGGGTCCTCACCGGACCGCGCAGACGCCGCAGCGGCGTCTACAGGCGCTCTGAAGGGCTATGCCGACCTGGACGCCCTCCTAGCCGCCGACGTCGACCTGATCCACGTCTGTACGCCGAACAACCGGCACCTGCCGGTGACGCTTCAAGCGCTCAAGGCGGACAAACACGTCATCTGCGAGAAGCCGCTCGCCACGTCGGTCTCAGACGCGGCAGACCTGGTCGAGGCGGCTGCGGGTCGCGTCGCCAGCGTGCCGTTCGTCTACCGGTACCACCCGATGGTTCGGGAGATGCGGGCCCGACTCGCGGCGGGAGAGGCCGGGACGATCAGTACGGTCCACGGCAGCTACCTGCAGGACTGGTTGGCCAGTGCGGACGACGACAACTGGCGTGTGGATGACCAGGCCGGAGGACCTTCGCGCGCGTTTGCCGACATCGGCTCGCACTGGTGCGATCTGGCCGAGTTCGTCACCGGGGATCGCCTCGTCGCCGTCAGCGCGTTGACCCGCACCTTGCTGGCGGAACGCGGCGGGGTCGCCGTACGGACCGAGGATCTCGCGACGGCCCAGTTCCGGACGGCATCCGGCGTACTCGGCACCATCGTGATCAGCCAGGTCGCGGCCGGCCGGAAGAACCGGTTGTACCTCGAGGTCTCCGGAACCGAGTCGAGCTTCGGCTTCGACCAGGAAGACCCGGACCGGCTCTGGCAGGGCCGCCGCGACGCGAGCTCGGTCCTGGTGCGTGACCCTGGGACGTTGAGCCCGGAGGCCCTGCGGGTCAACCGGATGCCGGCCGGACATGCCCAGGGCTATCAGGACGCCTTCAACTCGTTCGTCGCCGACACCTATGCGGCCGTTTCTTCCGGGTCCGCGCCCGACGGCCTACCCGTTTTCGCCGACGGCCTTCGCTCGGCGGAGGTCGTGGACGCCGTACTGCGCTCGGCCGCGGCCGACGGCGCTTGGACCACCGTTACCTCTCGAGGAGTCAGCTGATGCCACGCCCGATCACCCTGTTCACCGGTCAGTGGGCCGACCTGCCGTTCGAGGAGGTCTGCCGGCTCGCCTCCGAATGGGGCTACGACGGTGTCGAGATCGCCTGTTCCGGCGACCACTTCGATGTTCAGCAGGCGCTGTCCGACGACACGTACATCGCCGGCCGCAAGGAGATCCTCGAGCGGCACGGCCTGCAGGTCTGGGCCATCTCGAACCACCTGGTCGGACAGGCCGTCTGCGACGACCCGATCGACTTCCGGCACGAGGCGATCCTGCCCTCACGCGTCTGGGGCGACGGAGAGCCGGAGGGCGTACGGCAGCGCGCGGCGGCCGAACTCGCCGACACCGCCCGGGCCGCGGCCAAGCTCGGCGTGAAGACCGTCATCGGCTTCACCGGCTCGTCGATCTGGCAGTACGTCGCGATGTTCCCACCCGTACCGGCCGCGCGGATCGAAGCCGGCTACAAGGACTTCGCCGATCGGTGGAACCCGATTCTGGACGTCTTCGACGAGGTCGGCGTGCGCTTCGCCCATGAAGTGCACCCGGGCGAGATCGCGTACGACTACTGGACCACCGTCGCGACCCTGGAGGCCATCGGGCATCGCGAGGCCTTCGGGTTGAACTGGGACCCGAGCCACATGGTCTGGCAGGACATCGACCCGGTCGGGTTCCTCTGGGACTTCAAGGACCGGATCTACCACGTGGACTGCAAGGACACCCGCAAGCGGATGGGCGGCGGACGCAACGGCCGGATGGGCTCGCACCTGCCCTGGGGCGACCCGCGCCGCGGCTGGGACTTCGTCTCGACCGGGCACGGCGATGTGCACTGGGAGGACTGCTTCCGCGTCCTGAACTCGATCGGCTACGACGGCCCGATCTCGATCGAGTGGGAGGACGCGGGCATGGACCGGCTCGTCGGTGCGGCTGAGGCGGTCCAACTGGTTCGCTCGCTCGCCTTCGACCAGCCGGAAGCCTCGTTCGACGCCGCCTTCGCCACCGACAAGTAGGGCTTTAGCCGA
The DNA here is from genome assembly GCF_036226525.1 of Kribbella sp. NBC_01245. NCBI lineage: Bacteria > Bacillati > Actinomycetota > Actinomycetes > Propionibacteriales > Kribbellaceae > Kribbella > Kribbella sp. NBC_01245. Next base: position 8,498,254 of record NZ_CP108487.1, read on the forward strand.
GGGCCTGCTGCAGGTCTTTCCAGAGGTCCTCGGCATGCTCGATGCCCACGGACAACCGGATCAGGTTGTCCGGGATCGTCACGGGCTCGGACGCCCAGCGGCGGCGTCGTTCCAGCATGGACTCGACGCCGCCCAGGCTGGTCGCGTGGATCCAGAGCCGCGTCGATTCCGCCACCCGCTGGGCCTCCTCGGCACCACCCGCCACCTCGATCGCGATGATGGCGCCGAACCCCTGCATCTGCTTGGCCGCCCGCTCATGCCCAGGATCATCCGCCAGCCCTGGGTAGCGAACGCGCGAGATCTTCGGATGCGCCTGCAACCGCTCTGCCAGGTACTGCGCGTTCGCCTGCGCCTTCTCCATCCTCAGCGCCAACGTCCGCATGCCCCGCAGCGCGAGCCAAACCTCCATCGGCCCGGCGATCGCCCCTTGCGTCTTGCGGCGCAGTGCCAACGCGTCGTACGTCGCCTGATCCCGAGTCACCACAGCCCCGAGCAGTACGTCGGAATGCCCGGCGAGGTACTTCGTCACGGAATGGACCACGATGTCCGCGCCCAACGCGAGCGGCCGCTGCAACAGGGGAGTCGCGAACGTGTTGTCAACGGCAACCAGCACGCCTTCGGCATTGGCGGCGGCACAAATCGCCGGCAGGTCGGCCACCTCCATCGCCGGGTTGGTCGGCGACTCTGCCCACAGCAACGCGGCGCCGGGCAAGGCTGCGACGACGGCATCCGTATCGGCGATATCGACCAGCTCGAGGGTGATCCGGCCCGTCTCGGCCTGCTGCTTCAGCAAGCCCGTCACGCCGTTGTACGCATGCTCAGGCGCCACGACCTTGCCACCGACCGGCACCAGGTCGATCACCACCGCGCACGCAGCCATGCCCGAGGCCAGCACCAGCGCTTGCCCACCCTCGAGCTCACCAAGCACGTCCTCGAACGCCGTCCAGGCCGGATTCCCGAACCGCCCGTACCCCGTCGGCCCTCCGGCGACGTACGTCGAACTGAACACAACCGGCCCACTGAGCGCCGCATCGGCCTCAACCGCCGGCCGACCGCCATGCACCAGCAAGCTCGCAGGATCCAGTTCGTCAGTCATGTCAGCATCCTGCTAGCTCGCTGACCCCAAAACAAACCTAGGGCTCGATGCGGCAGGGCAGGGGGAGTTCGCCGTTCGCGAGCAGCGAGAGTGCCTCGGTGGCGATCTCGGCGAGAGTCGGACTCGGGCCGGGCTGGTCGACCCAGGTCTGCACGACCATCTCGATCAGGTCGATCGTCACCGCGGCCGTGAGCGCTGCGACCAGTGGCGTGCGGTTCTCGAGGCGCTTCGCGATCTCGGCCGCGAGCTCGTCGCGCCAGCGCCAGACCAGGTCGGCCAGGTGCGCGCTCAACGAGGGATGGTCCTCGGCCAACTCGTAGATCGCCCGAGTTCGAGCCGGTTGGGCCTCGAGATCGCCAAGTGCCCGGCTGACCAGCTGCCCCAGCGCCTTCTCCAACGGCACCCCGGGATCCCCGTCGCGCATCTCGTCGAGCGCCGTGAACAGGCACTGCTCGACGAACTCCAGCACCAACCGCTCTTTGGTCGGGTAATACCGATAGAGCGTGCTCGGCCCCACCTCGGCCGCGGCCGCGATCTGCTCGACCGTCGTACGCCCGAATCCATGGTCGATGAACAGCTCGAAGGCCTTGTCGGAGATGAGCTGGCGCGTGCGCTCGCGTTTGAGCTCCCGCAGTCCCATCCAGAACCTCCTTCAGGCCTTGACGTGTGGGCAGGTTACACCGGCCTCCCATCCCTCCAGCCGCATCCGGGCTCCAGTTGTGCGGCGACATGCCGTCTGGCAGCATCAATCATATGGAAGTCACTACCATTTCATAGTGACAACCTGATTTCGTCACCCAGGCCTTCCAGCCAAGGAGCCCGCCAATGACCGAAACGCCCGCCTCCCCGCATCCGCCCTTTCCTCTTGGGCGCCCGACCGGGTGTCCGTTCGACCCGGCCTCCGCCTATGCGGCACTGCGCGAAGAGGCGCCGCTGACGAAGGTCTCGACTCCGGCCGGCGTCGACGCGTGGATGGTCAGTCGCTACGACGACCTGCGGACGGTGTTGCGCGACCGACGGCTGAGCTCTCGGCTCGCACCCTCGGACCACGTCGTCGAAGATGCCGACCTCGATCGCGAGGTCGACGCCGGCTCGATCCTCAACCTCGACGGCGCCGAGCACACCCGGCTGCGGCGGCTGCTCACCACCGAGTTCACCGTGAAGCGGATCGAAGCCCTCCGGCCGCGGATCCAGCAGATCATCGACGTGCATATCGACGCCCTGCTCGCGAGCCCGCGACCGGTCGACCTGGTCCGCGACTTCGCCCTGCCGATCCCGTCTCTGGTGATCTGCGAACTGCTCGGTGTGCCGTACGCGGACCGCGACGTGTTCCAGCGTCAGAGCGCTCAGCTCGTCGCCGTCGACGTACCGCTGCCGGAAGCCGAGGCCGTCGCGGCCGAGATGCAGCAGTACATGGCCGGTCTCGTGATGGCGAAGCTCGAGCAGCCTGCCGACGATCTGCTGTCGCGTCTGATCGAGCGGGCCAACAGCACCGAACGCCCGTTGTCGATGGAGGAACTGGTCTCGATCGGCATCACGCTGCTGATCGCCGGCCACGAGACCACCGCGAACATGATCGCCCTCAGCACTCTGGTGTTGTTGCGCAATCCCGACCAGCTCAAGGTTCTCCAGGAGCACCCGGAGCTCGCTCCCACCGCCACGGAGGAACTGCTGCGGTACCTCTCGGTGGTCCAGTTCGGCGTATTCCGTCAGGTCACCGAGGACATGGAGCTCGCGTCGGAGCAGCTCAAGGCGGGCGAGTTCCTGATCGCGGCGTTGTCGGCGGGCAATCGCGACGAGTCGGTCTATCCCGCCGCCGACCAGGTCGACCTGAGCCGGCGGGCGTCCACTCATCTGGCCTTCGGGTTCGGGCCGCATCAGTGCCTTGGGCAACAACTCGCGCGGGTCGAACTGCAGGAGGTCTTCACCCGGCTCTACCGGCGGATTCCGACGCTGCGACTGGCCGTGCCGTTCGAGGAGATCGACTTCAAGCACAACACCCTTGTGTACGGCGTGAAGGCCCTGCCGGTCACCTGGGACGACCCGCGATGACGCGCCGCACGACCGGACGAAGGAGAAGACCGTGGATGTGACCATCGACCAAGACGGCTGTGTCGGAGCGGGCCAATGCGTGCTCGCGGCGCCGGGGGTCTTCGACCAGCGCGACTTCGACGGCGTCGCCTTCATCCTCAAGGAGCCCGACCCCGACCAGCACGACGCCACCCGCGACGCCGCACTCCACTGCCCCGCCCAGGCGATCCAGCTCCTCGAATAACCCGGTGATCCAAGGGCGCGAGTGTGCGGATCACCTCGGCCGCTAGGGTCGGTTTGGTGAGTCAGACCACAGAAGAACCCCGCAAGCCCCGAGTCGCCATCGTTTTCGGCGGCCGATCGAGTGAGCACGCGATCTCCTGTATCACTGCGGCCAACGTGCTCCGGGTGATCGATCGCGACAAGTACGACGTGGTCCCGATCGGCATCAGCACCGAGGGCCAGTGGGTGCTCGAAAGCTCCGATCCGGCCCATCTCGCCCTGACCGATGGCCGGCTGCCGACGGTCGACATCGCCGCGGCGCCGGTGTTGTTCGGTAGCAATCGCGAGTTGGTCGTCAGCGAGGCGGACCAGGTCCCGCAGACCCTTGGCGAGATGGACGTGATCTTCCCGCTGCTGCACGGTCCGTGGGGCGAGGACGGCACGATCCAGGGCATGTTCGAGATGGCGGACATGCGGTATGTCGGCGCGGGCGTACTCGCGAGCGCCGTCGGCATGGACAAGCACTACATGAAGGTCATCTTCGAGGCCGCCGGACTGGAGGTCACGCCGTACGTCGTCATCCGTGCCCGCGATTGGCAGCGGGACGCCCAGTCCCGTCGCGAGGCCGTCGGCAAACTCGGCTACCCGGTGTTCGTGAAGCCCGCTCGCGGTGGTTCCAGCCTCGGCGTGAGCAAGGTCAACGGCCCGGACGAGCTGGATGACGCCGTCGCCGTGGCCCAGCGGCACGACCCGAAGGTGATCGTCGAAGCGTCGGCCACCCGCCCGCGCGAGATCGAGGTCGGCATCCTCGGCCGGGTCGACGGTGAGCCTGCCGATGTCAGCGTCTGCGCCGAAATCGTGGTGCAGGGCGGTGGGCACGACTTCTACGACTTCGAGACCAAGTACCTCCCGGAGGGCGAGCAGTTCACCACCCTCAGCGTGCCGGCCGACCTGCCGCCCGCGATCGCCGAGGAGATCCGCGCCAAGGCTCTGATCGCCTTCGACGCGATCGAGTGCGAAGGCCTCGCCCGGGTCGACTTCTTCCTCGACGCCGCGAACCGCGTGATCGTCAACGAGATCAACACCATGCCCGGCTTCACCCCGCAGTCCATGTTCCCGCGTGTCTGGGCGGCAAGCGGCATCGACTACACCGAACTGGTCGACCGCCTCATCACCCTCGCCCTGACCCGCCCAACCGGCCTGCGCTAGCTCCCTTTTCATACTTTCCTCGCCTCATCCGTTCGCCTCGTTTCGTTCATTCGCGGCCCTTCGTTGCTGCCACCTTCCGTGCTGCGCGTGGGCCCCGGCTCGGTGGTCCGGGGCCCAGGGGTCAGTGGCTCACGGCAACCACCGACACCAACCTCGTCAGTCGCTCCGGGGAAGCTCCCGAGTTGGGTTGGCGCAGAGAAGGTACGTGTTTTCGATGCTGATATCAGAGCTGAAATTGCCTTGTGGATAACGCCTTTCGGGTTTTGACTCGAACATGTGCTCGACTATAATCGAGCACATGTTCGACATCGACCTGAGTGAGCTCAGCCCCGCGGAGCAGTTGTCCGCGCTGGGCGAGTTCCGCTTGGGCCGCGATCGGATGGAGGTGCGCATTCTCGAGGGGGCTGTCGCTTTCGCTGACGGTCATGCCGAGGCGCGGCCGTCGACGGCAGCTGGTGGCGGTGGCCCGGTTGAGGGGTTGCCGGGCAGGGAGCGGTTGACGGTGTATGGCGGTGAGGGCTGTCCGGAGGTGGGTGAGTTCGTGGCCGCGGACCTGGGCGTGGTGCTGGAGATGTCGTCGGTGGCGGCGGCGGGCCTGCTGAGTGACGCGCTGGGGTTGCGGCACCGGCTGCCGCGGGTGTGGGCCCGGGTGCTGGCCGGTGAGGCACGGGCGTGGCGGGCCTGCCGGATCGCCCGTGCCACCGCGGCCTTGTCGCTGGAAGCCGTCGCGATGGTGGATGCCGCGGTGGAAAAGATCATCAACCGGGTCGGCCCGGACCGGCTGAAAAGCATCGTGGACGCGGCGATGTGGCGCGCCGACCCCGACCGTGCCCAGGCCCAGGCCGAAGAAATGGCCCGCTCACGCGGTGTCTGGGTGGGCCGATCCGACTCCCTGGGCACCAACACCTTGTTCGTGCGGGCCGCGACCGGCGACGTGATCCGAGTCGACGCGACCATCCAGGCACTGGCCGACGCGTTGAAAGTGCTCGGCGACACCGACTCGGTGGATCGGCGCCGCGCCAAAGCGATCGGCTGGCTAGCCGACCCCGCCGACGCCATCAAACTCCTCCACGCCGCCCGCCACCTCGCCACCAACCCACCCCACCCAGCTGACAACCCCTCCACAACCACAACCACAACCACAACCACGACCACGACCGGGCATCCAACAGCCAGCGCCGCGTGTGCCACGAACCCCACCGCCGATCCGGCACCCACCCCAGCCAGCCACGCGACCGACACCGGCTCAGCCGGGTTCTGGTTAGCCGGATCCCAGTCCGGCGATCAGACCGGCGGGCCGGCCGGTCATGCCGACAAGGTGGCCCCGGAGACAGTGGCCCCGGCCAAGGCGGCCGGTCATGCGGACAAGATGGTCGGTCATGCGGACAAGATGGTCGGTCATGCGGACAAGATGGCCGGTCATGCGGACAAGATGGCCGGTCATGCGGGCAAGGTGGCCCCGACGGCGGCCCGGGACAAGGCGGCCCCGAAGGAGGTGGCCCCGGAGGAGCGGCGGCTTGGGGACGCGGGTTGGCAATTGGCTGCGGAGGGATGGGACCAGTCCTACATCCCGGATCCCGAACAGCGCGGGCTGGACGAACCACCACCAGTCGACCAACCGCCACCACCAGACGACCTGGCGGCAGACGGATACCCGCCGCCAGACGGATACCCGTCGCCGGACGGACCGTTGCCTGGCGTTCCACTGTGGCCCGGCGGCCTGCTGCCGGGCGTGCCGCTGCGGGAGGTGCCGTTGGCGGGCCGGCTGCCTGTGGCTGAAGGCGCGGCGTTCGATGCGGTCTGGGATGGCGATGAGTTCCGGCGAGGCTCCTTGAGCCGCCTGTTGGCCGAGATCAAGGACCGTGCTCGCACCGATGAGGTGGCCCGAGCGGGCGGTGGGGCGGCTCGGGTGGAGGTCAAGGTGCACCTGAGCGCCGAGGACCTGACCGCACTTGCCCGCCATGAACGGCCCGCCGGAAGCAACGACGTCGACGGGAGCACCGGGCCCTACGGGAGCACCGGGGACTACGGGAGCAACGAGAGCGAGGGGAGCACCGGGGACTGCGGGAGCGACGAGAGCGACGGGGGCACCGGGGAATACAGGGGCTACGGGGGCAACGAGAGCTACGGGGGCTACGGGAGCGGCAAGGGGGCTGGGGTGATGAGGGTCGAAGGGGTTGGGCCGGTGCTGGCTTCACTGCTCAAGGAAGTCCTGGGCCATGACAAGGTCGTGCTCAAACCCGTCATCGACCAGCGGGAACGAGTCAGCGTCGACCGGTATGAGATCCCGGCACGCATCCGCGAACGCGTGTTGATGCGGGACCTGTACTGCGTCTTTCCGTGGTGCAACAGGCGAGCAACTCATTCGATGGACCTCGACCACGTCGTGCCATACGACAAGGACGGCCCGCCAGGGCAGACCAATACCGCGAACCTCGCGCCATGCTGCCGATACCACCACCGGCTGAAGACCCACGGCGGCTGGAGCTACGCCGTACTGGCAGAAGGCACCTATACGTGGACCAGTCCCGAGGGCGCCCGGTTCGTGGTCGACCATACGGGGACTCGAGCAGTCGAGGACGCGGCCGCGGATGCAGCCGTGGACAGCTGGCCGTTGGCTGAGGTCGATGCGGCGATCGGAGGTCGTGGAGTGCACGTGGCCAGCAGATCAATCCAGTCAGCGGCACCGGCGCAGCTCAGGAAGCGAAGCAAGTGGCAAGCGAGCCGCAGTCGCCATAGGGAAGTCGTCGCGGATGAGTGACGTGAGGCGGGGCACGCTGCCCACCCTCGGGCCGGCGGGCTAGGTGCAGGGGGTGATGACAGGGTTGTGGGTCTTGATGGGGTCGGCGACGTCGGTGAGGACGTTGGCTTCGGGGGAGTAGGCGTTGGGGACGGCCATTTCGAGATAGAGCTTGCGGCCGATGGTGGTGAAGATGACGCCGTTGGGGGCCTCTTGGGCGAACCAGCCGACGCCGTTGACTTCGAAGCACTGGGAGGCGGCTTCGGTCATGCCGACGGGTGGGGAGACGCCGCAGGTGAGCTCGATCGGGGGATCGCCGTACGCCGTGGTCAGCGGGCTGACGGGGTCGGTCTTGCGGCGTTCGCCCTCGGTGATGCGGTCGGGCAGGGCGCTGATCAGCGCGGCGCAGGCGGTCGCGACCTCGGGCGCGGGCGACGGGACGGCGATGCCGACCGGCCCTGGACTGCACGCGGCCGCGCCGAGGAGGAGCGGCAGCGACAGGCCCAGGGCCGGTAGCGAACGGCGCACCGTCAGATGTGCACTACCGGGCAGGTCAGCGTGCGGGTGATACCGGGAACGTTCTGGACCCGGGCCACCACCAGCTTGCCGAGTTCGTCGACGTTGCGGGCCTCGGCTCGCACGATCACGTCGTACGGACCGGTGACGTCCTCGGCCAGGGTCACGCCCTGTACCTCGGCGATCTGCTGCGCCACGTCGGCCGCCTTGCCGACCTCGGTCTGGATCAGGATGTAGGCCTGGACCACCACGTCGTTCTCCACTCAGTCGTCCTCAGCGGGGCCCCTGGCACCGCTCAGCCCACCGCTCAGAACTGCCTGACGGTACTGCCGATGCCCGAGGCGTACTCTTCGTTGCGCGATCACGCTACCTCGTGGACCCGGTCGCCGGAAGTTTGCCCGGCCCGGCGGACTAGAGTGCCTGGCTGGCGATCGGAGGGCTGAACGTGAACGAGACCGTGGGCGGCATCGGCGAATTCGGGCTGATCGAGGCCGTCACGAAGGGCTATCGCCAGGGCGCGGAAGTGCTGGTGGGGCCTGGTGATGACGCTGCCGTGGTGGCGGTTCCGGACGGCCGGATGGTGATCACCACCGACCTCCTGATCGAGGGGCGGCACTTCCGGCAGGACTGGTCGTCGGCGTACGACGTGGGGCGTAAGGCCGCCGCGCAGAACCTGTCCGATATCGCGGCGATGGGTGCGCGGCCGACGTCGCTTGTGGTGGGACTGGGGATGCCCTCGGACCTGTCGAGCGAGTGGGTGACGGAACTGGCCCGCGGATTGCAAGACGAGGGCGAGGCGCTCGAGGTCAGCGTGGTGGGCGGCGACATGGTGCAGTCCGACAAGGTCGTCGTCTCGGTGACCGCTTTCGGGACGCTCGATGGGCGCGAGCCCGTGCTGCGGTCCGGCGCGCGTCCGGGCGATGAGGTGGCGCTGGCCGGACGGCTGGGGTGGGCCGAGGCCGGGTACGCCGTACTGACGAGGGGGTTTCGGTCACCTCGGGCCGTTGTGGAGGCGCATCGGAGGCCGTTACCGCCTTATGAGCAAGGGCCGATCGCGGCGATGGCGGGGGCCTCGTCGATGTGCGATGTGAGTGATGGGTTGTTGTCCGACCTGGGGCATATCGCGACGGCCAGTCAGGTTGTGATCGACGTACGGTCGGCGGCGCTGGCTATCCCCGAGCCACTGCAAGCGGTCGCGGCGGCCACCGGGTTGGAGGCCCTCTCGTTCGTGTTGACCGGGGGCGACGACAACGCGCTGGTGGCGACTTTCGAGCCGGCGGACGTGCCCATCGGCTGGACCGTGATCGGGACGGTTGCCGAGGGCAATGACAACCAGCCGCCGGGTACCGTGACAGTGGACGGTGAGGCGTATGAGGGTGCCACCGGCCACGCACATTTCAGGAGCTGACATGACACCACGTCGCGTATTGACCGTGGCAGGGTCCGACTCCGGCGGCGGTGCCGGGATCCAGGCCGACCTCAAGGCGATGCTGGCCACCGGCGTGCACGGGATGAGCGTCATCACCGCCATCACCGCCCAGAACAGCATCGGGGTGCAGGGCGCGTGGGAGTTGCCGGCCGACCAGGTGCGGGCGCAGTTCCGCAGTGTGGTGGACGACATCGGCGTCGACGCGGTCAAAACCGGCATGCTGGCCTCGGCCGCGATGGTCCGGGTCGTTGCCGAACTGTTGCGAAGCCTGCCCGAGAACACCCCGGTCATCGTCGACCCGGTATCGGTCTCGAAGCACGGCGACGCCTTGCTGGCCGCTGACGCGATGGAGGCATTGCGCGAGGAGATCGTGCCCCTGGCCACCGTGTTGACCCCGAATCTCACCGAGCTCGGCCCGGTGGCGGGTATGGAGATCAACGGCCTGGATGACCGGGAGCTGGCGGCCAAGCGGCTGCTGGAAGCCGGTGCCACTTGGGTGCTGGTCAAGGGTGGGCACGACGCGGGGGATACGTCGGTCGACGTGCTGCATGGCGACGGCTTTCGGGAAGAGTTCAGTGCGCCGCGTGCCGATAACCGGCATACCCATGGCACGGGTTGTACGTTGGCGAGTTCGATCGCGTCGTACGTCGCGCAGGGGCAGAGCGTGCCCGAGGCGGTGGCGAGCGCGAAGCAGTACATCAGTGGGGCCGTGCATGCCGGTTTCCCGCTCGGTGCCGGGATCGGCCCGGTGGATCACGCGTGGCGATGGAGGGGTTTGTGAAACGGCAGCCGCCGGTCGAGGGTGTCTGTGGGGAGTGCGGGTTCGACTACGACGCGGGCCAGTTGCACCCGGTGGTGACGACGCTGGTGCGTCAGGCCGCCGAGGCCGGGATGAAGCTCACGTCGGCGGCGGCGGATCCGGGGCCCGAGTTCGTCCGCCTCAGGCCCGAGCCGGAGGTGTGGTCCGCCATCGAGTACGCGTGCCACGTGCGCGACGTACTGGAAGTGCAGCGGAAGCGGATCGCCCAGGCGTTGGTGGAGTACCGCCCGACCTGGGCGCCGATGGACCGCAAGGGTCGGGTCAGCCAGGAGAAGTATGAGCTGCAGGATCCGAACCAGGTAGCGGTGGCGATCATCCGCTTCGCGCAGGAGTTCGGCGCGGCGGCGAAGGCGCTGACGCCCGAGCAGCAGCAGATCCGCGGGCTCTACAACTACCCGGTGGTGATGCCGCGCACGCTCGACTGGGTCATCCGCCACACCGCTCACGAGATCCAGCACCACAAGCACGACATCGTCACCGTGCTCGCCCGCGTCACCCCGCCGCCGAAGCCCAAACCCGAGCCTCAGCCAGAAGCTTTGAAGTCAGAGGAGCCCGTAGCCACGCAGGAGATCGCGTAGCACCGGAACACCCAGCTCCAGGTCGAAGTGCTCCGCGTGGATGCCGATCGACTCGGCTCCCGCGACGTTGTCGAAGTTGTCGTCGATGAAGAGTACGGCGTCCGCGGGCCGGCCGATCGCGTCCAAAATGCGGCGAAAGTACTCCGGATCGGGCTTCGAGACGCCCAGATCGCACGAGTAGAAGGTCTGGTCGAACCAGTCGCCGTAGTGCCGCTCCTCGTGCATGATCATCCGCCGGAACGACTGCTGGTTCGTCGCCAGATGGCAGCCGACGCCGCCCGCGCGAAGCTCCTGGATGATCTCGATCACCTCCGGCACGGACTCGAAGTGGCGCCACAGCTCGAGCACCTCGGACACCTCGGCCGTGCTGTTCGAGCGGGCCAGCACCTCGGCGATGGCGTCGGCGAAATCGCCCTTGCCCATGATCGACGGCAGCTCGGACGCCATCAGCTCGAGAATGAAGTCGTCGGGGTTCTGCCCGGGGCCCGCGAAGGTGGCCAGGGCGGCCCGCCAGTCAACGGTCGGACGTTGCAGGACACCATCGGCGTCGAAGAGGACGGCGGCAGGGGGAGTCGGCATACGACCATCCAACCAGACCGAAATCGGTCGGCGCCGGGGGCTTGACCGGTTCAGTAGGAATGCGCTTACCTAGACCAGGTCGAACATTTGTTACCGCCAACAAACACGATCCGACAGGTGGGTGGCGTTGCGTCATGACCTTGTCCCGTAGAGGTTTTCTAGGCCTGAGTGCCGCTGCAGCAGCGGCCGGCCTGACCGGATGTGGCTCCCGAAGTTCGCTCGGCGCGACCGACGAGCTGACCATGTGGACCTGGACCGGCTCGGTGAACGACGGCCTGATCGAGCAGGCGTCCAAGGCCATTCAAGGCTCGGACAAACGCCTGCTGATGACCAGGATCGGCAGCGACTACAAGACCAAGGTGCTGACCTCGCTGGCCGGTAAGTCCCTGGTCCCGGACATCGTCGCGATGAACGACGACGTCGCGACGTACTTCCCGAATGCGGACCAGTTCATCGACCTGCATACGCTCGGCGCCGACGACCTGAAGAGCCAGTACCTCGAGTGGAAGTGGAAGCTCGGCATCACCCCGGAGAACCGGATGATGGCCTTCCCGATGGACACAGGTCCTACCGCGCTCTTCTACCGGCGCGACAAGTTCGAGAAGGCCAATCTCCCCACCGAGCCGCTAGACGTGGCCGAGGCGGCGTCTGACTGGGATAGCTACATAGAGCTCGGTAAGAAGCTCAAGAAGGCTGTGCCGGGTTCTGTCCTCACGGACAACATCGCCAGCGCCTACCGCTACGGCCTCTCCCAACAGCGGCAGCGGTACATGACGCCCGACGGCCAGTACATCGGCAACGGCGACCACATCCGCCAGGTTTGGGACACCTCCTGTCGCGTCATCAAGGAAGGCCTCTCGGCGAACGCTCAGGAGGACACGACCGACGTGGACGCCGTCGTCAACAACGGCAGGCTCGCCGCGTTCATCGGTGCCGTGTGGTGGGCCCAGCTCGGTCCCAAGAACGCCGCGCCGGAGACCAAGGGCAACTGGCGGGTCTGCGCGACACCCGGTGGTGCCGGCAACCGTGGCGGCTCATTCCTCGCGATCACCAAGTACTGCAAGGACCCGGAGGCCGCGTTCGCCTTCATCAGCTGGCTGGAGAGCGCGAAGAACCAGGCGCAGGCGTTCCTCGATCCCTCGCTCTTCCCGTCCACCCCGGCGACGTACGAGGATCCGTTGCTCAACGAGCCCGACCCGTTCTTCGGCGGCCAGCGCATCGTGGACGTCTTCGGCGAATCCGCGAAGGCCTATCCCGGCACTTACTTCAGCCCGTACGACTCCATCATCGGCACGCCGCTCGTGGCGGAGCTGGTGAACGTGGAGGTCGGCAGCAAGACGCCGGACCAGGCCTGGCGCGACGGCCAGGCGCGGGTCGAACGCGAACTCACCCGAGTGGGGGCGATCTGATATGGCCGTCGAAGCCCTGCCGGCGACAGCTGTCAGCACCACGCCGGACCATGAACCTCAAGGCCGCTTCAAGAAGTTCCTGCCCCAGTACGTCGCGATCTCGCCGTTCTTCGTGTTGTTCGCGATCTTCGGCGCGTTCCCGGTGTTGTTCTCGATCTACATCTCGTTCCACTCATGGAACGGCATCGGCGAGATGAAGTGGGTCGGCCTCGAGCAGTACACCTACCTCTTCACCGATCCCCAGTTCTGGGCCGCGATCGGCAACACCCTCATCATCTGGGTGCTCTCGACCGTGCCGATGCTCTTCCTGGCTCTGGTGATCGCGAACGCCCTGCACAACACCGTGCGGTTCCGCGGCTTCTACCGGGTGGCGTACTTCATCCCGAACATCACCTCGGTGGTAGCCGTGACGATGGTCTTCGGCTCTATCTTCAGCAATAACTTCGGCCTGCTGAACGCCTTCCTGCAATCCGTAGGCCTCAACAAGATCGAGTGGCTGAGTCAGCCTTGGGGTATCCAGGTCGCCATCGCGTCGATCGTCACCTGGCGCTGGGTCGGCTACAACGCGATCATCTTCCTAGCGGGCCTTCAGGCGATCTCTGCCGACGTATACGAGGCCGCCAAGGTCGACGGCGCTTCAAGCGTGCAGACGTTCTTCCGGATCACCGTGCCGATGTTGCGCCCGGTCATCCTCTTCACGGCTATCACGTCGACTATTGGCGGCCTGCAGATCTTCACCGAGTCGCAAGTCCTACTGGGCGATACCGGCGGCCCAGGCGGCGCAGGTACAACGATCGTCACCTACCTCTACAAGAGCGCGTTCGTGGACAACCAGTTCGGGTACGGCGCTGCCGTCGGCTGGGCGTTGTTCGTCCTGATCGCGTTGTTCTCGATCATCAACTGGCGACTCGTCGGTGGACGGGAGAAGAGCTGATGACCCCCGAAAACACAGCAAGGACCCGGACGATCATCGGCCACGTGCTGCTGATGGCGGGAGTCGCGATCTCGATCTTCCCGTTCTACTGGATGGTCGTGATGGCCTCGAATACGACGGCCGATATCTTCGCCTATCCGCCAAGGCTGGTGATCGGCTCGCACCTGTTCGAGAACATGGGCCGCGTCCTCGACAACATCGACTTCTTCGGCGCGATGATGATCACGTTGATCGCCTCGACCGGTGTCACCGTGCTGGTGTTGTTCTTCGACTCGCTGGCCGCCTTCGCCTTCGCCAAGTACGAGTTCCCCGGCCGCAATCTGCTGTTCGGAATCCTGCTGGCCACGTTCATGATCCCGTCGCAGCTGGCGCTGGTGCCGTCGTTCGTGACGCTGGCGGAGTTCGGCTGGATCGGCTCGCTGAAGGCCCTCATCATCCCCGGCGCAGCCAACGCGTTCGGCATCTTCTGGATGCGCCAGTACGCACGCGGCGCCATCCCGGACGAGCTCATCCACGCGGCTCAGGTCGATGGCGCGGGCTTCTTCCGCCAGTACTGGACCGTGGGCCTGCCGATCCTGCGGCCGGGTCTTGCGTTCCTGGGTATCTTCACGTTCATCAGTGTCTGGAACGACTATCTCTGGCCGCTGATCGTGATGACCGACCCGAATCGGATCACCCTGCAGGTGGCCCTGCAACAACTCAATGGCATTTACAGCACCGACTACAGCATGGTGATGGCAGGCGCGCTGATGAGCGTCATCCCGTTGATCGGTGTGTTCATCATCGGCGGCCGGCACTTCATTGCCGACCTGGCCGCCGGTGCCATGAAGTTCTGAGGAGATCTCACCTGTGACAGATGCAAAACTGCGCTGGGGCGTACTCGGCACCGGCAATATCGCGGCCCGTTTCGCGAGCCAGGTCCCGCATTCGAAGACGGGCCAGGTCGTGGCGGTCGCGAGCCGACAGGCCGACAAGGCCGAGGCTTTCGGTGCCGAACACAACATCCCGCACCGGCACGCGTCGTACGACGAGTTGCTCGCCAACGACGAGGTGGACGCGGTCTACATCGCGACACCCCATCCGGCCCACGTCGAGTGGGCGATCAAGACGGCCGAGGCGGGCAAGCACGTGCTCTGCGAGAAGCCGCTCGGGATCAACCAGGCCTTGGGCGCCGCGATGATCGAGGCGGCCCGCCGGAACGACGTCTTCCTGATGGAGGCGTACATGTACCGGTGCCTGCCGCAGACCAAGGTCATCACCGACCTGATCCGCGACGGCGCGATCGGCAAGGTGCACCAGATCCAGGCCACGTTCGGCTTCGCGACCACCTTCCGGGCCGATGGCCGGCTCTTCGCCGACGACCTCGCGGGTGGCGGCATCCTCGACGTCGGCGGTTACCCCGTCTCGATGGCGCGGCTGATCGCGGGCACGGCGATCGGGCAGCCGTACGACAATCCGACCGGTGTGAGCGCCGTCGGTCACGTAGGCGAGACCGGTGCCGACGAGTGGGCCGTGGCCACACTGACCTTCGCGAGCGGGATCTCGGCACAGGTCTCGACGGGCATCCGGCTCGCGGATGAGAACCGGGTCCGCGTGCTCGGCAGCGAGGGCTATCTGGTCATCGAGGACCCGTGGTTCGGCGGCGACGGGAAGCCCACGCATGTGACGGTCCACCGGATCGGCGAGGACGCCCGCGACGTTGCGGCGGAGCCCGCGTTCATCTACGCGGCGGAGGCTGACGCGGTCGCTGCCGCGATCGACCAGCGGCAGGCGCCCGAGATGAGCTGGAACGACACCCTCGGCAATCTCGCCGTCCAGGACGCCTGGCGCGCCGCGATCGGCCAGCAGTACGCGAGCGAGCGCGATGACGCGGCCATCCCGACCGCGACCGGCCGTCCGCTGGCCCGACGGGATGACCACACCATGACGTACGGCGAGGTGCCGGGTCTGGCCAAACCCGCGTCCCGGCTCGTGATGGGCGTGGACAATCAGCAGACGCTGCCGCATGCCGCGATGGTCTTCGACGACTTCGTGGAGCGCGGCGGCACCACCTTCGACACGGCGTACATCTATGGCGGCGGTCGGGGCGAGAAGCTGCTCGGCCAATGGCTCAAGACCCGGGGCAATCGGGATGACGTGGTCGTCATCGGCAAGGGCGCGCACACGCCGCACTGCGATCCGGAGTCCATCACCAGGCAGCTGAACGAAAGCCTCGAGCGATTGCAGACCGACCACGTCGACATCTACCTGATGCACCGGGACAACGAGGACATTCCGGTGGGGGAGTTCGTCGACGTCCTGGACGAGCATCGCGCGGCCGGGCGCATCACGGCGTACGGCGGCTCGAACTGGTCGACGGCCCGGTTCGACGAGGCCAACGCGTACGCCGCGGCCAACGGCAAGAACCCGTTCACCGTGCTGAGCAATCACCTCAGCCTCGCTCGCGCGTACGACGTACCGTGGGCGGGTTGCCGGCATGTGAGTGATCCCGAGTCGCAGGCGTGGCTCCGGGAGCGGCAGATCGCGCTCTTCCCCTGGTCGAGCCAGGCCCGCGGCTTCTTCACCGGGCGGGCGAAGCCGGAGGACCGGTCGGACGAGGAGCTGGTGCGCTGCTTCTACTCCGACGACAACTTCGAGCGCCTCGAGCGTGCCCGGGAGCTCGCCCAAGCCAAGGGTGTCGAGCCGACGGCCATCGCGCTGGCGTGGTTGCTGCACCAGGAGTACCCGGTGTTCGCGTTGATCGGGCCGCGGCAGATCAGCGAGACGCGGACGTCGATGCCCGGGCTGTCCGTCCAGCTGACCCCCGAAGAGGTCAGCTGGCTGGATCTCACTTAAAGGACTCGGCGACGTCCTGCAGTTTGGCTCGGTAGGACGTCCAGTACGACTCGTCGCCCGGCGGCATGTTGGGGGCATCGACCCGCATGCCGACGGTGCCGTCGATCAGTTCGCGGAGGATGTCGGCGTGGCCGGCGTGCCGCTGCAGGTCGGCCGTCGTGTGCACGATGATCTGGTGCAGCACGACCTGGCCGCGCTCGGGGCCCCACCACGGCACGAAGCCCGGAGCGTCGAGCGGGAGGTCGTTGATGGTCGCGTCGGCGTGCGCCCAGACGCGCTTGTAAAGGTCGACCATGAACTCGCGGGACTCGTCGGCGGTCGCCCACATGTCGCTGTTGTTCTCGGCGTCCTCTTCGGTCCACGGCACGTGCTCGGGGTACGGCCGGTCGAAGGTGAAGGCGAAGTAGCCGATCTCCACGCCGATGGCGTGCTTGACCAGGCCCAGCAGGTTGGTGCCGGTCGGGGTGAGCGGGCGGCGGATGTCGTACTCGGAGAGACCTTCGAGCTTCCAGAGCAGGGCGTCCCGGGAGCGCTGGAGATAGGTCTGCAGGGCTTCCTTCTCGGTCATCGGCATGAGGCACACCCTAAACACGAAAAAGCCCGTCTGGTCCGGGGACCTGACGGGCTCAGTCGGAAGTACTACGTCAGCGCGTGACCTTACCGGCCTTGAGGCAGGAGGTGCACACGTTCAGGCGCTTCGGGGTTCGCCCGATCAGCACGCGGACGCGCTGGATGTTCGGGTTGAAGCGCCGCTTGGTGCGACGGTGCGAGTGGGACACGTTGTGTCCGAACTCGGGGCGCTTGTCGCAGACGTCACAAACGGCAGCCACCGGAACTCCTCAGGAAGATGAATCAGAATCAATAAGTACAGGCGCCACCACAGCACAGGTTCGCTGGGCAACCGGACAAGACTAACCGATGTGTAACTTGCAACGCCAATCAGGGCGGATAACCTTCGCGAGTGGCCGACGACCAGGTGACTCAGGTGCTGACGAGCGACGTGCTGCGGCGCTGGGCGCGGGCGGCCCTGACCGCGCTCGCCGAGGCGCGCGCCGAGATCGACGAACTGAACGTCTTCCCGGTGCCCGACGGCGACACCGGGACCAACATCTACCTCACCTGGCAGGCCGCCTGCGAGGCGCTGCCCGAGGGTGACCTGAGCTTCGCCGAGGTGGTGAGCGCCTTCGGCCGCGGCGCCCTGCTCGGTGCGCGCGGTAATTCCGGCGTGATCACGTCCCAGCTCATCCGGGCCGGCGGGATCCGGCTCGCCCAGGTCGAGCGCCCCGGGCCCGCGGATCTCGCCGACGCGATGGTCCAGGCGGCCGATGCGGCGTACAACGCGGTGGCCAAGCCGGTCGAGGGGACGATGCTGACCGTGGCGCGAGCCGCCGCCAACGCTGCCGCCGAGGCGTCCGCGGGGACCCTCGCGGACGTGTGTCTGGCGGCGGTCAGGGCGGGACGGGAGGCGCTGGCGAAGACCACCGGGCAGCTGGAGGCGTTGCGCAGGGCGGGCGTGGTTGATGCGGGTGGCGCGGGGCTGGTGGTGATCCTCGGCGCGATGGAGATGGTGGTGACCGGGCGGGCGCCGCGGCCCGGGACCGGCGTGCCGGCGCGGGTGCCGCCACCGGTCGAGGAGGCGCATGAGCTCGACCCGGACGGCCCGGCGTACGAGGTCATGTACCTGCTGGACACCACCGACGACGAGGTGGCGGACTTCCGGCGACGGCTCGACGGGCTGGGCGACTCGGTCGTGGTGGTCGGTGGCGACGGCCTGTGGAACGTGCACGTGCACACCGATGACGTGGGTGCGGCGATCGAGGCCGGGATCGGGATCGGGCGGCCGTACCGGATCCGGGTGACCCACTTCGCCGATCAGGGGCCGAAGGCGCCGAAGACTGGGCGGGCCGTCATTGCCGTCGCCGCGGGCGAGGGTCTGGCCGCGTTGTTCGAGGACGCGGGCGCGATCGTGGTGACGGGTGGACCCGGGCGGCGGTGTTCGACCGGCGAACTGCTGGCCGCGATCGACCGTTCGCACGCGCCCGAGGTGGTGCTGCTGCCGAACGACAACGACTCGATCGGGGTGGCCGAGGCCGCCGCGATGGCAGCCCGGCAGAACGGCGTACGCGTGGCCGTGATCCCGACGCGCGCCCAGGTCCAGGGGCTCGCCGCCATCGCCGTACATGACGCTCATCGCAGTTTCGACGACGACGTGGTGCAGCTGTCGGCCGCTGCCGGGCAGACCCGGCATGGCGCGGTCACGATCGCGGTCAAGGACGCCTGGACGATGGCCGGGACCTGCCGGATCGGGGACGCGCTCGGGGTGGTCGACGGCGATTTCGCGCTGATCACCGATGACCTGATCTCGGCCGCGACGGGCGTCGTGGACCGGCTGCTGGGCGGTGGTGGTGAGCTGATGACCGTGGTCCGCGGGGAGGGCGCGACGACCGAATTGGTCGACGCGCTGGTGCGGCACGTGCGGCGGAGTCGCCGGGATGTCGATGTCGTGGTGTACGACGGAGGGCAGCAGAGGTACCCGTTGCTGATCGGGGTGGAGTAGGTGAAGAAGAACGACCTGGACCGCAAGTTGCGGGACTTCGTCGGCGCGCGCACGGCCAAGACCTTCGAAGAGGTGCTCGGCATCGAGACCGTCGGCGAGCTCTTGCGGCATTACCCGCGGCGCTATCTGAAGAAGGGCGAGCTGACGCCGTTCGACGAGCTGGAGGTCGGTGACCAGGCCACGGTGCAGGGCCGGGTCAAGAAGGTGACGCTGCGACTGCTCGACACCAAGCAGGAGGTGTCCGTCACCGACGGCTGGCAGTACAAGCGGCGCAAGACGCTGACCAAGGTCGTCGTGACCGACGGGAAGCACGACATCGAGCTGGCGTTCTTCAACCAGCCCTGGCTCGGGTCCAAGCTGGCGCCGGGCACGTCCGCGCTGTTCTGGGGCGAGGTGACGATGTTCCGCACCACCATGCAGCTGAAGAGCCCCGGCTCGGAGGTGCTGGAGGACGACGACCTCAGCCAGGACGAGATCGAGCGCCGTGCCAAGCCGTACCGCCCGCTCTATCCGGCCACGTCCAAGCTCAACACCGCCACGATCGAGCGAACCATCAAGATCGTGCTGGACACGATCGAGGAGATCGACGACCCGATCCCTCCCGCGGTCCGGCTGAAGCACCGGCTACTCGACCTGCGCGAGGCGTTGCGACTCATCCACCTGCCGGCCGCTCCGGCGGACTGGGAGAAGGCCCAGGGCCGGTTGCGGTTCGAGGAGGCGCTGGTCCTCCAGACGATCCTGGCCCAGCGCCGTGCGGTCGCGGACGCTTTGAAGGCGGTCCCTCGGGAGCGTCAGCAGGACGGGCTGCTGGACGCGTTCGACGATCGGTTGCCGTTCACGCTGACCAGCGGCCAGACGGAGGTCTGCCACGAGGTCTTCGCGGATATGGCCCGGCCGCATCCGATGCACCGGCTGCTCCAGGGCGAGGTCGGTTCGGGTAAGACCGTGGTCGCCTTGCGGGCGATGCTCGCGGTGGTGGACGCCGGTGGTCAGGCGGTGCTGCTGGCGCCGACCGAGGTGCTCGCGACCCAGCACCACAAGACCCTGACGAAGATGCTCGGCGAGCTCGCGGAGCAGGGCATGCTCGGTGGTGCCGACAAGGCGACCCGGGTCGGCCTGCTGACCGGATCACTCGGCGCGGCGGCCCGTCGTACGGCGATGCTGGACGCGGCGAGCGGTGCCGCGGGCATCGTCGTCGGCACCCACGCGCTGCTCGAGGACAAGGTCCAGTTCGCGGATCTCGGCCTGGTCGTGGTGGACGAGCAGCACCGGTTCGGCGTCGAGCAGCGGGCCGCCCTCAGCCAGAAGTCGGGCGACGCGACCCCGCACGTGCTGGTGATGACCGCGACCCCCATCCCGCGGACCGTCGCGATGACCGTTTTCGGCGATCTGAGCGTGTCGACGCTGACCGAGTTGCCGGCCGGGCGATCGCCGATCTCGAGCTCGGTGGTGCCGGCCCGGGAGAAACCGGCCTGGCTCGATCGCGCCTGGGAGCGAGTCCGCGAGGAGGTGGACAAGGGCCATCAGGCGTACGTCGTCTGCCCCCGGATCGGCGATGACGTCAAAGGTGCTTCGGACGAGGAAGGCGAGTACGCGGACGGCTCCGAAGACGGCAAACCGAGGCCCGCGATCTCCGTGCTGGAGGTGGCGGACACGCTTGCCGAGGTCCTCGCAGGGCTCCGGGTGGAAGTGCTCCACGGGCGATTGCCGGCTGACGTGAAGGATGCCGTGATGACGCGCTTCGCGGCCGGCGAGATCGACGTACTGGTCGCCACCACGGTGATCGAGGTAGGCGTGGACGTGCCGAACGCGTCGACGATGGTCGTGATGGACGCTGATCGCTTCGGCATCTCCCAGCTCCACCAGCTGCGCGGCCGCGTTGGCCGGGGCAAGGTGCCCGGGTTGTGCCTGCTGGTCACCGACGCGCATCCGGCCTCGCTGTCGCGGGAGCGGCTGGCCGCGGTGGCCTCGACCACGGACGGCTTCGCGCTGTCGCGGATCGACCTCGAGCACCGGCGCGAGGGCGACGTGCTGGGGGTGGCCCAGTCCGGGAAACGGTCGAGCCTCAAGCTGTTGAGCGTGCTGGAACACGAAGACGTCATCATCGCCGCGCGGGAGATGGCCCACGAACTGGTCGCGGACGACCCGGACCTGAGCCGTCATCCGGGTCTGCGCACGATCGTGGCGAGCGCGCTGCAGTCCGACCAGACCGAGTACTTGGAGAAGACGTGACCCGGATCGTCGGCGGACAGGCCGGTGGGCGGCGCCTCGCCGTACCGGCTGGTCAGGGCACCAGGCCGACCGGCGATCGGGCTCGCGAGGCACTGTTCTCGTCGCTCGACTCGACGTTCGGCGGGCTGGACGGATTGGCTTTCATCGACCTGTACGCCGGCTCCGGGGCGATCGGGTTGGAGGCGCTGTCGCGAGGCGCCTCACGGGTCCTCCTGGTCGAGTCCGACCGGAAGGCCGCCGACGTCGTCTCGTCGAACGTGCGGGCCCTTGGGCTGCCTGGCGCGAGCGTCGTGGTCAAGCCTGTCGAGCGCGTCGTCGCTGGGAAGAACGCGGGGGAGCCGTACGACGTGGTGTTCGCGGATCCGCCGTACGCGCTGGACACCGAGGTGCTGCAGAAGGTCGTGCTGGATCTCGGTGAGCACGGGTGGCTCGCGGAGGACGCGGTGCTGGTGATCGAGCGGGGGAAGCGGGAGCCCTGGGAGTGGCCTGCCGGCTTTGAGGCCCTGCGCGATCGGAAGTACGGCGAGGCGCGGCTTTGGTACGGTCAACGCGAGCAGGAGGTCTGAGTGAGCCGAGCGGTGTTCCCCGGGACTTTCGATCCGCCGACCAACGGGCATCTGGACATCATCGCCCGGGCCGCGGCCGCGTTCGACGAGCTGATCGTGGCGGCCGGCGTCAATCCGGCCAAGAAGCGGCTGTTCAGCGATGACGAGCGGGTCGAGATGCTGCGCGAGATCGCCGCGCCCTTCCCGAACGTGCGAATCGCGACCTTCAGCGGCCTGGTGGTCGACTTCTGCCGGACCGAAGAGGCGGGCGTGATCGTCAAGGGTCTGCGGTCCGGTGGCGACTTCGACTACGAGATCCCGATGGCCCAGATGAACCGGCGGATGACCGGGGTGGACACGCTCTTCCTGCCCACCTCACCCGAGCACGGCTTCATCTCGTCGAGCCTGGTGAAGGACATCGCTACGCTCGGTGGCGACTACGCCTCGTTCGTGCCGGCCACGGTGGCGGCCCGATTGGGCGAGATCGCGGGTTATTGCTAGAGTTGGTCCTCGGTCTCAATGAGGCTGAGATTTTGCCTGCCCCTGGCGAGAGAGGACACCCTGAGCGTCTTGGATCCAAAGTCACCACTCGTGCTCGATACGCATGAGTTGAGCAGACGTGCTGGATCCCAACGTGAGGTGTCCTTTGTCGCTGCGGCGCCGGCTGATCTCGGCATCGACGTGATCGGTGTTCCCGAAGGTGACCCCATCCAGTTCGATCTTCGGCTGGAAGCGGTTGTCGAGGGAGTGCTCGTCACCGGGTCGGCCGTTGGCCGCCTGGTGGGGGAGTGCGCACGGTGCCTGACCGAAATCGAGGACGAGTTCCTCGCCGACGTTCAGGAGCTGTACGTCTATCCCGAGAGCGAAGCCGAGCCCGACGAGGCCAGCCGGATGGAGGGCGATCTGATCGACCTCGAGCCGGCGTTGAGGGACCAGGTGGTGCTCGCACTGCCGTTCCAGCCGTTGTGCACGGACGACTGTCCGGGACTGTGCCCCGAGTGTGGGGCGCGCCTGGCGGACGAACCGGAACATCGGCATGAGGATGGCGTCGATCCCCGCTGGTCGGCTCTGGCCGGCCTGGTACCGCAGCAGCATGAGCAAGACCAAGACAACAGTGTCAGCCAGCCGGCCGGGTCGCGAGACCACGGCCGAACCGAGGAGTCATAACCGTGGCCGTTCCGAAGCGGAAGATGTCGCGCAGCAACACCCGAAGCCGCCGGGCTCAGTGGAAGGCCACTGCCGTGCAGCTCGTCACCTGCGTGAACCCCGCCTGCCGCTCGAAGCACCTGCCGCACACGGTCTGCCCTTCCTGTGGCCAGTACGGCCCGAAGGCGGAGCGTCGCCAGGTCGTCGAGATCTGATACTGCGATCTTGAACTCTGCCAACGAGACGGGGCTCTACGCCGAGCTGAACCAGCGGCTCGGCGTATCGCTGGCTGACCAATTGCTGGAGCACGCCTTCACCCATCGCTCATTCGCGTATGAGAACGGCGGGCTGCCGACCAACGAGCGCCTGGAGTTCCTGGGTGACTCGGTGCTCGGCGTGATCGTGACGGAGTCCTTGTTCCGTACCCATCCGGACCTCTCCGAGGGACGCCTCGCCAAGCTGCGCGCCGCTGTGGTCAACATGCGCGCACTGGCCGGCGTCGCCCGGGAGTTGAACCTGGGCAAGTACCTGCGCCTGGGTCGCGGCGAAGAGGCTACCGGTGGGCGGGACAAGTCGTCCATCCTGGCCGACTGCGTGGAAGCGCTGATCGGTGCCGTGTACCTGGACCGTGGCTTCGAGGTCGCGGGCCGGGTCGTGCACACGTTGTTCGACGACCTGATGGCCTCTTCCGCCCGGCTTGGTGCCGGACTGGACTGGAAGACCAGCCTGCAGGAGCTCGTCGCGCAGCTCGGTGTCGGGATCCCGGAGTATGTGATCTCCGAGTCCGGCCCGGACCATGCCAAGACGTTCGAGGCGCGGGTGCGGATCGGTTCCGACACCTACGGCCACGGCATCGGCAAGAGCAAGAAGGAAGCCGAGCAGCAGGCCGCCGAGACCGCGTGGAAGGCCCTTCGGGCAGCCCACCCGGAAAGCGGCGACCTCGACGGGCAAGCAGCCGGCTGACGTGCCGGAGCTGCCCGAGGTCGAGGTCGTCCGGCGCGGACTGGAGGAATTCACCACCGGCCGGACGATCAGTTCGGTCGAGGTGCTGCATCCCCGGCCGTTGCGCCGGCATCTCGCCGGACCGGCTGACTTTTCCGATCGCCTCGCGGGCCAGAAGTTCCTGGCACCCGCGAGGCGCGGGAAGTACCTCTGGCTGCCGTTGGCGTCCGGCGACGCCGTACTGACCCATCTCGGCATGAGCGGGCAGTTCCGGGTCCAGCCGGTTGGTGCAGACGACGAGAAGCACCTGCGGGTGCGGATCCGCTTCGAGGACGATGGCGGTGAGGTCCGGTTCGTGGACCAGCGCATGTTCGGCGGATTGTCGTACAGCGAGGGTGGCGCCGAATTACCCGCTGAGATCGCGCATATCGCTCGCGATCCATTCGATCCTCTGTTCGATCCCGAACTGTTCGTGACCGGTATGCGTAAGCGCCGTACCGGACTGAAACGGGCGTTGCTGGATCAGGCCCTGATCAGTGGGGTCGGCAATATTTACGCGGATGAGGCATTATGGCGCGCCAAAATGCACTACGCGCGTGCTACAGCTTCCTTGAAGCCCGTGCAAATACGGGAGATTCTGCGCCATGCCCATGAGGTGATGGCCGCCGCGCTCGACGTCGGCGGGACCAGCTTCGATGCCCTGTATGTCAACGTGAATGGGGAATCCGGCTATTTCGAACGCGGCCTCGCCGTGTACGGCCAGGAGGGTTCTCCCTGTCAGCGTTGCGGCCGGCCGATCCGGCGCGAGGCGTTCATGAATCGCTCATCCTTCCGATGCCCGAAATGCCAGCCCGCACCCCGTAACGCACGGTGGTAACCGTCGGTTAACTCTCCGGGTGTGCAAAGTGTTCGGCAACTCACCCGACGGCAGGTTGACCGGCCGCCAAGGCGGTGTCACCCTGAAAGACGGCACCCATTCCCGCACCCGGACCGATCAGGCCGGGCGCCCTTGCCAGACCCCTTCCGGAGGACAGCACAATGGCCAAGGCTCTTTTAGGGCATCTTGGAGGCACTGACCCGCGCATGCTGGAGCAGGTTCGTCTGCTCAACCGGCGTGTCGCCGACCTGGAAGCGCACGTGATGCGACTTCAGGCAGAGAACGATCATCTGGTCGCGGCGGTGCACGATGGCCGTCTCCTGACCGTCGACGAGGCTCTGCAGACTCCTGCCTCGGTCTGACGACCAGGCGGTCTCAGTAACGCCGTCCGTTTGGCCGGCGGAGGTCCTGTTCGGGCCTCCGCCGTTTGACGCACCTTCCCCAACCCCGCCCGGGTACCGGATCTCGGTGCCCTCGGTCGGTATTGTCTGTTCTCTACACGGGTTGGGAGCTCCGCTTTGTATCTGAAGAGCATGACGCTCCGCGGATTCAAGTCCTTCGCCTCGGCGACGACTATGCATTTCGAACCGGGGATCACCTGCATCGTCGGTCCGAACGGGTCCGGCAAGTCGAACGTCGTCGACGGTCTCGCCTGGGTGATGGGCGAGCAGGGCGCGAAGTCGCTGCGCGGCGGCAAAATGGAAGACGTCATCTTCGCCGGTACGTCGGGGCGCGCGCCGCTCGGCCGGGCCGAGGTCGCGCTGACGATCGACAACAGTGACGGCGCGCTGCCGATCGACTTCTCCGAGGTGACCATCTCGCGGACGATGTTCCGCAACGGTGGCTCGGAGTACCAGATCAACGGGCAGAACTGCCGGCTGCTCGACATCCAGGAGCTGCTCAGCGACTCCGGTATCGGCCGCGAGATGCACGTCATCGTCGGCCAGGGCCAGCTCGACTCGATCCTGCGCGCCACTCCCGAGGGCCGCCGCGGCTTCGTCGAGGAGGCCGCCGGGGTGCTCAAGCACCGCAAGCGCAAGGAAAAGGCCATCCGCAAGCTGGAGGCCACCGAGACCAACCTGCACCGCCTCGGCGACCTGATCACCGAGATCCGCCGCCAGCTGAAGCCGCTGGGCCGCCAGGCCGAGGTGGCCCGCCGGGCCGTCACGATCCAGGCCGAGGTGCGCGACGGCCGGTCCCGGCTGCTCGCCGACGACATCGTCCAGGCCCAGTCCGCGCTTGAGGCCGAGCTGAAGGACGAGGCCGCCCAGACCGAGCGCCGCGCCACCATCGAGGCCGCGCTGCGGGAGGCCCGGGAGATGGAGGCCACCCTCGAGGACGCGCTCAGCACTGACGCGCCCGCGCTGCAGGCCGCCCAGGACACCTGGTACCAGCTGTCCGGATTCGGCGAGCGGATCAAGGGCACCGCCCGGATCGCCGCCGACCGGATCCGCACCCTGAACGAAGGGGCCGAGGAGGCCCGCAGCGGCCGCGACCCCGAAGAGCTCGAGCTGGAAGCGGCCCGCGTTCGCGAGACCGAGGCCGTGATCGAGGCCGAGGTCGAGGCGCACGAGGAGGCGCTGGCCGAGGCGGTCGAGCGCCGCCAGACGCTGGAAGGCCAGCACGCCGAAGAGGAACGCCGGATCGCCTCGCTGATCCGCGCCGCGGCCGATCGCCGCGAGGGGCTGGCCCGGTTGACCGGCCAGGTGAACGCGCTGAAGTCCCGCGCGGCCGCCGCCGAGTCCGAGATCGGCCGGCTGGAGACCAACCGTCACGAGGCCGAGGCCCGGGCCGCGAAGGCGCAGCACGACTTCACCGCCCTGGAGACCCAGGTCGCCGGGCTGGACGCGGGGGAGCAGGGGCTCGACGCCGAGTTCGAAGGCGCCCAGGCCGTGCTGGACGACCTGGAGGAGCGCCTCACCAAGCTCCGCGCCGAGGAGCGGGACGCCGAGCGGGAACGAACCGGTCTGGCCGCCCGCAAGGAAGCCCTCGAAATCGGCCTCAACCGCAAGGATGGGGCCGGCGCCCTGCTGGCCGCCTCCGAGCAGGTCACCGGGTTGATGGGCACGGTCGCCGCACTGCTGTCGGTTCGCCCGGGCTTCGAGACGGCCGTCGCGGCAGCGCTGGGCGAGGCGGCGGATGCTCTCGCCGTCCACTCGACCGACGCCGCCGTGCACGCTGTCGGCCACCTCAAGGAGCACGACCTCGGCCGGGCAGGCCTGCTGCTCGGCGATGCCCCGGCGGACGACGGTCCCACTTGGCCGCAATTGCCGTACGGCGTTCACTACGCGGTCGACGTCATCGACTGCCCGGACAACCTCCGGCCCGCGCTCCGCCGCGTGCTGCGCAAGGTGGCCGTCGTCGAGGACGTGCCCGCCGCGCTCGCCTTGGTGCGGGCCCTGCCGGACATCACCGCGACGACGCGCGCGGGCGACGTGCTCGGCGCACACTTCGCGTACGGCGGCTCCGACGCGGCCCCGAGCCTGATCGAGGTCCAGTCCGCGGTGGACGAGGCCTCGCAGAAGCTGGTCGAGGCCACCGCCCGCAGCGAGCGCCTTCGCTTCGAGCTGGCGGCGCTGGAGCAAGAGCGCGAGTCGCAGAAGCAGACCGTCGACATCACCCTGGCCCGGCTGCATGAGTCGGACGCCGCGATGGCCGCCGTCGCCGAGCAGCTCGCGCACTTCGGCTCGCTGGCGAAGGCGTCCAAGGGCGAGGCCAACCGGATGGCCGAGGCGATCGCAGCGGCCGCGGCCGAGCGCGATCGCAATCTCGCGGGGCTGGCCGACCTGGAGAACCGGCTCAACGAGGCCGAGGAATTCTCCGACGAGGATGGCGACGAGCCCGACACGGACGCCCGTGACCGGCTCGCCGAGGCGGCCAAGCAGGGCCGTGCCGCCGAGATGGAGGCCCGCCTGCAGCTGCGTACGACCGAGGAGCGCGCGCGTGCTCTGGCCGGGCGCGCCGACTCGCTGGAGAAGGCCGCCCGCCAGGAGCGCGAGGCCCGCGCCCGTGCGATCGCTCGCGCGGCGCGACGCGCTCGCCAGGCAGAGGCCGCGCAGGCCGTACATCTTGCTGCCGGGCACGTGCTGGCCCGGCTGGAGCACTCGCTGCAACTGGCCGCCACCGAGCGCGCCGCGATCCAGTCCGAGCGGGCTGGGCGTGAGCAGCAGTTGGCGCAGGCCCGGTCGCAGTCGCGTTCGCTCGCGTCGGACCTCGAGCAGCTGACGAACACGGTTCACCGGGATGCGTTGGCCCGGGCCGAGCAGAAGATGCGGCTCGAGCAGCTGTACGAGAAGGCGTTGACCGAGCTCGGCACCGAGGTGGACGTGCTGGTCGCGGAGTACGGGCCGGACCAGCTGGTTCCGCCGCTGCCTTCGCCGGACGCCGATCCGTCGCAGCCCGGTTTGGAGCTCGAGGGCGAGCCGTTCGACCGCGCCAAGGTGGCCAAGCGGCTGAAGTCGGCCGAGCGCGCGCTGAACCAGCTCGGGCGGATCAACCCGCTCGCGCTGGAGGAGTTCGACGCGATGGAGGAGCGGCACCGCTTCCTGTCCGAGCAGCTCGACGACATCAAGAAGTCCCGTCGCGACCTGATGGACATCGTCAAGGAGGTCGACGAACGCGTCGAGCAGGTCTTCACCGAGGCCTATCGAGACGTCGAGGTCGCCTTCGAGCACGTTTTCAGCCGGCTGTTCCCGGGTGGTGAGGGCCGCCTGGTCCTGACCGACCCGAGCGACATGCTCACGACCGGCATTGACGTGGAAGCCCGCCCGCCGGGCAAGAAGGTCAAGCGCCTCTCGCTGCTCTCCGGTGGCGAGCGCTCACTGGTCGCGGTGGCCTTCCTGGTCGCGCTGTTCAAGGCCCGCCCGTCGCCGTTCTACATCCTCGACGAGGTCGAAGCGGCACTCGACGACACCAACCTGGGCCGGCTGCTGCAGATCTACGAAGAGCTGCGCGAAACCAGCCAGCTCCTGGTCATCACCCACCAGAAGCGCACGATGGAGGTGGGCGACGCCCTGTACGGCGTCTCCATGCGCGGCGACGGCGTCTCCGCCGTCATCAGCCAACGCCTTCGCGAGCACGAACCCGCGTAGCTATCTCGGAGGGGTGTCGTCGATCGTCGGCGGCACCGGGACGAGTACGACCGGGCAGCGGGCGTGGTGCGCGACGCGCAGGGCGACCGAGCCCACGATCGCGCCGGCCAGTCCGCCGCGGCCGCTGTTGCCGACGACCAGCAGATCCGCGCGCAACGCGTGTTCGAGCAGGATCGCGGCGGGCTCTCCTCGTCGGAGGTGCGTGTCCACTTGTACGCCGGACGCGTCGGTTCCTGACGGCGCCGCCTCGGCGAGCCAAGCACGTGCCTCGTCCTCGAAGTCCTGGTCCGAAACCGGCTCCATCGCGCCGGCGCCGAACTGCAGCGGCTGATGCCAAACCGCGACGGCCTGCACCTCCGCGCCGGCCTGCTGGGCGTACCCGATCGCCCAGTGCAGCGCAGCCCGGGACTGGGCAGAGCCGTCGATCCCGACAACCACCACCCGGCGTGTTCCAGGCGTGGTCCTTTGGTCGTTCATTCCATCCGGGTACCCGCAGAGTCCCCGCCGCAATCGAGGTTGTAGTTGAACCGGGGCGGCAGGAGCGACGTGTGGTGGGTGTTGAAGGGTCGCCGCGGTGGGCGGGACCACATTCGAGGGAGAACACCCATGAAGCGCTTCGCTGTTGTCATCGGTACGGCCGTTCTGGGACTGACGGCGTTGACCGCCTGTGGCGATGACGCGCCGGCGGGCGGAACCAGCACGACGCAAAGCACCGCCGGGCAGAGTGCGGAGGCCAAGCTCGCCACGGCGAAGTCCGACAAGTTCGGCGACATCGTCGTGGATGGTGCGGGCAAGACGCTGTACGTGTTCGACAAGGACACCGCCAACCCGTCGAAGTCCAACTGTGATGGGGAGTGCGAGGCGAAGTGGCCGGTGCTGAAGGCCGGTTCGGCCGCCCCGCAGGTGGAGGGGATCGACGCGTCCCTGGTCGGCACGGTCACCCGGACCGACGGCAGCAAACAGGTCACGCTGGCAGGGCTGCCGCTCTACTACTTCGCGAACGACGCCAAGGCCGGTGACGTCAATGGCCAGGCCGTCGGTGGGATCTGGTGGGTCGTCGGTCCCGATGGCAAGAAGATCACCGCCGAGAAGGCGCCGGGCACTGGCGAGACCTCGTCGTACAGCTACTAAGTCCAGCTCCCATATCCAAAATGACCACGGGCATGCTCAGTGTCGGGATCGTCCGGCCATCACCTAAGGTACGAGCCAAGGTGCGAACGACGGCGTTGGCAGACGATCCCAGGAGGACAGCGGTGGGCAGGACGGACCGCTGGTCCCGAACGGGTGAGCCGGGTGGTGACGAGGCCCTGATCCGCTCGCTGTACGACGAACACGGGCGTGCCCTGCTCGCGTACGCGACCCGGCTGACCGGCGATCGCGCCGCCGCCGAGGACGTCGTGCAGGAGACGTTGGTCCGGGCCTGGCGGCATGCCGATGACCTGGTCGAGTCGAAGGGCTCGGTCCGGGGCTGGCTGTTGACCGTCGCCCGGAACCTGGTCACCGATCGGGCCCGGGCGAAGGCGGCACGGCCGACCGAGGTGGCCGAGTCACCCAGTACGCCGCCGGTGCAGCGGGACCACTCGGAGGCGGTCGTCGACACCCTGGTGGTGCTGGACGCGCTGGATCAGGTGTCGCCGGAGCATCGGGATGTGCTGGTGGAGATCTATTACCGTGGCCGGTCGGTCGCGGAGGCGGCGACCGTGCTGGGTGTTCCGCCCGGTACGGTGAAATCGAGGTCGTACTACGCCTTGCGGGCCCTCCGGGGCGTGCTCGGCGGTGTCGGCGCAGGGGAGGTGGCCCGATGAGCACGCACGAGCTGGATCACACGCTGCTCGGGGCCTACGTGCTGGACGCGCTGGACCCGGCCGAAACGCGGCAGGTCGACGAGCATCTGGCGACGTGTGCCGACTGCCGGGCCGAGGTGGCGGAGCTGGCGGAGATGAAGGAGTTCCTCGGCGAGGTGCCGCCGGAGGCCTTTCTGGACGGACCGCCCGAAGGTGGCGACCTCTTGCTGCAGCGCACGCTTCGCCAGGTGCGCGACGAGTCGAAACCGACGGCCAAGCCCGCGCGCTGGATGGCGGCCGCCGCGGTGGCCGTGATCGCGGGGGCTGCGCTGGCTGGTGGTGTGCTGATCGGGCGGCAGACCGTCGATCCGGTGGCGACGCCGCCGGTGGCGACCGAGACGCCCGTGCCGGGGACGAGGACGGGCAACGGCTCGGGCAATGGCGCGACGCTGGCCGCCTCGGTGAAACCGCGGGCCGGCTGGGTCTGGGTGGACGTCGACATCAAGGGCATGAAGGCGGGGACGGCGTGCGAGCTGCGCGTCACCGATGCCGCCGGCAAGTCGTACGTCGCCGGGAGCTGGGTCATCTCGCCCAAGGCGGCTGCCGAGGGCGGCAAGTTCAGTGGCGGTGCGCTGGTGCCGATTGGCCAGGTGAAGTCGGTCGAGATCGTCACGCTCGACGGCAAGACAGTGGTATCGGCGCAGGTATGACCGACGACGACCTGCGGGATCGCTATGGCGCCGGTGGCGCGGTGGGGAAGCTGGAGAAGGAGGTCGCCGATCTATTGGGGAAACCGGCGGCCGTCTTCCTCCCTACCGGCGTGATGGCGCAGCAGGCGGTGCTACGGGCGTACGCCGACAGGTCCGGCTCCAAGCGGGTGGCGATCCACGGACTGGCTCACCCGCTGGTGCACGAGTTGAACGCGCTGGAGGAGGTCCACGGTCTCCGGCCCGAGCGGATGACCAGTGAGCCGCGGCAGCCTCGCCCGGACGAGCTGGCGGCCATACCGGGCAAGCTCGCGGCAGTGATGCTGGAACTGCCTCTGCGGGATGCCGGGTTCCTGCTGCCGTCCTGGGATGAGCTGGTCGTGTTCGCCGAGGCGTGCGCTGGACGCGACGTACCGCTTCATCTGGATGGGGCGCGGCTTTGGGAGAGTACGCCGTACCTCGGGCGTGACCTGGCTGAAGTGGCTGCACTCGCTAATACGGTCTACGTGTCGTTCTACAAGGGGCTGGGTGGTCTGGCCGGTGCAGCGCTTGCTGGACCCGAGGACCTCGTCGCGGAAGTACGGCGTTGGCAGCGGCGGCTGGGCGGCAACATGTTCACGATGGAGCCGTATGCGGTCGCGGCCCGCGAAGGCCTTCGCACAGTGCTGCCGCGGATGCCTGAGTTCTACGAGCGGGCGGTGGAGCTCGCACAAGGCCTTGCGGACAAGGGATTCCGGGTCTTTCCGGAGCCGCCGCAGTGCAACTCGTTCCGCGTTTACGCGCCGAAGCCGGTTGAGGAGATCAACGCTCCGCGCTGGTCGCGTGCGGATGTGCCGGGGTGGTCGTGGACCGAGGTCGTGGTGAACGCGACGAGCAAGTCCGTGCCCGAGACCCTCGCCGTTTTTGCGGAACTTCTCGGTGACTGAAATCGTAGTACCTGCGTAGTGAGTAATTCGCAGTCAATACGGGGAGTGATACCGACATGCTGACGTTCGTCGTCACCATGATCATCGTTCTGGCTCTGGCCGCCATGGTCCTGCTTGCAGTGGCCCGCGGTGAAGGCAAGGACTTCGCCGACCTTCGGGTCTTAGTGCACAGATCACCCAATGGCGGTGAGAAGCGCTCGTAGCACTGGCACTGCGACCGTCACGGTCGGCAGGACCAGCAACGCCGCAGCGCCGGTATAGGTGCTCGCGGCGAGCAGCGGGTGATTCGGCGCCGGTGAGGTGAGCCGCTCGACCCTGAGCAGGGTGGCCGACTTGGCCGCCGCCAGGCCGTCCGCCGGCGCCGGAGATCCCGCAAGAGCTACGAGCGCGCGTGCGAGTGGCGCCGGGCCTTTGCGGCGTCTGGCATCGTCGTCCGCCAGGAGCTCGACAAGTGTGCGTGCCTGCTCTAGCGCCAGGTCCGACCGGACCCAGCGAGGGAACGCCGTGTGCACCATCGTGAACGCCTCCAGCACCAGGTCATGCCTGGCGCGGAGGTGCGCTTGCTCATGCGCGAGCACTGCCCGCAGCTCTACATCGGACAGCCGCTCAAGCGCTCCCACGGACACAATGACCCGGGAGCCACGTAGAGCCGGCAGGCAGTACGCCAGCGGCGTCCGCTCGGCCAGTACCCGCAGGCCCGGCACAAGTCCATCCGGAGTCGCCAGTATGTCTACTAGATCGCGGTGACGCTTCCGCCGGGCCCTAGTCCCTACTGCCACCTTTGCGACGGACCACGCTAGTCGAACCGCCACTAGCGCCGTGAGCGCCAGTACGGCGGCCGCAGCCAGGTCTCGCCCAGACGACGGGTCAAACCGCGGCTGCCCGGGCTGACCGGCCGTGGAGTACGACAGAGCGATCCCAGCCCCAAGAGCAGCCAGTACGGCGGCCAGCGCGAGCGCCTGCCACAACGCGACAGCCGCACGCGGAATCCGGTACGGCCACTCCGAACGGGCGATGACCGCTGGTGCCGGACCAGCCAGCACAAGGGCGAGAGCGGCGAGCAGGATCGGGGTGATCACCCGTCCCGCGCCTCCAGCCGGGCCAACGCCTCCCGAAGCAGCGCGGCCTCTTCGTCACTCACCTGGTCCACGAACCGGACCAGGGCCGCCTGGCGATCCCCGGCGCCGTCCAGCGCATCCCGCATCAGGTCGGCCACCAGCTCCTCCCGAGGCGCTGCCGCGCGGTATCGCCAGGCCTTGCCGTCGCGCTCGCGAGAGGTCAGCGCCTTCTTCGCGAGCCGGTCCAGCACGGTCATCACAGTCGTGTAGGCCAGGTCGCGCTCACCGGTAAGACGCTCGTGCACCTCGCGCACGGTCAGCGCGTCGGGCGAGGCCCAGAGCTGCTCCATCACGAGTCGCTCGAGGTCGCCGAGTGGGCGTCGATTGGCGGTCACGTGACGAGTATAACTACAACGCGTAGTAGATGTCCGCTAGCATCTACTACGTAACGTCGTAGACGAACCGAAGGATGCTCTTGTGGACACCCTCGATCTGGCCCGCTGGCAGTTCGCCATCACCACCGTCTACCACTTCTTCTTCGTGCCGGTGACGCTCTCCCTGGTCGCGCTGGTGGCCGGGTTGCAGACCGCCTGGTACCGCACGGGCAAGGAGAAGTACCTGCGGCTGACGAAGTTCTACGGCAAGTTGTTCCTGATCAACATCGCGATGGGTGTGGTCACCGGACTCGTCCAGGAGTTCCAGTTCGGGATGAACTGGAGCGACTACTCGCGGTTCGTCGGGGACGTCTTCGGTGCTCCGCTGGCGTTGGAGGGCCTGCTCGCGTTCTTCCTCGAGTCGACCTTCATCGGGCTCTGGATGTTCGGCTGGGACCGGCTCCCTAAGGGCGTCCACCTGGCGTGCATCTGGATGGTCGTGCTCGGCACCCAGCTCTCGGCGTACTTCATTCTCGCGGCCAACTCCTGGATGCAGAACCCGGTCGGCTTCCGCTACAACGCCGAGCGCGGCCGAGCCGAGCTGACCGATATCGGTGCCGTGCTGACGAACAAGGTCGTGCTGGTGACGTACCCGCACACCATCTTCGCCGCGTTCATGGTCGGTGGCGCGTTTGTCGCCGGCGTCGCGATCTGGCACTTGTTCCGCCGGCCCGGCACCGACGTCGGTGCCTTCCGTACGGCGCTGCGGCTCGGCGCTGTCACCGTGTTGATCGCGGGTGCCGGCGTCGCGTTGAGCGGGGATCAGCAGGGCAAGGTGATGACCGAGGTGCAGCCGATGAAGATGGCCGCGGCCGAGGCGCTGTACGAATCGGAGCAGCCCGCGTCGTTCTCGATCTTCACGGTCGGCACGCTCGACGGCTCCCGCGAGGTCTTCTCGCTCAAGGTGCCGTACCTGCTGTCGTTCCTCGGCACGGGGTCGATCGACGGCGAAGTCAAAGGCATCAACCCGCTGCAGGAGTCGTACGAGAAGCTCTACGGACCGGGGTCGTACAAGCCGAACATCCCGCTGACCTACTGGACCTTCCGGTTGATGATCGGGGTCGGTATGGCCTCGACCGCGATCGCCGTCTGGGCGTTGTGGGCCACCCGCCGCGGCCGCGAGCCGAACAAGTGGCTCGCGCTGACCGCCCTGCCGCTGCCGCTGCTGCCGTTGGTGGCGAACTGCTTCGGCTGGATCTTCACCGAGACCGGGCGGCAGCCATGGCTGGTGTTCGGGATGTTGCCGACGTCAGCCGGGGTGTCACCGGGGACGACGTCGGCGGAGGTGATCACGTCGCTGGCCGTCTTCACCCTGCTGTACGGCGTACTCGCGGTGGTCGAGGTGAAGCTGATGTTCCGGTCGATCCGGGCCGGGCTGCCGGACGTCGATCCCGAACCGGTGGCCGACGAGCAGGCCTTGCCGCTCTCCTTCGCGTACTGAAAGGGCTGTCATGGAACTCACCACAGTCTGGTTCCTGCTGATCGCCGTGTTGTGGATCGGCTACTTCGTGCTCGAAGGGTTCGACTTCGGCGTCGGCATCCTGCTGCGCGTGCTCGGCCGCAACGAACCCGAGCGCCGGGCAGTCATCACCACGATCGGGCCCGTCTGGGACGGCAACGAGGTCTGGCTGATCACCGCGGCCGGTGCCACCTTCGCGGCCTTTCCCGAGTGGTACGCCACGCTGTTCAGCGGGTTCTACTTGCCCCTGCTGGCGATTTTGGTCGCGCTGATCATCCGCGGTGTGGGGCTGGAGTACCGGGGCAAACGCGATGATTTGGCCTGGCGGGATCGCTGGGATTGGGTCATCACGGTCGGCTCGGTCTTGCCCGCTTTCGTCTGGGGGCTGACGTTCGCGAACCAGGTGCGGGGTGTGCCGCTTGACGCTGGGTTTGAGTACGTCGGGAGTCTGGCCGACCAGTTCAACCTGTACGCCGTACTGGGCGGTGTCGCGTTCACGGCGATGTTCGTGACGCATGGCGCGATCTTCCTGGCTTTGCGTACGACGGACGACTTGCGCTTAAGGGCAAACCGGGTGGCCGCGTTGTCGGGTGGCGTGACCGTGGTGCTGGTGGCCGGGTGGCTCGGGTGGACGTTGGGGCTGCGTGGGACCGTTGCTTCCGGCATCGTTTCGGCTTTGGCGCTGGTCGCTTTGCTGGCTGGGCTGGTGGCGAATCGCGTCAGGCGTGAGGGCTGGGCCTTCGCGGGTACGGCGGCCGCGATCGCGTTGGCGGTGACGTCGCTGTTCGTGGCGATGTGGCCGGCGGTGTTGCCGTCCACGCTGGACCCGGCATGGAGTCTGACCGTCACGAACGCGGCCTCGACGGCGTACACGTTGAAGATCCTGACCGTGGTCGCGGCGATCTTCACGCCGTTGGTGCTGCTCTACCAAGGGTGGACGTACTGGGTGTTCCGCAAGCGGGTGATGGTCGCCGCATGAAGCCACTCGACCCGAGGTTGTTGCGCCGGGCCCGCGCCGCCCGCGTGTTCCTGGTCGCGTCGGTGGTGATCGGGATCGCGACCGGCGGGCTGATCATCGTGCAGGCGGTGCTGCTGGCGCAGGCGATCGCCGACGTGGTGGGTGGTCGGACGGACGGCGTGGAACGGGCGGCCTGGTTGCTGGGGGCAACGATCGTGGCGCGGGCGTTGCTGGTCTGGTCGCAGGAGGTGGTGGCTCAGCGGTCGTCGGCGGCGGTGAAGTCGGCGTTGCGGGGGCAGGTGCTGGCACACGCGATGAAGGTCGGGCCGGGGTGGCGGACCAGTTCGCTCACGACGCTCCTCACGCGAGGGCTGGATGATCTGGATCCGTACTTCGCGCGGTATCTGCCGCAGCTTGTGCTGGCCTGCACGGTTCCGGTCGGGGTGGCGATCTGGATGGCGCAGGCCGATCTGATCGCGGCCGGGACTGTGCTGGTGACGTTGCCGTTGATCCCGATCTTCATGATCCTGATCGGCCTTGCAACGCAGGCGCATAGCCGGCGACGGGCGCACGCGCTGGACGTGCTGGCGCATCACTTTGCGGATGTGGTTGCTGGGCTGACCACCCTGAAGGTCTTTGGCCGGGCTAAGGGACAAGCGATCTCCGTACGGCGAGTCACGGATCGCCATCGGGTCGCCTCGATGTCCAGTCTCCGGTTGGCGTTCATGTCGTCGCTGGTGCTTGAACTGCTGGCGAGTATCTCTGTCGCGCTAGTGGCGGTTGGAGTCGGACTGCGTTTAGTAGAAGGCCATATGGGGTTGGAGACGGCTCTGCTGGTTCTGATCCTTGCGCCCGAGGCGTACTTGCCGTTGCGGCAGGTGGGGGTTCACTACCACGCAAGTGCTGACGGGGTTGCTGCGGCCGAGGAGGTCTTCAGGGTGCTGGAGACGCCTGTGCCGGTTAGTGGTGCGCGTACGGATCTGCCGGTGCTGCCGCTGTCTCTGCGGAGTGTGAGCGTGCAGTACCCGGATCGGGCTTCACGGGCGCTGGACGCGTTTGACCTGGATTTGGACGCTGGGGAGATCGTGGCGCTTAGTGGCCGGAGTGGTGCTGGGAAGTCGACGGTGTTCGCTGTGCTGCTGGGGTTTGTCGAAGCTAGTGGTTCCGTTGTTGCGGGGGCTCATGAAATGGGGGAGTACGACGCGAGGGCGTGGCGGCGGTTGTTTGCGTGGGTGCCGCAGCGGCCGGTGTTGCTTGACGGGGATATCGCTTTTAACGTCCGGTTGGGACGGCCTGAGGCGTCTGACGTGGACGTACGTCGGGCGCTGGACCTGGCGGGCGCGGTTGAGCTCGACCCGGGCCAGGCCGTGGGGGAGCAGGGGCGGTCGCTGTCGGGCGGCCAGCGGCGTCGCGTGGCGTTGGCGCGAGCCTTGATCACGGATGCGCCCGTACTGCTGCTGGACGAGCCGACTGCCGGGTTGGACGCAGAAACCGAGGCGACCGTGTTGGAACACCTACGCGCGAGTGGTCGGACCGTACTGCTCGTGGCACATCGCCCGGCCTTGCTGGCGGCAGCCGATCGCGTAGTGACCGTGGGCGCGCGTGAGTTGGCGGTGGCGCGATGAAGTGGCGGTTGGCGCTTGCTGTAGCGGCGGGCGTGTTGGCGTCGGGGAGTGCCGTCGCATTGCTGGCGACGTCGGCGTGGTTGATCACGACGGCGGCGGCCCAACCACCCGTGCTGACGTTGATGGTGGCGATCGTCGCCGTACGCGCGTTTGGGGTGGGCCGAGGCGTCTTCAGGTACGTCGAGAGGCTCACCGGGCACGACGCGGCGTACAGGATCTTGGGTGATGCCCGGTCGCGGATGACGGCTCGCCTGGAAGCCGGCACCTTGAGCAGTGGGGACCTCCTTGCCCGGCTAGTCCTGGATCTGGACGCCGTACTCGACCTGTGGTTGCGGGTGGTTCTACCCCTGCTTGTGGCCGCCATTACCGCCACTGCCACGGTCATCCTCGTAGTAATCCTTCTACCGGCTGCAGGTCTTGCCGTTGCTCTGGCCGTCCTCATCGCGTGCACGGTGGTGCCATGGCTTACAGCCGCAGCAGCCCGCTCTGCCGAGAAGAACGTCGCGGCCGACCGTGGTCAGGCGTACGCCCTGGCGACGGCGACTCTGCAGGCCGCGCCGGATCTGATCGCGTACGACGCGGTGGACCGGGCGCTGGACGAATTCGCCCGCGCGGACGCACGACTGGCCTGGGCGGAGCGCAGGTCGGCCTGGAGCGCGGGCCTCGGTAATGCCCTGCTGGTCGTCTGCGTCGGCGCCGCCACCTTGTCCGGGTTGGTCCTCGGCAGCGCGAGCGATGTCTCCGGCCCGGTATTTGCCGTCCTAGTGCTCACCCCGCTCGCCCTGGCCGACGTACTCGGTGGTGTCCCGCTTGCGGCGCAGCTATCCCTGCGAGTCCGAGCTTCCCTCAAACGCGTCGAGGCCGTCTCGGAAGCGCCTAGCCCGGTTGTCGAGCCTGCAAGCCCTGCGGATGTGCCGAGTGGGCGGGACCTGGCTATCAACGGTCTGACGGCTGGTTACGGGGATGGGCCGGACGTACTCAAACACCTAGATCTCGAGTTGCCTGAAGGCTCACGGATGGTCCTGACGGGGCCGAGTGGCTCCGGGAAGAGCACGCTGGCCGCCGTACTGCTGCGGTTCCTAGACGCTCGTGCCGGGTCTGTGACCTTGGGCGGGGTAGACGTCACCACTCTCGCCGGGGACGACGTACGGACGGTTGTGGGGCTCATGACGCAGGAGAGCCACGTGTTCGACACCAGCATCGAGGAGAACCTCAGGATCGCCAGACCGGGCGCTACCGAGCAGGAGCTCATGGAGGCGCTAGACCGGGCCAAACTGGGCGACTTCGTCCGGGGCCTGCCGAAGGGCCTGCAGACGATGGTGGGGGAGCACGGCGCCAGGTTGTCCGGGGGCGAGCGGCAGCGGCTGGCGATGGCACGGCTGCTCCTGGCCGACTTCGAGATCCTGGTGCTGGATGAGCCAACCGAACACCTTGATACCGACACCGGGGAGGCCCTGCTGTACGACCTGTACGCCGCCGCGGGGGACCGCAGCATCCTGCTGCTGACGCATCACCCCGAGCAGGCCCCGTACGCGGATCAGCTGGTGGATCTCAGCTAGCACCCAGCCGTCTGAAAGGATGGGTGATCGTGTTGACCCCTCAGCTTGTTCCTCTGCTCACCGATCAGGTGCTGATCGCCATCATCGCGGTCGCCGTGATCCTCGTCGGAACGTCCGCCGGACTGGTCGT
The DNA here is from genome assembly GCF_036226525.1 of Kribbella sp. NBC_01245. Classification (NCBI taxonomy): domain Bacteria; kingdom Bacillati; phylum Actinomycetota; class Actinomycetes; order Propionibacteriales; family Kribbellaceae; genus Kribbella; species Kribbella sp. NBC_01245. The sequence goes on from NZ_CP108487.1 coordinate 8,537,682, forward strand.
CTCCCGCCGCCACAAGGCGCAGGAGCTGCCCGCACCGGAGCCCAGTGCTGTAGAAGGCCGGGCCACGATTGAGCCGCAGGTCGGCGAGGACGCCGAGGAGCCGCGGGACACGCCCACCCGCACGCTCGAAGACACCGAGCTCCCGGTTTTCGAGAAGCCCGAGTCGGCGCAGGGCCGGCTGGTCCGGCTCCGGGCCCGGCTCGCCCGGTCGCAGGGCTCGCTCGGCAAGGGTCTCCTCGCGCTGCTCTCGAGCGACAAGATCGACGAGGACACCTGGGACGACATCGAGAGCACCCTGATCACCGCTGACGTCGGCGTCGGGCCCACCCAGGAGCTGGTCGAGCGGCTGCGCACCCGCGTCCGGGTCGAGGGCATCGCGAACGGCGAAGAGGCCCGGGCAGTGCTGCGCGCGGAGCTGGTCGCGCTGGTCGACCCGTCGATGGACCGGTCGCTGAACGTCCAGCGGGTGGGCAAGCCAGCCATCGTGCTGGTGGTCGGCGTGAACGGCACCGGGAAGACCACCACCGTCGGCAAGCTGGCCCGCGTTCTGGTGGCCGAGGATAAGGCCGTGGTGCTCGGCGCGGCCGACACCTTCCGCGCGGCGGCGGCGGACCAGTTGCAGACCTGGGGCGAGCGCGTCGGCGTCCACACCGTGCGTGGTCCCGAGGGCGGCGACCCGGCGAGTGTCGCGTTCGACGCGGTCAAGGCCGGGATCGAGTCCGAGGCGGACGTCGTACTCGTGGACACGGCGGGACGGCTGCACACCAAGACCGGCCTGATGGACGAGCTCGGCAAGGTCAAGCGCGTGATCGAGAAGGCCGCCGAGGTGGACGAGGTGCTACTCGTCATCGACGCGACCACCGGCCAGAACGGGCTCACCCAGGCGCGCGTTTTCGCCGAGGTGATCAACGTGACCGGCATCGTGCTGACCAAGCTCGACGGTACGGCCAAGGGCGGCATCGTGATCGCCGTCCAGCGCGAGCTCGGCGTCCCGGTCAAGCTGGTCGGCCTTGGCGAGGGCGCCGACGACCTGGCCCCCTTCGACGCGGAACAATTCGTCGACGCCCTGCTGGACTAGTTCTTGGAGAGATCCGTCCACCATTCGATCTCGCCGACGTCGGGATCGGGTGGTTTCGGCACCTCGGGCATCTGGCCGAGGCGTTCGACCTGTTCCGCGAGGGCGTCGAGGACGGATCGCAGCTGGACGTGCGCGACCTGGGTGAACGTGCGTACGTACTCCAGCTCCGCGGTCGGCGGCAACGGCCCTTCGGCCGCGCGAACGGCCGACTCGAGTGAATCGTGTGCCCGTTTGAGTACGTCGCGATGCTGGTCCCGGGCGGCGTCGACCAGGTCACGCGCGTACTGCTCGGCCTCCGCGACCAGGTCGTCCGCGATCTGCTGCGCCTGACTGAGCAACCCGACCGCGTGGGCGGTGATGTGCGCCCGCTCCTCCTCGTCGGAGCTACGGATGCGGACCCGCTCCAGCTCGGCCCGGAGCGCGGCCCGGTCGGCATCGGCGTACTCGACCTGCTCGGCCAGATCGCCGAGGAATTCGGTCACCTCCGCCGGATCGAACCCACGCCGGCGGGTGCTGAAGGTGTGATTGCGGATGGTGCTGGGAGACTGCGCGGGTCTCCGGCCAAAGGCGTCTTCGGGTGTCACTGAGGTCCCCCCACGAACTGTTCGGTGCGGATGTTCGCCGCCGGCAGGCCGGCCGCGGTCAGCTCGCTGACGGTGTGCGCCACCATCGCGGGCGAACCACAGACCAGCGCGACGCGATCGGCCCAGGTGCCGTACGCCGCGGCGACCGTCCCGACCAGTCCGCGCTGACCGGGATAGGACCCGTCGTCGGACACGGCCGGGGTGTACGAGAACCACGGCCGCCGGGTCAGCCGGGTGAGTTGCGTGTGCTCGTAGAGGTTCCACGGCATCCTGGCGCCGTGGAACAGGTGCACGTTCGGCGTCGTACCACCCCAGCCGTGGTCGAGCTGCTCCAGCATCGCCCGCAGCGGCGCCAGCCCGGTGCCGCCGGCCACCATCAGCAGGTCCCGCCCATCGGCGGGTAGTGCGAGCGCCTCGCCGACCGGCGCGCCGACGCGGATCGTGTCTCCCTCGCGCAACGACCGGACCGCCGCGCTACTGACCTGGCCGCCCGGCACCAGCTGGATGTGCAACTCGATCGACCCGTCGGAGCGTGGCGCGTTGGCCGGGCTGAAGTACCGCCAACGACGCGGACGTTGCGGGATCTCCACGGCGACCGACTGCCCGGCCCGGTACGGCAGCGGTTCGGCCGGACGGATGTGCGCCACGGTCACGTCCAGCGTGCGGCGCTCGACCCCGGTCACCTCCGCCGGCCACCAGGCGGGACTGGTCTCTGCCGATTCCTCCGCGGCCTGGACCATCACCGTCGCCACCAGCCCGTACGCCGCCGCCCACTCGGCTGCCAACTGCTGTGTCCAGGCGGGGCCGAGGAAGTGTTGCAAGGTCGCCAGCAGGGAGGCGCCGACGGCGGAGTAGTGCTCGGCGACGACCGCGAAACGGCGGTGGTCACGCCCGAGCTGCGCCAGCACGGGCGTGACCTGATCGAGTTGGTCAGCGTTACTGACCACGGCGCCGAGAGCCGCGACGAGTTTGTCGCGTTGAGCCGCCATCGAGACCGGGAACATCTCCCGGAGCTCGGGATGGCTGAGGAAGAGGTGCGAGTAGAAGAACAGGGGGACCTCGTCACCGGACTTGGCGACCAGCGCCCAGCTGTTCTTCAGTGTGTCCGGGTCCATCCGGGTCAGTGCGCGACGACGTCGTCCCGGGTCGTCGCCAGTGCCTCCACGACCCGGTCGATGATGTCCCTGCGAACCTCGTGCGCGTGCAGCGAGGTGATCAGGTGCTCGACCACGCGGCCGAAGTCGTCCGCTTGGATGTCCCGGCCGGCGTGGGCGGCGGCCAGGCTAGGCCCCTCGTAGCTCACCGGTCCGCCCATCACCTGGGAGACCAGCTGGACCTGGTGCCGCTTCAGCCGGGTCAGATCGGTCGCCGCGAAGTAGCCGACGAGCTGCGGATCGGCCAGCACCCGCTGGTAGAAGAGATCCACCACCGACGCGATCGCCGGTGCGCCCCCCACGGCGGCAAAGTCGCTCTGTGGAGCCTGTCTGTCGTTCGCCACGAAAATGTCCCCATCCCAAGTCACTTTTTCCGGCCCCGAGCGGTATCGATACGAGCACTTACCCACAGTGATCGTCGAGGTGTCGTGAAGATCTGCCCGAGATTGCCCGCAACTCGCCGCCAGGCGTTGACAGGCCTTGTACAGAAGGACAATCTGGGTCACTTCCCCTGCTCTCCGAGACGGTTGCCCACGGCAACTGTGTGTAACCGCTTCCCGTTCGCCGTCAACCCAGGGTTGACGCGGTCGGGCTGTCAACCTAGGGTTGACGACATGACACCTGGACCGAACCTGCAGGAACTCGTAGACACCATCCGCCAGGACGCCGGCAGCGATGACGAGCTGGCCCAGCTCGCCACGGCGGCGACCGAGATCAGCGAGCTGACCGCGACCGGGGACGCGGCCCTTGGCTACTTCGTCGACCGGGCTCGCGCGGCCGGCAAGTCCTGGGTCGAGATCAGTGCCGTGCTCGGCGTCAGCAAGCAGGCCGCGCACAAGCGATTCGCCGTCTCGTGGGCCAGCCAGCCCGCCTTCGACCGCTACACCGAGCGCACCCGCCGGGCCGTCGAGGCCGCCTCGGGGATCGCCGTCGCCGCGAACCACAACTACATCGGCACCGAGCACCTGCTGCTCGCGTTCTTCACCGAGCCCGAGTGCATCGGCGCCAAGGTGCTCGCGGCCGCGGACATCACCGAAGAGGCCGTCGGTACCGCCGTCACCGCGCTGATCCCGCCCGGCGCCAACCAGGTCCAGGGCGAACCGCCGATGACGCCGCGCGCCTCCCACGTGCTGCAAGGTGCCGTCGCCGAGGCGCTCGAGCTCGGCCACAACTACATCGGCACCGAGCACATCCTGCTCTCCTTCTACCGCGACTCCGGTGGCGTCGCCGCGAAGGTCCTCCGCGAGCTAGGCCTCTCCGACGAAGCCGCCCGCGCTGCCGTCATCGAGGCCCTGACCACCTAAAAGGCATCACGTCCGAATATGGCCAGACTTCGGGTCGGTGTGGGGAGAGGCTTGGGGGGTGACTGATAACGCAGCTGTTTTGCAAGCGCTACATCGAGAAGGACCGCTGGTTCTGCCGAATGCGTGGGACGCGGGTTCGGCGGCGGCGATCGAGGCGGCGGGGGCCAAGGCGATCGCGACCACCAGTGCCGGGATCGCGTGGGCGTACGGCGTACCGGATGGTGGTGGTCTGGATCGCGCGAGTGCCCTCGCCGCGCTCGCCCGGATCGTGCGGGCGGTCGACGTACCGGTGAGTGCTGATATCGAGGCCGGGTACGACGATGTGGCCGCGACCGTCGCGGACGTGATCGCGCTCGGGGTGGGCGGGATCAACCTCGAGGACCGGCATTCGGCGTCAGGCGGTCTGCTGGGCGCGTCGGCTCAGGCTGATCGGTTGCGCGTGGCCCGTTCCGTCGCCGCGGCAGCGGGTGTGGACCTGTGCATCAACGCCCGGACGGACGTCTATCTCGGCGGATCGGGCCAGTTGGCCGAGGTGATGGACCGGGCGGACGCCTACGCGGATGCCGGTGCGGACGTGCTCTTCGTGCCGGGTGTCGTTGATGCCGAGGCGATCAAGGTGCTCGTGAGCGGACCGCTTCCGCTCAACGTGATGGTCCATCCCGGCGCGTTGAGTGTTTCCGAGCTCATCGACCTGGGCGTCGCGCGGATCAGCGTGGGTTCCGCGATCGCGCAGGCGGCGTACGGGCTCGCGGCGGCCGCTGCCTGGGAAGTGCTTGCGGAGGGCACCTATACGCGGCTCGAGAATGGCATGGACTACGGCGAGCTCAACGAGCTACTGGTCTGAGGGTGCCGAGGCGGAGCGCGATCTGGTCGGCGGCCGTGGCGCTCACGCCTGGGATCGCGACCAGTCTGGCGATCAGGTCGTTCAGCGCCAGACTGCCGTCGAGCCGTACGTCGTCCCGCGCGACGGCCCGGGCGAGGGCGACGACCGTTTCGTTCTCGTTGCTGTCGGCAAGCACCTCCGCGGACGGAAAGGCATGCGTCAGGCCGTACGGCAGACCCGCGACCGGCTCGCCGTACGTGCTGGCCAACCGTCCGAGCGTGATGCGGTCGCCGACGACGGTCTGGACCGCGACCTCGAACGGCCCCCACACTCCGGGCACACCCGAGTCGATCCCGGCGAGCCGTGCCGCCCGCTCGGCCACATGGATTACGCCTTCCCAATAAGGGAGATGCGCCCGCAAAATCAGGTGATCGGCACCGCCCGGCCCGATCTCAAGCAGGCCCGGTGCGCCGTCGAGCGCGATGGTCCGCCGGTACACCCCGTCCTCGACCGACTCGACGCCGGGAATCGCCCGCTCCGCCAGGAAGTCGCGCATCGCGTCCCAGTCGTACGTCGGCCCGAACGGCATTCGCAACGCGAGCCCGCCATCCGCCACCAGCCGGTCGTTCCGGCGACGGCGATCGCGCAACTCCCGCGGCCGCGAGCGAAACACCTCCTGCATGGCGCGGTTGAACTGGCGCAAACTCCCGAATCCGGACGCGAAGGCGACATCGGCGATCGTGAGATCCGTGTCGTCCAGCAAGCGTCGGGCGAAATGCGCTCGCCGGGACCGGGCGAACTGGTCCGGCGTCACGCCCAGGTGATCGTGGAACAACCGGCGCAAGTGCCGTACGGACACGCCTAACCGAGCGCCGAGGGCCGTCTCGGTGCCGGCGTCGAGTGTTCCGGCGAGGATCAGCTGGACCGCTCGGCAGACCAGCTCGGGTGCTTCGTCGGCCACGCTGCCCACAACCCGGTACGGGCGGCACCGCAGGCAGGCCCGGTATCCGGCGGCTTCAGCGGCTGCGGCCAGCTCAAACGTCTGCACGTTCTCCGCGAGTGGTGTGGCGCTACAGCCCGGGTGGCAGTAGATGCCGGTGGTGCGAACGGCGGAGTAGGTCGTCACGCCTCATGGTCGGCCGACGGGGGTGCGGTGTCCAATGGATTCGGCATCTGTTGTGGGGCGGGAAAGTCGTGTATCTCTTGCGGCGGGAGGGACGATGCGCGAATACGTCGACCAGGAGTTCGCGGTCTACGTAGACACCCGGCAGGAACGGTGGCTGCGTGGGGCGACACTGGTTTGTCTGGACCCGGTCAAGGCCGGTTCGGCTTTGCGGGCGGCGTTTGCCCGCTTGGCGATGCGGTGGGGACGGGTGGATGACCCGGACGCCTACACGCTTCGGCTGCTCTACGAGCGGATTGCCCGGCGCAGGTTGCCCTGGAGCAAGGAACCGGCCAGTGAGCAGGGGGCGGTCCTGAGCGCGCTCGGCCAGCTCAGCCCGGTGCAACGCGCAGTAGTCGTACTAGTCGCGTATGAAGAACTCACAGTGGTTGAGGTCGGCAATCTGCTCGAGATGTCCCACATGGCCGTGCGGGAACAGCTGCAGGGCGCTCTGAGCAAACTGCAGGCAGAGCTCGGTACGTCGTCCAGTCGGATCCAGGATGTCCAGTTGATGCTGGCCGAGGCGGTGGACGGAGTCCTCTCACCTGGTCTCGCGGACGACGCCTGGGCGGCCGGAGCGGCGCTCGGCCGGCGCAGGCGTCGTACTGGCTACTGGGCGGCAGTAGCGCTCGTGGTGGCCGCGATTATCTCTCTGCTGTTGTTCGGTCTCGCACAGTAGTTGCCGCGTCCCCGCAAATGCCGAACAGGGTCATCCGGACCAGGGCGTCGACGTCCTCGACACCTGGCATCGGCTCACCGGTGAGGGCCCGCATGATCAGCACACCGGCGAGCCACTGGACCATCACGGAGATGTCCGCGTCGGGCCGGATGGCCTCACCCCGGGACCGGGCCCGATCGACGGCCGCGGCGGTCAGGTCGATCCGGTGCTGCAGGAAGCGGCGGTACAACGCGGCCGTCAGCTCGTCCCGGTTGATCTCGCTGATAGCGAGCCTGATCAGGGCCAAACCCTCTTTACTGCTGGCGAAAACGACCGCATCGGCATAGACCTGGGTCAGGTCGCCGGCGATCGAGCCGGTATCCGGATCGGGCACCTCGATGCTGAAGACCTCGGTCATCGCATCGTGCGCGAGTTCCTCCTTGCTGGCCCAGCGACGGTAGATCGTCGCCTTGCCCACCCCGGCCGCCTCGGCCACGTCGTCGACGGTCATGCCGTCGAAACCGCGCTCCAGCAACAATTGGATGGCGTGCCTGCGAATCCGCGGTTCCGCCTCGGGATCCCGCGGGCGGCCACGACGTGGCCGTTCCCCGTTGTTCGTCTCCATTTCGACTGCTCTCGGCTCGGACGGTCGCAGTGGCGCGGCTGCGGCCGTGTGGTGGAGCAAGAGTGCCACCCGGCGGCCGATCCGTCATCCGGATGTCACCTGGCGGGCCGGTTTGTCACATCCGCGAAACAAATGCCGCGATCGGTTGAAACGGCTCGACGCCAACGTTTGCCATGTGGCCGCACGCGGGCTCCCCGGTGTAGTGGAGCGACCGATGAGGACGACGGCCCGGTTCGTGATCGACGAAGGGACCACGATGGAGATCAACGCCGGCGATACCGCCTGGGTTTTGATCAGTGCTGCGCTGGTGTTCCTGATGACACCAGGCCTGGCTTTCTTCTACGGCGGCATGGTGCGCGTGAAGAGCGTGCTGAACATGATGATGATGAGTGCCATCACCATCGCCGTCGTCACAATTCTCTGGGTGGTGGTCGGCTACTCTCTGACATTCGGTGGTGACAACGGCGGGGTGATCGGCAACTTCTCGGCCGTCGGGCTGAAGGGGCTACTGGCTCCGGAGTCCGTCACCGGTGCCGAGGGGCATGCCATTCCGAGCCTCGCCTTCGTGGCCTTCCAGCTGATGTTCGCCATCATCACGCCGGCGCTGATCTCAGGTGCCATCGCCGACCGGGCGACGTTCCGCGGCTGGATCGTTTTCGTGGCGCTGTGGACCAGCCTGGTCTACTTCCCGGTCGCGCACTCGGTGTGGTTCTTCGACGCCGACGGTGGCGGCGGCTTCATCGGTGCCGGTATCAAGGCGCTCGACTTCGCCGGTGGTACGGCGGTGCACGTGAACGCCGGTGCGGCAGCCCTGGCCCTGGCGATCGTGCTGGGACGCCGGATCGGCTGGCGCAAGGACCCGATGCGTCCGCACAGCCTGCCGCTGGTGCTGCTCGGTGCCGGTCTGCTGTGGTTCGGCTGGTTCGGCTTCAACGCCGGTTCGGCGCTGAGCGCGGGTTCGACCGCGGCCATCACGTTCGTGAACACCCAGGTGGCCACGGCCGCCGCGGTGATCGGCTGGCTCATCGTCGAGCGTATCCGGCACGGCCGCGCCACCACGCTGGGTCTGGCCTCCGGCGCGATCGCCGGTCTGGTCGCCATCACCCCGGCCTGTGCCGCGGTGACGCCGATCGGCGCGATCTTCCTCGGCCTGGTCGCCGGTGCGATCTGCGCCTTCGCGGTCTCGCTGAAGTACAAGCTCGGCTTCGACGACTCGCTCGACGTGGTCGGCGTGCACCTGGTCGGCGGTCTGGTCGGCTCGCTCGGAATCGGCTTCCTCGGCAGTGCGGCCGCTCCGGCCGCGGTCGACGGCCTCTTCTACGGCGGCGGTGCGGGCCAGCTCGGCAAGCAGGCGCTGGCCAACCTGATCGTCGGTGTCTACAGCTTCGTGGTCGCCTTCATCCTGGCCAAGGTCATCGATCTCACCATCGGCTTCCGGCTCAAGGAGGACGACGAGGTCACCGGTATCGACCAGGTCGAGCACGCCGAGACGGCGTACGAGTTCACCTCCGGTGGCGGCGGTATCCGTAGCCACCTGGGCCGTGCGGTCGAGCCCAAGGCGGAGACTGTGGCGGACGAGTCCACTGACAAGGAAGAGGCGAACGCATGAAGCTCATCACCGCGGTGGTGAAGCCGCACAAGCTGGACGACGTCCGGGCGGCGCTCGAGACGTTCGGTGTGACCGGTATGACGGTGACCGAGGCCAGCGGCTACGGCCGGCAGAAGGGCCACACCGAGGTCTACCGCGGCGCCGAGTACGAGGTGGACCTGGTCCCGAAGGTCCGGCTCGAGGTCGTGGTCGAGGACGGCGACGCCGCCGAGGTGCTGGACGTCGTGGTGAAGGCCGCGCAGACCGGCAAGATCGGTGACGGCAAGGCCTGGGTCACCCCGGTCGAGACGATCATCCGGGTCCGTACCGGCGAGCGTGACGGAGACGCCCTCTAGATGTCGGCCCTTTGATGACGGAACGAGCAGAACAGCGGCGCGTGCGGGCCGAGGAGGCCGACGCGCTGCTGTACCTGCTCCTCTCCAAGGCCTGCGACGCCCTCGGTCTTCCGGCCGAGGGCGTCGCCCTGGTCGCGGTCGGCGGTTACGGCCGGGAGGAGCTCTCCCCGTACAGCGATCTCGACGTGATGCTGGTGCACGTCGACGACTATCCCCGGGTGGACGAACTCGCCGCCCAGATCTGGTATCCGCTGTGGGATTCGCGGACCAGGCTCGACCACAGCGTGCGGACGATCGCGGAGGCCCGTGCAGCGGCCGCTGACGACATCCGCGTCGCGCTGGGACTGCTGGACGCCCGGCACGTCGCCGGCGACTCACACCTCACACTGGAACTTCGGTCGGTCCTGATGGCCGACTGGCGCCGTACGGCGAAGAAGCGGCTACCGGCACTTGCCGAGGCTTGCCGCGATCGCGCCAGCAATGTCGGCGAGGTCGCGCACTTGGCCGAGCCTGACCTCAAGGAGGCGTACGGCGGTCTGCGGGACGCCGTGGTGCTTCGGGCCTTGGTGGCGTCGTGGTTGATCGATGTCCCGCATCCGGTGGTGGAACGCGCCCGGCGCGACCTGCTGGACGTACGGGATGAGCTGCACGCAGTGGCGGGTCGTGCCACCGATCGCCTGGTAGCGGACGTTGCGGCCGACGTGGCCCGCGGTATGGGTATGCCCGATCGTGAGGCGTTGCTGCGGCACGTGTACGCGACCGGCCGGGCTCTCGCGCATGTGTGCGACGTGTCTTGGCGTCGCGTCGAAAGCCTTGCGGCGAAGCCTTCGCGACCTAGGCGTCGTCGTACTGGTGGCGGGCCGCTACTGCTGGCACTGGATGAAGGTGTCGGGCAGCACGAGGGTGAAGTCGTACTGATGCCTGACGCGCGTCCCGAGCGGGATGCGGTCATTGGTCTGCGTGCGGCCGCTGTAGCCGCCGATCGCGGGTTGGTGTTGTCCCCGGCGGTCTGCGGGCGTTTGGCCCGGCATGCGATCGACCTGCCGACCCCTTGGCCGGGGGAGGCCCGCAGGCTCTTCTGCGCAGCCCTCGGTGCTGGGGAAGGCTTGCTGGAGGTCTGGGAGGCGTTGGACCAGTCCGGCTACATCTCTCGCATTTTGCCCGAGTGGGACGCCGTGCGGTTCCGCCCGCCTCAGTCCGCCGTACATCGCTACACGGTCGATCGGCATCTCCTGGAGACCTGTGTCGAGGCATCCCGGCTAGTGCGCGACGTACGTCGGCCGGACCTGCTCTTCGTGGCCGCACTCGTTCACGACCTCGGTAAGGGGGTTGAGGGCGACCACAGCGTTACTGGTGCCGTGATCGCCGAGAAGGTTTGTAGACGGCTTGGCTTCAACGAGGCTGACGTGGCGGCTGTCGCGTTGCTTGTGCGGCAGCACCTCACGCTGTCGCAGGTGGCGACCAGGCGCGACTTGGACGACCCGATGACGGTTGACCTGATCGCAGGGATCGTTGGCGACACGGACACGTTGGACCTGCTTGAGGCGCTCACGTACGCCGACGCGCGTGCGGCCGGTCCGGCTGCCGCTTCCCCTTGGCGGATGCGGCTGGTCGGTGAACTGGCTCGACGCGTCCGTGCCGAGCTTGCCGGGGGAGGCGCGTCTCTGTGGACCGATGCGCCGCCTATCCCGATCCCGTCGCTACACCAGGTTGCGGGCATCGGAGAGATCGGTGTCGCCGTATCGGATCAACACGGCGACTTGCGAGTTGTAGTCGCCGTACCGGATCAGGTGGGCTCACTGGCGACTGTGGCCGGGGTTATGGCGGTGGAGCGACTTGCAGTGCGTTCGGCGGTCATAACTTCTTCTGAGGGGCTGGGGATTTCGCAGTGGTCTGTGTCGGGTTCAGCGCCTGACCCGGTCCGGTTGCGGGATCGACTGGCAGTGGCGCTTCGGGACGACACTGATCTCGTACGACGCCTGACGGCCCGGGACTCGCCTGCCCGGGAGTTGGGACGCCACCAGCCGAGCCGGGTCGACTTGTTGCCGGGGGCATCCGAAACGGCCACTGTGCTGCAGGTGCGGGCTCACGACCGCCCGGCCCTGCTATACGACGTGACCTCGGCGATCGCGGCCGCTGGTGCGGACGTCCGTTCTGCCCATGCCAGCACGCTTGGCGCGGATTGCGTGGACGTGTTTTACCTCACCGACGCGGACGGTTCTCCGCTGGAGGACGAGGATTCGCGGATCCTGGTCAAGACCGTGCTGGACCGGTTGTCGTTCGGCGCCCTCGGGAGTATCGACGGGTGAAATAAAGTCAGGGGGTGAAGATCCTCGAGACTTTCCGGACCCAGGCGCGGGCTTGTGACGAGCTGGGTTCACCCCTGTACGGCGAGTTGTTGCGCAAGTTGGTCGACGACTACGAGGTCGGTGGTGCGTCGACTGCCGTTCTGGCCGGTCACGAGAACGACCCGGGCCCGTCGGCGTTGGCGCTGCGCCTGCTCGGCAGCGTGCACCGGTTGGTGCTCGCGGGGGAGGTGCCCGAGTTGGCGGCGTTCTACCCGAGCGTGGGTGGCGAGTGGGACCCGGTGCTCGGTTGGGAGGCGTTCGAGCAGGTGCTGCGCTCGCGTGGTTCGGAACTGCGCTCGCTGCTGAACCAGCCGCCGCAGACGAACGAGGTCGGCCGGGCTGCCGCGCTGTACGGCGGCTTGCTGCAACTGGCCGGCGACCTACCGGTTCGGCTTTTCGAGATCGGGTCCAGTGCGGGGTTGAACTTGCGGGCCGACCATTACCGGTACGACCTGGCCGACGGTTCGTCGTACGGCTCGATGGACAGTCCCGTGCGGATCGCGGACGCGTGGGCCGGTCGTACGTTGCCGTCCGTTGAAGTGCGGATTGCCGAGCGGGTCGGTAGTGACATCGCGCCGGTGGACGCGTTGAGCGAGGACGGGCGGCTCACGTTGATGTCGTACGTCTGGCCCGATATGACCGTTCGGCTTGCCCGGCTGCGGGGAGCGCTTGACGTGGCTCGCCTGGTGCCGGCCGATGTTCGGCGCGAGGACGCGGTCTCCTTTTTGCGTGCTGTCGAGCCGGCTGACGGGTTCCTGACCGTGGTCTGGCATTCGGTGATGTGGCAGTACTTGTCGGTGGAGGATCGGGCGGCGGGGGTCGCGGCGATCGAGCGGCTTGGCGCTCGTGCCAGCGCGTTGGCGCCGGTCGCGCATTTGTCGATGGAGCCGGCTCGTCGTACGCCATCTTCGCCGCACGAGTTCCTCGTGACGGCTCAGGTGTGGCCGACGGGGGAGCGGAGGATCCTCGGCGCGGCGGCACCCCACGGCGTACCGACTGTTTGGGAGTGACTCTCAGGCGATGTTCTTAGGGTAGCCTTACCTAAGTTTCTTCCTGAGGAGAGGACTTCCGCCCTATGACCAAAATCCTTCGTCGATCTGCTCTGATCGGCTCTGCCGCGGTGTTACTGGCCGCGGGTATCGCCGGACCGGCCTCGGCCGCGCCTGGCAGCGCCACGAACCTTGGTAAGACTCTGTCGGCGTCCAACGCGACCGGGCTGCCCAAGGCGGGATCGACCATCACTGTCACGGGTAGCGGGTACAACCCGTCGCAGGGGTACTACGTGGCACTGTGCGCTGTGCCGTCCGACTACAGCTATGGCACCAAGCCCAGCCCGTGTGCGGGTGGCGACGGCCAGGGCAGCACGGGCGTCGGCCCGTCGGCCTGGGTGACGAACTCGCCGCTCGGTGGCAGCGCGGCCGTGCCGATTGCGGCCAACGGGACCTTCACCGCGCAGATCTACGTCAAGGAGGCCGCCAGCGGTCTCGACTGCGGCAACCCGGACGTCACCTGCGCCATCGTGACCCGCCGCGACCACTTCGCCGCCAGCGACCGCACCGGCGACGTCTACATCCCGGTGTCCTTCAGCTGATCCGTCCGTTCACCTGAAGCGGGCTTCGCCGGGTGGTGGGGCCCGCTTCGGCTCATTGCAGGGCAGCGACCAGGGTGTCCGTGAGCTCGGTTGCGAGCCGGCCATCGGGATCGAGGTCGGGGTCGAAGATGCCGATATCGATGCCGACGCACTGGGATGAATGGACCAGCGGGCGGAGCAGCGCGACCAACTGGTCATAGTCGAGCCCGCCCGGGTCCGGGCTGTCGACGGCCGGCATCACCTCGGCGTCGAGAATGTCCACATCAAGGTGCACCCAGAACCCGTCAAGCTGCTCCAACCTCGCAAGCGCTGACGCGGCAGCCTTGCCAGGGTCGTCGATGATCTCGCGAGCACGGTGTACGACGATGCCGGCGGCAACCATCTCGTCGTAGTCCTCGTCGTCATCCCGGATCCCGAGCGAGACGGCGTCTTCATCCCGCACGTACGGCGCGAGCCCTTCCAGGTCAACGAGATCGGCCTGCCCACGCCCGGTCACCAGGGCGAGCGCCTCACCACCCGCGGCCCCGACGTACGGGCTATTGCCGACATGCCGAAAATCCGAATGCCCATCGAGATACGCCACCCCAAACCGCCCACGCCGCTTCAACGCCAGGGCCGGCCCGAGTAGCAAACTGCACTCGCCCCCCAGCAACACCACGAACTTCCCGTCCTCCATCAACGGCTGGACCCGATCCGCCACCTTCCGGCTGTACGCCGCGATCGCGCCCGCGTTGAACACGCCATCCCCGGGCTGCCAGTCGCCGCGGTCATAACGCGGCGGTACGACGTACCCGCCGTCTTCCGCCCCGATCCTCCGGACGATCCCGTTGTCCCGCAACGCCCCCGCCAACTTGTAACACCCCGGTACAGTCCGATCCGCAGGCGGCCGCAGCCCCAGATTCGTAGGCGCATCAACCACAACCAGCTCCCGCATCCCACGCTCCTCGCTTCATCCGCCGTCAGCCGCGACTGAACCCGCAGGGCCAACCGTTCAGCCTCAGTGGTCGCTGACGATCAATCCCGGTCGCGTCCAATCGGCTCAGTACGCGGCCCGACCGAACGATTCGCGCCAGTCTGAGCCCCCGAACTCCCACGCGACCCATCCCCAAGCTTCGGCACACTCTGCACCGCCCCCGCCGCAGGCGCCTGCCCCGCAAACGCCGCCCGCAACTCCGGCGGCACATCCCGCCCCTGCGCCCCATGCCCCGCCGCCACGGTCCCTTGCCCCGCAACGGACCCTTGCCCACCCGTCGTCCCTTGCCCCGCCTGCGCCGGCGCGTTCCCAGTCGGCGCGACCTGCCCTTGCTGCACCGACATCGGCTGAGCCGCCTGCCCATTGCCCTGCACCTGCGCAGGTGCCGCCGCCGGTCCCTCCAACCGAGCAGCCGCAGCAGGCGGCGGCAACTTCGTCAGATCAACCGGCCCCGGCTCACCCTGCCCCCGCTCAGCAGCCTCGGGTGCCGACGCCTCGAGCCGATTCTGTGGTGCGTCGAGGTTCGCGGCGGCATGGGGATTCGGCGCTGTCGCTGGGTACGGCTGAGCTGGCGAATCGCGATAATGCTGCTGGATCCTGTCCACAGCCTGGTCCATGCGCTCGACGCTGGTTCGGCCGACTTCCTCGCCCATGCTCGTCTCACGGGCTTCGTGCAGGCCGGCCCAGTTTCCGTGCGCCATCGCGTTGACCAGTTCGGCCCGTGCGGCCTGCTGATGCTGGGGATCCGGTGGTACGACATCGCCCAGCTTGTTGCGGACCACTTCGTCGGCGATGCTGTCCCAGCGCATCACCACGGGTTGGTCGACGGCTCGCCGGGCCAGCGCATCGGGGTTTCCATCCGGGCCCGCGGCATAGTCGAGTAGCTGACCTGTCGCTTCGACAGCAGCGCCGTACGCGGGCTGGTCCAGCTCCACTTGGTCGTAGCCGGCGGCGTCAGCGAAAGCGTCGAGGTCAAGCACAGTCCGGTGCTCGGTGAGTCCCTCGTCGAGCGATTTGGACGCGAACGCTCGATGCGCGTTCGGTTCGTTGGGTGCGTCGACCTCGGCGCGGGCGTGGCTCGTTTCGTGCAGGACCGTGGCCAATGCCTGGGCCTGATGTGCGGGAGATCCAGTGCTGCCGGGACCATTCAGATGGTCAAGGACGTTCTCCTGGGACAGCCGGATGGCACCGGACTTCGGGTCGAACGAACCCATCGGGCCGTGAGTCGTCGCGTACAGCTCGCGGTTCCATCGATCGGTATCGGATGGCTGCAGCTCCCGGGCGATGTCGTAAAGCCGGACGAACTCCTTGTAGGCCGGGGAGTTCGGATCTACGCGCTGACCCGGGTCACTCGCCATCTCAGGAACTCACAGCGGGCGGGTCGCCGAGTTCCCAGAACGGGTCGTCCAGTGCTTCCTCGAGGTGGTCGAGTGTGCGGGTCAGACCGACGATGTGTGCTGCCTCTTCAGTGGGGGCCCGACCGGCGATCTCGAGGATCTTGCGGCGTGCGTCGGCGATCGCGGCGATCCGCTCCTCGCGGCTGCCGGACACATGCGCGGTCTTCTCCACCGCAATAGCCTCAGCTAGGAACGGCCCAGGCGCGGGCGGTGGGGTGGCGCTGCGGGCGAGCTTCGCCACCAGGCGATGAGCCCAATCCCGGTCCTTCTGCTCAGCCAACCGGCCGGCAAGATCCGTCAGCGCGCGCTGCTCCTCGGCAAGAGTCGCACCCGCGTTCTTCCGCACCCGGGCGCGCGCGTCCGAGAACGCCACATTGAACTCGGCAACGCTGATCTGCTCACCCATACGCCGAACCCTATCGGGAGCGCCATCGGCCAGTGCCCAGATGGCGCGATGTGCTCCCTCGATCGCCACTACGCGCTGTTCGAGGGGATGCCCCGGGCGATCGGCCGACTCGAGGATTCGCACCGCTTTCGAGTAGAGCTCGGTCGGCGGGGCCGGAGGCGCCGTACGGCTGGGAAAGCCATCAATGAGGGTCTGAGCGATCCGGCGGTCGTGGTCGTCGGCGATCGAGGGCAACAGCTGCGAAAGCTCTGCCTGCGCGGCCTCGACGCCAACACCGCCAGCTGCCCGGACGCGTTCTTTCACCAGCACGTAGGTGTGTTGGGACCGGCTGGGCCGGTTTGGGCGCGCGAGCCGTTGCCTGGTTTGGGTGCGGCTTGTACGGCGCCCGCGGCGGGAGCTGGCCGGCGAAGGCGGCACGCATCTCGGGTGACGCGAACTGGCGCTGCTGGCCGGTCGGTTGGCTCATCCCCTGGCCGCTCGCTTTGGTGGTTGCCTGTGCTGCGGCCGGGTTGGGCGCTGTCGCCGCGTACGGCCGCTCGGTATTAAGTGCCCTGTGCCGGAGGCTCCGGCCAGGTCGGATCACGCAGTTCGTTCTCGAGATGTTCCAGAACCCTCGACAGGCCGCGGATGTTGGCTGCCTCCTTGGCGGGGGCGCGCTCGGCGATCTCCCAGATCTGTCGCATGGCGTCGGAGATGATCGCCAGCTTCTCCTCCGCGGTGCCTTGCGCGGCAAAGGCGACGCCCTGGATCGCCGACGCCTCCATGAACAATGGCCCGGGGGGCGGCGGTGGGATCGCGGCCTTCGGTAGATCGTCGATGAGGCTGTTTGCCCAGCGGTGGTTCTTGGCCGGCAACCGCTCGGCGAGTTCGCGGAGATTCCGTTGATCGGACTCGATGGTCGCCCCGGCGTTCTTGCGGACCTGTTCACGTGCCCGGTTGTGGGCGTGATTGAACTCAGCAACGCTGATCTGATCGCCCATACCCGAAACCCTATCCGCTCCCCAGCGCAGCCGTGCCCGTTTATCCACAGCCCTGGCCCGTCCAGCGGGTCCCGCCCAGCGCGCCGGGCGTCAGTCGCGGCCGCGGTCGGTTGGGTCGCGGGGGCCGAGGGATTTGGTCGGACCGGCTGGCCCGGTTTGGGCGCGCGAGCCGTTGCCCAGCTTGGGTGCGGTTTGTACGGCGCCCGCGGCTGGAGCTTGGCCCGCAAAGGGCGCCCGCATCTCGGGCGACGCAAACCGTCGCTCCTGTTCGCCGTTGACCTGCGGACCGGCCGCTTGGCTGATCGATTGGCCGCTCGTAGGGGCGATCCCTTGGCTGGGCGCCTGGAGTGCGGCCGGGTTTGGCGAGGCTGAGGGATATGGATGGTTGGGGAACTGCTGGTAATGCTGTTCGATGCGGCCGATCGCCTGATTGGAGGCCTCGATACTGGACGTGGCCGCCGCCTCGCCGATGCTCGAATAGTTGACCTCTTCGAGGGTGTGCCATGAGTTGTTCGCCATTGCGTTCACCAACTCGGCACGGGCCGCTTGCTGGTGCGCGGGATCGGCCGGTACGACGCCGTCGAGACGAGTCCGGACGATGTGATCTGCAATGACGTCCCATCGCATCACCACCGGCTGTGCCAGCGCCCGATCAACGAGGGCGTTTCGTTCGGTGGGGGAGTTGGCCGCGTAGTTCAGAAGGTCCCGCGTTGCGGCGTGGGCGGCTGGATACTCGGGCGCATTCGGGGTTACGTGGCCATAGCCTGTGCTGGCGGCGAAGATGTCGGTGTCCCGCACCGCGGCGTACTCGGTGAGTCCTTCGTTGAGGGCCTTCGACTCTCGACCCCGGAATGCGTTCGGTTCTAGAGGTGCGTCGATCGGCACGCGCCCGTGTAGCGCCTCGTGGTAGACCGTCGTCAGCGCACTGGCTTGCGCGGCCGACGGGCGCTGTGGGTCGAGATGGTTCAGAACGAGCTGCTCGTTGAGCCGCATCGTGCCATCCGGCGCGAGGCCACCCCATTTCCCGTCGACGGTTTCCAGATCGCCGTTCCACCGGTCGAGGTCGCTCGGCTGCAATTCACGCGCTGCTCGATAGAGCCGCTCGAACTCTCGGTAGACGTCGGAATCCCGGCTGACCGGGCGCCCGGTCGACATCAGTTCTGCGGGGGCTTCGGTGGGTCGGCGAAGTCCCATTGTGGGTCGGTCAGACTCTCCTCAATGTGTTCCAGCGGCCGCGTCAGAGCGCGAATGTTCGAGCTCTCGTCGGGGGCGGCCCGATCGGCGATCTCCCAGATCCGGCGGCGCGCCTCAGCGATCGCCGCAGCCCGGTCTTCGTTACTGCCGGCGAACGCAAAGGCGGCACGCTCGATCTCCAACGCCTCCAGGTACAGAGCGCTAGGGGGAGGCGGCGGCACGATGGCCGCGGGTAAGCCATCGATCAGTGCCGACGCCACGGCGCGATCCCGCTCAGTCGGCAATTGCGGTAGTAAGGCACGCAGATCCGCTTGCGCCGCAGCCAGCCCAGCACCGCCGTTATCGCGGAGCTCGTCCTTGGCCGCCGAGTAGCGATGGTTGAATTCCATCAGTCGCATCTGGACCTCCTGATGGAGACTTTATCGGGCCAGAGAGGGCGTCCTGGGCTTATCCACAGGGGCCGCTGAAATCTGAGTGCGGGGTGGGGGGACGGTCGTGTAGGGATGGGGCGTGGAGATCGAGATTCGGACGCCGGTGCGGGCTGAGATGGCCGGCTATTACCGGGCACTGCCGTATGCCAATGGGTTGCCCAGTTGGGAGCCGGCACCGGCGGCGTGGCATGGCGGGCCGGAGCCTTGGCCGCCGCCACGGCCGCCCGCTACGGCCGAGCAGCTCGAGGAATGGGCTGACGCCGATCTGGCTGATGCCGCGTTCCATCCGGTTGCGGCCATTGTCGACGGCAAGGTTGTGGGTGCCTCGGCCATGCTGTCGTTCGAGGTGACGGTGCCCGGGGGGCGTCCGCTGCCGATGGCCGGTGTCACCGGGACGGGCGTCATCGCCACCTTTCGCCGCCGAGGTCTGCTGCGTCGGATGATGCAAGCGATGTTCGATGCCGCGCTGCAGCGTGGCGTTCCGCTCGCCATGCTCAGCGCGAGTGAGGGCAGCATCTATGGCCGGTTCGGTTTCTCGCCGGCCACCTTCCGCACCCGGTGGGAGATCCGGCGTAGCGAGGCGGCCCTGCAACCGGCAGAGCCTGACGAAGGTTCCCTGGAGCTGGCTGATGCGGAAGCTGCCAAAGCCGCGTGGCCCGCGCTCCATCGCGCCGTACGTGCGACTCGGGTTGGCGAGCTCTCTCCGCTGGCAGGACGTTGGGACGGACTCACCGATGCGTCGTCAGGCACCGACGGACCTCTGCGCTACCTGATCCACCGCGGCTCGGACGGCACGGTGGACGGCATCGCCCATTACCGCCTGCCTTGGTCCAGGACTGTTGAGCAGGCCGGCTCGCTGATCGTCGAGGCGTTCGAGGCCACCAACGCGGCTGCCTACCGTGCGATGTGGGCGCTGCTGCTCGACTTCGACCTCACCCAGACGGTCATCGCGCCTGCTCGACCGCGAGACGAGCCGTTGAGGTGGATGCTGACCAATCCGCGCGCCTTCCGGGTCACTCGCCAGTCCGACAACCTGTGGGCACGCATCCTCGATGTCCAGGCAGCGCTTGAAGGTCGAGCCTACGAAGTGCCCGGCGACATCACCTTCACCATCGAAGACGACGCGATGTGCCCCGCCAATGTCGGCACCTGGCGCCTTCAAACAGATGGACCAGCGGCGAAGGTTTCGCGGGTGACCGGCCCGGCCGATCTCGTCATCGATATCCAGGCGCTCAGCTCGCTGTACCTCGGCGGAATGTCGGCTCACGATCTGGCCCAAGCCGGACATATTCACCCGTTGACCGGCGACGCGGTTGCGAAGCTCGCACGGATGTTCCGTACCGACCCAGAGCCCCACAACTCGTTCGGATTCTGAGGCGTCCACGAGGGCCGGTAGACTCGCGGGGTTGCATGGGGCACCTCGACTGGAACGGATCACACGTGTTCGACACGCTTTCTGATCGGCTTTCGGCCACGTTCAAGAATCTTCGTGGCAAGGGCAAGCTGACCGACGCCGATATTGACGCGACCACCCGGGAGATCCGGATCGCGTTGCTGGAGGCGGATGTCGCGCTGCCGGTGGTCAAGGACTTCATCGCGGCGGTGAAGGAGCGGGCCGCGGGGTCCGAGGTGCGCGGCGGGCTGAACCCGGCGCAGCAGGTGATCAAGATCGTCAACGACGAGCTGGTCCGGATTCTCGGTGGTGAGACCCGGGAGATCCGGTTCGCCAAGCGGCCGCCGACGGTGATCATGCTGGCCGGTCTGCAGGGTGCGGGTAAGACCACCCTGGCCGGAAAGCTCGCCAAGTGGATGAAGGAGAGCAAGCACCAGACGCCGCTGCTGGTGGCGGCCGACCTGCAGCGGCCGAACGCGGTGACCCAGCTCCAGGTCGTCGGTGAGCGGGCCGGTGTGCCGGTGTTCGCTCCCGAGGCCGGTAACGGCGTCGGCGATCCGGTCGCGGTCGCGCGGCAGGCGATGGAGGAGGCGCGGACCAAGCAGCACAGCGTGGTCATCGTCGACACCGCCGGCCGTCTCGGTGTCGATGACGAGCTGATGAAGCAGGCCGCCGACATCCGGGACGCGGTCAACCCCGACGAGATCCTGTTCGTCGTTGACGCGATGATCGGTCAGGACGCGGTCGTCACCGCGCAGGCCTTCCTCGACGGAGTCGGCTTCGACGGCGTGGTGCTGTCCAAGCTGGACGGCGACGCCCGCGGTGGTGCCGCGCTGTCGATCGCGCAGATCACCGGCCGCCAGGTGATGTTCGCGTCGAACGGCGAGAAGCTCGAGGACTTCGACGTCTTCCACCCCGACCGGATGGCCTCGCGCATCCTCGGCATGGGCGACGTACTGAGCCTGATCGAGAAGGCCGAGCAGAGCTTCGACGCGGAGGAGGCGGCCAAGACCGCCGCCAAGCTGCAGAAGAAGGGCGGCAAGGACTTCACCCTGGACGACTTCCTCGCCCAGATGCAGTCCGTGCGCAAGATGGGTCCGCTGACCAAGATCTTCGGCATGCTGCCCGGCGCGGCCCAGTTCAAGGACCAGCTGGAGAACTTCGACGAGCGCGAGATCGACCGGATCGAGGCCGTCATCCACTCGATGACGCCCGCCGAGCGGACCGATCCGACCATCATCAACGGTTCGCGCCGGGCCCGGATCGCGAAGGGTTCGGGGGTCGAGGTCGCCGCCGTCAGCGGTCTGGTCGAGCGCTTCTTCGAGGCCCGCAAGATGATGTCCGCGATGGCCTCCGGCAAGGGCATGCCCGGGATGCCGGGGATGCCGGGAATGCCCGGTATGGGTGCGGGCAAGAAGGCCAAGCAGCAGGCCAAGAAGGGCAAGGCCAAGCGTGGTTCGGGTAACCCGGCCAAGCGCGGCAACCCGGCCGCTGGTGCGCCCCAGCCAGTCCGGCCGGGCGAGTTGCCGGCTGCGTTCGGCGGTGGCGCGGGCGCCGGCGGCGACTTCGAACTGCCCGACGAGCTGAAGGGCCTGCTCGGCGGCGGGGGCTCCAAGAACTAGCCACTCCTATGCGCGAGTTACCGGTCGATGTCACGGGCGGTGACATTTCGGACCACGCCGAACCGGTTGTCAGAACGAAGCCGGCGGTTAAGATCGACCTTGCGCCCGAAGCACGATCGGCAACTGCGGGGGACGTGAGGCGGTAGTGAGGCACAAACTGAGCGGCACCGACAGCTGGCGTGGGAAAGTCACCGCCACCTGGATCTGGGTCGCGCCTCCGCTCGCCATGGTGGGCGTGGTCGTCGCGGGTAGTGGCGGTCCGTCCAACCTGTTCATCGTCGACAGCGCCGCTCTCGCCGCCGGGGCGCGTCAGGACTCCGTCTTCGACGACCTGGCCAAGGACGTGGACCCGTCCCCGGGCGCCAACGGACAGCTCGGGACCGAGAAGCCGTCGCAGGTCGAGATTCCGATCACCGGCACGGTCGATGGCAGGACAGACCTGGGTACGGCGCTGCCGGGCAGCGTCGCGGGTATTCCGAGCAGCGTGCTGCCCGCCTACCAAAAGGTCGCGCAGGACATCACCGCCGCCCAGCCGAATTGCGGGATCACCTGGCCCCTGCTGGCCGGGATCGGCAAGGTCGAATCGGCGCACGCGAGCGGTGGCCGGGTCGACGCGACTGGTACGACGCGTGGCGAGATCCTCGGGCCGCTGCTCGACGGTGGGCCGGGTATGGCCGCGATCAAGGACACCGATCAGGGCAAGTTCGACGGCAACACCCAGTGGGACCGCGCGGTCGGCCCGATGCAGTTCATCCCCGGCACCTGGGCGATGTTCGGCGCCGACGGTAACGGCGACACCGTGAAGAACCCGCACAACATCTACGACGCCGCGCGCGCCGCGGGGGAGTACCTGTGCTCCGGTGGCGCCAATTTGAAGGATCCACGCGGGCTCGTCGCCGCCGTACTGCGCTATAACCACTCGATGGACTACGTGTCCACCGTGCTGCGCTGGATGCAGACGTACAGCACGGCCGGCGTTGAGGTGCCCGACCGCGAGGGCTACGTGCCGCCGCCGACCGTGGACAAGGAAGGCAACGCCGAGCGCGACGAGAAGCCGCCGGTGGTGGACGACAAGACGCCGATCGTCGTGACCGTCTCGGTGACGCAGACCGTGACGACCCCGGCGCCGACGCCCTCACCGTCGAAGACGACCGCGCCGATCATCCCGCCGTCGACCCGGCCGACCACGATCCACCCGAGCCTGACTCCGCCGCCACCGTCGCCGAAGCCCACGATGCCGACGATCTCGATGCCGCGCCCGACCTCGCCGTCGCCGACCAAGTCGCCGGACGGGAGTCCGACGCCGAGCGTCACACCGAGTGTCACCCCGACCACGACGCCCACCACGACGCCCACCACGACGCCCACTACGACGCCGACCACCACGCCGAGTGTCACTCCGACCACCACGCCGAGTGATGAGCCCTCGACGACGGAGCCTCCTTGCGCCACGCCGACGGCGGACCCGAGTCCGACGGTCACTCCGACGACTTCCCCGACCACGACGCCGACATGTACGCCGGCGAGCTCGGGTGCCGACGCAACGCGTACTGGCGGACCCACTCCGGACGAGGCACCGCAGGCCGGCTCCTGACCTTTCGGTCATAACCCCACCGCTATGCATCCGCAGGCCGTGGAAACCGCCGTGCCCATTTTTTGAGACAACTTTCGGAACGCAATGTGACGATCCGCCCACGGACGGCGTACGTTGTGTGCCTGGGGATCTTCGCTTACCGAGATTGAGCTATCGCCTCAGGTAACTTAACGTCGATTTCAGGTAACTTTCTGGCGCCTGGTTCGTTGGTGGTTCTATGCGCCTAACCCGTAGTGGAAACCGTCGGGTCAAAATAATCATCGCTTCGTTGTGTGTGGCACCGCTCCTCGTGGGCGCGGTCGTGACAGTCGCCTCGGGAGGGTCCGGTCCGACCGGTCTGCTCTCGGTCGATCGTCCGGTCGCCCCTTCACCCGGTGCCGGGCTCAACAGCGGTGAGTTCGACGAACTGACCATGGTCGTCCCGCAACGTCCCGGAGTGGACGGCAGGATTGGATCTGACAAACCGGCTCGAGCTGACGTCCCCGTCCAGGGCGCCACCGATGGCCGTTCCGTTGTTCGCCCCGGCCGTCCCGACGCGATCAACGGAATCCCTCGCGGGGTCTTCCCCGCCTACCGCCGTGCCACCGCCAACCTCGGTGTGATCCGCCCCAACTGTGGGCTCACCTGGCCGTTGCTGGCCGGGATCGGCAAGGTCGAGTCCGGGCACGCGTCCGGCGGCCGGGTCGACATCGCCGGCACCACCCGTGGCCGCATCCTCGGCCCGGTGCTGACCGGCAAGGCCGGCACCCCGCTCGTGCTCGACACCGACAAAGGCCGGTTCGACCGCGACACCTTCTACGACCGGGCCGTCGGCCCGATGCAGATCATCCCCACCGTCTGGGAAGAGTACGGCGTCGACGGCAACGGCGACGGGTTCGACAACCCCAACAACGTGTACGACGCCGTCACCGCGGTCGCGATCTACCTCTGCTCCGAGAACGACGATCTGAAGAACCCGCACGACCTGGTGAAGTCCCTGTTGAGGTATCACCACTCCAAGGACTTCGTCGCCACCGTGCTGCGCTGGATGCGCGTGTACAGCCGCTCGGCCGTGCTGATCCCGAACAAGTCGGGCGAGGTGCCGAAGGCCAAGCGAGCCGGTAACGCCGAGCGCAAGATCGACCCCACCAAGGTGCCTGAGATCGAGGACGACGACGACAAGGGCAACCAGACCACGAAGCCGACGCCGGGCAAGCCGAGCACCTCGCCGACGAGCCCGTTGCCGACGACGTCGCCGGTCACGCCGGATCCGATTCAGACCACGCTCCGCCCGACCCGGCCCACGCACACGCCGACGGTGACGCCGACGATGCCGACGGTCAGGCCGACCAAGCCGACGCCGACCCCGACGCCGACTCCCACCCCGACGCCGACTCCGACGCCGACGCCGACCCCGACCACCACCCCCACAGCGAACCCGACCGACGACCCGACGCCGACCCGGACGCCCGCGTCCGAAACGCCGACCCCGACGTCCACCTCGCCGTGCCCGGCAGGCACGTCCACCACCGAGAACGACCCGAGCCCATGCCCGCAGAGCGCGGGGACCGAGGCGTACGGCGCACCGGGGGCGGCTCCCGCACCGGCCGGCGGCCACGAGCCACTCGATCACTAGTCATCAAACCGGTTACGGTCAGGGCATGACCTCAGTAGTCAGGCTGACCGGTGTGGTTCTGCCTTCTGGCGAACAGCAAGAGCTCTACCTCAGCGGCGGGCTGGTCATCGACCGGCCCGCCGCCGGTAGTGGTGCCGACATCACCACCGTGAGCGAGGGCGGCTGGATCCTGCCCGGGCTGGTCGACGCCCATTGCCATATCGGGCTCGACCAGCACGGCGCCGTCGATGCCGAGACCCAGGAGCAGCAGGCGCTCCAGGACCGGGCCATCGGCGGGCTGCTGCTGCGGGACGCGGGATCGCCCGCCGACACCCGCTGGATCGACGACCGGCCCGACCTGCCGAAGATCATTCGCGCCGGCCGGCACATCGCCCGCTCGAAGCGCTACATCCGCAACTACGGCTGGGAGATCGAGCCGCACGAGCTCGTCGAGTACGTCGAACAGGAGGCCCGTCGCAGCGACGGCTGGGTCAAACTCGTCGGCGACTGGATCGACCGCGACGCGGGTGACCTGACGCCGTGCTGGCCGGCCGAGGCCCTGAACGCCGCGATCGCCCGGGCCCACGAGCTCGGCGCCCGGGTCACCGCGCACGTCTTCGGCGAGCACGCGATGCCGGATCTGCTCGCGGCCGGGATCGACTGCATCGAGCACGGCACCGGCATCTCGCCGGACCTGATCGACCTGATGGCCGCGAACGGTACGGCGCTGGTGCCGACCCTGCTGCAGCTCGAAAGCTTCCCGATGTACGCCGACCAGGCCGAAGCGAAATTCCCGGACTACGCGGCCCATATGCGGCAGCTGTTCGACCGGCGCATCCCGACCCTGCGGGCGGCCGTCGAGGCGGGCGTGCCGGTCTTCGCCGGAACCGACGCCGGGGGAGTGCTCTCACACGGCCTGGTCGCCGCGGAGATCGCCGAACTCACCACCATCGGTATGACTGCCGCCCAAGCCGTCGCCGCCGGTTCCTGGGCCGCCAGGGAGTGGCTGGGCTTTCCCGGTGACCTGGCAGTGGACTCCCCGGCCGATATGGTCGTGTACGACGCCGATCCGCGGCTGGATGCGAAGGTCCTCGCGCATCCACGCCGGATCATCCTGCGCGGCGAAGTAGTGGCCTGAGCATTTCGACCCAGGCGCCTGGCCTTTCGACCCAGGCGAAAAGGCCCGCGCTCTTCAGGCGAACTAACGGAAAAAACTCACCTAACTACTGGCAGTGGCGGAACTTTTTGCCCTATCGTCACGGACAGCCGCTACTCGCGTGCTCCACGTCGCAAGGGAAGGAACCCCATGGGTAAGACCGCCCGACTGCCCAGAATGACCGCGGTTCTGGCCGCCGCAGCCGCAGGCGTGATCGCCTTCAGTGGCATGCTGCCCGGAACCGCCGCACCACTGCCACCCCAAGCGCCCGTCATCCCCGGTGCCGAACTGGCGAAGGCCTTTGCAGCAGCCGCCGACCAGTACGACGTACCGCGTGATCTCCTGGTCGCTCTCGGATATGCCGAGTCGCACCTCGACGGTCATAACGGCAAGCCGAGCCAGGCCGGCGGCTACGGCATGATGCACCTCGTCAGCAACCCCACCAACCGGACGTTGTCCGAGGCGACCAAGCTGACCGGCCTGCCGACCGAGCGCGTGGCCAAGGAGTCCGCGGCCAACATCGCGGGCGCCGCCGCCGTACTCGACTCGTACGCCGACCAGGCCGGTCTGACCGAGGCCCAGCGTGACGACGTCGACAACTGGTACCAGCTCGTCGCCAAGTACTCGCACTCCGCCGACCTGGCCACTGGCCGGCTGTACGCCGATGAGGTCTTCCGGCTGATCGGCGCGGGCCTCAAGGTCAAGTCCGGCGAAGGCGCGGGCATCACCGTCAGCCCGACGAAGGTCGCCCCCGTGCGCGGCAAGTACGCCGGGTCGACGATGGGCGCGATGGCCGTCGACTACCCGAGCGCCATCTGGAGTGCGGCCAGCACTTCCAACTACCAGGTCGCGAACCGCCCGACCAGCAACGTGATCGACCGGATCGTCGTCCACACGACGCAGGGCTCGTACGCCGGCACCATCAGCTGGTTCAAGAACCCGTCCTCGCAGGTCAGCGCGCACTACGTGATCCGCTCGAGCGATGGCCAGATCACCCAGATGGTCCGGGAGAAGGACATCGCCTGGCACGTGCGCAGCGCGAACAGCCGGTCGATCGGCATCGAGCACGAGGGCTGGGTCAACGACCCGTCCTGGTACACGGACGCGATGTACCGGGCGTCGGCCGCGCTGACCAAGAACATCGCCGAGCGCCGCGGCATCCCGAAGGACCGCACGCACATCGTCGGCCACTCCGAGGTGCCGAACAACGACCACACCGACCCGGGTCCGAACTGGAACTGGACCTACTACATGTCGCTGGTCAACGGTGGCGGCGATCCCGAGCCGGAGTACAACTTCACGACGTACGGCTCGGGTGTGAACGTCCGCTCCGACGCCAAGGTCACCGCGTCGATCGTCACCACGCTGCCCGGCCCGACACGCGTCTTCGTCGTCTGCCAGAAGGAGGGTGACCCGGTCACCGCCGAAGGTACGACGAACAAGTGGTGGTCGAAGCTGCGCGACCAGAACGGCTACATGACCAACATCTACATCGACCACCCGGATGCCCAACTGCCAGGTGTGTCGGTCTGTGGTGCGGGTCAGACGATCAACACCACCGGCACGAACGTCAACGTCCGTTCCGAACCCACCACGGCCTCTACCGTGCTGCGAGTGCTACCAGGCCCGACCACACAGGTAGCGCTCTGCCAGGCCGCCGGGCAGTCCGTAACCATCAACGGCGTCGCCAACAGCTGGTGGGCCAAGCTGCAGGCCGGCGGCTACGTAAGCAACCACTACGTCAGCGGAGCCAGCCCAAAGGTCGCAGGCCTCGCCGACTGCTAGTCCCCGCAACTGGCCGGCTCGTCCCAACGAGCCGGCCAGTAGCGGTTAGCCTGGTGCCGGCGAAAAGGTAGAGCCTGCTGTACTGCGCCGGGCGGGGTGTCCACGGGAGGATCGATGCCGACGACATCCTTTCCCGTGACGGAGACCGAGCAATGCTCACCACGATCCTGACCAGAGGCCTGCGGGCCTGCCAGCACCTGCTGGGCCGGTTCGCCCTTGGTCTGGCCGTACTCGCGCCGTTGCCGCTGTGGCTGCTGTTCGGCTGGGCGGTGCCGGAGGCCAGAGCGCTGGTGGTGCGCTTCGCGAACGCCGAGCGCGCCCGGGCCATGGCGTACCTCGGCCTGCCTCTAGGCCCCGAACTGCCTCCGGCCACCGAGCGTCGATTCGGTGACATCCGGGCCATCACCCAAGACCGTTCCGTACGACGTGCGCTGGCCGTGCTACCGATCGCCCTGCTGGGGATTCCGGCCCTGCTGGTCGGGATCTCCGCGGCCCTGGCGGCACCCGCGGCGATCATCGGCATTGCGTTGTGGTGGATCGATCCCGGCCAGTTCACCCTGCTCGGCGTCGGCGTCAACAGCTGGTTCGAAGCCGTGACTCTCGGGACCGGCCAGTTCCTGGTCGGCGTACTGCTGCTCGGCTGGGTCACCCCGGCGATCGCGAAGGCGCACGCCCGGCTGACCTCCGACGTATTGGCGCCGCGGCCGGACGACCTCGAGGCCGCTCGCCTTGCCGCCCGGGTGGAGGAGTTGACCCGCACCAGGGCCGGCGCCGTTGACGCGCATGGCGCCGAGCTGCGCCGGATCGAGCGCGACCTGCACGACGGTACGCAGGCCCAGCTCGTATCCCTGGCGATGCGGATCGGGATCGCGAAACAGACCATGCTCAGCGATCCGGACAAGGCCGCCGCGCTGCTCGACGACGCCCGCGATGGCGCCGAGCAGGCGATGACCGAACTCCGCGGCGTACTACGGACCATGTACCCGCCGATCCTGGCCGATCGCGGTCTGGCCGGCGCCGTCTCGGCGTTGGCCGCGCGCTGTCCCATTCAAACCCAGCTGCGCATCGGCGAACTCGGCATCGTGCCGGCCCCGGTCGAGGCGGCCGCCTACTTCGTGGTGGCGGAATCCCTGACGAACGTCACGAAACACGCCGCCGCGGGCCACATCGACGTACAGCTCGAACGTCGTGGACCCGAGCTCTACCTGGCCATCACCGACGACGGCATCGGTGGCGCGGCGATCAACACGGCCGACGACGGCACCCGGGGGAGCGGCCTCAACGGGATGTTGCACCGCGTCCAGGCGATCGACGGCCATCTGGAATTGGCCAGCCCCATCGGCGGCCCGACGACGATCGAGGTGATCCTGCCTTGCGAGTAGTGATTCTCGAGGACAACGCGATCCTGGCGGAGGGCCTCAGCCTGCTGCTCGGTACGGCCGGGTTCGAGGTGGTCGCCGTCGCCACCGAGACCGAGGCGTTCGCGAAGGCCGTCGACGAGCACCACCCGGACGTGACCGTGGTCGACGTACGCCTGCCGCCCACGTTCACCGACGAAGGCCTGCGCGCGGCGATCGAGGCCCGCCGGCTGCATCCGGGGCTGCCCGTGCTGGTCTTCTCGCAGTACGTCGAGGAGGTCTACGCCGCCGAACTGCTGGCCTCCGGTACAGAAGGCGTGGGCTATCTGCTCAAGGACCGGGTCTCCCGGGTGGACGAGTTCCTCGACGCCGTACGACGCGTGGCGGCGGGTGGCACCGTGCTCGACCCTGAGGTGGTGAGCCAGTTGATGGTTCGCCGGAGTAGTCCGCTGGAGCGGCTCACGCCGCGCGAACGGGAGGTGCTCGCGCTGATGGCCGAGGGTCTGGGCAATACCGAGATCGCCGAGCGGCTGGTGGTGACGGAAGGCGCGGTGCACAAACACGTCGGCAACGTCTTCCTCAAGCTGGACCTGCCGATGAGCACGGGCCATCGCCGCGTGCTCGCCGTCCTGGCGCACCTCGGCCTGTAGACCTTGTAAGCGGTTGCCGAGTTGCGCAACTGACAACGTCGGCATTGAACTCTTGACGCCCTGTGGCCAGTAACGCACGCTGTGTCCCGAGAGCGCTCTCACCGCCCCCGCCCGCAGGTGAAGGAGAGTCCCGTGCGTACAAGACGCAACAGTGTGCGGATCATCATGTCCGCAGTCCTCGTGATGACCCCAGCTCTCGGTCTGGCCACCCAAGCCACTGCCGCCCCCACCCCAGAAGCGAATGCTCTGGCCGCACCGCGCCAGCTGACCGCGATGCAGCAAGACCTCGGCCTCACCAAGGCCCAAGCCGAAGAACGGCTCAAGATAGAAGGCGCTGCCATCAAGGCGGCACCTCAAGCTCAAAAGGCGGCCGGTACGGCGTTCGGCGGCCTCTGGTACGACGAGACCCGTCAGAAGCTCGTAGTCGGCATAACCGACCAGAGCAAGGCCGCGGCCGTCCACGCAGCTGGTGCCGACACTGTCGTCGTGAAGTCCACAGCAGTTGCTTTGGACAAGCAGAAGACGAAGATCGACAAGCTCGCGGGTAAGAACGTTCCGCGCGCAGTAAGTGGTTGGGCGGCCGACCCGCGTACTGGCAGCGTGGTGATCAACGTCCAGGCCGGCAAGCGTTCGCAGGCGGTAGACGCCTTTGTGGCAAAGGTGAGCAAGTCCGGTCCGGTAGAGGTGCGTGAGGTCAACGCCAAGGCACCGCAGACCTTCGCGGCCGGAACGGTTGGCGGCGATCCGTACTACACCGGCAACGTTCGCTGCTCGATCGGCTTCTCGGTACACGGTGGCTTCGTCACCGCCGGGCACTGCTCGGGCGCCGGCGCCGCGGTGTACGGCTGGGACCGCTCGCGGATGGGCACGTTCCGCGGCTCGTCGTTCCCCGGTAACGACTACGCCTGGGTCCAGATCGGCTGGGGCTGGTGGACGGTTCCGGTGGTGCTCGGCTGGGGCCAGACCAGCGACAAGCTCGTCCGCGGCTCCTGGGAGGCGCCGATCGGTTCGTCGATCTGCCGCTCGGGATCGACCACTCACTGGCACTGCGGACATGTCCTCGCCAAGAACGAGACCGTCAACTACGGCAACGGCCAGCTCTTCTACGGCGCGACCAAGACCAGCGTCTGCGCGGAAGGCGGCGACTCGGGCGGTTCGTTCATCACCGGCGACCAGGCCCAGGGCGTCACGTCTGGCGGCTGGGGTAACTGCAGTGGCGGTGGCGAGACCTGGTTCCAGCCGGTCAACGAGATTCTCGGCGCCTACGGCCTGACTCTGCATACGGCCTAGAAAGGTACGGCCCAGAAAAGCTGCTGGCGTCCGAGGAGTCCTCGGGCGCCAGCAGGTTTCTCAGCAGTTCGGAACGCCCGGCAGTTTGTTGTCCGGATGATCGATGTAGATGTTCGTCATGTAGCCGTTCTGGTCGCGGAGCTTGGACCACCAGTTGTTGGTGACACCTTCCGCGGTGACGGTGTCGCCTTGTTTCTGGCAGAGCACCCAGACCGTGGTCGGCCCGTTGATCGTGGTGACGATCGAGGCACTGGTCTTCGCATCGGACCGGACGTTCACGCTCGATCCCCAGGTCTGGAACTGCACCCCCGCGCCACAAATGGGTACGCCGGGTAGCTGTGCCGCCGGATGATCGATGTAGATGTTGCTGATGAACCCGTTCTGGTCGCGCAGCTTGGACCACCAGTTGTTGCTGGTGCCTTCGGCGTTGACGGTGTCGCCCTGCTTCTGGCACTGCACGTAGACCGGTGTCGGGCCGGCGAGCGTGGTGACGATCGAGGCGGACAGCTTGGCGTCGGAACGCACGTTGATCCCCGAGCCCCAGGTGGTGAAGTTGGTGTTGCCAGTGCCGCCGCAGTTGTCACTCGTCAGGTGGTACGAACCGTAGGAGCTGGGGTACGCCAGGGCGACGCCGTTGATCCGGATGTTCTGCCCGACGCCGTTGTACAGCTGCTCGTAGTGCAAATGCGGGCCGGATGACGCGCCGGTCGAGCCGGTGGTGCCGATCTGCTGGCCCTGGTTGACGTGCTGGCCGTTCGAGATGGAAAAGCCCGACAGGTGGAAGTAGTACGTCTTCCAGCCGCCGCCGTGATCGATGACGACGTAGTTGCCGGCGCCACCGCCCTCGTAGTGACGAGTGGCCGTTCCGGCGGCTGACGCGACGGCCGGAGCACCGTTCGTCGTACCGCCGTCGGAGCGGATGAAGTCGAGCGCCCGGCGTACCTCTTGCGAGTGGTGGCTGTAGGTCCAGCGCTGGTTGCACCCGAAAGGTGCTTTGAAGTTCGGCGCGGCCTGGGCCGCCGTCGGCAGCGCGACCAAACACGCGGCGCCGACCACGATCGTGGCCAGTAACGAGATGAAACGTCTGAGCGGCACGGTGATCAGTCCCCTTGGAACGGTCACGAGCGGTGACGCTCGCGACTCCCACAGTGATAGTGGCAGCAAGCTAGCGCACCGCTCGTGACTTAGGAACCGCCTTCTGTTCGGTCGGGTAAATCCCTACCGTGAAGGCCGTTTACCTTTGCCGTACAGGGAAAACTAGGCCTCGTCCTGCACCGGGGTCAGCGGCTTCACGTCCGCGTCCTTGGTGCTGAGCGAGTCGATCAGCTGCTTGGCCAGCGCGAAGCCGGAACCACCCATAGTGATCGTCTTGACCAGGGTGTCCTCGATGCCCTGGGCACCATTCAGCACGACCATGTTGCCGACCTTCTCGAACGAGCTCGCCGCGGCGCGGACGATCTCCGGGTAGGCCTCGGCCAGCTGCTGCGCGACAACCGCGTCGGTGTTCGTGGCGAGCGCCTCGGCACGCGCCTTGATACCGGCGGCCTCGGCCTTGGCCTTCGCCTCGATGGCGGCGGCCTCCGCGAGACCCGTCAGCTCGGTCGCCTTCGCCTCGGACTCACCACGCAACTGCACCTCGCGGGCGTTACCTTCCGCGGCGGCGATCTGGGCGTCACGGGCGGCGGCCGCCAGCGTGCGCTGCTTGTACGCCTCGGCGTCGGCCGGCTTGAGCACGGTGGACTCGAACTGCTTCTCCGCGAGCGACGCGTTCAGCTTGGCGGTCTCCGTCTCGGCGATGACGACCTCCTGCTTGGCCAGCGCCTCGGCCAGCGGACCGGACTGGCCGGCCTTGGACTTCGCCTGGTCGACCTCGGCCTGGTAACCGGCCTGCGCGATCGAGCTCTCCCGCACGGCGGCGGCCTTCGCGGCGGCGGCCACCTGCTCGCGCTCGGTCGCCTCCCGGTCCCGCTCGGCCTGCGCGATCCGGGCCGCGGCCTCGACCGCGGCGGCCTGCGGACGGCCCAGGTTCTTGATGTAGCCGGACTCGTCGTCGATCTCCTGGATCTGCAGCGAGTCGACCACCAGGCCGAGCTTCTCCATGTCGCCGGCCAGCGAGCCACGGATGTTGGTGGTCAGCGTCTCGCGGTCGTGCAGCATCTCCTCGACCGTGGTGGAACCGACGATCGCGCGGAGGTGACCGGCGAAGAGCTCGTGGATCGTGCCCATCACCTGCTCATCGCTCTGCTCCAGAAAGCGGCGCGCGGCATTGGCGATCGAGCCGTAGTCGTCACCGACCTTGTACGCCGTTACGCCCTTGATGTGCAGCGGAATGCCCTGGCTGGACACGCAAGTGACGGTCAACGGCGTGGCGCGGATGTCCAGCGGCAGTCGCCGTACGGTCTGGAAACCGGGCAGCACGGCGGTGCCCCGGCCGACCACGATCTTGAAGCCGAGCGTCTCGTTGATCTGCTCCAGGCTGGAATGCGCGCCGAGGCCCGAGATGATCAGCGCCTCGTTGGGCTCGGCCACCCGCCAGACGAGCCGGAACATGAGAATGAAGACCAATAGCGCGGCAGCGCCCACACCGATGTACGTCCAGAGCATTACGGGCCCCTCCAGAGGCTAACGAACCACAGATCAGATTGCGCGAGCGACATAAACGGTGCGCGGTGGGTTGAACTCCACGACCACGATGGCCGTGCCCACCTCGATCACCTCGTCGATCGCCGGGTAAGCGTAGAAGGCCTCGGTGGCACCTCGCACCGGCAGCATCACCTCACCGACCTGCCCTGGCGCGATCCGCCCGATCACCCGCCCACGCTTCCCGACCATCAACGTCCCTCCGACGCAAGCCACCCCACAACAGTTCCCGCAGCCTATCGGGTGCCCAGGACAGTTTCGGTCAGCCGCGAATGGCCCCCTCCGTAGCGCCCTTGATGAACTGCCGGGCGAACGCCATGAACACGATCACCAGCGGAATCATCGCCATCAACGCACCGGTCATCAGCATGCTGTAATCCACGCCGTGACTGCGGTTCAGCTGCGAGAGCGCCACCTGCAAAGTGAGGTGATCCGGATTCGTCAGCACGATCAACGGCCACATGTAGTCGTTCCACGAGGCAACGAACGTGAAGATCCCGAGGAACGCCAGGGCCGGCCGGGCGGACGGCAACGCCACATGCCGATAGACCCCGAGGAAGCCACACCCGTCCAGGGTCGCCGCCTCCACCAGCTCGTCGTGGATCGAGTTCTGGAAGTACTGCCGCAGCCAGAAGATGCCGAAGGCGTTCGCGGCGCCCGGGATGATGAGCGCCTTCAACGAGCCGACCCAGCCGAACAACGCCATCGTCTGGAATTGCGGGATGACCGCCAGCTGCGCGGGCAACAACATCGTCGCGAGCAGGATCACGAAGAGCGCGTTCCGCCCCGGGAAGCGGAACTTCGCGAACACGAAGGCGGCCAGGGAATCGAAGAACAACACCAGCGTGGTCGTCGAGACGGCCACGATCAACGTGTTGCCCATCGACTGGAAGAACGCCACGTTGTCCAGCACGTGCCGGACGTTGTCGTCGAACTGTGACCCGAAGGTGAACTTCGGCGGGTAGCGGTAGATGTCCGCCGTCGTATTGGTCGCCATTACCAGCGTCCAGAAGAACGGGAACAGGCTGAGCAGCAGCGCCACCAGCAACAACAGATGCAGGGTGATTCCGCGCATTCGTTGCCGGGTCATCGCTCCGCCCTCCCACGCACGAGCCGCCAGTTGATTGCCGTGAACAACAACACGAGCATGAAGATGCTCAGGGCAATGGCCGCCGCATAGCCGTAGTCATTATCAAGGAAGGCCGCCCGGTAGAAGTACAGGACCGCGGTCAGCCCCGTCTGCCCGGGACCGCCGGAATTGCCGACCATCACCTGCGGCTCGGTGAAGGTCTGCAGCCCGCCGATGGTGGACAGGATCACCGTGAACAAGACGATCGGGCGGAGCTGCGGCAACGTGATCGAGAAGAACGTCCGGAACGGACCGGCGCCATCGACCTTGGCCGCCTCGTACTGCTCGGTCGGGATCGCCTGCAACCCGGCGAGATAGATGATCGTGTTGTAGCCGGTCCACTGCCACACGATCATCGTGGTGATCGCGATCCGGATTCCCCACGGCTGCCCGAGCCAGTCCTCGGTCGGCAACCCCAGCGAACGCAGAACGCCGTTCACCAGGCCGAAGTTGGTGCTGAAGACGGCCGCGAAGAAGATCGCCATCGCCACCAGTGAGGTGATGTTCGGAATGAAGTACGCGATCCGGTAGGCACCCTTGAACCGCACGGCCGAGTGCAGCATCACCGCCAGCACGAGCGCGATCGACAGGGTCGGCACGGTCGACATCACGAACAGCACGACCGTGTTCCACAGCGACAGCCAGAACGTGCTGTCCTCCATCAGGAACCTGAAGTTGTCCAGCCCCACCATCTGCCGCGGGCCGAACCCGTCCCACTTCTGGAACGCGAGCAGAATCGTCGAGGCGACGGGATAGAGCCCGAACACCCCGAAGAGGATGTAGAACGGCGACAACGCCAGGTAGAACCTCCAGTACGACCAGACCCCTCGCCCGGCTTGTACCGTCACTGCACGCCCTGGCGCTTGGCGATCTGCTTGGCCTTGCTGACTGCCTCCTGCCAGCCCTGGTCCGGCGTCTTCTTGCCCACCTGCACGGTCTTCAGTGCGTCCGAGTACGCCGTAGCGAGGGCTCCGTCGGCCGGAGCCTCGTAAGCGATCGGGATGTCCTTCGCCGCCGGGCCGAACACCTCGATCGGTACCTGTCCACCGAAGAACGGGTCCTTCGCCTTGAGCTCCGGCTTGTCGTACGCCGCCGGCGCCGCGGGAAAGATCGTCGCGTCGGCGTACGCCTTCGCCTGGTTGTCCGGGCTGAGCATGTACTTGATCACCTCGAAGGCCTTCGCCGGGTCGGCTGCCTGCTTGGTGATGGCCAGGAACGAACCGCCGTAGTTGGCCGGGCCGTCCGGCGTCGCGGCGAGCCGCCACTTCCCGGCGCTGGCCTTCGCGGCCGCCTTCATGTCGAGGGCCAGCCAGGCGGCGCCGATATTCGCCGGTACGGTGCCCTGGTCGAGGCCCGCGTTCCAGTCCGGCGACCCGCTGGGAGTGCGGCCGTCCACCTTGGTCGTCATCGCCTTGGTGGCGAGGTCCCAGGCGCGTTTGATGTGGTCGCCGTCGCCGATGAACTTGTTGTCCCTGTCGATGTACCGATCCTTGCCCTGGTTGACGATCAGGCTGTACAGATCGGTGGCGTCGGAAACGATCAGGGCCTTCGGGTTGGACTTCTTCAGCTCGAGCCCCGCGGCCAGGAAGTCCTCCCAGGTGCCGAGCTCGGACGCCACCTTGGCCGGATCCGTCGGCAGGCCGCCCTTGGCGAACACGTCCTCGCGGTAGTACAACGCCGTCGGCCCGATGTCGATCGGGAGGCCCAGCAGTTTGCCGTCCAGCGTGGTGGCCTGCTTGACCTTCCACTCCAGGTAGTCGCCGAGGATCTTGTCGGCGCCGAGCGTGTTGAGGTCGACGAACCGCTCCGCCTGCGGCAGGAACGACGCGATGTCCTCGCCCTTCAACCCGGTGATGTCGGGGATGTTGGTGCCACCGCTGAACGTGGTGATCAATTTCTGCTTGAAGTCGCCACCGATCTCCGAAGGCTTGATACCCGCCTCGGGGAAGTGCTGCACAGTCTCGTTCAGCACCGTCTTGCTCAGGCCGCCGGGCCAGCACCACAGCGCGAGTGAACCCGCGGCGTTCGTTTTGGTGGGACCGCTGCCCATGTCGGACGAGCAGCCCACCAGTGTGCTGCCACCGAGCATGGCCGCCATTCCCCCGATGAACGTGCGACGCGAAACAGTCATGCTGTGCCTTCTTTCTGACCTGATTGTTCGAGGAATGCGGCGAGCTCGTGCTGGTAGGGGGCGGCGTCGGCGCCGCCGAGGCGGGTGACGGACTG
Organism: Kribbella sp. NBC_01245; assembly: GCF_036226525.1. Taxonomy (NCBI): domain Bacteria; kingdom Bacillati; phylum Actinomycetota; class Actinomycetes; order Propionibacteriales; family Kribbellaceae; genus Kribbella; species Kribbella sp. NBC_01245. The sequence goes on from NZ_CP108487.1 coordinate 8,574,771, forward strand.
GGCCGCCAGGTGGTTCGCGAATCGGACCCGCTCGATCAGCGGGAATTGCCATAACGTCGCCGCGATGAACCCGGCCGCGAACACGTCGCCCGCGCCCGTGGTGTCGATCGCGTCGACCCGCTCAGCCGGTACGTCGACCCGCTCACCGGTGCCGGCGTCCATCGCGATGGCTCCGCGCGCGCCGTCCGAGATGACGGCCACGCCGACGCGCTCGGCCAGTGCGGCGAGGGCGTCCGCCGGGGTCGTCGTACGGGTGTAGCTCATCGCCTCGGTCGCGTTCGGTAGGAAGACGTCGACGTGGTCGAGTTGGTCCAGCACGGCCGGATCCCACTGTTCGGTCGGATCCCAGCCGACGTCGGCGAATACCAGACTGCCGTTGGCCCTTGCCTTGGGCAACCACTCGTTCGGCCACGGACCGATGTGCGCGGCGACCGCTTTGGTGTCCGGCGGTACGGCGAGGAGGTCGTCGGCGGAGAGCGGGGGAGTGCCGCCATGGGTGACGAGCGCCCGGTCGTCGTCGTACGCGAGGGCGACGGTCAGCGGGGTCGCCCAGCCGTCGATCCGGGCCGAGCGGCTGAGGTCGATGCCCTCGGTCTCGCGCAGGGTGCGCCAGAGCCGGTCGCCACGGTCGTCCGCGCCGAAGCAGGCGGCCAAACCGGTGGCGAGGCCGAGGCGGGAGAGGGCGACGGCGAAGTTCGCGATGCCGCCCGGGCTCTCGGTGTATCCGCTGGCCCAGACCTCGGTACCAGGGCGCGGTGCGGTGGGCAGGCCGAAGACCAGGTCCTGGAAGAGCAGGCCGGACACCATCACGTCCAGGTGCGGCTGGTGCTGGTGCTGGTGCGCCTCGTCGGCCGGAGGAGTCATCGCGTCAGGCTTTCGCATAGTTGATCAAACTCTTGCGAGCAGTTTGCTTCGGATGAGCAAACTACGCAATACCCACGCACGATTATGACTAAAAATGACGGAGTTTGCGTGATACGGTCTCTCTGTGTTGCCACAGCAAAGGCAGGATCAGATCGTGCGCGCGCTCCGGACCGACGGCGCGGGCGGTGTCAAAGTGCTCGCGGCCAAGCTCGGCGTGAGCGAGGCGACCATCCGCCGCGACCTCGAGCAGCTGCACGAACAAGGCCGCCTCACCCGGGTCTACGGCGGTGCGCTCGCGGTCGACGATGGGGATGAGCCCTTCGCCGAGGTGAGTGCGGTCCATGCTGCTGAGAAGGACCGGATCGCCGCGCGCGCCGCTCAACTGGTCGGCGATGGTGAGTCCGTCCTGCTCGACATCGGTACGACGGCGCTCCGGCTGGCGCAGGCATTGCACGGCCGGCCGATCACAGTGGTGACCAGCAACCTCGCCGTACTGGAGGAGTTGCAGAACGACGACGCGATCGAGCTGATCGTGCTGGGCGGTTTCGTCCGGCGCAGTTACCGGTCGCTGGTCGGCTTCCTGACCGAGGAGTGCCTCAAGCACATCCACGTGGACTGGCTGTTCCTCGGCACCAGCGGGATCCGTCCCGACGGCCGGGTGATGGACAGCACGATGATCGAGGTCCCGGTCAAGCGGGCGATGATCCAGGCGGCGGACCGGGTGGTGCTGCTGGCCGACGCGACGAAGTTCCCCGGCCACGGTGTCGCCAAGGTGTGCGAGCCGTCCGATCTGACCATGGTGGTGACCGAGCCCAGCGCGGACGAGACGACTCGCGCGCACTGGACCGAAGCGGGTGTGGAGGTGGTGCTGGCGTGAAGTTGACGATCCTCGGCGGCGGGGGATTCCGCGTTCCGCTGGTGTACCAGGCGTTGCTCTCCGATCGGGGCGAGGGCCGCGTCACCGAAGTCGTGCTGTACGACGCCGACCGGGCCCGGCTCTCGGCCATCGGTGACGTGTTGCGGCAGCAGGCTGACGGCGTGGAGAACGCGCCGGTGGTGACCGAGACGACCTCGCTCGACGACGCGTTGCGTGGTGCGGATTTCGTCTTCTCCGCGATTCGCGTGGGTGGGCTGGAAGGCCGGACCATCGACGAGCGGGTCGCGCTCGACCTCGGCGTGCTCGGTCAGGAGACGGTCGGCGCGGGCGGGATCGCCTACGGGTTGCGGACGTTGCCGGTGGCAACGGCTGTCGCGCAACGGATCGCGGAGCTGGCGCCGGAGGCGTGGACGATCAACTTCACCAACCCCGCGGGCATGGTGACCGAGGCGATGCTGCCGTATCTCGGCGACCGCGTGATCGGTATCTGCGACTCGCCTTCGGGCCTCGGTCGCCGGGCCGCTCAGGCGCTGGACCTGGATCCGTCGAAGGTCTACTACGACTACGCCGGGCTGAACCACCTTGGCTGGTTGCGCGGGCTGTACTACGACGGCATCGACCGGTTGCCGGAGTTGCTGGCCGATTCGGAGCGGTTGGGGTCGTTCGAGGAAGGCCGGTTGTTCGGCCCGGAGTGGCTGCGGAGCCTCGGCGCCATTCCTAACGAGTACTTGCATTACTACTACTTCGCCCGCGAGACGCTGTCGGCTGTTGCCGGGAGCAAGCAAACTCGCGGGGCATTCCTGCAGGACCAGCAGTCTGCGTTCTACGCGGAGGCCGAGCGTCATCCCGAGGTGGCGCTCAAGGCGTGGCAACGGACCAGGGCCGAGCGCGAGTCGACGTACATGGTCGAGAGCCGCGAGGTGGCCGACGCGGGGGAGCGGGACGAGCGGGACATGTCGGCCGGTGGTTACGAGCAGGTGGCGCTGAGCTTGATGCGTGCCATCGCGCATGACGAACGCGCCTCGCTGATCCTGAACGTGCGGAATCGGGGAGTGCTTCGTCACCTCGACGACGATGCGGTGGTGGAGATTCCGTGCGTGGTCGACGCGAACGGCGCTCGTCCGACGCCGCTGGACGGGTTGCAGCTGACCGACCACCAGGCGGGACTGGTCTGCTCGATCAAGGCGGTCGAACGGTCCACCATCGAGGCCGCCATGACCGGATCCCGCAGCGCCGCCATCCGCGCGTTCGCCTGGCATCCCTTGATCGACTCCGTGACCGCCGCGACGGCACTGCTCTCGGCGTACGCCGCGCATCATCCGGGGTTGACTGCCTTCCGGTCGTAATCTGGAGAGGTCATGCGCGCGACCTGTGCTCCGCCGGAATGTGACCTCGTCTTGCCGAAGGCGGAGGTCCCTCGAGATCGTCGCGCGGCGGCACTCGTCCTGCTCTCCTTCGCGATGCTGATCGTCTCGCTCGACCAGTACATCGTCGTGGTGGCCTTGCCGGAGATCGGCCGGGATCTCGGCTACTCGGCGCAGACGCTGCAGTCGGTGATCAGCGCGTACGCCGTGGCGTCGAGCGGATTCCTCCTGTTCGGCGGTCGCGCCGCTGACCTCCTCGGACGGCGCCGGATGCTGGTCACAGGTCTCCTGCTGTACGCCGTGGCGTCATTCGCCGGGGGCGTGGCTACGGGGCCGGAGGTCCAGTTGGCGGCTCGCGCGGTGCAGGGGCTTGGTGGTGCGCTGGTCTTCCCCAGCAGTTGGCGCTCATCAACACCACCTTCGCCGAGGGCCGGGAACGCAACCGGGCACTGGGCATCTGGGGTGGTTCCGGCGCGGCCGGGCTCGTCGTCGGGGTCCTGCTCGGGGGCATCCTCACCAGCACCCTCGGCTGGGAGGCGGTGTTCTTCGTCAATGTCCCGCTCACCGGTGCCGCGCTCTTGCTGGCCTTCCCGCTGATCGAGGCGGACGGGGCGCGAGATGGTGCCAGGGCGTTCGACCTGCCGGGGGCGCTGACAGTCAGTGGTGCCATCACGCTTCTGGTCTTCGCTCTGATTCAGGGGCCGGAGATCGGGTGGGTTTCACCGTGGATCCTCGGCGCGTTGGCCGCGGGACTCCTGCTGCTGGCGGCGTTCACCGTCATCGAGCGGCGCAGCAGTGACCCTTTGATTCCGCCCCGGCTCTTGGCGAACCGTGCGTTGACCTTGGCGGTCGTGATCGCCTTCATGTTCATGGCGACCTTCGGCTCGCTGCTGTACTTCCTGTCCATCTACTTTCAGGACGTTCGCGGGTACGACGCGCTGAAGACCGGCATGGGGTTCTTGCTGCCCACGGCCGGCGTCGTTGCGGGCTCGGCGCTGGCTGGTCGAGCCGTGACCCGGTTCGGTCTACGGCGCACCCTCATCGGTGCACTGGTGATCGGTGCGGCCGGGGCTGTCGCGCTTGGGCTGGCGATGTCGCCGGACAGCTCGTACGTCTCCCTCACGCCCGGGCTCGTCGCCGTCAGCATCGGCGACGGTGTTGTCTTCACGACAATGTTCATCGCCGCGTCCACAGGGGTGACCCACGAAGAGCAAGGCGTCGCCTCAGGCATCGTCTCGACCGGGTCCGGAATAGGTGCCGTGGTCGGTCTGGCGATCCTCGTCCTCGTGGCCAACGCCGGCACCGAGGGCGTCCTCGGCGAAGAACTGCAGGTCGCGACGGCCGACGGCATCAAAACCGCCGTGTTTGTCGTCGCCGGTGGCATCGTCGCGACGCTGCTGATTGCGCTCACCCTCCGGCGCGCTCCCTAGGCGGGAGCCGGGTTGGCCAGTTGGTGGGTGGTCTGGCAGAATGGCGGGCTGAGTCCGTTCGGATCTCGTGCAGCCCTCTAACTCCACGACCCGGCCGGCCCATCGAGTGGTTCTGGTGTTGTCCCCACGACGTCCAAGCCGCTCACCCAGACAGTATTCCAAGGGAGACCCCACAAACGTGGCAGTCAAGATCCGTTTGAAGCGCATCGGCAAGAAGCGTGCGCCGTTCTACCGCATCGTCGTGATGGACGCCCGTAACAAGCGGGACGGTCGCGCCATCGAGGAGATCGGCAAGTACAACCCGAAGGCCGAGCCGTCCTTCATCTACGTCGAGTCCGACCGTGCGCAGTACTGGCTCAGCGTCGGCGCGCAGCCGACCGAGGCCGTCGAGGCGATCTTCAAGGCGAGCGGCGACTGGCAGAAGTTCAAGGGCCTGGAGGCCCCGGCTCCGCTGCGGGTCAAGGAGCCGAAGCGGGACAAGCTGGAGATCTTCAACGAGGCCCTCGCGGAGGCCCACGGCACCGCGAAGACCGAGGCCGTGACCGCCAAGAAGGCTCCGGCCAAGAAGGCGGCCGCCGAGAAGAAGGCCGACAAGGTCGAGGAGACCCCGGCCGTCGTCGAGGAGACCCCGGCTGCCGAGGCTCCGGCCGCTGAGGCCACCGCGGACGAGGCCAAGGCCTGACCGTGGTGGAGACCGAGGCGCTCGAGCACCTGGTGCGCGGCATCGTCGACAATCCCGACGATGTTTCCGTTCGCGCCCGCAACCTGCGGCGCGGACGCACCCTCGAGGTGCACGTGCATCCGGACGACATCGGCAAGGTGATCGGCCGCAACGGCCGGACGGCGACAGCCATCCGCACCGTGGTGGGCGCGCTCAGCCACGAGTCCGTTCGGATCGATTTCGTCGACGAGTTCAACCGGCGTCCGCGCCGCTGAACTGCCGACAGCGTCAAACTGAGGGCCGCACCCGCTCGGCGGGTTGCGGCCCTCAGCCGATTGTTCTGAGTGCTTCTAGCTAGAGAGTGGGACCAGCGGTGCAGGTGACTGTCGGCCGGATCGGCCGGGCGCACGGGCTCAAGGGTGAGGTCGGGATCGAGGTCCGGACCGACGAGCCGGAGCGCCGGTTCGCCCTCGGCGCGCAGTTGACCACTGAGACCAAGCCGCCGCGGACCCTCACGGTCGAGGCGGTCCGCTGGCATGGCGAGCGTCTGCTGGTGCGGTTCGAGGGTGTGCCGGACCGGACCGCCGCCGAGCAGTTGCGCAACGTGATGGTCCTTGCCGACACGCCGGAGGGCGAGCGTCCCGAGGACCCGGAGGAGTTCTACGACCGCGACCTGGTCGGCCTGCCGGTGCGGACCACCGATGGCGTCGACGCCGGTGCGGTCACCACGGTCGTGCACCTGCCGTCGCAGGACCTGCTGGAGATCCGCCGCCCGAGCGGGCAGACCGTGCTGGTGCCACTCGTCACCGAGTTGGTGCCGGAGATCGTGCCCACCCTCGGACCGACCCAGGGGTACGTCGTCGTCGCCGACCGCCCGGGCCTGCTCGACCCGGAAGGCGCGGAGGTAGTCCCGTCTGATCCTGAGGCGTCGTCGTGAGGCTGGACGTCGTCTCGATCTTCCCGGAGTACCTGGCCGCGCTGGACATCAGCCTGGTCGGCAAGGCGGCGAAATCCGGCCTGCTGGACGTCCGGGTGCACGACCTCCGCGAGTGGACGCATGACCGGCACCGGACGGTGGACGACTCCCCGTACGGCGGAGGCGCGGGCATGGTGATGAAGCCCGAGCCCTGGGGTGAGGCGCTGGACGCCCTCGCACCGGTGGATGGGCCGTCGCAGCCCCGGTTGATCGTCCCGACACCCGCGGGCCGCCCGTTCACCCAGGAGCTGGCGTACGAGCTTGCCGCCGAGCCTTGGCTGGCATTCGCCTGCGGGCGGTACGAGGGGATCGACTCGCGCGTAGCGTCGTACGCCGCTGAGCGGATGCAGGTGGACGAGGTCTCCATCGGGGACTACGTGCTGAACGGTGGCGAGGTGGCCGTCCTGGTCATGGTCGAGGCCATCGCGCGACTGCTGCCGGGGGTGATCGGTAATCCCGAGTCCTTGGCGGAGGAGTCGCACTCGGGCGGAGGGCTGCTCGAGTACCCGGTCTATACGAAGCCGCCCGCTTGGCGTGGGTACGACGTACCGGAGATCCTCTTGTCCGGGAATCACGCGGCTATCGCTAAGTGGCGCCACGAGGAGTCTGTACGTCGTACCGCCGAGCGTCGGCCGGATCTGCTGGCTGCGTGGGGTAGTGCTGCCTCTTCGGTTGACGAGGTTCGGATCCTCCCAGCGACGGCTGACGACGCTGGGGAACTTCTGACGCTCCAGCGCGCGTGCTACCTCCAGGAGGCCCAGGTGTACGGCGAACTGGGCATCCCGCCGCTGGTGGACGGCGTGGCCGACGTACGGGCCCGTCTGGCCGGCAGTACCGCCTGGAAGGCCGTCGCGGGGACCAGGATCGTTGGCGCCGTCTACCTGGATGTGTCCGAGGACGGCGAGTCTGCCGAGATCAACCGGCTGATGGTGACTCCGGACTGGCAGGGCCGCGGGGTCGGGAGGCGGCTGCTCAAGCTGGCCGAGGACGCCGCACCCGCCTCGGTGACGACGTACAAGCTGTTCACCGGAGCGCGGAGTGAGGGCAATCTGCGGCTCTACGGCAAGGCCGGGTATCGCGAGACCGGGCGCGAGCAGCAGACGCCGCTGGTCGAGCTGGTCCACTTGGCCAAGCGGCGGCGCCGACGCTGATTTCGTCCGGTATGGGGCGGTGTGGCAAACTTGGTCGCTGTTGCCGAAAGGTGCTCCTGCCACAGGGGGTGACCACCGAGCGGCACGTCCTTTGAGACTCTCTCACCACCGAGCATTTCGTGGGTGACCTGTGGCACGCGCGAGAAAGAGACACCTGATGAGCAACATCCTGAACGAGCTCGACAACGCGAGCAAGCGCGACGATATCCCCGCCTTCCGCCCCGGTGACACCGTCAAGGTGCACGTCAAGGTCGTCGAGGGCACCCGGTCCCGCGTCCAGGTCTTCCAGGGTGTTGTGATCCGCCGGCAGAACGGTGGCCTGCAGGAGACCTTCACGGTCCGCAAGGTCAGCTTCGGCGTCGGCGTCGAGCGGACCTTCCCGATCCACACCCCGATCGTCGAGAAGGTCGAGGTCGTCACCCGCGGTGACGTGCGTCGCGCCAAGCTGTACTACCTGCGTGAGCTGCGCGGCAAGGCCGCCAAGATCAAGGAGAAGCGGGACATTCCCGCCTCCTGATCACAGCCGACGAACCCAGGATGTCGTCGCAGGCCGGGACCCGCCCGGCTGCGACCGGCAAGGGCAGGCACCGGCGAGCTCGCCGGCGCATGCGTCATGGCCGGTTGCTCAGCTTTGTGATCGAGACGGTCACCGTCACGGTCCTCGCGCTGGCCATCACCGTCGGCCTGCGACTGTTCGTCGCAGAGGCGTTTTACGTGCCCTCGGAGTCGATGTACGGCACGCTGAGGAAGGACGACCGCATCCTGGCGGAGAAGATCAGCTATCTGCACCGGGACGTCGAGCGCGGCGACATCGTCGTGTTCGCCGATCCCGGTAACTGGCTCAACGAGCAGCAGAAAGCGCCCGGGCCGCTGCGCAAGGTCGGCGAATTCGTCGGCATCCTGCCCAGAAGCGGCACCGGGCACCTGGTCAAACGCGTCATCGGTATCGGTGGCGACCGGGTGATCTGCTGCGATATCAAGGGCCGGATCACCGTGAACGGCATTCCCCTCGACGAGAAGTCGTATCTCGCCGAGGACGCGAAGCCGTCATTGCAGCGCTTCGACGTGCGGGTTCCGCCGAAGACGCTGTGGCTGATGGGCGACAACAGGGCTGCCTCAGCGGACTCGCGTTCGCATCTGGGCAGTCCCGGCGGGGGATTCGTTCCCGTCGACGACGTGGTTGGCCGGGCCTGTTGCGTAATCTGGCCCTCTGACCGGATGACGAAGCTGCGTCCTCCGGAAACCTTCGAGAACCCGGGGCTGAAGAAGTGACTGACACGGCGACGAAAGAACCGCCCAAAACCCATCGCTCCGGACTCGCGGCCGCCGCGCGCGAGTTCGTGCTGATCGTGGTCGGGGCGCTCATCGTCTCCTCGATTCTGCGCGCTTTTGTCGGCCAGATGTTCATCATCCCGAGCGAGTCGATGCAGAACACCCTGCTGGTCGGCGACCGGGTCGTGGTGGAGAAGATCACCGATGCCGAGCGCGGTGACGTGATCGTCTTCGAGGATCCGGGCGGCTGGCTCGGCGCCGAGGAGAGCGGTCAGAAGCGTGGCTCGGTCGGCCGGTTCTTCGAGGTCGTCGGCCTGCTGCCGGACTCGAGCCACGGTCACCTGATCAAGCGCCTCATCGGTATGCCCGGTGACAAGGTGGCCTGCTGTGACAAACAGGGCCGCCTGATGGTCAACGGTCAGCCGCTGGACGAGACGGCGTACCTGTTCCCGGGTGACGCGCCGTCCGCGATGGAGTTCCAGGTGACGGTCCCGGCCGGCAAGGTCTTCGTGATGGGCGACCACCGCTCCGAGTCCGGCGACTCCCGGGTGCACCTCACCGACACCGGCGCAGAGGGTACGACGCCCGGTGACGCCGCGTTCGTCCCGATCGACAAGATCACCGGTCGCGCGGTCCTGGTGGTGTGGCCCGCGAGCAACTTCAGCAAGCTGGGCCGCCCTGACACCTTCAAGACCGTGCCCCCAGCCGTGAACCCGGCCCCCGCCAAACCCGTCATCGCCCTGACCCCACCGCCCAAGTGACTTCACCAGTCGGCATAGTGAGCAATATGACGACCCCCACCACCCCAACCGCCCCCGGCACCCCAGACGTCACGTCGGCAGGTGTTGTGCCTGGTGCGATGGGCATGGTGTCGGGCACTGGTACCGGTGATGCGGGCGCGTCGCGCGTGGTGACCCGCTTGGCAGCGGGCATCGTGGGCATCCTGGCAGCCATGGTCACGGGCGTGTGTGGTCTCGTGGCAGGCGTGCTGGTGCGCACGGCAGGTGGTGGACAGGCTCGGGTAAGCGAGGCGTTCGGAGGTCGGCGATGACCGTGATGCCGCGAGGCAGCACGATCCGGCGTGATGCCGGCATCTACGGCTACGAGCGCGCCCTGCGCCGGGCCGGCCTGGACCCGATCGCCGGCGTCGACGAAGCCGGCCGAGGCGCCTGCGCCGGACCCCTGGTCGCGGCCGCGGTGATCCTCCCGGACGGCAAACGCGGCCAGGTCCCCGGTCTGGCCGATTCCAAGCTGCTCACCGCGAAGGCCCGGGACCGGGTCTACGAGGAAGTCCGCAAGCGCGCCGTAGCCTGGTCCGTCGTCGCGATCGAAGCGGCCGAATGCGACCGCCTCGGCATGCACGTGGCGAACGTCGAGGCACTACGCCGAGCCCTCTTCCGCCTCGACACCCGTCCGTCGTACGTCCTGACCGACGGATTCGGCGTCGACGGCTTAGGCGTTCCCGGCCTGGCCGTCTGGAAGGGCGACCGGGTCGCCGCCTGTATCGCCGCCGCCTCGGTCATCGCGAAAGTGACACGCGACCGGGTGATGGCCGAGATGCATGAGCTCTACCCGCAATACGACTTCGACATCCACAAGGGATATTGCACGCCTGAACACCAGGCCGCGCTGGACGAACACGGTCCGTGTCCAGAACATCGTCGGCGGTTCGAGAATGTCCGCCGCAGCCTGCGGCCCGATATGGGACAGAATGTGGGCAGTCCCGCCGGAGTGGAGAGCCGATGAGTGCTGACGACCTCGAGAAGTACGAGACCGATATGGAGCTGCAGCTCTATCGGGAGTACAAGGACGTCGTCGGGATCTTCAAGTATGTCGTGGAGACCGAACGGCGCTTCTACCTGTGCAACGCGGTAGACCTGAAAGTCCGGACCGAGGGCGGTGACGTCTACTTCGAGGTGACGATGGCCGACGCCTGGGTCTGGGACGTCTACCGCTCAGCGCGCTTCGTGAAGAACGCCAAGGTGGTCACCTTCCGCGACGTCAACATCGAGGAACTCTCGAAGTCCGACCTGGAAGTCCCCAAAGACTCCGACTTCGGCCGCTAACCTCACCGCGCCAACACCGGCCCGGGGTGAGACCGTCATCCCGGGCCGGTCGAGTCCAGCATTCCTGCAGTCGAGTCCAGCATTACGGCGGCAGCTCAGCACTCCGGCCCGGCCCCTTCAGGCTGCCTCCCCTCTGGCCGTCGCCGCCTGTTGGTCTTCGGCCACCGACGCTGGTGGATCCAGCCAGCGGACCACGGTCATACCGCCATGCCCATGGACGCGTATCACCGCCTCGATCGCCGGGAACACGGCCGTGCAAGGCGTCTCACCAGGCCAACGAAGCGCCACCGACCCATCGCTGAACTCGACCCCTTCAGCCACCTGGCCGACCCCACTAACCATCGACACATCCACCAACCGATCCAACACAAACCTCCGCCCCCGCCTACCAACCGCACCCACCGATCCGCCCACCTCCGTCCCCGCGTCATCCGGCCCACTCGTCGATCCGGCCACCTTCGCCGCCGCGTTATCCGGCGTACTCGTCGGTCTGCTGGCCGTCGTACCGGCCTTACCCGAGGCACCTATCGGTCCGCCCGCCTCCGTCCTGCCCGGGGCACTCATCGGTCCGTCCGGCGTCGCCTCCGTCTTGGCCGGGGCGCTCATCGGTCCGCCCGGCGTTGGGCGGATAGGCGCCAGCGGTTGGTTGTCTGCTCGACCAGGTCTGCGGCGGCGAGGTTGGTCAGGGCTGTCTGCACCACGGCGGGCTCTAGGCCTGCGGTTCGGGCGATGCTTGTGAGGGTTGCCGGGACGAGCACGGGCACGGCGTCGAGGACGCGTTGTTCGTCCAGGCTGAGACGGTCGGATGGACGTTCTCGACCGCGTCTGGGCTCGGTCAGGCGTGAGCCGAAGGGCGCGACGGCCTCCAGGATGTCGGCCGGACTGGTCGCCAAGAGCGCGTTTCGCTCGCGGACGAGCACGTGGGTCCCTTCGGACATGCCGGACGTGATCGGCCCTGGTACCGCGAGCACCGGACGGCCGCACTGCTCCGCCCAGCCGGCCGTGTTCAGGGCGCCGCTGCGTGCGGCCGCCTCGACGACGACGGTACCGAGGCTGGCGGCAGCGATCAGGCGGTTCCGCGAGAGGAACCTGAGTCGGGTGGGGGAGGACCCCGGTGGTAATTCGCTCACAAGCAGACCTTTCTCGAGAATGCGCTCGAACAACGCGTGATGACCCTTCGGATAGGTGACGCCCACGGCGCAGGCGAGCACGGCGACGGTCGTCCCCGCTGCCGCGAGCGCGCCGCGATGAGCAGCCGCGTCGACGCCATACGCCCCGCCGGACACCACGGTCATGCCCTTGTCGGCCAGCCCGGCCGAGAGCTCGCCCGCCACGTGCTCGCCGTACGGCGTACAGGAGCGAGCCCCGACCACGGCGACGGACTGCTCGATGACTTCTCGCAGGTTTGCCCCACCACGGACCCAAAGCCCGAACGGCGCCCCGCCTCGGCGGCTCAGCTGCCCCGCCTCGGCCAGCACGTCGATCTGGTCGGGCCATTCATCGTCGCCGGGAATGACGAAGCGGCTCTGCGTCGCGGCCGCCCGCTCAAGATCCTCCTCGGGCTTGGCCCCGGCCACCCGCCCGGACCACCGCTCCAGCAGGGGATCGCCAGTTTGCAAACGCAGCCAGATATCGACCGCAGCCATCCCGTCGAACGCCAGCGCTGCCGGATCCCCAGGCTCAACGACCCGCGACAAGCCCGCCCTCGCCACCCGCTCTGCCTCCCTGGTCATGCGGATCTCCGGATGTCGCGGTGGGTGCCGGGTGGGGTGAGGGGGGCGCCGGTGCGGAGTTGGAGGGCGGTGGTGACCGTGTCTCGGGTGGGTTGGGGCTCGTTGGCGAGGTCGGCGAGGGTCCAGGCGAGGCGTAGGGCGCGGTCGAAGCCACGGGCGCTGAGTTTGCCGGCGGCGTACTTTTCCTCGAGCTCCTCAAGGCCTGCTTGGTTTGGCGGGTGATCCCGGCGGAGGACTGGGCCGGGGACTTCGCTGTTGAGGCGCCAGTCGCGGCCTTTGAAGCGGTGTAGCTGGCGATGGCGGGCTTCGGCTACGCGGGCGGCGACCGTGGCGGTCGACTCGCGGTCGTCCTTGCTTCCGGCGAGATCGGCCCGCGTGGACGGCAGGATTGGGCGGACGATGTCGATGCGGTCTCGGATGGGGCCGCTGATGCGTTCGCCGTACCGTCGGATGGTGTGCTGGCTGCAGGAGCACAGGCCGCCGGGCACTCCCGCCATGCCGCAGGCGCAGGGGTTGGCGGCGAGCACTAGCAGGAACCGGGCCGGGAACTTGCCGACGGCAACGGCTCGGTGGATCTCGATCATGCCCGACTCGAGCGGCTGCCGGAGCGTGTCGAGGGTCAGCGGGTGCATCTCGGCCGCCTCGTCGATGAACAGCACGCCGCGATGTGCACAGCTGATGGCGCCTGGCCGGGGCATGCCCGAGCCGCCGCCGACGAGGCTCACCAGTGAGGCGGTGTGGTGGGGCGCTATGAAGGGCGGCCGGGTGACCAGTTGCGCGCCGCCTCCGGACATCAGCCCGGCAAGCGAGTGGACGGCTGACACCTCCAACGCGTCGGATGTGTTCAGGTCGGGCAAGAGGCCGGGCAGGCGCTCGGCGAGCATGGTCTTGCCCGCGCCGGGAGGCCCGTGCAGGAAGAGGTGATGACCACCCGCGGCGGCGACCTCGAGCGCCAGCCGACCGTCCTTCTGGCCGGCGACGTCGGCGAGGTCCAGATCGGGGATGCGGCGGGTCAGGGTTTCCGAGGTCAGGCGTGGCTCGGCTCGCGGCGGCTCCTCGTCGGGGATGTCCGCACCACGCAGCAAGGCGAGGACCTGGCGGAGTGAGCGGACCCCGAACACGGTGATGCCGGGCACCAGCTTGGCCTCGTCGGCATTGAGCTCGGGAACGATGATCGCCTCGAAGCCGGCGGCCGCCGCGGCCAGGGTCATCGCCAGCGTGCCGCGGATCTCCCGCACGCGCCCGTCGAGGCCGAGCTCGCCGATCAGCGCGGTGCGGTAGAGCCGATCCCCGGGGAGGACCCCGACGGCGCCCAGGAGCGCACACGCGATGGCCAGGTCGTAGTGCGAACCGGCCTTGGGCAACGTCGCCGGTGAGAGCCCGATCGTCAGCTTCCGGAACGGGAACTCTTCGCCCGTGTTGACGACCGCCGCCCGCACCCGATCCCGCGCCTCGGTCAAGGCGGCGTCAGGCAGCCCGATCAGGGTCGTTTTGGGCAGACCGCTGGCGATATCGGCCTCGACCTCCACGAGGTGTCCCTCCAGGCCGACGAGAGCGATCGCCCACGTCCTCGCGAGCGACATCAGGCGACGCTCCGCAGGTGCTCGACGACGACCTCGCCGTGTGGTGGCGTGATCACCCCGATGACGTCGATCCGGATCTGCTCCGGATGCACCTCGTGCTCCTGCAGCCAGCGGCCCGCGAGCTGCCGCAGCCGCGCCAGCTTGCGATAGGTGATCGTCTCCAGCGGATTGCCATAACCGAGGCCGCGCCGCGTCTTCACCTCGCAGATCACCAGGCATGACCCCTCGCGAGCGACGATGTCGACCTCGCCGAGGTCGCACCGCCAGTTCCGCTCGAGGATCGAGAATCCCTGGCCGACGAGATAACTCGCGGCAAGGTCCTCGCCGTACTGTCCGACCGCATTCTTGGTTTGCATCGAAAACCACCTCCGGCAGAGAAGATGCCGTTGTGGCGGTGTCCGTACACACCGATCTGCGCCTTGTGGATAAAGGCGAATCGCCGGCCGCGAGGTGCGCGGCCGGCGATTCGGTGGTGTCTGGTGTTGCTGTGGTCAGTGGCGCATGTGGCGGCCGCGGGGCTTGCCGTTGGGGCCGATGTTCTCGTTGCGGACTACGCGCAGGCCGCCGGTGCCTGGATCGGTGTCGGCGTTGTCGAAGTCCCACTCGTCCTCGTTGGCGAGGCGGCTGTGCCAGCGCCCGTACAAGCCGTAGATCGCCAGGCCGACGAGCATCCAGACGATGAACTTGACCCACGTCGAGGTGGCCAGGTTCAGCATCAGCCAGATCGTGGCGGCGAGCGAGAGCAGCGGGATCAGGGGCACCAGCGGGACCCGGAAGCCGCGCTCCAGGTTCGGCTCGGAGCGACGCAGGGTGAGTACGCCGACCGCGCAGAACGCGAAGCAGAACAGCGAACCGATGACCAGCAGCTCCTCGAGCTCCAGCACCTTCGGGTAGAGCGTCAGCGCGATGGCTGCCGCGCCGGCCGCGGTGGCTGCCCGAGCGGGGGAGGAGTAGACCCGGCTGACCCGGCCCAGCCCCTTCGGCAGCAGGCCGTCACGACCCATGTTGAACAGCACGCGGCTCTGGGCGATCAGGACCACCATGATCACGGTCATCAGCGCCAGCAGAGCGCCCAGGTTGACCACGTTGGCGGCCCAGTCCACCCCGACCGAGGCCATCGCCTCCGAAACCGGGGCGTCGCCGCCGAGCTGGCCGTACGGCCGGAGACCGACCAGCACGATCGCCATCGCGACGTACAGCACGGTGACCGCGCCGAGGCCGAGCAGCATGCCCTGCGGCACGGTCTTGCGCGGGTTGCGGGCGTCCTCCGAGGCGGTCGCGATCAGGTCGAAGCCGATGAAGGCGAAGACGATCGCGCTGGCCGCGGTGAAGATGCCCATGGTGCCGAACGGGCCGAACGACAGATCGAGGATCCAGCCCAGCAAGGTCGGACTGGACTCCGCGGGCGCCGCCTTGGCCGCCGGGATGAAGGGCTTGTAGTTCTCGGCCTTGACGTGCGTGGCGCCGACGATGACGACCAGCAGGATGACGGCCACCTTCGCGCTGACCACGATCGTGAGCACGCGCGCGGACAGCTTGGTGCCGGTCACGACCATGAAGGTCAGCAGCAACAGCAGCGCGGGCGCGACCAGGTTGACATTCGCCTCCGGGTCCGCGAACTTCGCGATGCCCGTGGGTATGCCTATCCCGAACCCGTCCAGGGTCGCCAGCAGATACGCACCCCAGACCCGGGCGACGATGGAGGCCGCGGTGACCAGCTCGAGCACGAGGGCCCAGCCGACCAGCCAGGCCCAGGTCTCGCCGAACGTCACGTAGCTGAAGGTGTAGGCGCTACCCGATACGGGAATGGTGGAGGACAGTTCCGCGTAACAAAGCGCCGCGAGCAGGCAGACGACCGCCGCTATCACGAACGAGATGATCACTGCGGGTCCGGCGACGGCTGCGGCCTGCCTGCCACTGAGGCTGAAGATGCCAGAACCGATCATCACTCCGAGGCCGAGCACCACCATGTCCCGCCGGCCGAACAGGCGCGGCAGACGGTGACGTGCGTCTTCGACACGGGTGAACGCCGACTCGACCGGAAGTTTCCGGCCTATTGTCTGTCCGCTCGCCGAGGGGGCCATGGTCAGGGGTGCCTCCGTTGCGACTTGGGCAATCGGGGCGAACAGTAGTCGCTCAGCGGCGCAGGGACCAGAGCTTCGGTCACATCCAAGGCGTGGTGACTTGTCCGATCGGTCCGTCTCGCGCATGGTCGAGGCATGGCCAACGTTGTAGAACCCGAAACCCCTGATTTGTCAGGAGATTTCGTTGTGTTACTGCGCGACTACGAACGGCACCTCAGTGCCGAACGGGATCTCACCGCGCACTCCGTTCGGGCCTATCTCGGCGATATCGGCGACCTGCTGGACCACCTCACCCGGCTCGGGCACCACGAGCTGGCCGGCCTCGACCTGCGCGGTCTGCGCTCCTGGCTGGCGAAGCAGCAGAGCCTCGGCAAGGCCCGGAGCACGATTTCGCGCCGGGCGACGGCGGCACGGGTGTTCACGGCCTGGGCGCACCGGACCGGCAGGATCGCTACCGACCCGGGCGCGTTGCTGGCCAGCCCGCGGCCGCATCGCACGCTGCCCGGCGTGCTCGGTGCGAGCGATACGAAGGCGTTGCTCGACGTGAGCGCGATCGCGGCCGATGACGGGCATCCGGTCGGTTTGCGGGATCTCGCCATCATCGAACTGCTCTACGCCACCGGCATCCGGGTCGGCGAGCTTTGCGGTCTCGACATCGACGACGTGGATACGGGCCGCCGGGTCGTGCGGGTGTTCGGCAAGGGGCGCAAGGAGCGGTCAGTCCCGTACGGCGTGCCTGCGGGGGAGGCGTTGGACGGCTGGCAGCGGCAGGGGCGACCGGCGTTGGCCCAACCCGGCAGCGGGCCGGCGTTGTTCCTCGGCGCTCGCGGTGGGCGGATCGACCAGCGGGCGGTACGGCGCCTCGTGCACGAGCGGGTCGCGTCGATCGAGGGCGCGCCTGAGTTGTCGCCACACGGTCTGCGTCATACGGCGGCCACGCACTTGCTGGAAGGTGGTGCGGACCTGCGCAGCGTGCAGGAACTGCTCGGGCATGCGTCGCTCGCGACCACGCAGATCTACACCCATGTCTCGGGCGATCGACTGCGACGCGCCTACGACCAGGCCCATCCACGCGCGTGACCGGTACCCCGATACGGCAGACTGCGTTGTATGCGGGTTTCGGCGAAGTCTGACTATGCGCTTCGGGCGCTGATCGAGATCACCAGGCGATCTACGGAGGACAACCCCGGCGTCATCTCGGCCGAGGAGCTCAGCCGCGCGCAGGGCATCCCGCACGGCTTCCTGCAGGGCATCCTGGCCGATCTGCGCCGGGTCGGCATCCTGTCCAGTCAGCGCGGGCAGTCCGGCGGCTGGCGAATGGCGATGGACCCGGCCGAGATCTCGGTCGCCGACGTCATGCGCGCCGTCGACGGTCCGATCGTGAGCATCTCCGGCGCCCGGCCCGAGGCGGTCAACTACAACGACCGCGCCGTCGTCCTGCAGCGGGTCTGGATCGCGGCCCGCGACAGTCTGCGCGACGTGTTGGAGAACACCACGCTGGCCGATCTCGGCTCCGGCAAGCTGCCCGCGGGAGTCGAACGCCGCGCCCGCGACGACGACGCCTGGCAAGCCCGCGTCCCCGGCAGCTAACCAACATCGCCGAACCGCCTGCCCGCTAGCCGCCAACAGCCGAGCGCCGTCCCCTGACCGCCATCCGGTGACGTCCATCCGACTGTCGTCGGCCAGCTAAGCGCCATCACCTGAGCGCCACCCGATGGCCTCGGCCAGCTAGGCGCCATCACCTGAGCGCCATGAGCTGTCGGCAATCGGCCGACGTTCATCGGTCAGTGCCTCCGGACCAGTACGGCACTACCGATCACCGCGGTCGCGGCCAACCCCACCGCCAACGCGCCAGCCGAACCGTCGCCACGGCCGCCCGAGCCCACCGTCCCCGAGCCGCCCGCAGCCCCCGAACCAGTCGAACCACCGTCACCCGACGCTGAGGGAACCGGCCCGGACCGCGCGACAGGCACCCCGTCCACCGGCGACAACGGTTCTCCGTCCAGCGGTGCCACCGGCTTCCCGTCCAGATCCAGCGGCGACACTGGCCTCCCGTCCAGCGGCAGCACGTGCTTCCCGTCCAGCGGTAACCCGGGCTTCCCGTCCGGCGCTGGCCCCGGCATTCCGTCAGGCGGTAGGCCCGGCTTTCCGTCAGGCGGTAGGCCCGGCTTTCCGTCTGGCGGGAGCAAGGGCAGTAGGCGTACGCCTTGGTGGCGTATGAGGGTGAGGGGGTCGACGTACTGCTTGCCTCTGAGCAGGCCCCAGTGGAGGCAGGTCGCGGGCGCGCAGTGGCTCCCGGCCGCGGATAACCGGCCGAGTGGTTCGCCGCGGGCTAGGACCTGGCCGACGCGCACCACGGCGACCACCGGCTCGTACGTCGTACGGCTGGAGCCGTGGGTGAGCACGACGACTCCGCGGCCGGCGATCGCGCCGGCGAACCGGACCGTCCCGGGAGCAGGCGCGAGCACGGCCTGACCGATGGCACCCGCGAGGTCGACACCGCGATGACCCGCCGCCCACGGCTCCGGCGGCGGCTCGAACGGGCGAACGACCGCCGGCCGCGGGCTGAGCGGCCAGCCGTCATCAGCCGTTGCCAAGGCACCAGCCGGTGCCGACGCATCAGCCGTTGACAAGGCGCCAGCCGGTGCCGAGGCAGCAGGCGGTGCCAAGGCGGCAGCCCACGCGGGGGCGGTGGCGGCTGCTTGGGCGGCGAAGACTGCGACGAGGAAGAGGCAGCACCGGGAAAGCGGCCGGAAAAAGGTGTCCATGCGGAGAAGATGCCGTCGGATCACCCTCTGTGAACAACTGATTCACCGCCTGTGGATAGCCGTCCCGGGAGCGGGCCTGTGGATGAAGGCGGGCCCGGTTCGACCTCGACCGGTTCAACCCCGTAGACTTCTGGAGGCGTCCCGTGTGAACGGGGCGACTTCGCACGCCCGCCGACCAAAGGCCGCACCTCGGTGCGGGACGGCGGACGCACCTCTCGGTCCTCGATACCGGCTCAGCCGGTCAGGGGATTGGTGCGTGCGGGCGTCAGGCACGACGGACCGACCCGGTCCGCCGTGGACAACCGAGACAGGCGTGCCCGGCTGAGCCGGGCCGCGACAGGAGGAACACCTCATGGCCGTCGTGACCATGAAGCAGCTGCTCGAGAGCGGCGTCCACTTCGGGCACCAGACCCGTCGCTGGAACCCGAAGATGAAGCGATTCATCTTCACCGAGCGCAACGGCATCTACATCATCGACCTCCAGCAGTCGCTGTCGTACATCGACCGCGCCTACGAGTTCGTGCGCAGCACCGTCGCCTCCGGCGGCGCGATTCTCTTCGTCGGCACCAAGAAGCAGGCGCAGGAAGCGATCGCCGAGCAGGCGACCCGCGTCGGCATGCCGTACGTGAACCAGCGTTGGCTGGGCGGCATGCTCACCAACTTCCAGACCGTCAACAAGCGGCTCCAGCGCCTCAAGGAGCTCGAGCTGCTCGACTTCGACGACGTCGCCGCTTCCGGTGTGACGAAGAAGGAACTGCTGCAGAAGCGTCGCGAGCACGACAAGCTGCTCAAGACCCTCGGCGGTATCCGTGACATGGCCCGCGTTCCGGCCGCCGTCTGGATCGTCGACACCAAGAAGGAGCACCTCGCCGTTGACGAGGCGCGCAAGCTGAAGCTGCCGATCATCGGCATCCTGGACACCAACTGCGACCCGGACGAGGTCGACTTCCCGATCCCGGGCAACGACGACGCCATTCGTTCGGTCGGCCTGCTGACCCGCGTGGTCGCCGACGCCGTCGCCGACGGTCTGATGTCGCGCGGTGGCCAGGGTGCTGCCGCCGCCGGCGAGGAGCTGGGCGCCGAGGAGCCGATGGCTGCTTGGGAGCGCGAGCTGCTCGAGAGCCAGGGCGCCACCGACACCCCGGCTGACGCTGCCGCTGCCGCGTCCACCGAGGCGCCGGCCGCCACCGAGGCCCCGGCCGAGACCGAGCCGGCCGCTGTAGTCGAGCCGGCCGCCGAGGAGACCCCGAAGGCTGACGAGACCGCCGTGGCCGATGAGGCCCCGAAGGCCGACGACGCCAAGGCCTGATCTACCCGAGGCCTGACCAGAGCCCCAGGCTCCGGTCAGGCCGCAGGCCAGCCCACCCAGCAGACGCTCCGACAAGACGAGAGATCGAGGAATGGCGAACTACACCGCCGCTGACGTGAAGAAGCTCCGCGACGCCACCGGCGCGGGCATGATGGACGCGAAGAAGGCGCTCGAGACCACCGACGGCGACTTCGAGAAGGCGATCGAGGAGCTGCGCATCCACGGCGCGGCCAAGGCCGCCAAGCGTGGCGCCGAGCGCTCCGCCACCAACGGCCTCGTGGCCGCGGCCGAGAACGCGCTGGTCCAGCTGAACTGCGAGACCGACTTCGTCGCCAAGAACGAGCAGTTCCAGCAGCTCGCCAACGACATCGTCGCGCACGCTTCGGCGAGCAAGGTCGGCGACATCGAGGGCCTGCTCAGCGAGAAGCTGGCCGACGGCAAGTCCGTCGCCGAGAACATCGAGTCTCTGGCCGCCGTCATCGGCGAGAAGCTGGAGCTCGGCAAGGTCGCCGTCTTCACCGAGGGCAACGTCGCCGCCTACATGCACAAGCGTGCGGCCGACCTGCCGGCTCAGGTCGGTGTCCTGGTCGAATTCGAGGGTGACAACATCGACGCCGCCCGGGGCGCTGCCATGCAGGCCGCCGCGATGCGTCCGCTGTACACCAACCGCGACGAGGTCCCGGCCGAGACGGTCGAGAACGAGCGCCGGATCGCCGAGGCGACCGCTCGCGAAGAGGGCAAGCCGGAAGGCGCGCTGCCGAAGATCGTCGAGGGTCGGGTGAACGGCTTCTTCAAGGAGGTCGTGCTGCTCGAGCAGTCGTCGGTCCAGGAGAACAAGAAGACCGTGAAGACGGTTCTCGACGAGGCCGGCGTGACCGTCAAGCGGTTCGCTCGCTTCGAGGTCGGGGCCTGACGGCAGCTCGATCCAGCCAGTCAACACAGCCTAACGAGGAGGCCGGAGTCGTGACGGAAACCGAAGGTACCGAGACGAATCCGGCCTCTTCGGCTGGAATCAGCACAGTGGCTGGAATCAGCACAGTGGCTGGGACCAGCGCAGTGGCTGGACAGGCTGAGGTGGAGAAGCGCCAGCGGGTGCTGCTGAAGCTGTCCGGCGAGGTGTTCGGCGGCGGCAAGCTCGGCGTCGACCCGGACGTGGTGAACTCGATCGCCAAGCAGATCGCCGAGGTCGTTCGCGGCGGTGTGCAGGTCGCGATCGTGGTCGGCGGCGGCAACTTCTTCCGCGGTGCTGAGTTGCAGCAGCGGGGGATGGAGCGCAACCGCGCCGACTACATGGGCATGCTCGGCACGGTGATGAACTGCCTCGCCCTGCAGGACTTCCTGGAGAAGCTCGGCATCGAGACGCGCGTGCAGACCGCCATCACGATGGGCCAGGTCGCCGAGCCGTACATCCCGCGCAAGGCCGACCGGCACCTGTCCAAGGGCCGCGTGGTGATCTTCGGCGCCGGTTCCGGCATGCCGTACTTCTCCACCGACACGGTCGCCGCCCAGCGCGCGCTGGAGATCGGCGCCGAGGCGTTGCTGATGGGTAAGCAGGGTGTGGACGGGGTCTACGACTCCGACCCCAAGAAGAACCCGGACGCGGTTAAGTTCGACGGCCTGTCCTACGACGACTTCCTCGCGCGCGGTCTCAAGGTGGCCGACGCCACCGCGATCAGCCTGGCGCGCGACAACGCTCTTCCGATCGTGATCTTCGGTCTGGAGGAGGGCAACATCGCCCGCGTCATCCGGGGTGAGAAGATCGGCACCATCGTGTCGGCCGGCCGGTAACGGTCCCGACACGCACAAAGCGTTGTTCCGGGCGTTGCACCGGTTGCGTTCATAGGGTTGGAGCGGCCGCACCGAGGCGGCCCCGAGGAAGCGAGGATTGTCGTGATCGACGAAGCACTCCGCGAAGCCGAGCAGAAGATGGCGAAGGCCGTGGAGGTCGCCAAGGACGAGTTCGCCGCGATCCGGACCGGCCGGGCGCACCCCGCCATGTTCGCGAACATCACCGCGGACTACTACGGCCAGCAGACCCCGCTCCAGCAGCTCGCCGGGTTCCAGATCCCCGAGCCGCGCACGGTCCTCATCTCGCCGTACGACAAGAGCGCAATGGTCGCGATCGAGAAGGCCATTCGCGACTCCGACCTGGGCGTGAACCCGGGTAACGACGGTTCGGTGATCCGGATCTCGATGCCGCAGCTGACCGAAGAGCGCCGCAAGGAGTACATCAAGCTGGCGAAGACCAAGGCCGAGGAGGCCAAGGTCTCGATGCGCAACATCCGCCGTCACGCCAAGGACGCCGTCGACAAGTCCGTCAAGGACGGCGACGCGGGCGAGGACGAGGGCAAGAGTGCTGAGAAGCGGCTCGATGCGTTGACGAAGAAGAACGTCGACGCCATCGATGATCTGCTCAAGCACAAGGAAGCCGAACTGCTCGAGGTGTGATGGGCCTCGACCAGAGCGCCCCCACGCCGAGCCGGGCCGGGCGCAATCTCCCGGCCGCGATCGGCGTCGGGGTCGTACTCGGTGCTGCCATCATCGGCTCGCTCTATTGGCAGAAGTGGCTCTTCATCGTTCTCGTGGTGGCCGTGATCCTGGTCGCGGTCGACGAGATGGGCAAGGCGCTGAAGGTCGGCGGCGCGTCCGTCGCCGAGGTGCCGATGCTGGCCGGATCCTTCGCGATGCTCGTCGCGGCCTATCTCGGTGGGCCACTGGCGTTGCTGACCGCGATGGGCCTCACCGTGCTCGCGACCGTCTTCTGGCGGATGCCGGGCGGCGCGCAGGGGTTCGTCCGCGATACCAGCGCGAGTATTTTCCTGATCGGCTATGTGCCGATGCTGGCCGGTTTCGCGGTGCTGCTGGTGCGTCCTGAGGACGGGCCCGGGCGGGTGATCACGTTCTTCCTCGTCGTGGTCGCCAGTGATGTCGGCGGTTATGTCGCGGGTGTGCTGTTCGGCAAGCACCCGATGGCGCCGACGATCAGCCCGAAGAAGTCGTGGGAAGGTTTTGCCGGTTCCACGATCGGCTGTGTGCTCGCCGGAACGCTGTCGGTCATCTTCCTGCTGGACGGTGACTGGTGGATCGGTGTGCTGATCGGCCTGATCTCGGTGGGTACGGCGACGCTGGGCGATCTCGGTGAGTCGATGATCAAGCGCGACCTCGGCATCAAGGACATGTCCAACCTGCTGCCCGGGCACGGCGGCATCATGGATCGCCTGGACTCGCTGCTCGCCACCGCGCCATTCGTCTGGCTGATCCTGCATCTCCTGGTGAAATGACCACCACCGCTCCGGACGGCCGGACCCTGACCGACGGATACATCCGCCTGGACAGACTGACGACCGAAGACATTCCCGAGCTGTACGACGCGATCGCGCATCCCGAGGTCTACGGGACCGGCTATGGCGGCATAGCCGGTCCGCCCCGGGATCTCGACCACATGCGCGAGCAGTGGACCAAGTACGCCGACAGCCATCTGATCTACGCCATCCGGCTGGTCGCGGACAACCAGCTCGTCGGGACTTCCAGCTTCGCCGAGATCGACGTACGGAACGAGAGCATCGAGGTGGGCGCTACGGCGTTCCGGCCGGCGTTGTGGGGGAGTGGGCTCAACCCGGCGGCCAAGCTACTCATGCTTGGGCATGTCTTCGACGATTGCGGATTCGGCCGGGTCGCGATCGGGGTGGACATCCGCAACACCAGGTCGCTCTGGGCCGTCGCCAAGCTGGGTGCGGTCCACGAGGGCACGATGCGGCGGTTCCAGCGTTGTTACGACGGGACGTTCCGGGACATGGTGCTGTTCTCGATCCTCGCGGACGAGTGGCCGGACGTTAAGAAAGGCCTGCAGGTCAGGCTAGGGCGCTGAGCTTCTCGTACGACGCAAGCAGCTCCGAACGGTCGAAGCTGTTCGTAGTCACCAGTAGCTCGTCCGCCTGCGTACGAGCGATCAGCCCCTGCAGAGTGGTTCCAACCTCGTCAGGCGTGCCGTAGACCTGGCCAGCGAGAGACGACTCGAAGAACCCGCGCTCCTTCTCCGTCATCTCCAGCGCGAGTACGTCGTCCACCGACTGCAGTGGCGGGAACACCCCACGCGTACGCGAATAGGCGCTAGCCCATGCCTCCGGCAACAACAGCCGCCGCGCGTCTTCCTTGCTGTCGGCAACTGCCACCGTCGACGCCAACACGACGTACGGCGCCTCGCCCCAGGCCGACGGGCGGAACTCCGAGCGGTACCGGTTGATCCACCCAAGGAGCTCGTCCTCACCACGGACGCCTGCGATGACCAGTGGCAGTCCTAGATCCGCCGCGAGCAAGGCGCCCTCTCCAACGGCCATGACGTACGTCGGGAGGCGCAGGCCCTCCCCAGGGCGTGCGTGCACCTGGGGATGGACCTGCTGACTGCCGTCGAAGTAGCCGAGTAGTTCGCGCAGTTGTGCCGCGAAGTCCTCCACGGCGTCCTTGTCGACGCCTAGCGCTCTACGGATGCCGTTGGTGAATCCGACGGACCGGCCGAGGCCCATGTCGATCCGGCCCGGGTAGAGCGACTCCAGGACGCCGAACTGCTCCGCGACCACCAGTGGCTGGTGGTTCGGCAACATCACGCCGCCGGTGCCTACGCGGATGCGCGAGGTGGCACCGGCGATGGCGGCCGCCAGTACTGTCGGTGCCGAGCCAACGACGCCGGGAACGCTGTGGTGCTCGGAGACCCAGAAGCGGTGATACCCGAGCTCCTCGGCCTGCTGGGCGAACCGAACCGTCTGCCGAAGGGCCTCCGGCTCGGACTCGCCCTGCCGGGTCCGAGACCGATCCAGGACCGAAAGCGGCACGCCCAGCACCGACTGCGGCACGCCCAGCACCGACGTACTGATCATCAGACGGTTACCGGCACCCGGTTGTCGGCGATCGCGCGGTCCTCGTGGCCGTTGTAGACGTCTTCGTCGAGGATGCCCTCACGCTTGGCGACCAGTACCGGGACGAGCGCCTGACCGGCGACGTTCACGGCGGTACGGCCCATGTCCAGGATCGGGTCGATGGCGAGCAGCAGGCCGACGCCTTCCAGCGGCAGGCCGAGGGTCGACAAGGTGAGCGTCAGCATCACGATCGCTCCGGTCAGACCGGCGGTCGCGGCCGAGCCGATCACGGAGACGAAGGCGATCAGCACGTACTCCTTCAGGCCGAGGTCGACCCCGAAAACCTGAGCCACGAAGATCGCGGCAATGGCCGGGTAGATCGCGGCGCAACCGTCCATCTTGGTGGTGGCGCCGAACGGCACGCTGAACGCGGCGTACTCCTTCGGCACGCCGAGGTTGTCGGTGACGACCCGCTGGGTCAACGGCATCGTGCCGACCGAGGACCGGGAGACGAAGGCCAGCTGGATCGCGGGCCAGGCGCCGGCGAAGAAGCGCAGCGGATTCAGCCGGGCGACGAACGCCAGCAGAGCCGGGTAGACGACGAGCAGCACCAGCGCGAGACCCAGGTAGATGGCGCCGGAGAACTTGGCCAACGGCGACAGCAGATCCCAGCCATAGTTCGCGACGGCCTTGCCGATCAGGCCCGCCGTACCGATCGGGGCCAGGCGGATGACCCACCACAACGCCTTCTGGACGAGCTCGAGCACGGCCGCGGACAAGGTGATGACCGGCTGCGCGGCCTTACCGACGGCCAGTGCAGCGGCACCGGTGACAGCCGCGAGGAAGACGATCTGCAGCACGTTGCCCTCTACGAAGGCGGCGACCGGGTTCGTCGGGATGATGCCGGTGAGGAAGTCGAGCCAGCTGCCGACGTTCTCGGGCCGTTCGGCGCCGGCGGTGTCGAGGCTCAGGCCCCGGCCCGGGTTGACGATCAGGCCGATCCCGATACCGATCAGGACCGCGATCAACGACGTGAGCAGGAACCAGCCGAGCGTGCGCAGCGCCAGCCGGGCGGCGTTGCTCACCTCGCGCAGGTTGGTGATCGAGATGACGATCGCGGTGAAGACGAGTGGCGGGACGGCCAGTTTGAGCAGCTGGACGAAGATCGAGCCGACAGTGGTGAGTGTCGTGGCGAGCCAGCCGACGTCACCGGCGCGGGCGATCAGCCCGAGGACGACGCCGAGCGCGAGGCCGAGCAGGATCTGGGCGCCGAAGGGAATGGTGAACCTTTTGGGCGCGACAGTAGGAGCGGATGACACGGGGATGACCTTTCGGAAGGACTGACCAGGAGTACGGAGGCGGTCAGCTTCGACAGGCGTGACTGGTCACGCGCTGCAGATCGACATGCAGCCGCTCGGTCAGGTTCCAGGGATTGGTCATCTCAGTGAGCAGTCAACAACGGGCGACGGTGAAATATTTCCGCGCCCGTGCAACCTTCCGACGCGGTCAGGCGTCCTTGGTCTGCTGGAGTCGGAAAAGGGGTGGGGATGAACGACGGGGAACGCGCTGCGTTCAACGAGTTCGTGCAGGCGCGGCTGCCGAAGCTGCTGCGTTTCGGGCATGCGCTGACCGGTGATCCGCACTCGGGGGCGGACCTGGTCCAGGACGCGCTCGAGCGGGCCATGTTGGCGTGGTCGCGGATCGATGCCAAGGACGATCCGGAAGGATATGTCCGGCGCATCATGGTGAACCGCAACGTGAGCATCTGGCGCCGGCACCGCAAGGAGCGGTTGACCGACCAGCCGCCGGAGAAGGCATCCGGCGAGTCACCCGGCAACGAACGCGACGACGGCCTGTGGGAGGCGATCAAACAACTGCCCGCGAAGCAGCGGGCGGTGATCGTGCTGCGGTATTACGAGGACCTGAGCGAGGTCCAGATCGCGGCGACCATGGGCGTCAGCACCGGCACGGTGAAGAGCCAGGCCTCCCGGGCCATGGCCAAGTTGAGGACTTTGATGGACGAGAAGAACCTGGTCGGAGGTGAGGTGCGATGAGTGACCTCGAGAACGACCTGAAGCGGGTCCTGCAGAACAAGGCCGACGGTGACTACGTGACCGGTGCGGACGTGATGCTGGACCGCGTCTCCAAGGGCGCCACCCGGCTGCACCGCCGCCGCATCGGCGCGGTCGCGCTGAGCACGCTCGCGATCGTCACCGCCGGTACGACGCTCGCCCTGAACCTCGGCGACATCACCGACGCGAACCCGCCGGTCGTCGGCAAAACCACCACGCCGCCTCCCGGTGTGTCCCCGACGACCACCCCGCAGACCGCGCCGACCTCGGCGCCGACCAAAGGCACGACCGAGGGACCGGCCATCGGCGGCCAGCCCACGAACACCGCCACCACAACTCCGACGATCACGCCCACCACT
This sequence comes from Kribbella sp. NBC_01245, assembly GCF_036226525.1. NCBI lineage: Bacteria > Bacillati > Actinomycetota > Actinomycetes > Propionibacteriales > Kribbellaceae > Kribbella > Kribbella sp. NBC_01245. The sequence goes on from NZ_CP108487.1 coordinate 8,602,193, forward strand.
CCCGCGGTGACGCCGACTGTCGGAGTCACGGTGTCGGGTTTCAACTTCCGCGGTGCGGCGACCAACGGTGACAGCACGATCCGGGTTATCGGAGACGGCAACTGCAATGGCGCCGGCTGCTATCCGATCTTGCTCAGCACGGACGGCGGAAAGACCTTCCAGTACGAGGAGTCCGCTCCGGGGCAGGCGCACGATCTCGGTGTCTCGGGCGACTATTGGTGGACCTCTGGTGGTTCGCAGCGATCGATCCAGTCGAGCGAGGACGATGGCAAAACGTGGACCCCCCATCAGGCACCAGGGGTGATCCGGGCGGTCTACGGGCAAGGCAGTACCCCGATCTTCAAAATCGGCACGGGCTCGGACATGCACCTCTACCGAGGCGGCGGCTCGCCGTACTTCACCCGGATCGAGCCGGGTCTAGGCCGGGCGCACGACTACTCCGTCTGGGGCCGGGCCGTCGCGAGCGGCGACGTCAACGGCATGGTCGGAGTCGTGGTCAGCAACTCCGACCACAAACCCCGGATGACGCCCTGCAAGACCACCTCGATCGATACCCAGGTGTCCGCGGGACCGGGTGACGTGATCTGGCTGATGTGTCCCACCTCGGCCTCGGCCGGACCGACGTTGATGCTGTCGTCCGACGCGGGCAAGAGCTGGAAGACGGTCACCAGCAACGTGCCGCGGCCCGGCGCGGTGAACCACATCGCCGCGATCAGCGCGGACGCGGCGCTCTACTACGCCGGCCCGACCAGCAAGGCGACGCGGGTCCGGGTGGATGGCGGCACCCGCGAGGTGGTGATCACCGGCATGGCCGAGGTGGGTGATCTCTACTTCCAGACGTCGTCGGTGGGCTACGCGAGCAGCTATGGCCGGTTGATGCGGACGACCGACGGTGGTCTGACCTGGAACCGGGTGACATTCCCCGCTTTCGAGTAGGTGAATTTGTGAACGGAGGCCGGGGCAGGGACAATCGGTGAAGATGACTACCTCCCTGCCCTTGGTTTTCGATGAGCCGCGCCGTGCCAAGAAGCCGCCGCGGCACCTGGCCGACCTCAGTGGCGAGGAGCGCAAGACCGCGGTGACCGCGCTCGGGGAGCCCGCTTTCCGCGCGAACCAGCTGTCCAACCACTACTTCTCCCGGCTGACCGACGATCCGGCGCAGATGACCGATCTGCCGGCCGCGACCCGGGACAAGCTCGTCGCTGACCTGATGCCGCCGCTGCTGACCCGCGTGCGCGACATGGAGTGCGACAACGGCACCACCCGTAAGACCCTGTGGAAGCTGCTCGACGGCTCGCTGGTCGAGTCCGTGCTGATGCGCTACAAGGACCGGACGACGATGTGCGTGTCCTCCCAGGCCGGTTGTGGCATGGCCTGCCCGTTCTGCGCGACCGGCCAGGCCGGGCTGACCCGGAACATGAGCACCGCCGAGATCGTCGAGCAGGTCGTCGACGGCGCCCGCGCCCTGGCCCGTGGCGAGATCAACGGCGGACCGGGTCGGGTCAACAACATCGTCTTCATGGGCATGGGCGAGCCGATGGCCAACTACAAGGCCGTGATCGGCGCCGTCCGGCGATTCACCGAGCCGTCGCCCGAGGGCCTGGGCATCTCGGCTCGTGGCGTCACCGTCTCCACCGTCGGCCTGGTGCCGCGGATGAAGCAGCTCGCGACCGAGGGCATCCCGGTCACACTGGCGTTGTCGCTGCACGCGCCGGATGACGAGCTCCGCGACGAGCTGGTGCCGATCAACAACCGGTGGAAGGTCGACGAGGTTCTCGACGCCGCCTGGGGATACGCCCAGCAGACCAAACGCCGCGTCTCCATCGAGTACGCGATGATTCGCGATATCAACGACCACGCCTGGCGAGCCGACCTGCTCGGCGAGAAGCTCGCGGCCCGCGGCGACTGGGGGTGGGTGCACGTCAACCTGATCCCGCTGAACCCGACGCCCGGCTCGAAGTGGACCGCCTCCGACCCGGCCGATGAGCGCGAGTTCGTCCGGCGGCTCGAGGCGCACGGCATCCCCACCACCGTCCGCGATACCCGCGGGCAGGAGATCGACGGCGCCTGCGGCCAGCTCGCCGCCGCGGGCGACTGAGCCTTGCTGCGCCCAGACTTCGCCGTACGGCGGACCGGCGAGCGCTATGACCGCGCCGACGTCGATGCCTTCGTCAATCGCGTGCTGGCCGCCACCGAGCGCGGCACGCCGTCCGGCCCGGAGCTGACCCGGCCCGAGCTCACCCGCGCCGACGTTCAGAACGCCACCTTCGGCCGGCCGTTCTTCGGTCCGGGTTATGCGGCCGAACAGGTCGACGACTTCCTGTCGCAAGCGGTGAGCTGGCTGCCGGCGGACGAGCCCCCGCACCGCACGGCCCACAAGACGACCGACCACACGACCCACCGCCCAGAGCAGAGCGACCCGGTGCAGTTCGAGCCGCCGCAGTTCTCGCCGGTGCGGCTCCGGGCGGCGTACGACATGGACGAGGTCGATGACTTTGTCGACCGGGTGATGGCCACGGTCAATCGCCGGCCGGTCGATCGGCCGGTCACCGATCGCGACGTGCGAGAGGTCGCGTTCAGCGTGGTCCGGGTGCGCGAGGGCTACGAGATCGAGCAGGTCGACCTCTTCCTCGACCAGGCCGAAGACTGGCTCCGCCACCCCTGAGCGTCGTCCCACCGCTCATCCGCCCAGCAGGTCGGTATAGAACGCCCGGATCTCCGTATGCCCTGCCGCGATCCCTCCACCCGGCAGAGCCAGCACGGCCGTCGGCTCGTAGAGCGCGACAACCGCCTCCACGTCGCCGGCATTGATGTGCGCCACCAGCAAACGCGCCAAGTCTTCCGGTACGGCGGCAACCATCGGAACCTCCTTGCTCGACCTTGTCCGCCAAACCGTAGACAAGCCCACCGACAGTTCTCGAAAAGCGAGGAATCAGGCGAGCGCCGCCACGAGAAGTGCGGCCGCCGGCAGACCCTCCATGATCGAGTTGAGCCAGAGTTTTCGTTGCGACGCGACCAGCACGAAAGCTAAGAAGACGTGTTGTGCGGCCGTGAACACAAGGAGCGCTTCCCCCTGGGCGACATGGTCGGTTCGGACCAGTGCCACTCCGGCGAACAGGGCAACGGCGGTCGTCAGGTTATAGAAGCCCATGTTGATGGTCCACATCCGTACGGCATCGAAGTCGTCTGCGTCGATCAGGAAGAGCGGGTAGAGCTTCGGGTGGCGATAGAGGAACGACTCCATCACGAACACCGACACGAGCATCACCCCGATGAAAACCGCGAGCACCTGCGCCGTCGTACTCATGGCATCTCCCCGTTGATCGTCACGCCATGGCGAGCGATGACCACACGTAATGCCTCGAAATCCCCGGCCGGCGCTTTGTCCAGGTCGGCGAAGAACCGGCCCATGCTGTCGGTCAGGCTGATGGCGAGGAATTTGGCCGCGGGCGTCAGCACGGTGAACGTGTTGGTGGTGCCGGCCGGGATGGTGATCGACGATCCGGGTCCGAGGTCGTAGGCACTGTCATCCGCTTGCACGAGGATGCGTCCCTGGAGGACGTAGAACGCCTTGCTCCACGCCTCTTTGTGCGGTGGACCGGCCGGTCCGCGGGGTGCGTCGATCTCGAAGAGCTCGTACATCCCGCCGGTGTGCACGGCCGCGATCTTGACCGTGACCGTGGCGTCCGGCGCGACGTACTCGGTGCCGGTGCCGGGCGGACTGAATTTCACGGATGCCTTCATGGCAGATCCCCTCCTCAGCTGGTTTCGCCTCACGCTAGGAGCCGCTGACGACCGTCACCATCCCGTCCGGATGGGCTCGTGCGACGGCCGGGATCCCCACTTTTCAGGGATGGCCCCGAGGCGGAACCGGGCGCACACTGGCCACATGTGGGAGGGACAGGCACGTGCCGCCAGGCGGGAGATCGCGGCGCTCGCCACGGCGGGGCTCGACGTCGCGCAGTTGCACACGGCCGCGATCGACGTGGTCGACCGCGTCGTGGCCAGCGGGTTGACCTGCTGGGCCTCGATGGACCCCGACACCGTGGTGATCAGTTCGATGACCAGTGGCGTCAACCGCATCCCGCCGCAGTACGAGCCGCGCTTGGCCGAGGCGGAGTACGCCGGCACCGACCGCAACTCCTTCGCCGAACTGGCACGCAGGCCGTTCCCGGTCGCCCGGCTGTCGGACCTGCCGTACCGGGACGTAGTCGGCAACCGCCGGCTCAACGAGGTGTGGCGTCCGCTCGGGCTCGACCATGAGCTACGCGCCGCGTTCACCGTTGACGGCGCCTGTTGGGGTGCCGCGGGGTTGGTGCGGGATGGGACGGAGTTCACCGACCGCGAGGTGGAGTTCCTCGCCTCGGTATCACCAGTGATCGCGGCGGCCACCCGGATCGCGGTTCGTACGAACGCCCACGGGCATCGCGGCGCGCCAGGACCGTCGATCGTCGTGACGGGTCCGCGGGGGGAGCCGCGGGCCGTCACGCCTGCCGCCTCGGCCTGGCAAGACGAACTGGATCAGATCGCGCCCGGCCGATTCCTGGTGCTGCTGCGGGCCGTGGTCACCGGTGCTCTGGCGGCCGCGTCGGGCTCCTTCCAGGCACGCGTGCAGGCGGCGACCGGCGGCTGGGTGATCCTCCAGGCCAGCCGCCTGATCAGCGATGACGACGATCCTCAACTCGTCGTGACGATCGAACCGGCCAGCGGGCATCACCTGGTGACGATGCTGCTGGTCGCTTACGGGTTGACCTCGCGGGAGCGCGAGATCTGCCTAGAAGTGATCTCCGGTCACACCACCGGCGAGATCGCCGACCGCCTGTCGATTTCCCCGCATACGGTGCAGGACCACCTCAAAGCGGCCTTCCTCAAGGTCGGCGTCCGCAGCCGGGGCGAGCTCGTCGCCACCCTCCGACCGGACGACCTGACTCACAACTGACGGGGACTGTCAGAGTGGGGCGAGGCGGGTCTTGAGCAGGCAGAACTCGTTGCCTTCTGGATCGGAGAGGACGTGCCAGTGCGCCTCTGCGGGCTGACCGACGTCGACGAATTGGGCCCCGGCGGCCAGCAGACGCTCGAGCTCTGCGTCCTGATCGCGGTCGGTGGGGTTGACGTCGATGTGCAGCCGGGAATGCCCGTTCGTCTTCACATCCTCGGTGCGGATGAGAAAGATCGTCGGCTGCGCGCCACCGAACCCTTCGCGCGGGCCGATCTCGATACAACCCTCGGCCTCGCGTTCGAGCTCGACGAAGTCCAGGACCTCGCACCAGAACAGCGCCAGCGCCTCGGGGTCGAGGCACTTGAGCACGATCTGACTGAAACGACACGCCATTGACGAAACCTACTCTCAGCTTGGGAACTGCCGGGATGCTCTCATGAACTCCGGCAGCTCAGCCAACGAGTTTGGCGGCGTCCTCGATCGAGTCGACCAGGTGGATCGCGTGGGCCATGGCGCGGTCGGCGGAGAGGGACTGGAGGACGTTCCAGACCGGCAGATCAACGGACCAGTGCTCAACGCCGACCAGGATCAGTGGGATCTGGGTGGCGTCGTCGCCGTAGTAGTTCGGTGTAACCGCCTGGAAGATCTCCTGGACCGTCCCAGCCGCTCCGGGCAGGTAGACGATGCCCCCGCGCGCACGGCTGAGCAGTACGTCCTCGCGCAGCGCGTTGGAGAAGTACTTGGCGATACAGCCGGCAAAGACGTTAGGCGGCTCATGCCCGTAGAACCAGGTAGGCACCGCGACACCCCCGTCACCCGGGTACTGCCGCCGTACCTCCAACCCCACGCCCGCCCAGTCCGCCACTGACGGCCGGAACGACGGCACCACCGCCAGCCGCGCCAGCGCGCCATCCAGGGCCTCATCGTCGTACGTCGAGAGCGAGGCGCCGAGGTTGGCCGCCTCCATCGCGCCGGGCCCGCCTCCCGTCACCACGGTCAGGCCTTGCCGGGTTAGCTCGCGCCCGAGCAGGACAGCGTCGCGGTACGTCGCAGTGCCGCGAGCGATGCCGTGGCCGCCCATCACGCCTACCCAGCGGCGGTCCATCGGCTGTTCGGCCAGGGCGTCCGCGATCGCGTGGTCGTGCAGCGCTGCCGCGAGGGTGTGACTCGTATCGCCCTTGTCGTCGACCTGCCGGGACCACGCGTAGATGAGCGCGTCGGGCGTCGCGTCGTACCCCTGCTCGATACCGGCGTACAGCTCCTCCGCGCTGTAAAGGCTGCCGCGGTACGGGTCGAACGGCAGCGACGGGATGTTCGGGAAGATCAGGCCACCGCCACCGCGGATCCACTCCTCGGCCTCGGGCGCGAGCCGGTCGCCGAGGAAGAGCGAGCCGGCCGGGTCCAGTCGCAACAGCGCGGTCGTCCGGTCGGTGAGGTCTACCGATTGCACGCGCCACCCGGACATGGCCGTGGCGCCGGCCGCGACGAGCTGGTCGAACTGGGCCACGGACTCGATCTCGACGTGCGGCACGGCAGGTGTGGTCACGGCAAAACCATAGGCCTTCTACCGTCCAACCCCGGACATGTTGTTAGCTGGCCCCATGACACATGCGGAGCTCTGGGAGCGTCACAAGGCCGTCATGCCGAACTGGCTCGCGTTGTACTACGAAGAGCCGATCGAGATCGTGTCCGGCTCGGGCCGCCGGGTGACCGACGGTGAGGGCAAGGAGTATCTCGACTTCTTCGCGGGCATCCTCACCAACGCGATCGGTTATGACGTCGCCGAGATCTCCGACGCGGTCCGCGAGCAGCTGGCCACGGGGATCGCGCACACCTCCACGGTGTACCTGATCCGCCGCCAGATCGAGTTGGCCGAGAAGATCGCCGAGCTGTCGGGCATTCCGGACGCCAAGGTCTTCTTCACCAACTCCGGCACCGAGGCGAACGAGGCGGCCCTGCTGCTCGCCACCCAGAACCGCCGGTCCAACCAGGTGCTGGCGATGCGCAACTCGTACCACGGCCGCGCCTTCGGCACCGTGGCGATCACGGGCAACCGCGGCTGGTCCGCGAGCAGCCTGTCCCCGGTGAACGTGCAGTACGTCCAGGGCGCGTACCGCTACCGCAGCCCGTTCCGCGATCTGCCCGACGCGGAGTACATCAAGGTCTGCACCGACGACCTCCGCAACGTCATCGAGACCACCACCTCGGGCGATGTGGCCTGCATGATCCTCGAGCCGATCCAGGGCGTGGGCGGGTTCGCCTCGCCGCCTGACGGGCTGTACGCGGCGTTCAAGGAGGTCCTCGACGAGTACGGCATCCTGCTCATCTCCGACGAGGTCCAGACCGGTTGGGGCCGGACCGGCGAGCACTTCTGGGGTATTCAGGCGCACGACGTCGTGCCGGACGCGATGACGTTCGCGAAGGGCCTCGGCAACGGGTTCGCCATCGGTGGCGTGGTGGCGCGCGCCTCGCTGATGGACAGCCTCAGCGCGAACTCGCTGTCCACCTTCGGCGGTAACCCGATCTCCACCACGGCCGCGAAGGCCACGCTCGACTATCTGCTCGACCACGACCTGCAGGCCAACGCGGCCAAGCGCGGTGCGCAGCTGGCAGATGGCCTGCGCGGCATCGCCGAGGAGTATCCGGAGCTGGGCGATGTCCGCGGCAAGGGGCTGATGCTCGCGGCCGAGATCGTGAACCCCGACGACGCCAAGCCCGACGCGGCCAAGACCGCGAAGCTCCAGCAGGAGGCGAAGGATCGCGGCCTGCTCATCGGTAAGGGCGGTCTCTACGGCAACGTCCTGCGGATGGCGCCGCCGATGACCCTGACCGAGGACGAGACCACCGAGGCGATCGAGATCCTCCGCGACTCCTTCGGCACCCTGCGGTGACGGATCGCACTTGGGATGGCCTCGAGATCGCTGACGACGACCCACGCGGCACCACCGTCGTCGTACGACGTCCAGGTGGCGACGGGTTCGAGTACTTGCTACTGCACCGGGCCGAGCGTGGTGCCGACTACGAGGGGGACTGGGCCTGGACCGCGCCTGCGGGTTGTCGCCAGCCGGGGGAGGCGGTGTTGCCTGCGGCTGAGCGTGAGCTCGCGGAGGAGGCCGGGCTGTCCGGATTCACCCTGTGGCCGGTGGACCTGTCCGGGGGATGGGTGGTGTTCGGCTGCGATGTACCGGCGGATACGCCCATTGACCTGGTTGATCCCGAGCACGACCGGTACGAGTGGGTGTCGTTCGAGGAGGCGGCTGGACGGGTTGTGCCGGTCGAGATCTCGCGGGGGAACTTCTGTGCGGCTACGCAGGCCCCTGCGGCCGAGATCGCGTTCAAGCCGATCGAGTACGCCGAACTCCCGTCAGCGTCCACTGCCGCGGAGCAGGACTTCCTGGTGACGCTCGACGGTTCGACGCCGTACGGGCTCTACGTGGTCGAGGTAGACGGCCAGGCGGCCGGGTACATCGCGCACTACCCGGACGACGCGGAGACGGTCGGCCTGGCGGTTGCCCTGGACCACGAGAAGGCGGTTCCGACCACCGTCTGGACGTACCTCCGCGACATGGTCAAACCCGCCCATTCGGATGTACGACGCGTGCTCGCCGAGCCGACGCATGGCCTCGAAAAGGCCGGCTTCACCGACGGCACCTTCGACGTACCGCATCTCCTCGGCTGACAGTTCGGACCGCGTTCCAGCCTCACTGAGGCCTTCCCACCCAAGCGGCTAGCCACTGTGAGCGGGGGTTACCACCTCGGATTCCGGGGTGGTAACCCCCCACCACCGTCGCTAGCCACTGCCAGGGCGCACGAGTTCGCGGAAGCCGCGGCACCCCGCGACGCGGCAGCGTCCTAGCAACCACCACACCCGGTCAGACTCCACCCGTCCCCTGAATAGCCCGCTGTCCTTGGCCGGTTCGGTTCGCGTCAAGGGCGCGTGAGCGTCGGCGCTAGCCGATGAAGCCCTTGATGCGGGCCGGACCGGCCTGACAATTCGGAAGAACTCAGGGGACGGGTGCCAGCAATAGACGCGCGGGCCGGAAGCTCATAGTGGGCAGGCGTTTAGCGTTGATTGGTCCGAATCCGCCCGCCTACGTAGGCGACCAAACGAACTCGCCGCGCAAAGGGCGAGCGGATTCAGACCAATCAACGCAAAGGAGGAAGGGCCGCCATAGCAGCGGGCCCTTGTGACCGGAGTGGTCACAAGGGCCCGATGAACTGCGACACGCCCGGTCACAAGGGACCGATGCGTGTTGTTAGGCGGGGGGTCTTGCTTGGGCCGCGGCGATCTCGACGGCGGCCTGGTCGATTTGGTCGGGGGCGAGGGGGCCCCCGGCGGTGTGGCCGCGACGGCGGGTTCGCTGCTCGGCCTTGTTGGCGAGCACCGAGACGCCCCAGTTGATCAGGACGAACATCGCGGCGACGAAGATCAGGGCCGGTACGAGGTTCGACTTGTAGTTGCCGATCTGCTCCGCCTTACGCAGCAGTTCCTCGTACGTGATGATGTAGCCGAGGGCGGTGTCCTTCAGGATGACGACCAGCTGGCCGACGATCGCCGGCAGCATCGCCGTGACCGCCTGCGGCAGCAGCACCAGCCGCATCGTCTTGCCGGTGGTGAGGCCGACGGCGAGGGCCGCCTCGTTCTGGCCCTTCGGCAGCGAATGGACGCCCGAGCGGACCAGCTCTGCGACGACCGAACCGTTGTAGAGGGTCAGACCGGTCACCACTCCCGCCAGCGCGAGCTGGTCGGAGGGGAACAGGTTGTAGACCGCGTAGAGCTTGTAGGCGAACAGCATCATCAGCAGCACCGGGACGGCCCGGAAGAACTCGACGATGATGCTGCAGGGCCAGCGGATCCAGATCTGGGACGACAGCCGGCCGACGCCGAGCAGACCGCCCAGGACCAGGGCGAACGCCGTCGCGATGGCGGCCGCGGTCAGCGTGCCGATCAAGCCGGGAATCAGGTACTCGGTCCAGATCTCGGCCGTGAGGAACGGCTTCCACAGCTCCGGCTCAAGCTGCTTCTTCTCGTTCAGCTTGACCAGGACGAACCACAACACCGCCAGCAGGCCCGCGATACTCGCCAGACCGAGCAGCAGATAGTTCCGCTTCGCCTTCGGGCCAGGGGCGTCGAACAGAACGCTCGTCGTACTCATCGCTTCACCGCCAGGCGCTTCGACATCGAGGTGAGCAGGATGCCGACCGGCAGGGTGAGGATGACGAAGCCCAGCGCGAAGATGCCGAACACCACGAAGATCACGTCGGGCCGGTTCTCCATCATCACCTTCATCACCGCGGACGCCTCGGTCACACCGATCACCGAGGCGACGGTGGAGTTCTTGGTCAGCGCGATCAATACGTTGGCCAGCGGCGCGATCGCACCGCGGAAGGCCTGCGGCAGCACGACGTACACGAGCGTCTTCACGAACGGCAGGCCGATCGCGCGGGCCGCCTCCGCCTGACCGAGCGGCACGGTGTTGACGCCACTGCGGATCGCCTCCGCGACGAAGGACGCGTGGTACACGGCCAGGCCGAGGACGGCGAGCCGGAAGTTGTTGTCGACGAGAAAGGTCTCGGACGTCTTGCCGGCGAGCGTCAGCCCGAGCTGCAGGAAGAGGCCCAGGTTGCAGAACACGATGATCAGCGTCAGCGGCGTGTTACGCACGATGTTGACGTAGCCGCTGCCGATCAGCCGCATCACCCGGACCGGGGATACCCGCATGACCGCGACGAAGGTGCCGATCGCCAGGGCACCGACGGCCGACAGCAGCGTCAGATAAATGGTCATCTTGAACGCCCCGAGAATGTCGTACTCGGAGAACAGTTCGGAGATCAGATCCATGCTTCTCCTGCAGGGGAATGTGACGCAGACCTGACAATGGGGAGGAGCGCGAGGCTCCTCCCCATCAGTCGAGGATCAGGCGCAGGCGTCGAATGCCTTCGGCGGGTTGAGGGCCGGGTCGAGCGTCAGGCCGGCGGCACCGAGGTTCGCGTCGAAGGCCTTCTGCCAGTCGCCGGAGTCGACCATCTTCTTCAGGGCGGTGTTGACCTTCTCGCAGGTCTCCTTGTCGCCCTTCTTGATGCCGACGCCGTAGCGCTCTTCGGAGAAGGTCTTACCGACCACCTTGAACTTGCCCTGGTTCGCGGCCTGGGCGGCGAATCCGGCGAGGATGGTGTTGTCGGTGGTGACGGCGTCGATCGCGCCCGCGGCCAGCGCCACGACGCACTTCGCGTAACCGTCGTACTCCTGCAGCTGGACCGTCTTGGCGAACTTGTCCTTGACCTTCTGGGCCGACGTCGAGCCGGTGACCGAGCACAGCTTCTTGCCGTTCAGCGTCTCGGGTCCGGTGATGTCGGTGTTGTCGGCCTTGACCAGGAGATCCTGACCGGCGACCAGGTACGGGCCGGCGAAGGAGACCTTCTCCTTGCGGGCGTCGGTGATCGAGTAGGTCGCGAAGATCAGCTTGACCTGGCCGTTGGCCAGCAGGTCCTCGCGCTGAGCCGACGGGGACTCCTTGAACTCGATCTTGTCCTCGGCGAATCCGAGCTCCTTCGCGACGTACTTCGCGACGTCGACGTCGAGGCCGGTGTTCTTGGCGCCTTCCTTCAGGCCGAGACCGGGCTGGTCGAACTTGACGCCGATGACGATCTTGTCGCCGCCACCGCCGGAGCCGGTGCCTCCTTCGTCGCCGCAGGCCGTGAGGCCGGCGGTCGCCAGGGCGACGATCGCGCCCAGAGCAGCGATCTTGCGCTGTCGCATGGTGATTTCCTCCAGATATCGGGACTGCTCAGGTTCTGCGAAAAGGGCGGATCAGTGGGTGAGGATCTTCGAGAGGAAGTCCTGCGCCCGCTTGGTCTGCGGGTCGGTGAAGAACTTCTCCGGCTCGGCCTCTTCGACGATCTGGCCGTCGGCCATGAACACGACACGGTTCGCGGCCTTGCGGGCGAAGCCCATCTCGTGGGTGACGACGACCATCGTCATGCTCTGCTTGGCGAGGTTGATCATGACGTCGAGCACCTCGTTGATCATCTCCGGGTCCAGCGCCGAGGTCGGCTCGTCGAAGAGCATCACCTTCGGGTCCATCGCGAGCGCGCGGGCGATCGCGACGCGCTGCTGCTGGCCACCGGACAGCTGGGCCGGGTACTTGTCGGCCTGGACGCCGACGCCGACGCGCTCCAGCAGGGCGCGGGCGTGCTTCTCGGCCTCGGCCTTGGACTGGCCACGGACCTTCATCGGCCCGAGCGTGACGTTCTGCAGGATCGTCTTGTGCGCGAACAGGTTGAACGACTGGAACACCATGCCGACGTCGGCGCGCAGCCGGGCCAGCGCCTTGCCCTCTTTCGGCAGGTCCTTGCCGTCCAGGGAGATGGTGCCGGAGTCGATCGGCTCGAGCCGGTTGATCGCACGGCACAGGGTCGACTTGCCCGAACCCGACGGGCCGATCACCACGACGACCTCGCCCTTGCCGATGGACAGGTTGATGTCCTTCAGCACGTGCAGATCACCGAAATGCTTGTTCACGTCCGACAGCTGGACGAGACCGGTCGTCGCCACGGTTCCGGCGGCAGGGGAATCGCTCATGGCAGGAACCTAGCGGAGGCCGGGGGTGAGCCGTAGCGATCCGCGGTTCCACGGTGGTAACGATCTGTGGCCGAGTCGTGCGGGCTGTGACTGTCCGATCACAGCCCGCACGATTTCGTTCATTTGTGCGTACTTGGGCGGCTCCCGCAACAGCCACCCGCAGCGACGGCCTGACCCGGCTCCTGAACGGCGGCCTCCACGTCGGCCAGCATCCGCTTCCGCTCGGCTGAGCCGATCACACGTCCTGCGGCGACCACCGAGTCGATCCGCCGGGTGTTGCGGATGTCGGCCAGCGGGTCCGCGTCTAGGACCACCAAGTCGGCATGGTTGCCCGGAGCCACCTTGCCGGTCTGCTGGCCCAGGAACCGCGCGGGCTCGCGTGTCGCCGCCTGCAACGCCTGCAGGGGAGTGGCGCCGGCTGTGACGAGTAGCTCGAGCTCCTCGTGTAGCGCGAACCCTGGCACGGAGTACGGCGTACCGGTGTCTGTGCCGGCTAGTACGGGTACACCTGCGCGGAAGAGTTCACCGGCGAAGCGTTGGCGGTACTCCCACATCTGTTGCTGGTGGGCGATCTCGTCGGCCGGGCGGTTCGCCTTGTAGAGGTTCTCGAGCACCCACTCGAACGTGCCGATCGTCTCGGCGCTCTGGTACTTCTGCAGCGAGGGGTCAGGTAGAGCCGTGTCAGGCATGTCCAGCACCCGGTGCATCGTCAGAGTCGGTACGACGCGCGTGCGGTTCCGCCGGAGCTTCCCGAAGACCATGGCGGCCCTGACCGGGCTGAAGGTGTTCGCCGCCAACCACTCGGGCGCGTGGATCTGGCGGAACCACCCGTTGTAGTCGCCGGTCTCGACCTTGATGCTTTCTACAAGGCGTCGTACGTCGCGCTCGCGGCTGGAGACGGCCCAAGCGACAGCGTGCAGGTGTTCCAGACGGGCTCTCCCCGGTCGCTTACGGCCGTCACCCGTTCAGCCTCCGGGGCGAGCCCGGCGACAGTCAATCCGAGCCGCCGGGCCTCGTCCAGGAAGGCCAGTGCGCTATCGGACTCAGGCGCGAGTAGACCTTGTTGACGTCCTCCACCCGCCTGAACGCGGGGGATTCCAACCCACTACCCGGAGGTAGCGAGATGAGGTTCGCGGATCGTTGCCGTGCCCGACTGCGCAAGAAGGCTCACCGCGCTGCCACGGCCCGCCCGGCCGCAGTCATTGCAAGGTCAAACTGTCGTGCTGATGCAGGTCGCTTGGTTATCGCAGGCCAGCATCACGAAACCTACCCGACGCCACCGACAAAACCTGAATGGAGGAACCGGCGTATCCTCCCCGCCCTGAAGGACGGGGATTCCACGCCGGACAATCGATGAAGTTGCCACCTTTGTCCTTGAGCCGGCGTACGGCGGCCCGGGCGGATGCCTGAGACGGCATAACGGCACGAGTCAGGAGGGGCCCGCCGGTGACGATCGCGGCGGCCGCACCGGCGGTGGCAAGGAACTGGCGGCGGTGAAGTTTGGTCATGCCTCAGAGCCTCGCGTTCGCCGCTCGCCGCGTCAGGGGCCCCAGCGCCCGGTCCCAGGTAGGGAAATGTCTACTTACGGACGTACTCTTGGTGGCTGTCATGCGTACTTATGAGGTCCGCACCTACGGGTGCCAGATGAACGTCCACGACTCCGAGCGCCTGCGCGGGCTGATGGAGGACGCGGGCTATGTCCGCGCGCCCGAGGGGGACGAGGCTGATGTCGTCGTCTTCAACACCTGCGCGGTCCGGGAGAACGCCGACAACAAGTTGTACGGCAACCTCGGCCACCTGGCGCCGGTGAAGGCCCGCAAACCCGGTATGCAGATCGCCGTCGGTGGTTGCCTCGCGCAGAAGGACAAGGCGACCATCACCAAGAAGGCGCCCTGGGTGGACGTCGTCTTCGGCACGCACAACATCGGCGCGCTGCCGGTGCTGCTGGAGCGCGCGCGGATCCAGGAGGAGTCGCAGGTCGAGATCCTCGAATCGCTCGACGTCTTCCCGTCCACGCTGCCCACCCGCCGCGAGTCGCCGTACTCCGCCTGGGTCTCGGTCAGCGTCGGCTGCAACAACACCTGCACGTTCTGCATCGTCCCGGCGCTGCGCGGCCGCGAGAAGGACCGCCGCCCGGGTGACGTGCTCGCCGAGGTCGAGGCGCTCGTCGCCGAAGGCGTGCTCGAGGTGACCCTGCTCGGCCAGAACGTGAACTCGTACGGCGTCGAGTTCGGCGACCGGTATGCCTTCTCGAAGCTGCTGCGGGCCTGCGGCTCGATCGACGGGCTCGAGCGCGTCCGCTTCACCTCGCCGCATCCGCGCGACTTCACCGCCGACGTGATCGAGGCGATGGCCGAAACGCCGAACGTGATGCCGTCGCTGCACATGCCGCTGCAGTCCGGGTCGGACCAGGTGCTGAAGGCGATGCGCCGCTCGTACCGCCGCGACCGGTACCTCAAGATCATCGAGGACGTCCGGGCCGCGATGCCCGAGGCCGCGATCACCACCGACATCATCGTGGGCTTCCCCGGCGAGACCGAGGAGGACTTCCAGGGCACGCTCGACGTGGTGCGCGAGGCGCGCTTCGCGGGCGCGTTCACCTTCCAGTACTCCAAGCGCCCGGGCACTCCCGCCGAGTCGATGGAGGACCAGGTCCCGCGCGAGGTCGTCCAGGAGCGCTACGAGCGACTCGTCGCGCTGCAGGACGAGATGGCGTGGGCCGAGGCGAAGAAGATCGTCGGGCGTTCGGTCGAGGTGCTGGTCGCGGAGGGCGAAGGCCGCAAGGACGCGACCACTCATCGCCTCTCCGGCCGTGCCCGGGACAACCGGCTCGTGCACTTCGCCCTTCCCGAAGGCGTCGAGAAGCCGCGGCCCGGCGACATGGTCTCGGTCGAGGTCACGTACGCCGCCCCGCACCACCTCGTCGCCGACACCTTCGGCTCCGTCCGCCGCACCCGCGCCGGCGACGCCTGGCAAGCCACCCAAGACCAGCCGGCCCCCACCACTCCCGGCGTAATGCTCGGCATGCCCACGCTAGGCGCCAAACCCCTCGAGCCCGCTGGTGGTTGCCAAGTCGGCTAGGCCCCTCCGGATCGGTCGTGATCACGATCTCGCCACCCTTCTGGACACGCACCCACGACGCGCGCACCCTTCGATCAGGGACACGCTTCAATGGGGAGGCACCATGAACTTCAGTGTGCTCGGCGACCTGAACTGGCTCGCCGTCATCGTTGCCGCGGTCGTGTACTTCGCAATCGGCGGGCTGTGGTTCGCTCCGGTTGCCTTTGGCAAGCTTTGGCAGGATGCCATCGGCTGGACCGAGGCGGACGCCGCGCAGGCAACCCCGGCGAAGATGTACATCGTTCCGGCGGTCACCTGCCTGGTCGCTACCGTGGCGCTCGCGATGGTCTCCGAGGCGACCACCACCGACACCTTCGGCGAGGGCGTTGTTCTCGGCCTGGTCGCCGGTATCGGACTCGTCGGGTCGGGCCTCTTCGTCACCGGCTTCTTCGACCCCCGCAAACCCAAGCCACAGACCTGGATCAGCATCACCGCCGGCTATCACGTCGTTGGCCTGCTCGTCGCCGCTGTGATCCTGGCGCTGTGGACCTGAGGCTCAGGCGGTGAGGAACTCCCGGTCGGCGAGTGGACGGTTGACGATGCGGAGTTCGCCGATTTGGCCGGCGAAGGATTGTTCGATGGTGCGGTCGTAGTGGTTGGCGCCTAGGAGCCAGTGTTCGCCGGTGGTGGTGAGGCCGTTGGAGCGGGTGGCGGGGTTGCGGAGCACCGGGGACGAGTCGATGTACATCGTCGAGACGCGGCCGTCGTTGACCACGGCCAGGTGGAACCACTCGCCGGCGCGCATCTCGTGGCCCCAGTTGGTCCAGATGTCGTTGCGGTCCGCCGGGTACACCGCCCACTGGGCCTGCAAACCACCCGAGAAACCGAGGTTCACCACCGGCTCGGACGGATCGCCGCCCGTCTTGCCGGCATTCGCGCCCGTGCCCATCCGCGAGAGCAGACCCTGCCAGGCGTGATCCCCATCCGCGAGCTTCACGAACGCCTCGATCGTGTAGCCGTTCCGGAAAGTCAGCGCGTTGAGCGGCGCGTCGTCCGCCGTACGCAGGTACCCGCCGCGCGCAGGCCGTTTGCCACCACGGAACAACCAGCTCCCATGCCCAGGCTGATCCGGGTGATGCTCGTCCGACGGCACCGGCCCGCCATCGGCTGACAGCAATACGGGCGTGAGGTGGTTGCCCTGCCCGGAGTGGTCGACCACCCGATCCATCGCCGAACCGTCGAACCGCCAATACGCGACCGTCCCGGGCACCACCAGCCGGGCGGCCGGGCGCGAAGGCCGTACGGCGATCGGGGCGAAACCCGCGAAGCGCTGGTCGAAGTCGATCGGCACGCTGAAGCGGTTCGCGTCGTCGGTGAGCTCGATCTCGCCCTGCTCCAACGCCGTACGCCGTGACACCGGTTTGGCCAGGATCCAGGGGGAGATGGTCACGACGTCGATGATGTTGCGCGCCAGGTCGAAGTGGTACAGCCGGATCATCCCGCTGCCGCCGTAGTACCGGTCCTGGTAGTTCGTGATGTGCAGGTGTACGTCGTTGCGGGCCGCGTTCTGCTTCACCACACGTCCGGACGGCCAGAAGTGACCGTTGAGTGTGAGGAAGATCTGGTCGTTGCCGTCGACAAGTTGTTCCCACACCCGCTTGCCGTGTTCGGACAACTCGGCCGGGCCAGCATCGGCGTACACCAGATCGTGCGTGGTCAGGATGACCGGCAGCCGCGGGTGGTCCGCGATCACCTTGCGGGCCCACGCGAAGCCCTCGTCCGACGGCCGCCAGTCCATTGCCAGCAGCAACCACTGGCGCCCGCCGCCACGGAAGACGTGCCACGAGTTGTACCCACCCGGCGACGTCCCGCCGTACGTCGGCATCCGGCGGAACCGGTCCGGCCCGAAGGTGCGCAGGTACGGCGAATCGCCGCGCTGGTCGTTGGTCCGCGAGTCGATGTCGTGGTTGCCGGCCAGCACGCTGTACGGCGCACGGTGGTTGTCGAGCAGGCGGAAAACCGGATCGACCTGGGCGAATTCGCTGGCCAGGGCGTTCTCGACCACGTCGCCGAGGTGTGCGGTGAAGACGATGTTCTCGCTGCGCCGATTCTCCAGCAGGTACTTCATCGTCGCGACGAGTGGAGCCGAGTCGCCGCGATCCTGGTCGAACAGGTACTGCGTATCCGGGATCACCGCCAACGTAAACCGCGGATCATCCACGTCCGGACTCCCAACAGCCGACGCGTCCGCAGCCACAGACGCCGATGCGGCCGTCGCTGTGAAAGGGACCTGGCTGAGTCCGGCACCGAGCAATCCGGCCTGCAGCAACGTACGGCGAGTGGTCATCGTGGTGCCTCCGGGCGATAGAAGTCCCGCGCACCTTAGTCATTACATGATGTCCGAACGCAAGCCTCATCCCGAACTTCAGATGAACCCATGACTGATGACCGGCGGCACCGCGCCGGTGCGCAGCAACCGGAGCACTTCGGCCTCGTGCGGTACGACCGGATCCGGCAGGGCGTCGAAGGGGAACCACTCCAGCGACGCGGCCTTGTCGGTCTCCATCACTCGCGGTTCGCCGGTCCAGCGCTCGGCGGTGAAGAAGAAGTCGACCCGCTCGTCGATCGGATCGCCGTTGTTGCCGGTGCGGTGCATCGCCGTCAGCGGGCGCAGGTCGGCCGGGTCGATCACCACGCCGACCTCCTCCAGCACCTCGCGGGCGGCGGCTCGTTCGACGGATTCGCCGTGCTCGACATGACCGGCGGGCACAGCCCAGTAGCCGTCCATGTAACCGGTGTTCGCGCGCAGCAGCATCAGCACCTGGTCGTCGCGCACGAGAATGACATAAGCGGCCGGAATGACCTGGAAGCGATCCACTGCCTCACCCTAGAAGGCCCAACGCAAACCGGCGGCCGCGGGACCCCGAGAGGTCCCACCGCCGCCGGTTCGGTGGAGTCAGGCCGGCTGACCCGGCTGAGCCGGACCATCGTTGTTGATGTCGTCGTCCTGCCCGTCGAGACCGTCGAGCTTGTCCTTGGCGACATCGACGCCCTGGTCGATCTTGTCGCCGTACTTGCCGCCGGTCTTCTCGTCGACGAAGTCGCCGGCCTTGTCCAGGCCGTCGCCAACCTTGTCGCCGTGGCCGTCGACAAGGTCACTGGCCTTGTCCTTCAGACCCTCGGCCTTGTCCTTGAACTTGTCGAAGATGCCCATGGCGGGCCTCCGTTCCTTCGGTAGTGAGTCATGTACAGAGAGCTAGCGCTGCGATACTCCCACCGCGGACGCTCAATGTGTGGGACCCCACCGCGGCGTGGGACTACTCGACGTCGCCGCCGCTGTCCTGCGAGCCGCCGCCCGGAGGAGCCTCGACGTCGCCGCCGCTGTCCTCGGAACCGCCCGTGCCCGTACCCGTCGTACCGGTCGAGCCGCCCTCGACGTCGCCGCCGGAGTCGACGCTGCCGTCATCCTCGCCGGGCTTGGTGGGTTTGGTGGGGTCTTCGTCGAACTCGTTCGCCATCGATGTGCCTCCCGATTTGCCGGTCACTGGGCGGTCGCGGGATCGCAGCCGCCTGAGGGCAGGTATTCCCCTCAGGTCCTATCCAACCGCGCCGCGGGTCCACAAGGCTTCGAATACGCAGAGTTGAGGTCTGCGACCGATTCGCGGGGCGGGACTGTCACACTGGTCCGATGGTGGTACCTCTCGTGGTCGCGGTCGTCGGCCCCACGGCGGCCGGCAAGTCCGACCTGGCCGTTGCGCTGGGGCAACGGCTCGACGGCGAGGTGATCAACGTCGACGCCATGCAGGTCTATCGCGGCATGGACATCGGTACCGCGAAGATGCCGGCGGCCGAGCGTGGCGGCGTGCCGCACCACCTGCTCGACATCCTCGACGTGACCCAGACCGCGACGGTGGCCGAGTTCCAGCAGTTCGCCCGGGCCGCGATCGACGACTGCCTGCGCCGGGGCAAAGTGCCTGTGCTGGCAGGCGGTTCCGCGTTGTACGTGCGGGCCATTCTCGACGATTTCGTCTTCCCCGGCACCGATGACGCCGTTCGCCAACGGCTCGAGGCCGAGCTCGAGCGGGACGGCTCGGGCGCGTTGCACCGCCGCCTGGCCGAGGTCGATCCGGCCGCGGCCACGCAGATCCTGCCGAGCAACGGGCGCCGGATCGTGCGCGCGCTGGAGGTCATCGAGATCACCGGCGGGCCATACGTCGCGACGCTTCCCGAGCACAGGTACGTCTATCCCGGCGCGGTCCAACTCGGTCTCGACGTGCCGCGTCCCGAGCTCGACGTACGGATCGAACAACGCGTGGACCGGATGTTCGATCAAGGCTTTGCCGAAGAGGTCCGCCGGCTGCTCGGCGAGGGCCTGCGCGAAGGCCGTACGGCGAATCGCGCCCTCGGGTATTCCCAGGTGATCGCGTTGCTGGATGGCGAGATCACGGAGGCGGAGGCGCGGGAGCGGACGGCCCAGGCGACACGGCGGTTCGCGCGGCGGCAGGACTCCTGGTTCCGCAAGGACGACCGGATCACCTGGTTGCCGTACGACGCACCGGATCTGGTGGCGCAGGCAACAAAAATCCTAGGCAACCGGACGGGCTCGCAGAACGTAGTCGAGACGACGGGTTCGGGGATCACCGATGCGACCAGGTGACCGCGAGGCCGAGTTCCGTGAGTACCTGCTCGCGGACCGGACCAGACTGATGCGTACGGCGATGTTGCTCACCGCGGGTGACGTGCATACCGCAGAGGATCTGGTCCAGACCGCTTGCACCAAGGTGTACGTGCACTGGCACCGGATCCGCCACGAGGGGGCCGGGCCGTACGCGCACCGCACCCTGGTCAACGCCTTCCTCGACGACCGCCGCCGCGCGGGTCGCCGGCCGGAGGTGATGACCGCCGAGGAGTTCGAACCGAGACCGGTAGGGGAGATCGATCATGCCGACACACTCGCGGTCCGGCGTGCCCTGCTGGAGCTGGCACCCCGGCAGCGGGCGGTGCTCGTGTTGCGCTATTTCCAGGATCTCGACGTCGCGACCTGCGCGCGAATGCTGGACTGTACGGAGGGAACCGTGAAGAGCCAGACGGCGAAGGCGCTGAAACGCCTGCGTGACGTGATGACCGATCCTGCGACGGGAAGTGCCTGACGTGGACGAGGTCAAGAGACTGCTCGAGCAGTTCGCGGATCAGGCGATCGCGGACGCTCCGGCCGTGGACGTCGATGCCGACGTGGCCCGCGGCCGCCGGGCGCTGCGCCGGATCAAGAACCGGCGCCGGGCGACCGGTGTGCTGTGCCTGGCCGCCGTCAGCGCGGTCGCGTTGGTGGTCAACGAGAGCGTGGGACTGTGGGATCGAGGCGACGCGGGGGTCGCCGCCGGGACCCAGTCCGGCCCGGCGACCGCCGGCGCGAGCTCGTCGGAGGCGCCTAACCCGGCCAAGACGACCGACGGCAAGACGCTGACGTTCGGCGCGGCCTCGGTCGACCTGGTGGCCAACAAGGAGCAGTGGCCCGGTCTGGGCTGTGATCTGGTCCCTGCCGGCTGGTCGGTCGCACAGCCCGTCCTGACGCAGCAAGTGGTTCTAGCGCCTGCAACGCTGCGGACGGGCTACAGCACCGGTACGGCGGACAAGCTGGTGTTGTCGGTCGTGACGGAGGCAGAGCCGCTGGTAGGCCTTCGAGTGGTTCAGGCCGGCGGTAAGACCTTCCACCTCGGTGCCTACGCCAACGGCCGCCTGGTCGGTCAGGTCCACCAGGGCGACCAGTGGGTCGTTGCCCGTGCACCGGTTGGCGGAGACGGCTGGTCCGACGACGTACTCCAACGACTCTTGGACTCCTGCAAGCCGGGTTAGCACTGGATATCTCCGTCAGGAACGGGTAGGCAGAAGCTGTCCCGTCCCCGACGCCTGGAGGATACCGGTGCGAAACCGTCGACCCGCCCTGTTCACCGCCGCCCTGAGCGCGGGCGCGCTTGTAGTGGCCGGCCTGAGTCCCGGAGCCGCCGTTGCGACTAGCACGGCTAGTGAACCGGCCCCGAAGCAGGCGACTTCCGTAGGTTTCGGTGGCGCCGTGAGTTCGGTAGACCCGGATGCGACAGCCATTGGGCTGTCTGTGCTGCGTAAGGGCGGTAACGCGGTAGACGCCGCCGTGGCGACTGCTGCCGCCCTAGGCGTTACTGAGCCCTACTCGGCCGGTATCGGTGGTGGTGGCTATTTCGTCTACTACGACGCGAAGACCCGCAAGGTGCAAACGCTCGACGGGCGGGAGACGGCCCCGGCCGCGATGCCGCACGACGCGTTCATCAACCCGGCGACCGGAACGCCGTACAGGTTCACCCCCGAACTGGTGACGTCGGGCGTCTCGGTCGGCGTACCGGGCACGCCTGCGACCTGGCAGTCGGCGCTGGACCGCTGGGGCACGCTCTCGCTCGGCAAGGCGCTCGCGCCCGCGGCGAAGCTGGCGGCGAACGGCTTCGTGGTGGACAAGACGTTCCGTAGTCAGACGCTCGACAACGCGACGCGATTCGCCGCGATCGTGCCGACGGCCAAGCTGTTCCTGCCGAACGGCGACGCGCCCTTGGTCGGTTCGACCTTCAAAAACCCGGAACTGGCCAAGACGTACGAGCTCATTGGCCGGAAGGGCCTGGCGGCGTTCTACACCGGTCCGTTGGCCCAGGAGATGCAGAACGTCGTACAGAATCCCCCGAAGACCCCTGGTACGACGCTTCCCGTGATGCCTGGTCACCTCACCACGGCGGACCTCGCGGCGTACAAGCTGTTGAAGCAGGACCCGACCAAGGTCAGCTATAGAGGGCTCGACGTCTACGGCATGGCACCGTCGTCCTCGGGCGGTACGACTGTCGGCGAGGCCCTGAACATCCTGGCGACGAAGGAGCTGTCGAAGGAGACGACCACGCAGGCCTTGCACCTCTACCTCGAGTCGTCGGCTCTGGCCTTCGCGGACCGCGCGGCGTACGTCGGTGACCCGGCCTTCACGAACGTGCCGACCAAGGAGCTGCTGTCCAAGGGATTCGGCGCCGAACGGGCCTGCCTGATCGACCCGGAAAAGGCGGCGGTCAAACCCGTCCTGGCCGGTTCGCCGGACGGGTCGTACACCCCGTGTGAGGCCGGAACGATCGCGGACGACCGGCCGGATAACGAAGGCCTGTCGACCACACACCTGACCACGGCCGACCGCTGGGGCAACGTGGTGGCCTACACGCTGACGATCGAGCAGACCGGCGGTTCGGGTATCACCGTGCCGGGCCGCGGCTTCCTGCTGAACAACGAGCTGACCGACTTCTCCACGGTCTACAACCCGACCGACCCGAACCGGATCGAGCCGTTGAAGCGGCCGCGCTCCTCGATGTCGCCGACGATCGTGCTCAAACACGGCAAGCCGTTCCTCGCGCTCGGTTCGCCGGGTGGTTCGACCATCATCACGACCGTGCTGCAGACCCTCACCAACCGGGTCGATCGCGGTATGAGCCTGCCGAAGTCCATCGCCGCACCCCGCGCCTCGCAACGCAACACCCCGAACGTGACGGCCGAACCGGCGTTCATCGAGGCGTACGACGCCGGGCTCAAACCGCTCGGGCACAACCTCGTACTCGCGGGCGACGCGCTGACCTCGGCGGCCGAGATCGGCGCCGCGACGGCCATCGAGTTCCTGCCGTACGGCGCATTCGTGGCCGCCGCCGAACCGTCGCGTCGCGGGGGAGGGGCTGCCGGGACGGTCCACCAGATCTGGTCGGAGTAACTAGCTCTTGAAACGGCGAGGCCCGGTCGGTAGGTCCGGCGGGGCCTCGCTCGTCGTTTCGTGGTCCGCCGCGGTCAGCCAGCCGTCGTACTCGGCCGTGAGTGCCTCCAGCCGTTCCGCGGCGGCCGGGTCCGTGACGACGACGGTCCACGGGTGGTCCTCGTCGTCGTCCTCACCGTGGAAGCGGTCGCGACGGACCTCCGCGTGGATACCGTCGGCGGCGAGCCGTCGTTCGACCTCGTCGGCGTCGTCGCGCTCGAAGAAATACGCGACCAGTTCCTGAGCCATGGCTAAACGCTAGCTGGCATGCAACCGATCCTTTCGCCAACCGGTATTCCAGGGTGAGATCGCGAGGCAAAGGGGAGGCTGATGGATCGGGACAGCGAGTTCTTGGAGTACGCCGCCGCACACCGTGGACGGATGCTCCGGACGGCGCGGCTGCTCACGGGCGGTGACAGCCATTGGGCGGAGGACCTGGTCCAGGTCGCCCTGACCAAGCTCTACGTGCACTGGGGCAAGGTCAGGCGGGAGGACGGGCCGGTCGGGTACGCCGATCGCATCCTGGTCAACGCCTTCATCGACGAACGCAAACGCCTCTGGCGCCAGCGCGAGACGAGCACCGAACGCATCCAGGACGCGGCGCCGGCCCGCGTCCCGGATCCGGCCGACCGCCTGACCGTGCTGGCCGCCTTGGCCCGATTGCCGAAGCGCCAGCGAGCGGCCGTGGTGTTGCGGTACTTCCGCGACCTGGACGTCAGCGCCGTAGCGGAGGTGATGGGCTGCAGCGAGGGCACGGTCAAGAGCCAGACCTCCCGTGGACTCGCGACGCTCCGCGATCTCATCGACGACCCTCTCGAAACCATGGAGCGTGTGCGATGACCGACCTGAAACGACTCTTGGCCGACGCCGCCGGTGACGAGCCGGCCGTCACCGACGACCACCTGGCCGCCGATCTGCGCCGCGGCCAGACCTCCCTCCGCCGTCGACGCCTGGCCGGCGTGATCTCCGGCACGGTGGCGACGGCGCTTGTGATCGGCGCGGGGTACGCCGTACTGCCCGGCCTTGGCTCGTCAGCCGGTGCGCCGCTGGATTCGGGTGTCGCGGCCCAGACGACACCTACGCCTTCGCCCTCCAGGACTCTGTCCGAGGATCAGAAGGAGAAGATCCGGCGGAGTGAAGCCGAGGCGAACCTCCCGAGGGTGCCGAAGCCCGCGAAGCCCGTGCCACTGGTTGCCGATGGCAAGGTTCGGCCCGGTACCGACCTGGTCTGCGACCTGATGCCGAAGGGTTGGGAGGTCAAGGTCTGGAACCTGGCCGGTAACGAGAGCGAGCTGATCATCACCGACCCGAACCTGAAGAACCCGACGAAGTACAACAAGACCTCGACCCGGATGCGGGTCCGTCACGCCGCCATGATCAACAACGTGCCGGAGAAGTACGGCGAGCTCTGGGTCGACCTGCAGCACTTCCAGGCAGGGGAGCGCGAGGCCGTCGTCGCCCCGGTGCACGAGCCCGCTTCGGACGGCACCCGCGACATCCACATGAAGCTGACCAACACCAAACTGCTCCAGGTGACAGCAAACGCCACCGGCCTCGGCTGGGACCTAGCCACCGTCCTCCGCTTCACCGGCTCCTGTCGCTACTGACCCCGCCTTGGGCAACTCCGCCTTTCGCGGCCCGCGTTTCGTGCCGCCGCGTTTCGTGCTTGCGGCCTTCGTGGATCTGGTTTCGTCGGCGCCCGTAGGATCTTCCTATGGGCGCTGACACCTTTCCCTGGCTCAAGGGCCACGGGACGGAGAACGACTTCATCCTGCTACCCGACCCGGACGGCACGCTGCACGGTGATCTCGACGACGAGCTGGTCCGCTTCCTCTGCGACCGCCACGCCGGTATCGGCGCCGACGGCGTGCTGCGAGTCATCGACGGCCGCAAGCAGTCGTACGTCGAGGACGGTGGCGAGTGGTTCATGGACTACCGCAACGCCGACGGCTCGATCGGCGAGATGTGCGGTAACGGCATCCGCGTCTTCGCCCGCTACCTCGCCGAAGCCGGCCTCGTCGGCTCCAAGCCCGTCCGCGTGGGCACCCGCGCGGGGGTGAAGGAGGTCGTCTACAACGACGACCAGACCGTCACTGCCGACATGGGCGAACCGTCCTTCCCCGGCCCCGACGCGATCACCGTCGCGGCCAACGGTCACGAATGGCCCGCCCGCCATGTCGACATGGGCAACCCGCACGCCGTTGCCTTCGTCAACGACCTCGCCGATCCGGGTCACCTCGTTACTGCTCCAGTCTGGACGCCCGCGGACGCCTATCCCCACGGCGTGAACGTCGAGTTCGTCACCCGCCAAGGCCCGAACGAGGTCTCCATGCGAGTCCACGAACGAGGCGTAGGCGAAACCCGCTCCTGCGGCACCGGCACCTGCGCCGTAACCGCCGCCGCCGCTTTGCAGGCCGGCCAATCCGCCCCGGTCACCTACCGCGTCAACGTCCCCGGCGGCGCGGTCGCGGTCACCTGGCGCGCCGACAACCACCTAACCCTCACCGGCCCCGCCACCATCCACGCCCGAGGCACCTTCTCCCACACCTGGCTCCCCACCCCCTAACCGCGGTCGCCCCTTGTGCGGGTGGTGTTGGTTACACCCGTCCCCCTGAGTTCTTGCGAATTGTCAGGCCGGTCCGGGCCGCGTCAAGGGCTTCATCGGCTACCGCCGACGCTAACGCGCCCTTGACCCACCCCGAACCGGCCAAAGACGGCGGGCTATCAGAGGGACGGGTGAGGTCTGACCGGGTGTGGTGATTACGGGACGCTACCGCGCCACGATCCGCAGGACGCTGCCGCGCCGACTCTTCGCCAAGTCCTGCCACCCCCGGCCATTCGCCTCTGCTGCCGCGAGACCTCCGCCCGCGAGTGGTCGCGTCTGGTCACTCGTTCTGTGCTGCCGCAAGACGTCTGCCCGCGAGCTGCGCGTCCTGGTCATTCGTCTGTGCCGGCGCGAGGTCTCTGCCCGCGAGTGGTCGCATCTGGTCATTCGTCTGTGCTGCGGGAGGGTTTGCCGCGCCTGCGCGTCGGTCTGCCGCGGGTGGTCGCGTTTGCTCGGTCGGTTTGTGGACCTGGCGGTCGGTCGCGGACGTGCAGGCCCACACGACGGCCGGTTTTCTGCAGAAACGCGCCTTGCCGGGGTCTCGTGTGGTCGTGCAGGTCCGCCGCGGACGGCCAGCACTACACAAGTCCCGATTACGCCTGCTTGAAAGGTTTCAGGCGTGGGTTGTGTAGTGCTGGCGGTCCGCGGGACGATCAGCCCGGAAAACCGACGACTTGACGCATCTCGGCGGCCGGTCGCATCTTCCTGAGCGGACTGGACGTTTTCAGGGGCCGAAAACGTCCAGTCCGCTCGGGAAGCTGCGGCGCCGACCATCCGTGACGGCACCGCTCGACGCGGCAGCGCCACGCAGACCACACCCGGTCAGACTTCACCCGTCCCCCTGATAGCCCGCTGCCTTTGGCCGGTTCGGGGTGGGTCAAGGGCGCGTTAGCGTCGGCGGTAGCCGATGAAGCCCTTGACGCGGCCCGGGCCGGCCTGACAATTCGGAAGACTCAGGGGGACGGGTGCCCACCAAAAGACCCCGGCTCGAAGGCTGATTCCGGGCAGGCCTCTAGCGTTGATTCGTCCGAATCCGCCCGCCTACGTCCGCTTCCACGCGTACCCGCCGCGGGAAGGGGCGAGCGGATGCAGACGAATCAACGCAACCGGGGGTAGGTGGTCGCGGGGAGTGAGCAGACGCGCGCGTGGTCGGGAATTCTCCGCCGCTCAGCCGCGTTGGAAAGGGAGCCTGCTGGGCGCGGTCTGTTCCTGTTTGGGGGAGGCGGTGGGATGGTGGGCTTCTGGGCGTAGGCCTGGAATTGGGTCGCCCGGACGGTCGGCCCGTGCCACGATGGAAGGTATATGACGACGCAACCGAACTCTTATGACACCGACCTGGACCTGGATGACACCGGGGCCGAGGTGGAAGCGGACCTCGACGACGCGCTCGATAACGTCGTGGAAGACGACGAACTCGGCGAGCGAGATGACCTAGACGAGCGCGATGAGCGGGACGCCCCCGGGATCGAGGGGCTTGAGCTCGAGGAGCGCCAGGCGCTTCGCCGCGTGGTGGGGATGTCCACCGAGCTCGAGGACATCAGCGAGGTCGAGTACCGCAAGCTGCTGCTCGAGCGCGTCGTTCTGGTAGGCGTTTGGACCGAAGGCTCTGCCGAGGACGCCGAGAACTCGCTCGCCGAGCTCAAGCTGCTAGCCGAGACCGCCGGCTCCGAGGTCCTCGACGGCGTGATCCAGCGCCGCAAGAAGCCGGACGCCGCGACCTTCATCGGTAGCGGCAAGGTGGCAGACCTCCGCAACCTCGTGGCCGCCCTAGGCGCCGACACGGTGATCGCTGACGGCGAGTTGGCCCCGGCGCAGCTGAGGAACCTCGAGGACAAGCTCAAGGTCAAGGTGGTCGACCGGACCGCGCTCATCCTGGACATCTTCGCGCAGCACGCGAAGAGCAAGGAGGGCAAGGCCCAGGTCGAGCTGGCCCAGCTGCAGTACATGAAGCAGCGCCTGCGTGGTTGGGGCGAGAGCCTGTCCCGCCAGGCCGGTGGACGGGTCGGTGCGGCCGGTGGCGGTATCGGTGGCCGTGGTCCCGGTGAGACCAAGATCGAGACCGATCGGCGCCGGATCAACACCAAGATCGCGAAGCTGCGCAAGGAGCTCTCCGCGCTCAAGGGCACCCGGACGACGATGCGGCAGGAACGACGCCGCAACTCGATCCCGTCGGTGGCCATCGCGGGATACACCAACGCCGGCAAGTCGAGCCTGCTGAACAAGCTGACCGGCGCTGGCGTGCTGGTCGAGGACGCGTTGTTCGCGACGCTGGATCCGACCACCCGGCGTACGACGACGGCCGATGGACGGGTTTACACGTTCACCGACACCGTCGGGTTCGTTCGGCACTTGCCGCACGACATCGTCGAGGCGTTCCGCTCCACGCTGGAGGAGGTCGCCGACTCGGACCTGCTGCTGCACGTGGTGGACGGGTCGCACCCGGACCCGATGGCCCAGATCGCCGCGGTGCGGGTGGTGCTGGCCGAGATCGGCGCTTCCGACGTCAGGGAGATCGTCGTGATCAACAAGTCCGACACCGCCGACCCCATGGCACTGGTGCCGTTGCAGCGCCGGGAGCGCGACAGCATCGTGGTCTCCGCGCGAACCGGCGAGGGGATCGAGGAGCTGAGGCGGCTGATCGAGGCGAAGCTGCCCCAGCCGGACGTCACCATCGAGGCCCTGGTGCCGTATGACCGTGGTGACCTGGTCTCCCGGGTGCACTCCGAGGGCACGGTCGACCAGCTCGAGCACACCGGCGACGGCACTCGCCTGAGCGCACGCGTGCACGCCGACCTGGCCGGGGAGCTCGCTCCCTTCCACGTCAGCGCCGCACTCTAAGCAACAAGAAGAAGCGGGCCCCGGATGACCGAGGCCCGCTTCTTCATGCCCAGATGATCAGTTACGGGACGAGACTCGCACCTTCATCGTGGTGCCCTTCCGGTCGAGCACCTTGATGTTGACGCCGTTGTTCGGGATCTTCACACCCGCCATCGGCTGCTCCGGGAACCAGAACTGCTTGCTGTCGTTGAACGTCGAGACAGCCGCCTGGCCGCGGATGTAGCTCGGCTGACCGTTGAAGTGCAACGTGAACGAGTCCGCCTTCTCCAGCCCGAACGGAGCGTCGTACCCACCAACGCGCGGGCGCCAGAGCGTGCCGTCGATCCGGTTGATCGGCACCGGGTGGGAGTCGACCGGCAGGACCAGGCCCTCACCCGGGTGCTCGTTGGTGTTGTTGTCACCCCGCGAGGTGTCCCAGTACCAGATCAGCAGACCGTCCTGGTACGGGAAGTGCTCGACCCAGTCCGGCTTGGTGTTCAGGAAGCCGAAGTTGTACGGCCCCGTCTTCAGGTACTTGTCGTACGAGACGTAGTTGATGTGCGACGCGAGGTAGAAGTTGTCGTGCAGGGTGGTGGTGGTCGCGCCGACCGAGCTGAAGCCGTTCAGCGTCCAGCCTTCCGGCGTGGCCTCGGCACCCGAGGTGAACACCTGGCCGGCGCCACCGGTCACCGTGATCTCGTCGGCGAAGAAGCCCTTGCCCTCGACCGCCGGGTCCGTGTCGTACCGGAAGCGCAGGCCGATCGTCTGACCGGCGTACGCCGACAGGTCGAACGTGGCCGGCACCCAGCCCGGCGACGTACCGTCGATGCTGTTGCCCTCGGCGGCGTTGGTGATGCTGCCGGCGATCGGCTGGTAGCCGCTGCCGGAGTCCACCTCGACGTACGCGTAGTCGCATGCGGTGCTGCCGCAGTCCTCGATGTCCCAGTTCGCCTGGAACGTCAGGGATGGCGCGCCTGCGGGCAACGTGACCTGCCGCGACATGGTGTGGCTGAACGAGTTGCCGGATCCACTCCACCAGCTCTTCGAACCGGCGTACGGGGCGACGAGGTCGCGGGTGACCTCCTTGTCCGGCAGTACGACGACCAGGCCCTGCGCCTTCGCGGTGTTGTACTCGTGCGGGCCCAGCTCCAGCGTGCGGTTCTGGCCTGCCAGCACGATCTCGTAGTCGAGCCAGCCGAGCTGCAACTTGTCCCACGCGCCGAGGTCGGCCGCACGCTCACCGAGACCGCCGTCCTTCTTGGCGTTCACCCGGCTCTGCGCCATGATCGTCCACCAGTTGACGCTGTTCTCGATCGCCGGGCCGGACGTGTCGTAGTGGTCGGGCAGACCGAGGTCGTGGGCGTACTCGTGCGCGAAGACCGAGATGCCGCCGTTCTCCGGCTGAATCGTGTAGTCGCCGATCCACAGGCCCGTGTCACCGGCCTGCGTGCCGCCGAGCGGGTTGCCGGCCGGGCCGCCGCCACCGATCGGGGTGGTCTGCACGTACCAGCGGTGCGACCAGATCGCGTCCTCACCCTGTTGCGGGTCACCGTCCGCCTGGTCGCCACCGGAGTGCACGATCTGGAAGTGGTCGATGTAGCCGTCGGGCTCGTTGAAGTTGCCGTTTCCGTTGAAGTCGTAACGGTCCCACTGGTCGAAGGTCTTCAGCTCGGCCGTGATCTCGGCCGTCGTTCGGCCCCCGGCCTTCTGGTCCAGGACCCACTGGTTGACCGCGTCACGCACGAGCAGCCAGGTGTTGCTGCAGACGTTGCCGTCACACGGGAAGCCGTTCGACCGGCCGTACCGCGCCTCGTTGAACGGCACCTTCACCCAGTCGGTGACTTTGCCATCAACGGTGTAGCGGCCCGAGGACTGCTTCTCGTAGTACGTCTTGACGGTTTCGGCCTTCGCGCCGACGCCGAAGTACAGGTTGTCGTAGTGCGCCCGGTTGTAGTCGGCCTGCCAGACGGTCGAGTTGTCGACCGTGCGGTCCGGTTCCGGGATCGCGTTGTGCAGCGGGCCTTCGAAGGTCGCCGGGCCCGGGATCGCCGGTGCGATATCGACGTCGGGATAGCTCGGGTGCCGGTCGTTGCCGAATTCGGCCAGTACGACGAAGATCCGGTCGGACTTCTCGCGCTGCAATTCGACGTACTGGTCGACCTTGCCGGCCTTGTTCTTGACGCCCTTGGCATTCCGTCCGCCGGCCTTCTCGCCGACTTTCATCACCTTGCTGCCGTTGCGTTCTTCGACTTTGCCCTTGCCGTTCAGCAATGAGGTCAGCGCCCGCTCGCGCAGGTCCCGCCGCTTGTCCTCCAACGGACTGGGTAATTCGTCCGGGCCTGCCTTCTCGGCGGCGACACCGGCCGGCCCGGTGTCTCGCGGTGGTGCCGCGACGCCGTTCGAGGCCGCTCCCAGTCCGACCGATGTGGCCAACGCCAGGCTGAAGAGCCCAGCCGCTGCTTTACGCACAGTGCCTCCCGCTGCTCGTAGCGGTCACGGACCATGTGACGGCGCGTGACTCTGCCATCCCCCGAGCGTGTTCATAATTCCCGCACAGTACGGCGGAAAACCCCGGGGTTGAAGAGCTCCGAACCAACCTGTCCAACGTTGTCGGTGGTATTTCCCGGGCATTCACCCGCAAGATTTCCGGCGCGCCCTGGGTATTACTACTCTCTTGACGGCCTTTCCCCTGCGGCAGACTGCTGCCATGACCTCCACGGACCTCGTAAGACCGCTCTGGCGCGCACTGGTGGTCTTTCGGGTCATCACGTGGTTCTTTGCCTGTCTAGGCGTTTACACGCGCTGGAGCGGGCTATACAGGCCCACAGGCGCGATCGTGCTGCTGGCGGTGATGGCGGCGTGGACCGTCGTGGTCTCGATCGGCTACAGCCGCAGCTGGGGCCGACACAACACCCGCTTCGCCGTACTGGACCTGGCCGTGACCGCCGCTTGTATGGCGGGCACGATGCTGGCCCAACCGCTCGCGCACATCCAGAACGGCGCCTCCGTGCTCACCTCGGTCTGGGTGGCGGGCCCGGTCATCGCGCTGGCGATCGCCCGCGGGCGGGATGGCGGCCTGCTCGGTGCGCTCGCGATCAGCCTCACCTTGGTGGTACTCGTCGGGCCGGGCCAATGGGGCCGCGTGCTCAACGCCGTACAACTCCTGCTGGTCGCCGGACTCGTCGTCGGGTACGCCGCGACCACCACCCGGCGCGCGAGTACCCGATTGCGCGAGGCCATCGCGGCCGAGGCCGCCGCGACCGAGCGGATCCGCCTCAGCCGGTCGATCCACGACGGCGTCCTGCAGGTGCTCGCGCAGGTCCAGCGGCGCGGCCGGGCGATGGGCGGCGAAGGCGCCGAGCTGGCCGACCTCGCCGCCGAGCAGGAAGTCGCCCTGCGCACCTTGATGACGGGCCGTGCCACCGTGGCGGAGCGGGGTACGGTCGACCTCTGCGCGCTTTTGTTGCCCTTGGCCACCACCTCGGTCGACGTGGTCGTACCGGCCGGCCAAGTGCTCGTCCCGGCGCATACCGGCCACGAACTGGTTGCCGTGGTCAACGAAGCCCTCGGCAACGTACGGAACCACGCGGGTCCGGGTGCGAAGGCCTGGATCGTGGTCGAGGATCTACCCGGCGAGGTGCTGCTGTCCGTCCGCGACAACGGCCGCGGTACGACGCCGGAGCGGCTCGAGCAAGCCGTTGCCGAGGGCCACCTCGGCGTGAGTCAGTCCATCCGCGGCCGGATCGCGGACCTCGGTGGAAGTGCCGAGGTCCGGACCGCGCCCGGCGAAGGTACCGAATGGGAGGCAAAGGTACCGAATGGGAGTTGACGTCCTCCTCCGCCTGGAGGCGGGGGATTCCACCCCACTACCCGGAGGTAGCGAGATGAGGTTCGCGGATCTTAGCCGTGCCCAACTGCGCAAGAAGGCTCACCGCGCTGCCACGGCCCGCCCGGCCGCAGTCACTACAAGGTCCAACTGTCTTGCTGGTGCCGGTCGCTTGGTTATCGCAGGCCAGCACCGCAAAACCTACCCGACGCCTCCGACAATCCTTGAAAGGAGGGACCGGCGTTTCCTCCCCGCCCTGAAGGACGGGGTTTCCACGCCGGACAGTCGATGACCCGGGTGATGATCGTGGACGACCATCCGATGTGGCGCGAAGGCGTCGCGCGGGATCTGGGCAGTCGCGGGTACGACGTGTGCGCGACCGCCTCGGACTCGCCGAGCGCCGTCCGGATCGCCCTGGCCACCCGGCCCGACGTGGTGGTGATGGACCTCCAGCTCGGCGCCGGCTCCGGGGTGGACGCGACCCGCGAGATCACCGCGGCCCTGCCCGACACCCGCGTACTCGTGCTCTCGGCGAGTGCCGAACAGACCGACGTACTGGCTGCGGTGAAGAACGGCGCCTCGGGATATCTGGTCAAGTCGGCATCCCTCGACGAGTTCGACGACGCTGTCCGACGTACCGGCGAAGGTGATGCCGTTTTCAGTGCGGGTCTTGCCGGACTGCTGTTGGGGGAGTACCACCGGATCGAGGCCGAACCGAAGGCGCCGCAGCTGACCGAACGGGAGACCGAGGTGCTCCGCCTGGTGGCGCGCGGGCTGACCGCGAAGCAGATCGCCGCGCGCCTGGTGCTGTCCCACCGCACGGTCGAGAACCACGTCCAGAACACGCTGCGCAAACTCCAGCTGCACAACCGGGCCGAACTGGTGCGCTACGCCATCGAGCACGGCCTGGACGAGGTCACTCTGGAAGAAGGGGCCGGCGGCAACAACTGACGCCACTGCTGCCGTGGCTTGGCCTGGAGACGGGCCGGTTTCGGGCCGATCTTGATTCGCTCGACTTTCCGGGCTGGTTCCTGGTGCTTCTGCACAGCGGATCCTCACCTGTCGATGGAACCGGAGCGGGCCTGTACGCCGGGAGGGCGGTCCCGGCGTACAGGCCCTCTAAGTGCCCCTGGACTAGAGGCCGTTAGAGAACAGCAGGCGGTTCACGGTCCCGCCGGTGCCACCACCCGACACCTTGTTCGGGGTGGCGTTGGTCTCGATGTAGCTCTTGACCGTCGCCGGAGTGGCGGACGGGCTGGTCTGCAGGTAGAGCGCGGCCACACCGGCGACGTGCGGCGTCGCCATCGACGTACCGCTCTTGAGGCCGTTGCCACCACCGGGGAGCGTGGACCTGATGGAGTCGCCCGGCGCGTAGACGTCGACACAGGCGCCTGTGCTCGAGGACGACGCACGGGCGTCAGTGCGGGTCGAGGACGCCGTGACGAGCGCGGTCTCGATCTTGCGCGGCAGCCGGTCACACGAGTTGGCACCGGTGTTACCGGCCGACGCGGCCAGGAAGACCCCGGAGCTGATCATGCGGCGCAGTGAGGTCTCCAGCGTCGAGTTGGCGCTCCAGTTCCAGGAGGCGTTCGCGACGGCCGGCTTGATCGCGTTGGCGGTCACCCAGTCCACAGCTGCTATAGCCGCGGCAGCAGTGCCACCGCCGCTGCAGTTCAACCACTTGACCCCGTGCAGGCGAACGTTCTTCGCGACGCCGTACAGCGCCGAGCCGATCGTGCCCGCCACGTGGGTGCCATGGCTGTTGCAGTCGGTGTTGTTGCTGTCGATGCCGTTGAAGTCGAACGTCGCGCGACCGCCGAACTGCGAGTGGTTCGGGTCGATCCCGGAGTCGATGATGTAGGCGTGCACCCCGGTACCGGTACGGGTGTAGGTGTACGACGCCGACAGCGGCAGGTTGCGCTGGTCGATCCGGTCGATACCCCACGACGGCGGGTTGACCTGGGTGGCGTCGACGACCTTCTCCATGTACACGTTCTCGGAGATCGCGACCACGTCCGGGTTGCGCTGCAGGGCGGCGAGCTGGCCTGCCGTCAGGTTCGCGGCGAAGCCGGTCACGGCCGACTTGTACTCGTGCTGCGGCTTGATCCCGAGCGAGCTCTTCATCGACAGCGCCTTGGCACCCTGGCGCAGTTCGACGATGTAGCTGCCCTTGACGGCCGAGACACCCTTTTCGGCGGGCGCGGGCTGGACGAGAATGATGCGGCCGCTGCCAGGGTCCGCGGCGGTGGCGGCGCCTGCGGTCCCGGCGGTGGCGGCAGTGAGGGCGATGGCCGGCACGATGCTCGCGGCCAATGTCAGGCGGATTCGGCGGTGCATGTTCCTCCTCAGGGAACGGTCGCCTGCCGGGCGGACAGGCGATCACACTCAGTCCTCGCGTGATCACGCGGTGAGCTGGCTCGAAAGTTAGGCCGCGCCCGCCTGACGCGTCAATGACTTCTGGTGCCGCTGGCACCACCAAGCCTTTTCGCTCTGATGGTCAGGTTGTGGTCGCGGCCCAGGTGCCTCGTACACTGTGCGTTCCCGCACCGGCTGTCCGCCTGCCGATGGGTGACCCACCGTCGACATCCGGGAGGATGTTAGTGAACCGCGCGTCTCTGTTCCGGGCTTTGTTCGCACTGATCGTGCTCGGAGCCTCGGCTTTCGTCATGACGACGGAGGACCCCAAACTCGGTCTCGATCTGCGCGGTGGCGCCCAGATCATTCTCGAGACGCAGGACTCGCCGACGGTCAAGGCCAACGCCGAGAACACCGCCAAGGCGGTCGACGTGATCAACCGGCGGGTGAACGCGCTCGGTATCGCCGAGTCGACCGTGACCCAGCAGGGTGAGAACCGGATCATCGTGGAGCTGCCCGGCGTGCAGGACCCGCGCGAGGCGGCCAAGCTGATCGGCCAGCAGGCTCAGCTGACATTCCACGAGGTTCTCGACATCGTCCAGGCGAAGCCGGCCAAGCCCGCAGCGGGTGAGCTCTACCTGGACAGTGATGACGGTCAGGGCGTCCTGCGACTGGCCAAGCCGGCTATGACCGGTGAACTGGTCGAAAGCGCCAGCGGCCTGATCGATCCGCAGAACCTGGGCGCCGGCTGGTTCGTCGAGATGAACTTCAAGGGCGACGGCGGCAAGATCTGGGCCCAGATCACCGGTAAGGCGGCCTGCGAGCCGGTCGGCGCCCCGAAGCGCCAGGTCGCGATCGTGCTGGACAACTCCGTCATCTCCGCGCCGCAGGTCGATCCCCAGGGTGGGACGCAACTCTGCAACATCGGTATCGGCGGCGGCCGAAGCACTATCACGGGCTCGTTCACCGAGACCCAGGCCAAGGACCTGGCCGCCCTGATCGAGGGCGGCGCGCTGCCGCTGCCGGTCAAGGAGGCGGCGTCGAGCACGGTCGGTCCGTCGCTGGGTAAGGACGCGATCGAGGCCAGTGCGTGGGCCGGCATCATCGGTGTCGCGCTGACCGCGATCTTCATCATCTTCGTCTACCGCCTGGTCGGCGTGGCGGCCGTGATCGGCCTGATCGCCTACGCCGCCATGTCGTACGCCGCTCTGGTCGCGCTCGGTGCCACCCTGACCCTGCCGGGTCTGGCCGGTTTCGTGCTCGCCATCGGTATGGCCGTCGACGCGAACGTGCTGGTCTTCGAGAGAGCCCGGGAGGACTACACCGAAGGCCGGACCGAGGGGTTGTTGCGTTCGCTGCGCAGCGGTTTCTCCAACGCGCTGTCCGCCATCGCCGACTCGAACATCACCACCTTGCTGGCGGCCGGGCTGCTGTTCTTCCTCGCCGCAGGCCCGGTCCGTGGTTTCGGTGTCACCCTGAGCATCGGTGTGATCGCCTCGATGCTGTCCGCGCTGGTGGTCAGCCGGGTGGTGTCCGAGTTCATCGTGTCCCTCAAGGTGGTGAAGAACCGCCCGGCGCTGACGGGTATCGCCGGTCACGGCAAGGTCCGCGTCTGGCTCGAGACCCGTCGTCCCGACCTGATGAAACACAGCCGTCGCTGGTTGCTCATCACCGTGGCCGCGATCGTCGTGGCGCTGGCCGGTGTCGGTATTCGCGGGCTCAACCTGGGTATCGAGTTCACCGGCGGCCGGCTGCTCGAGGTGAGCACCGCCCAGCAGATCAGCCCGGACCAGGCCCGCGAGGCCGTTTCCAAGGCGGGCTACCCGGCAGCGATCGTGCAGAGGTCCGGTCCGGATGACATCACCGTCCGGACCACTGAGATCAGCGCTGACGAGGTCGAGAAGATCCGCTCCGAGATCTCGAAGATCGGTGGCGGTACCCAGCTGATCCGCAACGAGAGCATCGGCCCGAGCCTCGGTGACGAACTGCGCAACAAGGCGCTGATCGCACTGGGCGTGGCATTGCTCGCACAGCTGCTCTACCTGGCGATTCGCTTCCGCTGGACGTACGGCGCGGGCGCGGTGCTGGCCCTGATCCAGAACGTGGCCGTCGTGATCGGCCTGTTCGCCTGGCTGGGCAAACCGGTCGACGGCATCTTCCTGGCCGCGATGCTGACGATCATCGGTTATACGGTGAACGACACGGTGGTCGTCTTCGACCGGATTCGCGAGACGCGCAGCGCCCGGGCGACGGATTCGCTGCCCGCCGTGGCCGATACCGCGATCATGAACGTGCTGCCCCGGACGATCAACACCGGTATCGCCACGCTGTTCATCCTGACGGCCCTGCTGTTCCTCGGTGGCGATTCGCTGGCCGACTTCGCCCTCGCGCTGCTGGTCGGCATCCTGGTCGGTACGTACTCCTCCAGCCTGACGGCGACCCCGCTCTTCATCGAGCTGGAGAAGCGCTACCCGGCGCCGCCGCCGCGGGTGAAGGTCAAGCAGCGCGACCGCGACCTCGATCCCGACCGCGGCGCGGTCGTCTAGGTCGTTCACGTCGTCTAGGTCGTTCACGCTGAGGGGCGGGCCCATTGGGTCCGCCCCTTTCGCGTTGTTGTCCACAGGGGTTCCGCGGCCTGGCGAGAACTGTCGGTGATCCGGGCTAGG
The DNA here is from genome assembly GCF_036226525.1 of Kribbella sp. NBC_01245. Lineage (NCBI taxonomy): Bacteria > Bacillati > Actinomycetota > Actinomycetes > Propionibacteriales > Kribbellaceae > Kribbella > Kribbella sp. NBC_01245. The sequence continues at coordinate 8,639,841 of NZ_CP108487.1, forward strand.
GTTATCCGGTGGTCGTCGAAGTGCAGGAATTGCTGGAAGCCGCGGTCGCCGGCTTGGGGGGTACGAGCCGTCCGGGACAGGTCGCCATGGCCGAGGCCGTGACCGGCTCGATGAGCGACGGGTCGCATCTGCTGGTGCAAGCCGGCACCGGCACCGGAAAGTCGCTCGGCTACCTGGTGCCCGCCCTGCTGCATTCCCTCGAGGACAAGCGTGTGGTCGTCTCGACCGCGACCCTGGCCCTGCAATCGCAGCTCGTCGACCGGGACATGCCGGCCCTGCTCGACGCCACGGAGAAGCTGCTGCCCCGCCGCCCGACGTATGCGATTCAGAAAGGCCGGAACAACTACGCCTGCCTGCACCGCATCCGCGAGGGCGCGCCGGACGACGACGGCATGCTCATCGACGTACCGCCGGCCGGCCCGGTCGGCCAGCAGGTGATCGAGCTCCGCGAGTGGGCCGAGCAGCAGTTGCTGGACGGCGAGGCAGGCGACCGCGATCACGCGCCCAGCCACCAGTACCAGGCCTGGCAGCAGGTCGCCATCAGCGCGCGGGAGTGCCTCGGCGTCCAGAAGTGCCCGTATGGCCAGGAGTGCTTCGCGGAGCGGTCGAAGGAGATCGCGCGCAAGTCCGACATCGTCATCACGAACCACGCCCTGCTCTCCATCGACGCCTTCGAGAACCAGAACGTGCTGCCGGAGCACGACGTCGTGGTGATCGACGAGGCGCATGAGCTGCCCGCCCGCGTCACGGGTGCGGCCGGCGCCGAGCTATCCCCGCAGATGGTCGAGCGCGCGGCCAAGCGGTCTCGGCGTTTTGCCGACGACGACAAGGTCGACGACCTCTCCGACGCGTCGGACGCCCTGCGTGCGGCGCTCGACGAGACGCGGGAAGGCCGGATCGAGGCGTCGAACGGGGAGGTGCTGGAGGCGGCGGCCCTGGTCCGGGATGCGGCCCGCGCGTTGTATAGCGATCTCAACAAGAAGTCCGACGACAAGGACGACGATCCCGACGGCGCCAAACGGCAGAGCCGGGGTGCGGTCAAGGAGATCTTCGACGTCGCCGAGCGCGTTGCCGCGCTGAGCCCCGCGGACGTGGTCTGGCTGGTCGACCGGGACCGGTTCGGCCGGGAGCTGCGGATCGCGCCGCTGTCCGTGGCCGGCCTACTGCGCGAGCTGCTGCTGAGAGACCGGACAGTGGTGCTCACCTCGGCCACGCTCACGCTCGGCGGTGACTTCGACGCGATCGCCCGGCAGGTGGGGCTCCGCCCGTCCGACCGGATCGAGCTCGATGACGAGCTGCCGGAGGTTTCTGCTCCTGAGTCCGATGTTGCGCCGCTGCCCTGGCGTGGGCTCGACGTCGGTTCGCCTTTCGAGTACGAGAAGCAGGGGATTCTCTATGTGGCCAAGCATCTTCCGCCGCCACATCGCGATGGTCTCGGGCAGAAGCAATTCACCGAGATCATCGACCTGATCACGGCGGCCGGTGGGCGCACGCTCGGGTTGTTCTCGTCGCGCCGGGCCGCCGAGGCCGCGACCGCGGCGGTTCGCGAGGCGACCGATCTGCGGGTGTTGTGCCAAGGCGACGCGCAGTTGGGGGAGTTGTCCCGCGAGTTCGTGGCGGACCCCGAGGTCTCGTTGTTCGGCACACTTTCGCTTTGGCAGGGCCTCGACGTACCGGGGTCGACCTGCAACCTGGTCATCATCGACCGGGTCCCGTTCCCGCGTCCGGATGAGCCCTTGATGGCCGCCCGGCAGCGAGCCGTCGACGAAGCCGGTGGCAATGGGTTCATGGCCGTCGCCGCGACCCACGCCGCGCTGTTGCTCGCGCAAGGCGCCGGTCGCCTCATCCGCCGTACGACGGATCGCGGGGTGGTCGCCATCCTCGACCCGCGCATCGTCACCGCGAGGTATGGCAGCTACCTGCGGGCCTCGCTGCCACCGATGTGGGCCACCGCCGACCGCGAGAAGGTCCTCGGCGCCCTGAAGCGGCTGCAGGACACATGACGCCCGGGCCCTCGTCCAACCCGCCGCTGCTGCCGATGATGGCAGTGTCCGGCGTGCTGCCCGAGGGGTCCGGTTGGGCGTTCGAGATGAAGTGGGACGGCGTTCGCGTTATCGCAGACGTCGACGCGGATGGCTGCCGCCTGTGGTCGCGTAATGGGCGTGACGTCACGTTGGGCTATCCCGAATTGTCTGGTCTTAGTGGTCAGAGGCTGTTGCTCGATGGGGAGATCGTGACCCTTGACGAGACTGGCGCGCCGTCCTTTGGCTTGCTGCAAAGGCGAATGCACGTTCGCGATCCGCGTCAGCTGGTGCATCTGATCAAGGAGGTGCCGGTCTCGGTGCGGCTCTTCGATCTGCTCGCGGTCGACGGGCAGTCGTTGCTAGAGGCAACGTACGACGATCGGCGCGGGCTGCTCGAATCGCTCGACCTGGACGATCCGTTCTGGGAGTTGCCGCCCGCGTGGACCGATGGCGCGGACGCTCTCGCCGCCTCGGGGGAGACCGGCCTCGAAGGCGTCGTGGCCAAGCGCCGGGCATCGCGGTATCTGCCCGGCAAGCGCAGCTCCGATTGGGTCAAGGTCAAGCACGTCCTTACCCGCGACGTCATCCTGTGCGGCTGGCATCCCGGGGAAGGCAATCGCGAAGGTTGGATCGGCTCGTTGTACTGCGGCTCGTACGACGAGAACGGCGAGCTGGTGCTGATCGGGAAGGTCGGCTCGGGCCTCGACTTCGCCACCCTCGAGATCTTGTCGGCCGAACTGGCCGAGCTCGAGGTGAGCAAGCCGCCCTTCAACCCGGAGAGCATCCCGACAGGCGACCGCCGTCGGGCTCACTGGCTCGACCCGCTCCTCGTCGCCGAAGTCACGTACTCAGGCTGGGCCGCCGACGGCCGCCTCCGCCACCCGGTCTGGCGAGGCCTCCGCTTCGACATCGACCCCAGCTCAGTAACCCACTGACAGCCTTCTCAAGTCGGAGGGCGCCGCGGCGGGCGGGAGGGTGCGGCGGGCCTTTTGGGGATGAGCGAACCGACGGTGGGGCGGACCGTGGTTGGCAGTGCAGGGATGGCCTGGTGGGCGGGGCCAGGATTCGGGGGCGTTGTGGGGACTGTGGTCAGTCGCGGGGAGCCGGCTGAATGGCCAGGGCGGCGGTGATCTTGTCGGTCAGCTTTTCCGGCGTGTTGGCCGGGGCATAGCGACCGATCACCTTGCCGTCGCGGCCGATCAGGAACTTGGTGAAGTTCCATTTGATCCGGCCGCCCAGGAGCCCACCCTGCTCACGCTTGAGCCAGTTGTACAGCGGGTGGGTCCTGGAGCCGTTCACTTCGATCTTGGCGAACATGGGGAAGGTGACGTGGTAGATCGTCGAGCAGAAGTTCGCGATCTCGTTCTCGTCACCGGGTTCCTCATGCGCGAACTGGTCGCAGGGGAATCCGAGCACCGTGAAGCCCTGCTTGCGGTACGTCTTGTACAGCTTCTGCAGTCCCGTGTACTGAGGGGTGTAGGTGCACTGCGAGGCAGTGTTCACGATCAGTATGACCTGGTCGCGAAACTCGTCGAGGGACTGTTCGGTACCTTCGATGCGGGTGGCGCTGAAGTCATAAACGGTCGGCATGATTTTATCGTGACAGAACTCCCCGGGTTCTGCTCGGCGTCTGAGATGTCAGACACGCCGCAGAACCGTAACGACCTTTCCGAGGATGGTCGCATCGGTGCCGTCGATGGGCTCGAACGCCGGGTTGTGTGGTAGCAGCCAGACCTCGTTTTTCGTCTTCTTGAAGGTCTTGACCGTCGCCTCACCGTCGATCATCGCAGCCACGATGTCACCGTTGTTCGCGGTCGGCTGCTGCCGCACGACGACCCAGTCGCCATCGCAGATCGCGGCCTCGATCATCGATTCGCCCTTTACCCGCAGCATGAACAGGGTGCCCTCGCCGACCATTGCCCTGGGCAACGGGAAGACCTCTTCGATGTGCTGCTCGGCCAGGATCGGGCCACCGGCGGCGATCCGGCCGACGACCGGCACGTACGCCGCGGCCGGGTGGGCGTCACCCGCGCCGGTCTCGTCGTACGCCGTTTGGCGGATCGAGGCGACCGAACCGCGACGGGCGGCGTCCGCCACTTCGTTCGGATAGCGGACCTCGATGGCGCGCGGGCGGTTCGGATCGCGGCGCAGCAGGCCCTTCTGCTCGAGCACGCGGAGCTGGTGCGACACCGACGACGAGCTGGTCAGTCCGACCTTCTCGCCGATCTCGCGCATCGAGGGTGGATAACCCCGGCTGTCGACCGAATCCCGGATGACATCCAGCACCCGGCGCTGCCGCGGGGTCAGGCCGGTGGCGTCGGCAGGCCCATCCGGCAGCTCGGTCACGGTCTGGTCGTCCGCGCCCTTCGCGCCGGCACCACTGCCCTTGCGCGAACCGCTGCTCGAACCGCTCGGCGTCCTGGCCATCCGTGGCCCCTCCTCGGATCGGGCCGGCTGATAACGCCGCCGGCCATGACTTTGTCGACTGCTAAAACCGTAGACCGAATTCTGAGATTCTTCAAACATCTGTTCGAAGGCGTGTCGCTTCGCTGGTTTGTTCGACTGTCGCGGTATGAAACCGCGATCCAGCGCTGTTGTACCCGGCGTGTCGGTACCGGAGATGGTTGCGCCGGACCGGCTGTTCGGTAATCATTCGTACAGGCGTTCGATCGAACAGGTGTTCGGGCCGGTCGAGCGAGGTGCTTCGAACGAAAACTGTCGGAGGCACCCGGTAGACAGAGATCGACACCGTAGGACGAGGTCTGGAGGATCCGATGAGCGCAGTCGCGTTGGTCACGCAAACGCCGGATGTCGACGGCACCAAACGGGCGCGTCGGCGTCGAGTGATCGACGGCGTCAGTACCGAGCGCCTGCCGGCGAGAGCGTGTGCCGGGGCCGAGGTCGGGCCGCAGCCGGTGGCCGAGCCGCCCGCGCTGCAGTTGACCAGGCGCGGCAAAGCGGTGCTGACGATCGTGTCGGTGCTGGTCTTCGGCGCGGCGGTCGCGGTGCTCGGGCTTCGTGTGGCCGGTGTCTGGTCGGGTGTGCCGGAGATGGCCGGCACGGTGCCGGTCCAGGTCGGTGCCGGCGAATCGCTCTGGTCGATCGCTCAGGAGACGAATCCCGGTCAGGATCCGCGCATGGTGGTCGAGCAGATCGCCGATCTGAACGGTCTGTCCGCCGCCACCGACGTCACGCCGGGCAGCACGCTGCAGATCCCGGTTTTCCGCTGACCGACTGGGCAGAGAGCGCATCAGCCTCGACGTCCTGAGAGTTCGCCGTTGATTCATGACGAGCTCTAGCGCTGTTGTTGTCATTTTCCTACGGTCGATCTCCATGACCACCACAGCGTCCGCCCGACCCCGGTTCCGCGCCGCCATCGCCCTGCTGGCTGCGACCGCCACCGCCCTAGTCACCGTCTCAACCACCCAGACCACGGCAACCGCCGCAAGTACCGCGCAGCAGACCGCCGAAGCGCCGACGATCAACGAAACGTTCGACGGTCCCGGCCTCCCCGCCGGCTGGACCGCGGCCGAAGGATCGTGGCGAGTCGAGGGCGGCCGCCTGCTCGGTACGTCGACCAGCTCGAGCCAGCAGAGCCGGATCACCTTCGGCACCCCGCTGGCCGACTTCCGGATCGAGGCCCGCCTCCGGTTCGAGTCCGCCATCGACGCCGCTCGCTGGACGGCGTTCGGCCTTGATCTCGCTCCGAGTGGCGCCGTGCCGTGGTCCATCGCGACCATCCGCAACAACGCCACCGCGGCGAACGGCCTCGAGTTCGCGCAGCGTACGACCGCCAACGCCTGGAATGTCACGAACACGGGCCCGTCCCCTGTCCAGGTCGGCACCGGCAAAGAGGTGCGCGTCGCCGTCGAGGTCCGCGGTTCGCGTGGCGTCTGGTACGTCGACGGCCGCGAGGCCCTCCGTACCACTCAGGTGCAGCGCACTCCGCAAGGCGTGCAGGCGTTGTTCGTCAACGGCGCGACCGTCTCGTTCGACGACCTCACCGTCACGCCGCTCGGCCGCGAGTCGTTCGTCCGCAAACCGGGGGAGACCCTGCGGGTGTGGGCACACCGCGGCGCCTCCTCCGCCGTACCGGAGAACACTGCCGCCTCCGACGAGGTCGCACGCCGTGCCGGTGCCGAGTGGATCGAGAACGACGTACAGCCGTCCAAGGATGGCGTGCCGGTGATCATGCACGACGGCACGGTCGATCGCACCACCGACGGCACGGGCGCGGTGAACAGTCTGACCGCGGCCCAACTCGCCGGTCTCGACGCGGGCTCGTGGTTCGCGCCCGCCTTCACGGGCCAGCGTGTCCCGACCCTGGCGAGCCAGCTCGACGGCCTGAAGACCCGCGGCGGCAACCTCCTGCTCGAGGTCAAGGGCCCGCATACCAGGGTCCAGGTAGAGCGCATCGTCACCGAGATCCGCGCCAAAGGCATGGCCAGCCGGGTGTTCGTGCAGAGCTTCGAGCCGCAGCACCTGCGCTGGATGCGCGAGCTCGCCCCGGAGCTACCGCTCGGCCTGCTGCGCAGCACGCTCGACGCCGACCCGGTCGCCATCGCGAAAGACCTCGGCCTGTCGGCGTACAACCCGTCCGAGGCCGCCTTCCGCACGCGGCCCGGAATCGCGGTGGACCTGCACGCAGCCGGCGTCGCCGTGAACGTGTGGACCGTGGACAACGCCACCAGCTGGAAGTTCCTCGAAGAGGCGGACGTCGACGGCATCATCACCAACCGCCCGGCCGAACTCGCCGGCTGGAACGCGGCCTTCAAGCAGCGCCCGACGGCCACGATCCTCAGCCCGGCCACCGGCGCTAAGTTCGACCGCGCTCAGACCGTCACCATCGCGGTCGACGGCGCAGCCCGGCAGGACATCACCCTCGACGGCAAGCCGGTCACCAACGGCCAGACGATCGCCCTCGCCCACGAAACCGCCGGCCGCCACGTCATCAAGGTCGGCGCCACCGAGTCGACGTTCGAGCTAGTGGCCACTCAAACCGGTCTGGCCCACCTGATCTTCACCTCGGACGCGCCCGCCAACGCGAAAGCCACGATGGCGTCACTACTCGGCTCCGCCCGGTACGACGCCCTCGCGACCTACGCCGCAACCCCCGCGACCCGCGGCCTCACCGCCGACCAAAAGCGCCTGATCATCGCCGAAGCGCAGGCACTTCGCGACCGCTGACGGCGCGTTCGGCAACAACCTGCAACTCCCGCATAACCCCCTGTTAGAAACCCACGAGATCCGTTTAGACTCCCGGCGGCCGGTAGATCGGCCGCCGGGGGAGTCGCGTTCAATCGTTGAGGATTTCTGGGGGTTCCGTGTCGCGCCGTAGCACCGTCATGCTCGTTGCCGTCTCACTCTTGGCCTCGCTGCTAGGGCCTAATCCACTGGCCACAGCCGAGCCCACCCAAGCGCCGAAGCAACAACAGGCGAGACAGGCCGCAACACCTGCCCTACAACCCGCCGCCGGCCAGTTCGTGCCAGTAGCGCCAGCGACCGTCGTGAACGGCGTAGCCATCGCCGCGGCCGGGACGAGCACCGTCACAGTCGCAGGCGCGAACGGCATCCCGTCCGCCGCCCAGGTCAGCGCAGTCGCGGTACAGGTGACAGCGATCGGCACTACGGCCGCGGGCTACGTGCAGACCTTCGCGGCCGGTACGACGCGTCCGACCGACAGTACGACCAACTTCGTCACCGGACGCAATACCGCCAGCTATGACGTCGTACCGGTCTCCGCGACGGGCCAGATCAGCGTCTACTCGAGCGCCGCGTCGAAGGTGTGGGTCCGCCTCCGCGGCTACTACACGTCCGCGTCGGCCGTGACCGCTGGAGCGACGTTCGTACCGCTGGCGCCGACCGCAGTCGTCAACAACGTCTCCCTCGCGGCAGCCGGTACGACGACCGCCACGCTCGCCGGGGCGAACGGCATCCCCGCGGCGGCCAGTGTCGCCGCTGTGGCGCTGGACGTCGTCGCGTCGGCCCCGACCGCGGCAGGCGTGATCAAGACCTACCCCGCGGGTACGACGGCTCCGGCAGACGCGACGGTCAACTACCCCGTGAGCGTGAGCCAGTCGAACTACGAGACCGTCAAACTCTCCAGCACCGGACAGGTCACGTTCTCCGCGAGCGGTGCCACCAAGCTCACCGTGCGCCTGCGCGGCTACTACTCGGTGCCGACCGCAACAACCGCCGCCGCGTCGTACGTCCCCGTGGCACGCGCGACCGTCGTCAACAACGTGGCACTCGCGGCAGCCGGTACGACGACCGCGACGTTCGCCGGCGCCAACGGCGTACCAGCGGCTGCGACCGTCGCCGCGATCGACGCCAACGTGGTCGCCTCGGCACCGACGGCGGCGGGCGCTCTCACGTCGTACGCCGCCGGTACGACGCGCCCGGCGGACTCGTCCGTGCACTACGCGAACGCCGTCAGCACCGCCTCGCACGACACGGTGAAGATCTCCGCTGCGGGTCAGACCACCTTCTACGCGAGTGGTGCGACCAAGCTGATCGTGCGGCTCCGCGGATACTTCAAGAAGGCGACGGCGCCACTCGCGCCCACGGGCGTCACCGTGGCTCCGGGCGATGGGCGCGCGACGGTCGGCTGGACCACGCCGAAGGACGGCGGCGCCGCGATCACCGGCTATACCCTGACCGCGAACCCGGGCGGCATCAAGACGACGGTCGGCCTCGAGGACAGCGCGACGATCACAGGTCTGACCAACGGCACGCCGTACACGTTCACCGTGCAGGCGATCAACGCCGCCGGTACGAGCGCCGCGTCGGCGGTCACCAAGCCAGTGGTGCCGATGGGTGGCGAGGTCCTCTACGCGCATGACGCGGCCGGCCGGGTAAAGGCCGTGTTCACGTCGGATGGCGCGGGTGTCGCGTACCAGTACGACGCCGTCGGCAACATCACCGCGACGCAGAGCCTGCCCGCCGACCAGCTGAAGGTCGTCCAGGCGGGCCCGGCCACGGTCGTCGTCGGCGACTCGTACGAGATCTATGGCACCGGCTTCGGCCTCGATCCCGCCCAGGTCCAGGTCAGCATCGGGGGAGCGGCAGCCGCCATCACCTCGCACCGGCGCAACCACCTGGTCGCGACGGTGCCGGCCGGTGCCGCGTCCGGGCCGGTCACGGTCACCGTGGCGGGTACGACAGTGCAGGCCGCCCAGGTCGCACTTCTCACGGCACCGCAGGTAGCTACCGTCAGCCCCGCCATCGTCGACCGCTCGGGCACGTTGACCGTGTCGGGTGCGAACTTCGCGCCGACTACTACCGGCAACAACGTCTCGATCAACGGCACGAAGCTCCAGGTGCTGACGGCGTCACCCACCAGCCTCACGCTGCGAGCTCCCGGGTTCGGCGTGGTCGGCAAGGTCACCGTCCGCACCCGCGCCGGACTGGTGACGTCGACCGACCGGGTGACCGTGCCGCCGGCGCCGTTCCTGGCCGCCGATGTCGCGGCGTCGACCCACCTCAGCGTGGACACCCCGGCCACGATCACCATGGCCACGTCGAACCAGCTCGCCTTGTTCAGCATCGACGGCACTCCCGGCAAGCGGCTCGGTTTCCAGATCGACGAGACGATCAGCGGTTGCTACGAGGCGCACATCTGGGCGCCGGACCGCAGTGCCGTGGTGGTCGTCGAGACCATCTGCGGCAAGGAGTTCCTCGAGCTGCCGCGCTCGGCCGCGGCCGGGACGTACATGATCGAGCTCGACCCACGGGATCCCACCACCGGAACGTTCACGGTGACCGCCCGCCAGAGCGCGGACCTCACCGCCGCGTTGACGATCGACGGCCCGGTGGGCAGCCTGACCACGACCGCGGCCCCGTCGCACGCGACCTTCACCTTCAGCGGCACGCAGGGCCAGCTCGTCTTCACCACGCTCACCGCGCCGAACAAGCTCGCCCATGGCGCCGTGCTGTGGGGACCGCAGGGCCAGAAGCTCAACAGCACTGGCACGTTCTACGGCACCTCGGACAGTGGCTACCTCAGCGCGGTCCTGCTGCCGGAGACGGGCGTCTACACCGTGGACATCAACCCGTATCAGTTCGACCTCGGCACCTACACCGCACAGGTGACGCTGGTCCCGCCGCCTGTGTCGGCCACGACTACGATCGACGGCACGGCCGCGCGCCTCGGCATCACCAAGCCCGGCCAGACCGGCTCGGTGAGCTTCACCGGTACGCAAGGCCAGCTGGTCCACATCGACCTGGCCACGGCACTCACCAGCACGTCCAACGGCAAGGTCACGCTCCGCGGTCCCGACGGGTCATTCCTGCACCGGGATCAGACCTGGAGCTACTTCATGGACTACCTCGCCGACCGGTACACGCTGCCGCAAACCGGCGAATACCTCTTGCTGGTCGAGCCGTACGGCGCGCAGACGGGCACGATCGACGTAGGAGTCAACGCCATCCCGGCCGACGTCGTCGTACCCGCCACGGTCGACGAAGCGGCCAAGCCGGTCGGCAACACCAAGCCCGGCCAGCTCGCCCGGATGACCTTCCCGGCGACAGCGGGTCAGCGGGTGATGGTGACGTGTGTCGCGATCGCCGGTCACGAGTACGACGTCGACTTCCAGCTGCTCAACCCGGCCGGTACCAGGGTCGAATCCGGCACCTGTTCGACGTCCGACAAGGGCATCCTGTTCGACACGCGGGCGTTGACCGACGGCACCTGGACCGTGACGGTCGACCCGAAGCGCGCGCTGTTGCTGAGCCCGGTGTTGCGGGCCGTTTCGGTCCCGGCTGACGTGGTGACCAACTCGGCGCTCGGCTCGAGCCCGGTCGTCAACCTCGTGCCCGGGCAGAACGCGTCCGTCGTCTTCCCGGTGGCGGCGAACCAGCGGTTCTACGTCGGTTGCACCCTGACCACGCCGGACCAGCAGTACGACATCGATTTCGAGCTGTTCCGGCCCGACGGCACTCGCGCCGACTCGGGTAGTTGCTACAGCTCGTTCAAGGGTGAGCTCTTCGACACCAGCACGGCCATCGCCACCGATGGCAACTGGACGGTCAAGATGAACCCGGGCCTGAACGCGAACGCGGGCGCCACGATCCGCCTCATCGCCGTACCCGCCGATCTCGCCATCAGTACGACGATCGGCGCGGCCGCTTCGACGTTCGACACCTCGGTCGGGCAGGGCGCGGTGCTCTCGTTCCCGGCGACCGCGGGCCAGCGGGTGCTGATCGGCTGCAGCCTGGTCGATTGGGCCGCCAAGCAGTACGACGTGAACTTCAAGCTGCTCCGGCCGGACGGTACGACGGAGAAGAGCGCGAGCTGCTACGAATCCAGTGGCGGCATGCTGATCGACACTCTCGCGCTCACCGAGGGAACCTGGAAGCTGGTCGTCGATCCGGATTACGCGGTGACGACCCGAACCACCGTGCGGCTCTACTCGGTGCCCGCGGACATCACGAAGACGGCGACCGTCGGTGGTGCCGCGGTGAGCGTGACGACCGTGGTCGGCCAGTCGGCGCGCGTCACCTTCACCGGTACGGCGAGCCAGAAGATCAAGGCGACACTCACGGCGTCGAACTACCCGTCGTGCGGCGGATTCGTGCGCCTGCAGAACTCGGCGGGCACGCAGCTGACGTCGATGTGCCTGTCGCTGAACAGCTCGCTCACCTACACCTTGCCGACGGCCGGGACGTACACGCTGTTCGTCGACCCGAGCGAGCTTTCCGCCGGGACCGCGAGTCTGACGGTCGCCAACGCTCCTGCCTTGGCACCCGATTCCGCCTCATCGACCAGCGACGAGGACAAGCCGGAACGTCGTCAGTTGCCCAAGGCAACACCAAGCGACAACCGCTCGACGGCTGATGAGGACGAGCCGGCGCAGGCCCCGGTCTATCCGCGCAAGCGCGACGCCTCGCTGACCGGCAAGATCCTGCGCACCGACGGCAAACCGCTCGCCGGCGTCACCGTGCGCGTGGCCGACCGGGCGGTGAAGACCCGGAACGACGGCTCGTTCGTGTTGAGTCGCCTGCCGCAGGGGACTTGGTTGTTCGTGATGGACGGCCGGACGGCGTCCACGCGGACGGCGAAGTACGGCTACTTCGACGTACAAGTGAATCTCTTCAAGGGCCGGAACAAGCTGTTCTACCAGCCGTATCTGCCGATTCTGGACACGGCCAACGAGATGTCGATCGCCTCGCCGACGACCGGTCCGACGGTGATCAAGACGTCGAAGGTCCCGGGCCTGGAGGTCCACCTGCCCAAGGGCGTGACGATCACGGACGCGGACGGCAAGCCGGTTACGCGAGTCGGCATCACGCCGATTCCGGTGGACCGGACGCCGATCCCGATGCCCAAGGGCGTGCAGGTGCCGGTGTATTTCACGGTCCAGCCCGCCGGCGGTGAGCTGCATGGCGGCGAAGGCAAGATCTACTACCCGAACTACCTGGACCAGAAGCCCGGCACGCAGGTGAACTTCTGGACCCACGAGAAGTACGCCGAGGGCTGGGAGGTCTACGGCACCGGCACCGTCACGGCCGACGGTAAGCAGGTCAAGCCCGACTACGACACCGCGATCGAGAACTTCGATGGCGCGATGATCAACGTCTCCGGCTGGCTGGAGGCACTGGGCAAGGGCATTCTCGAGGCGCTGGGCTCGGCCGGCGACCCGGTCGATCTCGGCACCGGGCGGTTCACTTACAACCAGTCCGACCTGACGCTGGGCGGGTTCATCCCGATCGACGCGCAGCGCTCGTACAACTCCGGCGACGGCCGCGCGCGCCCGTTCGGCTGGGGCACGATCGGCACGTACGACACCTTCCTGACCTCCAAACGCCAATGGCAGGAGGCCGATCTCAACCTGATCGACGGCACCCAGGTTCACTTCGTCCGTACGTCGGCGGGCACCGGCTACTCGGACGCGGCGTTCGCGGCCGTCGGCACGATCGGCCAGTTCGCCGGGTCGACGCTGATCTGGAACGGCCGCGGCTGGGACCTGCGGCTGCGGGACGGAACCACGTTGGTGTACGGCGAACTCGCGCCGCTGCAGGGCATTCGCGACCGCTTCGGTCACTACGTGCAGATCCGGCGTATCGCCAAGAATGGTTGGGGAAACCAGATCGGCGCAGTCGTCGCGGTCACGTCGTCCGAGGGCTACTGGCTGACCTACGACTACGACACGGCCGGTCAGGTCACCGCCATCCACGACAACGCGGGCCGAACCGTCTCGTACACCTACGAGAACGGTCTGCTGAAGACGGTCACGGACGTCAACGGCGGCGTCACGACGTACGGCTGGGACGCCTCGAAGCGCCTCACCACCATCACGGACGCCAAACAACAGCTCTTCCTCACCAACACCTACGACACCAACAACCGCGTAATCCAGCAGCAGCTCGCGGATGGCGGCCTCTACAAGTTCGACTATGTCCTCGACGCCACCGGCAAGAAGGTGGTCAAGACGACGGTGACCGATCCGTCCGGCGCCAAGCGGGTCGTGGAGTACGACGCGGCCGGCTATCTCGCCAAGGACGCGAGCGCCGTCGGTACCGCCAAGGAACGCGGCTACTCGGTCGAGCGTGACCCGGCCAGCCACGTGCCGACGAAGACCACTGACTCGGATGGTCGCGTCATCACCAGCACGTACAACGCGAACCAGCAGGCGACGTCGACGACCACCACGGTCGGTGGTGTCGTCCAGCAGGAGACGGCGACGTACAACGGGCCCGAGGGCGCGATGGACTCGACGACCGATGCCGTGGGCAACACCACCCGGTACACGTTCGATGCCGCGGGCAACGTCGCGACCACGACCGACGCCGAAGGCCGCAAGACCACCTTCGAGTGGAACAGCGACGGCCTGCTGGTGAAGCAGACGCCGGATGGCGCGGGTGCCACGACGTACGAGTATCTGGACGGCGTCACGTCGGAGGTGACCGATCCGCTCGGGCGCAAGACGTCGTACGGCATCGACGCGGCCGGACGCGTGGTGGAGACGGTCGGACCCGACGGTGGCGTCAACACCGTGCAGTACGACCCGGCGAATCAGGTGTTGTCGACGAAGGACCCGGCGGGTGCCGTCACGACGTACACCTATGACCAGAACGGCAATCTCGAGTCGTTGAAGGACGCCCGGGACGGCATCACCACCTGGGCGTACGACGCGGCCGATCGGGTCCACCGGATGACGGACCAGCTCGGGCGGGATACGACGTACACCTACACCGCGCTCGGACGGCCTGAGACGGTTACGGATCGCAGAGGTCTCACGACCGAGTACAGGTACGACGAGTTGCAGCGCGAGGTCTTTACCGGTTTCGGCCGGACGGGCTCGCCTGGGGCGTACCAGTACGAGTCGACGCTCACCTCGGTGTACGACGCGAAGGGCCGTCTCGAGTCGGTGACGGACTCCACACCGGGCGCGGGAGCGGTGACCTACGGCTATGACGAGCGGGACCGGCTTACCAGCGAGACGACGCCTCAGGGCACGACCACGCGGGTCTGGGACGAGATAGACCGTCTGCGGGTGCTCAAGGTGCCAGGTCTGCCTGATACGACGTACGACTACGACAGGACCGACCGGCTCACCAAGGTGACTCGTGGAACGGTCGAGGCCTCTTACGGGTACGACTCGACCGGGCGGCTCAAGACGCAGACGTTGCCTGGCGGGATCGTCCGTACGGCCGACTACGACCTTGCGGGCGCTCTGACCAGTCTGAGGTTCAGTGCGGGCGCTCAGTCGCTAGGGGATCTCACCTACCACTACGACAGCGCAGGACGTCTCGATCGCACTGGTGGTACTTGGGCGCGGGCAGACCTGCCAGAGCCGGTTACAACCGCTGTATTCGACGCAGCGAACCGTCTGACCTCACTGGACGGCGTAACCCGCTCCTACGACAACGAGGGCAACCTGACGTCTGACGGCACGTCGACGTACTCCTGGAACGCCCGGGGCCAGTTGGCCGGTACGACGGGCGCGGTCGGTGCTGCCGCGATCAAGTACGACCCGCTCGGCCGGCGCATCGGTACGACCGTCGGCGGCGAGACGTGGAACCTGCGCTACGACGGCGACAACCTGCTCGTCGAGGATGGGCCTGGTGCTGCTGATGCCACCTACCTCAGCGGGCTGGGGACTGACTCGGCCGTTGCAAGGGTTGACGGGCTCGACGGCACTGGTGGCGCCTCAGCCCTGCTGACGGATCGCCTGGGCTCAGTGGTGGCCCGGACGGCTCCTGGGGCTTCGACGCTTGCGGCCGAGTACACGTACGGTCCGTACGGCGAGGGGCGGTCGAGCCTCGCGGACGACACGAACCCGGTGCGGTTCACCGGGCGCGAGTCTGGGCCGGGAGTGCCCGCGGGGCTGCAGTTCCAGCGGGCCCGGTGGTACGAGCCAGGCACGGGCCGCTTCCTGTCGGAGGACCCGGCCGGGTTCACCGGTGCCGGGCCGAACCTCTACAACTACGTGAACGGCGATCCGGTCGACGCGACCGACCCGAGCGGCGCGGTGCCGCAGATTCTGGTGGCCTGTGCGGGCGGTGCCGTGGTCAACACCGTGGCCGGGGTGCTGCTCGGGCGCAAGCATTCCGTCGGGGATTACCTGCGGGGGCTTGGCAAGGGCTGTGCCGAGGGTGTGCTGATGTTCGGCGTCGGGAAGTTCCTGAGCGTCGGACTGCGGTCGGCCCGTCCGGCCACCCGGTTGCTGGATGACGCGGCTGAGACGGCCGCGAAGGCCTGCAGCTTCACCGGCGAGACCGTGGTGCTGATGGCCGACGGGACCAAGAAGCCGATCTCGGAGGTCGAGGTCGGGGACGAGGTGCTGGCGACGGACCCGGAGACGGGGGAGCAGGCCGCCCGCAAGGTCAGCAAGGTGTTCGAGCATTCCGACCAGGTGGTGGACCTCGAGGTCGATGGCGAGATCGTCACGACCACCGCGAACCACCCGTTCTGGAATGAGACGGACCAGCGGTTCGAACCGGCCGGGGAGCTCGATCGCGGCGACCAGGTCCGCTCGGCCGACGGCAGCCGCCTGACAGTCGGCGGCCTGCGGTTCGCGACGGCCCGGCTCGCCACGGCGTACAACCTCAAGGTCGACGGGATCCACACGTATCACGTCGGCGTGGCCGGGCTGCTGGTCCACAACGCGTGCGTGATCCCGAAGATCACCGATCACGGGTTGAAGCACTCGTTCGACCGGCATGCGGCGCAGTGGTTCGGCCGCGAGGTCGGCAAGGGCCGGATGGACGACTGGAGCGCGCTGATCCAGCGGACGGCCCGCAGCTCGAAGGTGTTCCCGTGGTCGAGTGGTTCGACCGCGACGCAGGCGCACCTGGCCCGGATCGACGGCAAGTGGTTCGTGGCGCAGTTCAACGCCACCACCGGTGATCTGGTCACCGCGTTCGTACCGACCAACAAGCAGGTGACCGCGATGCTGCGACTATTGGGCAAGTGACGAAAGACGCGCTCTATCCACAGCCACCGCATCTGTCGATCAGCATCTGGTCGCCGGATGACGAGGAGTCCGTCTTCGGCCGGGCCTGTGACGTGGCGGTGGAGCTGGGGTGCCGGCCGAGCGGAGTCGCTCGGCTGGCACCCCGTGGGGAGCCGTTCGAGCTGGTGCACGACCTCGAGGCGACGACCGAGCAGCTCGCGGCGGCGGCGTTCGAGACCGCGGTGCATGGCGGGGGTCCGCTGCGGGCGGTGAAGGCGGGCTTCCAGAGCAAGGCCTGGGGCACGGTGATCGTCGAGCACACTCTCGGTCCCGCGGCTGAGCCGCATCCGACGGCGATCTCGTTGTCCGGTGATCTGCTCAGCCCATTGGAGTCGCAGAGCCGGTCGGAGCGGCGGGCCGCGCAGAAGCTGTCCGAGTGGTCAGTCGAGGTGCTGCGCGAGCTGAGCGCGCGCTGTTCGGCGCGCTACGGCACGATCGCGGTCGAGGTTTCGATGCCGACTCCCGCCGGACTGCGGGCGGGGGAGCGACTTCAGGGCGACATCTTCGTCGCCGCCGAGATCGACCGCTTCCGGGCCGCCTTCGGACCTGTTGGCGGAGTGGTCTGGCCGCAGGGTGAGTTCTTCTCCCGACCTCCTGTGGATGACCGCGCGTTGGCCTCCGGTTGTGTCGCGCTGGGGTACGCCTTAGCACCCTGAACACCGGTTTCGATGGTCATATTCCCGTCTCGGAACGTGCCCGATTATGTTGCCTGGGTAACGACACGCCGGGCCCACGCGGGGGCCTTGACCCTGCTTGCTTCTGTCGGAGGCCGGGCGTACGGTATCCCTAGATGTAGTAGTTACACGGGTGAAGTTAGTCCACAGGTTGTGGTCGGTTAACCACAGGCCATCAACAAGTCATACACAGGTTGTCCCCAGGTTTATCCCCAGACGGCACCGCTAGCGGGGCGCCGCACCGGGTTGTGACCGGTTTGCGGGACGACTGATCGACTCTCGGGAGGAGTGGTTCGCGATGCACTGTCCTTACTGCCGTCACGCGGACTCCCGGGTGGTGGACAGCCGGGTTGCCGAGGACGGCGGAGCGATCCGCCGCCGCCGGCAGTGCCCGGTCTGCGACAAGCGGTTCACCACGGTCGAGCAGATGCAGCTGACAGTGGTGAAACGGTCCGGCGCGACCGAGCCGTTCAGCCGCGACAAGGTGATCCGGGGCGTCGGCAAGGCCTGCAAGGGCCGGCCGGTCGACCAGAACGCTCTGGCGCGACTCGGCCAGCAGGTCGAGGACGCGTTGAAGGGCGCCGGGTCGCCAGAGGTGCCGGCGCACGAGGTGGGCCTGGCGATTCTCGGTCCCTTGCGGGAGCTCGACGAGGTGGCGTATCTGCGCTTCGCGAGCGTCTACCGCCAGTTCGAGTCGGCTGACGACTTCGAGACCGAGATCGCGCTGCTCCGGGCTGAGAAAGAGCCCGCGGGCACGGAGCCGACGGCTCGCGCCTAGCCGTGCGCCGTACCCAAAGAACACCACAGACGTTAACGGGGAAGTAGCACGTGCAGTACCGCATTGCCCAAGTAAGGCCAACGGGGCGGTCCCGACAGACCGCAGCAGCAGTACAGACGAGTCGAGGAGTAACCATGACAGAGACGGTGACCGGCCATTCGGGGTCGACCAAAAGGTCGGCGGCCGGGTTCCGGGGACGCAAGAACGCGTCCACGGGACTCACCATCGAGCGCATCTTCACCACCGAGGGCGTCCACCCCTACGACGACGTGACGTGGGAGCGCCGCGATGTCGTCCAGCAGAACTGGAAGACCGGCGAGACCGTCTTCGAGCAGCGCGGGGTCGAGTTCCCCGACTTCTGGAGCGTGAACGCCTCCACCATCGTCACCACCAAGTACTTCCGTGGTGCGGTCGGTCACGACAACCGCGAGTTCAGCCTCAAGCAGCTGCTCGACCGGGTCGTGAAGACCTATCGCAAGGCCGGTGAGGACTACGGCTACTTCGCCACTCCCGGCGACGCCGAGATCTTCGAGCACGAGCTGGCCTGGATGCTCCTCCACCAGTACTTCAGCTTCAACTCGCCCGTCTGGTTCAACGTCGGTACGACGTCCCCGCAGCAGGTGTCGGCCTGCTTCATCCTCGCCGTCGACGACTCGATGGACTCGATCCTCAACTGGTACAAGGAAGAGGGCCTGATCTTCAAGGGCGGCTCCGGTGCCGGTCTGAACCTGTCCCGCATTCGCTCGTCGAAGGAACTGCTGCAGTCCTCCGGTGGTACCGCCTCCGGTCCGGTCAGCTTCATGCGCGGTGCGGACGCCTCCGCCGGCACCATCAAGTCCGGTGGCGCCACCCGCCGCGCGGCCAAGATGGTCGTGCTGGACGTCGACCACCCGGACATCGAGGAGTTCGTCGAGACCAAGATGCGCGAGGAGGACAAGATCCGCGTCCTCCGCGACGCCGGGTACGACATGGACCTCGGCGGCCGCGACATCACCTCCGTGCAGTACCAGAACGCCAACAACTCGGTGCGCGTCACCGACGAGTTCATGCGCGCGGTCGAGGAGAAGGGCGAGTTCGGCCTGCGGGCCCGGATCGACAACTCGATCATCGAGACCGTCGACGCCCGCGAGCTGTTCGACAAGATCAGCCACGCCGCGTGGGCGTGTGCCGACCCGGGCATCCAGTACGACGACACCATCAACGACTGGCACACCACTCCCGAGACGGGCCGGATCACCGCGTCCAACCCCTGCTCGGAGTACATGCACCTCGACAACTCGTCGTGCAACCTGGCCTCGCTGAACCTGATGAAGTTCCTGAAGGACGACGACACCTTCGACTCGGCCAACTTCGTCAAGGCCGTCGAGCTGATCATCACCGCGATGGACATCTCGATCTGCTTCGCCGACTTCCCGACCGAGGCGATCGGCGACACCACCCGCGCCTACCGCCAGCTCGGTATCGGCTACGCCAACCTCGGCGCGCTGCTGATGGCGACCGGCCACGCCTACGACTCCGACGGCGGCCGCGCGCTGGCCGGCGCGATCACCTCGCTGATGACCGGTACGTCGTACCGTCGCTCGGCCGAGCTCGCCGGGGTCGTCGGCCCATACGACGGCTTCGCCCGGAACAAGGACGCGCACACCCGGGTGATGCGCAAGCACGCCGCGGCCAACGACGCGATCCGTACCGTGCACCAGATCGACAAGGACGTCCAGCAGCACGCCACCGCCGCGTGGGAGGGCGTGCTGAAGATCGGCACCAAGAACGGCTGGCGCAACGCGCAGGCCTCGGTGCTCGCGCCGACCGGCACCATCGGCTTCATGATGGACTGCGACACGACCGGTATCGAGCCGGACTTCTCGCTGGTCAAGTTCAAGAAGCTGGTCGGCGGCGGTTCGATGCAGATCGTCAACCAGACGGTGCCGCGGGCGCTGCGCCTGCACGGGTACACCGAGGAGACCATCGAGGCCATCGTCGAGTACATCGCCGAGCACGGTCACGTCGTCGACGCTCCCGGCCTGAAGACCGAGCACTACGAGATCTTCGACACCGCGATGGGCGAGCGTTCGATCAAGCCGATGGGCCACGTGCGGATGATGGCGGCGGCCCAGCCGTTCCTGTCCGGCGCCATCTCGAAGACGGTCAACCTGCCGGAGTCGGCCACCGTCGAGGAGATCTCGGACGTCTACTTCCAGGGCTGGAAGCTCGGCCTGAAGGCGCTCGCCGTCTACCGCGACAACTGCAAGGTCGGTCAGCCGCTGTCCGACTCGAAGACCGCGAAGGCCAACGGGTCCGACACCTCCGGGGTTGTTGTTGAAAAGGTCGTCGAGAAGGTCGTCGAGTACCGGGCGACCCGCAAGCGTCTGCCGAAGTCGCGCCCGTCGCGCACGACGTCCTTCAGCGTCGGTGGCGCCAAGGGCTACATGACCGCCGGTTCCTACCCGGACGACGGTCTGGGCGAGGTCTTCCTGAAGATGGGCAAGCAGGGTTCGACCCTGGCCGGTGTGATGGACGCCTTCTCGATCGCGGTCTCGGTCGCCCTGCAGCACGGGGTGCCGCTGGAGACCTACGTCCAGAAGTTCACCAACCTGAAGTTCGAGCCGGCCGGTCTGACCGACGACCCGGACGTCCGGATGGCGCAGTCGATCATGGACTACATCTTCCGCCGTCTGGCCCTCGACCACCTGCCGTTCGACGAGCGGGCCGCCCTCGGCATCTACTCGGCCGAAGAGCGTTCCCGCCAGCTCGACACCGGGTCGTACGAAGCCCCGGTCGAGCTGTCCGAGGCCGACTCGCTGAAGGCCGTCAAGCCTGCTTCGTCGTCGGAGACCACTGAAGCCGTCGCGGCCGTCGAGGCGGATGCCTCGGTCGACGCGGCAGCCGCCAAGCCGGTCAAGGGCGAGGCGCGTACGACGGCAGAGATGTTCGAACTCATCACCGGCACCTCGGTGGACGCACCACTCTGCTTCACCTGCGGCACCAAGATGCGCCCGAGCGGCTCCTGCTACGTCTGCGAAGGCTGCGGCAGCACCTCCGGCTGCAGCTGACCAGCTAGTCGGCGGCCCCGGTCCACTTCGGTGGGCCGGGGCTGTCCTGGTTGCGGAGTCAGCAGTACCGTCGAGAGGTGGCGGAGACGGCCGCTCTCCTCGAGGCGGGCGGAACGGCGCTTGCCGGCGGGGACTGGGTGGCGGCGCGTACTGCGTTCGGCGAGTCTGTGAGCATCGACCAGACCGCCGAGGGCCTCTTCGGCCTGGGGACCGCGCATTGGTGGCTCGGTGAGATCCGCGAGGCCTTCTCCTGTTGGGAGCGGGCGTACGCGTCCTTCTGTAGGTCAGACCCGGCTCAGGCGGTTGAGGTCGCCGTCGGCCTCAGCATGTTGCACGACGCGAACGCCGGGAATCGTACGGTCGCACGCGCCTGGGCGGCTCGAGCGGCTCGGCTGGCCACGACGCTGGATGAGCCGGTCCTGACGGCATGGGTTCTGCTCGCGAGAAGCGCCGTCGAGGACGACCCGCTACAGGTTGCCGCCTGGGCGGATCGTGCCCACCGAATCGCCGTGCAGACTGGGGATCGCGACCTCGAGCTCTGCGCCGTCAGCATGCGTGGTTCGGCGTTCATCGACCTCGGCCGGGTCGCGGAGGGCGGGATGCTGCTGGACGAGGCGCTGGCGGGTGCACTCGGTGGCGAAGGCTCGGATCTCTACACGGTGGTATTCACCAGTTGCCAGTTGATGCGAGCCTGCGTACGTGGTGCCGACTTCCTCCGGGTCATCCAGTGGACCAGCTCCCTGGAGACGTTCACCGAGAGGTACGGCTGCCCCTATCTCAACGCGACCTGCCGAGCGTCGTACGGCGGCGTGCTCGTTTCGACCGGGGACTGGGCGCGGGCCGAGACGGAGCTGGCGGCGGCCGTCGACTTGGCCCGGGACGCTCTGCCCGCCGTACGAGCTGAGGCTTTTGCGTACCTGGCCGACTTGCGCCTTGCGCAGGGGCGGGTGGACGAGGCGCGTCTGTTGCTCGCGGGATTCGAGGATCGCGAGGTCGTCCTGCCTGTTCTGGTGGCCGGCCATCTGGCTGCGGGGGAGATCGCGACGGCCGTCTCGACCGCGCGAGGGCGGCTCGGACATACCGAAGGACGTTTTCTCGAGGAGGCGCGGCTTCGCGAACTGCTCGGCGAAGTGTGCCTGTTGGAGGGAGACGTTGCCGGCGCGCTGGAGGAGGGCCGGTATCTCGCCGAGCTGGCGGCCCAGTCGGAGAGCGTGTTGATCACGGCTCGCGCTGAGCGGTTGAGGGGTCGTGCGCTGCTGGCGGGAATGGACTTGGCCGAGGCGCGGTCTCACCTCACCGCGGCACGGGCCCAATTCTCGATTCTGGAGATGCCGCTTGAGGTTGCCCGCACGCGGATGGCCTTTGCCGCGGCGCTGGTCGTAGAGGAACCCGAGCCGGCGATCGCCGAGGCGCGGATGGCGTTGACCGTTTTCGAGGATCTTGGTGCCGCCACTGATGCCGACGCGGCCGCCGCCTGGTTGCGATCGGCTGGGGCCGCTGCGGCGCGGGTCGGGCCCAAGGGCATCGGGTTGCTCACGAAGCGGGAGCTCGACGTACTCGAGCTGCTGGCGGACGGCCCCTCGAATCCGGAGATCGCCGCCCGGCTCTACCTCAGCAGGCGGACCGTCGAACACCATGTCGCCAGTGTGCTGTCGAAGCTCGGCCTGCGGAACCGGGCCGAGGCAGCCGCTTACGCCACTCGCCGGCGGGCATCCGAGAGCGCTTCGAGGATGTAGGCAGTCAATTTAGGTGAATTCACCGATGCTCGGGTCCGGGCGCGCGGTGGATGCTCTGGGGACCCTAGTTGAGGAGTCATCATGAGCGAGACCCTGACATCTGCGGCCTCTGCGGCCTCTGCGTTCGATGAGATTCGTGCGGAGAAGTTCGGCCGGCGGATGAGCGGAGTGATGAACGACGGCATGCTCGCCCTGCTGATGAGCATCGGTCACCAGGTCGGGCTGTTCGACACGTTGGCGAAGTTGCCACCGGCAACCAGTCACGAGATCGCGGGTGCGGCCGACCTGCAGGAACGGTACGTGCGTGAATGGCTCGCTGCGATGACCACTGCGAAGGTGGTCGAGTATGACCCGATCGCGCGCACGTACCGGCTGCCGGCCGAGCACGCCGGTTGGCTCACTCGTGCGGCTGGCCCGGCCAATCTCGCGGAGGCGATGCAGCTCATTCCCTTGCTGGCAAGCGTTGAATCGTTGGTGGCCGACTGCTTCCGCGTTGGAGGCGGCGTGCCTTACTCGGCCTTTACCGAGTTCCATCGGTTCATGGCCGAGGACAGTGGTGCGGTCTTCGACGCGACTCTCGTGGACGTCGTACTGCCGCTCGTTCCGGGCTTGCCCGAGCGCTTGCGAGACGGGCTCGACGTCGCGGATGTCGGTTGCGGCAGCGGGCACGCGATCAACCTGATCGCCCAGGCGTTTCCTCACAGTCGTTGTGTGGGCTACGACTTCTCGGCGGACGCCATCGCCGCGGGGCGCGATGAAGCCGCGAGACTTGGTCTGAGCAATGCCGAGTTCGTCGTCCAGGACGTTGCGACCTTGCAGGAGAAGAACAAGTACGACTTCATCACCGCGTTCGACGCCATCCACGACCAGGCGCATCCGGCCGAGGTCCTGGCTGCCATCGCCGCCGCGCTCCGGCCGGGTGGCGTCTTCCTGATGGTCGACATCCAGGCGTCGAGCAACATCGAGGACAACCTCGAGCACCCGTTCGGCACGTTCTTCTACGCCGTGTCGACCATGCACTGCATGACGGTCTCGCTCTCCCTCGACGGCGACGGCCTCGGCACGATGTGGGGCGAACAGAAGGCGCGCCAGCTGCTCACCGAAGCCGGCTTCACCTCAGTCCAGGCGACCCACATCGAAGCCGACGCCTTCAACACCTACTACCTCGCCACCGTCTGACTTCGTTCAATGGCCGAAGCTGTCGGAGTCGACCACCTCCGTCGCCTGGCCATCGAGCGCCGACAAGGCCGCGATCTGGTCGTCGGTCAGCTCGAAGTCGAAGACCTCCAGGTTCTGCGCGAGCCTCTGCGGATCCTGCGACTTAGGGATTGGTACGACGTTGAGCTCTACGTGCCAGCGCAAAATGACCTGACCCGGCGTCTTCCCATGCGCGTTGGCGATCTCTGCGACCTTCGGATGCTCCAGTAGGTTGGTGCGCTTGCCGAGCGGACTCCACCCTTCGGTGACAATCCCGTGCTCGGCATGGAAAGCGCGAGCGTCATCCCTGGTCCAGTAGGGGCTCAACTGGATCTGATTGACCTCCGGCACTACGCCTGTCTCATCGATCAACCGCTGCAGCTGCGCCGGCTTGAAGTTGGACACCCCGATGGCCCGCACCAGCCCGGCCTCCCGCAACGCGACCAACCCACGCCACGCGTCGACGTACCTGTCCTGTGCCGGGTTCGGCCAATGGATCAGCAACAGATCGAGATACTCCACGCCCAGCTTTTGAACGCTCGCCTCAAATGCTGCGCGCACCCCACCGACGCTGTGGTGGTCCTTATTGAACTTCGACGTGATGAACAGGTCTTCTCGTTTAGCCCCCGACGCCTTGATCCCACGCCCAACGCCAACCTCATTGCGGTAGTTCTCCGCGGTGTCGATCAACCGATACCCAACCTCGATAGCGCTCGCGACAGCCCGCTCAGCCTCTTGGTCAAGCATCGGCGAAGTGCCAACGCCAATCTGGGGAATCGAGGTGCCGTGCTCCAGCCGCACGGTCGGCACAACCTGACTCATCACGCACTCCTCATCAGTAGACGTCCCATCCTGCCTCAACGCCCATTCGCACTCTCTGAGTTATCCACAGGGCGGCGGAACCGGGTGGACTTTGGGGTGCAGGTTTGACCACACTCGGTCCTGACATCGTTACGGAACGGGGGCACTATGCGGATGCGGGTCGTCGCGCCATTGGTCGCGCTGGTGATGGTCGCCGCCCAGTTGGTCGGCGTCACGCCCGCGATGGCGGTCGACACGTGCATCCACACCGACGTGAAGGTTTTTGCCGACGGCGAGCTGATCTCGGATGGCGGCAAGATCGCGTCCGACGGCGGATTCGGCCACGCGGGTACGGGTCTGACCTTCACCTTCCAGGCCAGGACCTTCCGCGCGAGCGCCGACTATTGCGTCCTGCGCACCACCGACAGCCTGACTTGGCAGGTCCCAGCCTGGCCATGCGAGAACCACCCTCGTCCCAAACCGGTCGCCACCCAGTCGCTCACGTGGAGCCTGACCGTGCCGCTCGACTGCGCGGTCGCGGCACCACCCGGCCTGCTCGGCGGCTCCCTCACCAACGGGAAGGGCTCTGCGAGCGGCAATGCGCTGATCTACGCCGGTGCGCCCGAGTGGGTGCTGCCACACGAGCAGGCGCGCGGCTTGTTCGGCCCGTTCGCCATGCAGGCAGACCCGGTGAACACGTTGACCGGCGCGTTGACCGAGGTCGCGACCGACGCGGCCGCGCCCGGTCTCGGGGTTGGCCTGTCCGTCGATCGCACGTATAACTCGAACGCGCCCGACAGCGGCGTCCACGGCAAAGGCTGGCGAACGTCGTACTCCGATCACCTCACGCTCGAGCGCGGCGGCGCGTCGCTGGTCTACCACGCCGCCGACGGCCGCAACATCCGCTTCATCCGGGCGGGCGCCGGTCCGGCGTACGTGATCGAGCGCGGCCCGGCCCGATTCGACCTGAGCCGTATGGCGGCCGGGTTCGCCCTCACGACGTACGAGCGAATGACGATGACCTTCTCGAACACGGGAGCCTTGACCGGCATCCGCGATCGCAACGGCCAAGGCGTCACAGTCAGCCAGGGCAACGGCCGGGTCCTTGCCGTCAGCAACGGTCGTCGCGCGATGCGATACACGTACGACGCGGCGGGCCTCCTGACCTCGGTCGTCCTGGCCGCTCCGGGGATGGACTCGCGCGTAGTTCGGTATGGCTACGAGGGCGGCCGCCTCACCGAGGTGGCGTCGCCCGGTGGCATGAAGACGCGCTATGGGTATGACGAGGCCGGCCGCTTAACCACGCGGACGACGGGCGATAGGCCGACACCCGAGATCACCACCAAGTACGACACCACCGGCCGGGTCGAATCGCAGACCGACGGCAACGGCCACACCATGCGATGGTCCTGGGTGGAGAACGGCGTCGCCCTCAGCGGCACGTCGACCATGACCGACCCGACCGGCGCCCGCTGGCAGAACGAGTACAAACGCGGCTGGCTCGTCGGCCAAATCGACCCCAGCGGTATTGCCGTCCGATTCAGCTACGACGCCGCCGGCAACCTCACCCACATCCTCGATGCCCAAGGCAATGGCGCCCGCCAGGCGTACGACGCTCGGGGCCGCGTGACCAAATCCGCGGCGTCCACCGGCGGAATCGTCCGCCGAGGCTTCAACGCCACGAACGACCAAACCAGCGCGCTCGACCAGGCAGGCCGCCCGGTATCAGCCAAGTACGACGGCCGCGGCAACCCGACCTCGGTCACACAGGCTGGCAAAACCGTCAGCACGACGTACGACGCTCGCGGCCTGGCCACCTCGATCCGCGACCCTCTCGGCCGGACCACCCGATTCGCCTTCACTACGGACGGCGACCTGATCCGCACCACGGACCCGGCCGGCCTCACCACGGCGTACGAGGTCGACGGCTGGGGGAGGATCACGTCCGTCAAATCACCCCGTGGCGCCGTCACCCGCATCTCGTACGACGCAGAGAGCCGGCTCGACCGGGTCGTCGGACCAGGCGGCGCCACCGTGCAAAGGCAATACGACGGCCGCGGCAGACTCACCGGGACCACCGACGCGGCAGGTCGCACCACCACGCTGAAGTACGACGAGGCCGACCAGGTAATCGCCGTCCAGGGCCCCGACAAGAACTTGCCCGAGGCAACCACCAGCTACGACCCGAGCGGTCGCGCGGTGAAACAGGTCGACCCCGGCGGACGCACCCACGAAACGTCGTACGACGTAGCCGGTCGCCCCACCACCGTCACGTACGGCGGGCGCACCTGGAAGTTCACCTACGACAAATCAGGCCGCCTCACGCGCACCACCCTGCCCTCCGGAAAGTCCGCGAGCTTCGCCCTGGATGGCCGCGGCCTAATCTCGAAGGTCACCTACTCCGACTCAACCCCCGCCGTCTCCTTCACCTGGGACGACCTTGGCCGACGCACTACCCAGACCGACGGCACCGGCAAAACCACGTACTCCTACGACGCCTTCGACCGCCTCCAGTCCGTCCGCACCCCCACCGGCGCGATCGACTACCAGTGGGACGCCGCCGGCAACCTAACCTCCCGCGAAGCCGCCAACCACACCGAGACCTACACCTGGGACGCGATAGACCGCCTAACCCAAGTCACCCTCGACGGCCGTCCCGTAGCCACCTACCGCTACGACGTGCCACGCGGCACAGCGACGACACAACACGCCGACGGCCTGACCGAGGTGCAGCGGTACGACGAGCGCGACCGGCTCACGTCCACGGTCGTGACCCGAGGTGCATCGGCGGTCCGCAAAATCGAGTACGGCTACGACGCCGTCCACCAAGTGATCCGCACGAGCGACTCCAAGGCGGGCAATGCGGCCTACGAGTACGACCCGTCCGGACGCCTGACCCAGGTCTGTTACGCCGCAGAGAAGTGCGCGCCGGACGCCAAGGACTACATCCGTTACGCGTACGACGGCAGCGGCAACCGAACCTGGGAGCAACGGCCGTCGGGCGCGACCTGGTTCGGCTTCGGGCCCGGCAGTGAACCGGCGGGCTCGATCGGTCTTCCGAGCCGATTCCCGATCGAATGGCCGCAGCTCCGCGCCAACCAACACGACGCCGACGGCAACCTCCGCACGGACGGCACAACGACGTACACCTGGAGCGCGGCCGGCAAACCCGTCTCTTCCATGCGCGACGGGGTGACCACGACCTACCAGCACGCCGGTGACGGTCGACGGATCTCCCAGACAGCCAAAGGCGCGACCACCCGCTTCCTCTGGGACCCGCTCTCCCCGCAGATCCTCGCCACTGGCCCAACCAGGTACGTATACGGCGAAGGCGTCGTCGCCAGCGCAGCCGCGGGCCGAACCACCGGCATGGTGACCGGCCCAACCGGCTCGATCCTCATGGCAGGCACCACCCACCACGACTTCGAGCCGTACGGCGCCCCGCGTGGTGCCGCAGCCTCCGGCCTCGGCTATGCCGGCGGTCTCCGCCTGCCGAACGGGACATACCTCTTCGGTCAGCGCGAATACGACCCGTCCACCGGGCTGTTTCTCTCGCCGGACCAAGGCGGCAGCGACCAGTCCTACGGCTACGCAAGCGGCAACCCGCTCACCTTCAACGACCTGACCGGAATGTTCGACCGGGAGAAGTTCCTCACCACAGTCGCCCGCATCTCCGGCTACGTCTCGACCGCAACTCTCGCCATCGCCGTCGGATGCGTTGCCTTGGTGGTCTGCGCCCCGATCGCCCCCATCGCCCTCGGCGTCTCAGTCGCAACCGGCATCGCGTCTGGCGTGGCCGACGGAATCCTCAGCGCCGAAGCCTGCGCGAAGAAAAGCAACTGCTCCCGCCTCCTCATCGACCTGGCCGTCATCGCCGCCACCAGCCGCCTCCCCGCCGTCCGCAGCCTCCGCTCCGTCGGCCGAACCGCCGGCCGCACCTGCAGCTTCACCGGCACAACCCGCGTTCTGATGGCCGACGGCACCACCAAACCCATCAGCCAGGTCCGCCCCGGCGACCAGGTCCAAGCCGAAGACCCCACCACCGGCCAACGCGGCGCCCGCACGGTCACCGCCCAGTGGATCCACACCGACACCGTCCTCGACCTCCAAACCGGCGCCGGGGTAATCACCACCACCGAAGACCACCCCTTCTGGAACCAAACCACCCACACCTACCAACCCGCCGCCGCCCTAACCCCCGGCACCCACCTCCGCACCCCCACCGCCACCACCCAGGTCCGCGGCCTAGTCCCCAGCACCACCCGCACAGCCACCGCCTACAACCTCACCGTCGACCACCTCCACACCTACTACGTACTCGCAGGCAATTCGCCGGTCCTAGTCCACAACACTGGCGGATGCGGCGAAGTGGTGCTGGAATCACTTGAGAGCTTCGAACAGGCCAGAAATAAGGCACTGCATCTACTGGGGGATATCGATCCCCGTACTCGGAAGCAGTACGTAGGGCGGCTCGAATCGGCGACCACCACCTATGGCAAGGTCGTCGGCTTCACTACTGTAGTCAACGGCCAGTATAAGAGATTTCGGCTTGACTTTGATCCCGTGAAAGGTCCTCATATCAACGTGCAGATCGGCAAAGGGGCGTCGTCGCGCAAGTGGGCTATTCCCTGGAATGGGACCGAGGAAGATTTCGCAAAAATGCTTGGTGGAAACTCGTGACTATCGAAGATACTTACGGAACAAGAGCCGATCTCATGCCGCAATCCATGATCAAGCTAGTCAAATCTCCTCCGGGGAGTGAGCGTTTATTGAGTTGGGTAGGTCGGGAAGGCGTTGAGTTCCTGCCCTTGGCAGAGCACGAGCGCTATGAGCGTGAAAGCTTAAGAGCGTATCCTCGTCTCTCTGATGGTTCAGTAGCATGGGGCACTCTGACGCCAGATCCTCGGATCCGTTCTGTAGATGAAGATTCAGTTGACCCGGTTGACTTCGTTGCGGAGTTTACACAATCCGCCAGAGATGTAGTGGTGCTGTGGGGCGACATAACTGTTCCGAGTGTCAGGATGGACGGCAGCACCCTGAGTCGATATCTATCGGATATCGTGGCATCCTTTCCCGATTTCTGGATGTATCTGCCTGCTGAGCGCATAATGCTTGAGCGTTCGTTTGACGGGGTCATGACCGCGTCCCACCTTCCCGCACATCCTTCGGCGGGATAAAGGGCGTACCGGTGACCGTATCTAAACAGTCCTTTACAGACAGACTGGCCGAGGCTCAATTTCGCCGGATCATTGACCTGTGGTCGGCGGAAGGCGCCCCGCGGGAGTGACTTTCTCGGTATCGTTTGCGTGGACCCCTTCGTCCCGGCATGCCGGGACCTTGCCGTCGAAGATTGAGCGAGATGCGGGTTATGAATATCTCGTCATTGAGGCCTGCAGGGTGTTGGCCGGAACTGACTGCAGCTTCCACATTGGTGGGTTCGGCAGGAGCGACTGGGGGCTTGACGTCGAGTACGACATGTCGGCTTTCGTAGAGCAACTCCCGGAACTTCTGGCCGGTGTGCGTGAACGTCGCCTTGTGGAGGTGGATCTCTACCCTCCGGGTGTTGAACGGACACTTGAGTTCGATCCAACTGGCGACTCCGTGGACATACGTTGTCTCTCGCGGACTGATTGGACGCCTGACCCGGTCGTCGAAACCATCGAGTTCGCCGAACTAGAACAGATGCTCGTCGACACAGCGGTCAACATCGCGAACGCCCTGACCGCTTCCGGCTCCACGATTTCGCGGCTTGCCCCTTTCAGCGACTGGCAAAGGAGGGTCGTCTGAGTGGGGGAGTCGATGCTGGTGGAGGGCGAGGACCGGTGGGTCGCCGGGATTCGAGGAGCGCAGGTCGTGTCGGTCGGCAGGCGGTCCGGATCCCGAGTCGTGGGCTTTGCCCACGGGATCGAGCTCAAGATGGACGGTCCAGTGCTTCTCACACATGGTTCTGCGCCAACTCCAGGTGTGGCATCCCTCCCGGACGAAGACCTAGAGAGATTGCGCGGGGCAACAGTTCTGTCCATGGTCCTGTTCAAGAGTGGCTCACTACGACTCGTGTTCGACACGGGCCACCATCTGAACGTCGATGGCTCGGCGCCGAACGTGGAAACGCGTTTCGTGAAGCCGGGCGAGTTCGAGTGGATCGGTCGCCGAGGCGCCGGCGTTCTCAGAATGCTCGACCCGGATTTCGGCTAGCACTCGCAGGGTGAGTCGATGCGAATGGAGCCGGGGCAACGGACCGACTGATCGTGGCGTTACGGGCGGAGAGCAGCACGGAGCCCTCCGCCCGCGTGAGTCCTGGCCCTGGTCGGATATTGATCCGAAAGACGACGGAAACCTGGGCATGCAGGCAGGGCGCTCGCCAAGCATGCCGGTCGATCGATGAATACTGGACAGCGACCGATACCGTCATGGGTTAGGTGGCAACGTGATGAAGAAAGTATTCGAAGGGCGTGAAATCGAGGTTATCGACTTCAGTGACGTAAGGGCGGATGAGCACGTCATCGAGTTCCGAGACCCGGCCTGGCGTACTAATGAATCAGTCCTGGCGATCGTCGTACCTGACGGTCGATCCTGGGAGGATGGGGCGCTGAGCATAAATCCCCACCTGAATCAGGTGTCTGTATCGTTCGTAACCTGGGCAATGAGAGTTGCCGAATCGAGGATCGACTGAGGCTATCTGACAAGTTGCTGTTGCATGGCGCTCCGAGCCGACGGGGAGAACTCTAATGGCACGTCTCGAACCCTTCCTAGCCCTAGCTTCCGCGGTTACAGAGGGCCGACTTTCGGCGCAGGAGTTCGCCATCATTTGCCTACCCCTTTACAAGAACTATCCTGATCCGTTTCCCTCACGTGAGCACTTCGAGCTCGCGACCGAGCTGTTCTACCTCGCAAATGACTATGCCGACGAGCCGTTCGATGACCTGATCGGTGCCGACCAGGTGCGGGAACGTACCGCCCAGTTGGCCATCCGAATGCATGCGCTGCTGCGTGATCCGAGAAATGATTCCGTGGCGGACGGCGAAGAGACCTGACCCGCTTCAGCTGATGGCTGAAGCGGGTCCAACCGATGGGTGCGACGGTGCGACAGGATTTCGGTCGGCGAGTGACGGCCTGAAGGGGATCTTTGAGCTCGGTAACGTTGCTGAAGTTGAAGCGACTCGCGGAATTGAGGTGATCTCCAGATGACGTCAGAGACTGGGATGTCCTTGATTGATGCGCTCGAACGCTGGAAGAACTTTGAAGAATGTTTGATCCACGATATTCGGCCGGTTCGGTACGGGTACGGGGTGGACATAGCCATCAATAGTGTCTGGCGCGATGGGAAGGTCAGGCCGGATGTCCTCCAGAAACCAGACCTTGTCACCCTAAGTCTCCTAGGCGTCGAGTCCCTGAGGTTCACCGGCGGATTGACTGACGACATGAAACGAGATCCTGCCGCCATCAACTGGGGTCTCACCGAGATCAGCCACATCGTTGACAGTTCGTCGGACGGTTCAGCGGCGATCACCGTTCATTGGCCCGGAGACCGGAGTCTGTTCGTCCAGTACCTGAACCTAGAGGTATTGGTCGCTGGTGTTGATCCTGAGCCTGGTGAGCGACTTGGCTGAAGGATCGGGAGTATCCCTGAGACCGTTGAGGAAGCGGGAGCGGGAGATTCTGGTCGCGATTACGGCTGGTGACCTGCCCGGCTTGTCGGAACTGCGCAAGCAGTTGCCTCTTGCTCGGGTACGACGTAACTGGGGCTCGGGCGAATCGCCAAGCATCGACATCGAGGTTCCAGGCAGTACTCCAGTGCACCGTGATCTCACAAATGGATGGGTCGCCAGCAACCGCTGCTCTGGAACCGGTTATGCCAAACCGGACCTGAGGCGGTTCGCCGCTCGAGGCTGCCGCTCGTTGTCTGCCGCCGGCACTCACCTCACGGGCCGCTCGCGAGGTGTCCTGGCCCTGGGCGCCGCAGGCGGTTGAGGATCGCCCAGGCACACATTTCGAACCCATCAACCTCCGGCACGATCTCCCGACACGCGGACCGAGGCTACGTGCGGTACGTCGTGGAACACTCTCTGTGGTGATTTCAGCCAGGGGAGGCCTAAATGGGCGAGGCGCACGACACCTTCAGAGAATGCATAGGTGACGCGGCATGGCGTGAGCTCCTCAATGTGGGCACATTGCGCAGCTACCGGCCCGGCACCTTCATCCTCCGGCAAGGGGAAGCCGCTGGATTTGTACTTGCACTGGAAAATGGGCGAGTCAAGCTTGTCGCCACGGCCGCAGATGGCGCGCAGTTGCTGCTGACAGTCCGCGGAGGCGGTCACCTAATCGGGGAACTCGCCGACGAGGGCCATGGCCGCCGTAACGCGAGTGTCATCGCCATTGATCGCTGTACAGCGCGCTATCTGCCTGCGCCGGTCTTCGAGCGCTTCTTAGCGCTGCAGGATCTACAGAAGGCCTTCAGCCGGTACGTCGTTGGCAAGTTCGACCAAACAGTGGAACGCCAGGTAGACCTGGCAAATCGCAGATCGGGCCGTCGCATCGCCAAGCTCCTTCTGGACGTCGTACGCCTCGCCCCCGCGGGAAGTCCCGACCCGCACCGAGTGCCCTTCACCCAGGAAGAGCTGTCGGCCTCGCTCGGTATGGCCCGCAGCACCATCGCCGAACAACTCGGGGCCTTTCGCCAGGCCGGGGCGCTCGGTCCCGGCCCGGCGCTGATCGTGACTGATGTCGATTGCTTGACCACCTTCGCCAAGGCCTGACGTCGCACGTGCGCTAGCTCACCGTAGTGCTGTCCGATTTCGGACAACCCGTCGAAGCGTGCCCGGGAAGTCTGGTGTCAGCCGAACAAACGGATGGGAGAATCACCATGAGCACACCCCAGGACGAGGGATTCGCCGGCGTCGGAGAGCTGCCGCCGTACCGCTCACTTTTGGTAGTCGACATGAAGGACTACAGCGGAAGCTCCGGTCGGGAGCAAACCAGCCTCACCCAAGAAATCCCGGGCATCATGGCCGAAGCCTTCACCCGCTGCGGACTCGACACCGTCTGGCAGCGCAAGACCTTCCACAACACCACCGGCGATGGATACGCCGTCGGATTCCCGACCGAGGTGCTGCCCTTTCTTCTCAACCCGTATCTCGGCAGCCTCCAACGCGAACTGGAAGACCGCAACCGCCACCTTCCACGCTCTCGCGCCATGATCCGCATGCGAGTTAGCGTCAGCGTCGGACCTGTCACGGACACTGGCACCAACCTCCTAGGTGACGGCAGCGGACCAGCCCGAGTGGAGCTTCACCGCCTCCTGGACAGCGGCCCCGTTCGCCACCTCCTCGCCAAATCCGACCCCGACTCCACTTTCGTCGCAGCAGTCGTGTCGTCCCGTGCTTATGAAGACGCAGTGTTATCGGGCTATGCCGACGAGCCGTCCAGCCTGTACGTCGATGCACCAGTCCAGGTCAAGACCTACCACGGCAACGCTTACCTCCGCGTCCCTAAGCCCACCGGGGGCCTTCTCACCGAAGGCTTCCGCACACCGCTAAAGACTCAGGCCGAATCTAGTGGCGGAGCGGCCGCTGCCCAGGGACAGCCGGCCGGCCACTCTCTCGGCACCGTTGGCAGCATCGGCAACTTCATCACCCACTCGTCCGGACCGATCAACACAGGCTCGGGTCCGCAGACCATCGGGGATACCAGGTATGACCGCTGAGGCTGTCGCGCCCACCGACTCGGCGCCGAGCGAGCCGCCCACGACGAGCATCGGTTCGGTTGGAGAGATCGGCGCGTTCGTTGACGGCGCGCAAGCACCGGTACACACCGGCAGCGGCGATCAGAACTTCTACGTCAGCTACCAGAGCCTCGAGCTGTCCGAGGCGGTTCTGGAGAGGGACAAAGAAGCGATGGGTGTGGTGGACCCACAGTCGATCAGCAGGCTGAAGAAGCGGTTCGTTGTTCCACGCCACTATCGAGAAGCAGCGACGATGCTGATGGGGCCGGAGCGCTGCGTGTTCATCGCGGGCAAGACCGGGAGCGGAAGGAACGCCACTGGCCAGATGCTCCTCGTGGAAGCAGGCCAGGGCAATGAGGAGTTCCGGACGTTGCAGCCAGAGCCCGATGATCCGAGCGACGAGATGGTGCGCGAGGGCGATCGACTGCTTCTCGATCTCTCGAGTCTCGGTGACTCTCGGTTCGATGCGCAGCTGGTGCGCGTTTCTAGGCTGCGTGAGCTGGTTTACAGAAGGAGTGCCCGCCTTGTGGTGATCCTGCCGGCGGATCACGCGTTGTCGACGATCGAGGAGTTCCGATCTGCTCGGGTCGAGATCACCGGTCCCGATCCGCAGGCGGTGTTCCTTAATCACCTGGCCGCTGAGGGCGTCCGGCCTTCGCCGGGCTGCGTGCAGAACCACTTTTCAAGCCTGCGGGGAAAGACCATGTCGGAGCTGATCGCGATTGTCCACGACGTCGCGACGAGCAAGCGACGCGCTCCGCACACTTCGGACGATCAGCTGGTGCTGCAGGCACTGAACTCGCAAATGGCACACCGCGAGGCGATCGAGGGCTACCTGAAGCGGCCAAAAGATGTGCCAGGTCGCGCTCTCCTTCTGACAATAGGAATGCTGGAAGGTGCTCCTGTCGAGGTCGTCTTCGAGGCCAGGAAATCATTGCTTGAAGTCGTCCGGTTTATCGACGACGGTTCCACCGACCTCGACCCGCCCGGAGCGACTAAGGACCTTGCAAGGTTCGCGGTGAAGCCGGTTGCAGAAGACGGCTGGCGCTTGAGATTCGAGGATCCGGCCCGGGGAAAGGCAGTTGTCAGCTACTTCTGGGACGAGCATCCGCTAGTGCGAGGCGCGATAGCGCGATGGGTCAGGAAGTTGATCAGCGACGAACGACTCGAGCCGGCCGATCAGCGCGGCCTCGCTCACAGGTTCGGTGCGCAGTGCATGCGAACCCTGCAGGTGGATCTCGCCCTGGAGTCCTCCGAGGAATGGGCTTTGCATCACGACGATTCCGTGCGGCAGGCCGCGTACGCCGTGCTCTCGGCGTTGCTGGCCGACTTCCGAACCGGCTCGAAAGTCAGTCAGAGGTTGTACAGCTGGGCACGAGATGAAGTCGATTCATCTCAACTCGGTGGTATGACGATCGCGTTGTGCCGGAACGTTCTCGCCAAATGGTCGCTTGACCAGGCGGTGGTCAGATTGAACTGGGTAGCTCGCCGGCATCGAGCAGCCAGGATCCGGGAAGACGCTCTTGCGGTGCTGAGGGAACTGGCTGACGACCAGCTGGGAAGGGTCCTTTTGGTGCTGTCGGCTGCGGAGCGATTCGATCCGGAGATCTTCAACGCGGTCGCTTCACCCGATCGAATCCGGGGTGCATTGGCACGAGAGCACGTCGATTGGTCGTTGCCGACGGCGTTGGAACGAGGCTGGAGCGGCCTCCTCTCCTGTGGCCGACCGGAACTGATGTACCCGTGGTTCGAGCTGATCGCAGAAGCACCTGACTCGACGGGGAAACTCGTTCGCCGACTGGCTGCGGTGTGCGGCATCGAGCGGCGGATGACCGGATCGTTGCTCATGACAGCAGCCGCCTGGATGAAGGCGGCCGATGGTCTCAGCGAGCGTGAACGGCGTGTGGTGGTCCAGTTGTCGATCGAGCAGGCGGTTCGGGCCCGTAGACCTGAGATCGCCGCGAAACGAAGGCGAGAGCGCGATGAAGCGAGCTGACAAGATCCGGATCGGCCTGCTGGTCGGCATACCTGGTGCTGTGTTGCTGGTCTCTTTGGCTGCAGGACTTCCCGGATGGCTGATCGGCCTTTTCGCCGTCGGGTCAGGCGCCGTCTCATTCGGAGTCTTCCGGGGCTTAGGGGAACGGCCAGACCTTGCGATTCCGGTGATTCCGAAAGCTGTGTCAGCCGAGATTGTTGGAGTCGCCCTGAGGAGTGCGGACGAGCGGATTCGGTTCCAGTTCTCGGCACTTGTGCACTGGAATGCTCCAATGACAGTGCGTCAGTCCCATGCCGACTTGGCCAAGGTAGCCGAGGACTCGCTACTCACGCGGGCAGCGGCAATCGCCGCGGTCTATCCGGCGGCCGAATCGGAGCTTGCCCAGCGTCGGCTGGCAGCGACACTTGGGCAGCCGTTGGAGAGCCAAGGACTGGCAGTCTGGGCAGACGAGGTCCAGCTCACGTTGAACGAGCGAGACCGCAAGTACCTCGATAAGGCCGACACACTCAAGCAGCAGTTCGATCTATGGCTACTTGAAGTGGAGCGGGAGCGGGCTACCCGCCGGTACTTGGCAGAAGACGTTCTCTGCAACAAGTCGACCGCCGTTGTTTGGTGGTTCGCGCGCAACCAGAAGGACCCGGGCGACACCGTCGAAAAGGTCGACGTGTTGAACCGACTAGTTGAGCTGGTCGCCGACGATTCGAAGCCTTTGCAGAATGGCTCCTCTACGCCGGACCTCGTGGAAGCGTTGGACAAAGTTCCCTCGGAAGAGGAACGGCACTATTTCGCCTTCGAGATCGCCGACATGTGGGAGTCGGCCGGCGAGCACGCTATTGCGGAACAGCTTCGGCAACGGTACGAACCGGATGCGAAAGTGATCGACATCGATTCGGTCGGACGGACCCGCGGGAGCCTGAGCTATCCACAGGCTGGAGGAAGCCTGGACGCGGAGGGCGGTGGTTGACCAAACTTTGTCCTTCGTGGCATGGGCGATGGACGTGGCTTGGCCCGACCCGGCTAGCGGCCCGTGCGCGCATTGGGGAGGGCATCGGTAGCGTGCGGCCCCGGATATTGGTTCTGGTCTGGGAGGTTTGTGGTGAAGCGGGAGCCGGTCAACTCAGCGAGCATTCGGTCGGTGGGCTACGACGTCGAGAGTTCCGTGCTCGAAGTCGAGTTCGTGAGTGGGGATGTCTACCGCTATCTGGATGTGCCGCAGCTGGTGCATAAGCAGCTGATGACCTCCGAGAGCATCGGCCGGTTCCTCAATTCCCGGGTCAAGCCAAACTACGCGGTCGTCGATCTTTGGAATCGGGCCTGACCGATGGCGGGTCGTCGCTGAGAGGGGTGCGGCGTACGGCGAATCGAGTAGTGCTGCCGACTGTCGGTGGGGGCCGATAGCGTCTGGAGGTAGGGGTCGGGGGTGCCGGCCGGAGGGGGAGCTATGCCGGCGCGGAGGTTGACGGGGATCTTTTGTCTTGAGGGGGAGTGGGATCCGAATCTGAGGAATCGGAACAGCGTGGAGCCGATTCTGGAGTTGCTGGAGCGGTTGGGGATCGCGCGGACGATTCATCGGGACGTCGCGACGCGGCCGGAGTTGGAGTACTACCTGCGCAAGTGGGGGCAGAAGCGGTACGCCGACTACAGCGTGCTGTACCTGGCCAGCCATGGGCTTGGCGGCAAGCTGGAGCTTGGGCAGGGATCGGTCACGTTGGCGGAGCTCGCGGATCTGCTCGAGGGAAAGTGCGCGGGTCGGGTTGTCTACTTCGGGTGCTGCCTCGTGCTGAATCAGCAGAACGACGTGTTGCAGGAGTTCGCCCGGAAGACTGGGGCGAAGGCCGTACTGGGGTATTCGCGACAGATCGATTGGCTCGACTCGGCGGCGTTCGAGGTGCTTTTGCTGGAGCGGCTGGCCAGGGGGAACCGTACGGACGCGTTCTTCAACCACCTACATCGCGACCACGGCGCCTTCGCGGAGAAGCTCGGGCTCGTCGTCTCCACCAAGAACACCACCTGGGACGCGTGATCGCGGGGAAGGCTGCTTCAGGTGGGCGAAGTCGGGTACCGGTGGTAGGTCAAGCAAACCTGTATCACGGGGTCTGTCACCGAGGAGTGGACATGGACACTCGAACCAGGACCAGTTCCCGCGTTGTCACGGCGATTGTCGTCATCTGGTTGTTGATCGGCGTCGCGGCTGCGGCCCAGCGGAACTATTTCGCGGGGTCTGACGCGAGTTGCGCCAAGTTGGGCACGATAGTGGTCACGATCGTGGCCGGCCCGTTGAACTACGTCGGCGCCAACCCGAAGGTGGACTGCGAAATGCCGCAGCCCTCGCGATGACCCGGGGAATGGGCCGTCCGCGGGCCGTGCTGGACGTAGCGGTGGCCCGGGAATAGTCCGTACGGCAAGCGGGTTAGACCACATGCCGTCCGGAACATGACCCCGGGCCTCAACCTCAGCCGCTACGAGCGGCCACTCGCCGAGAGGCGTCTGCCGGACGGTGCGGGACCCGATGGGCGGGGCTGGTTCAACCGGCTCCGTCCATTACCCATCAATGGGGTACGACGTGAGGTTCTGACGGGCCGTACGTCGTGCCGTGGCCGTCGAGGGATGCGTTGGTCGGGACGGCGGCGAGTGGTGCCGAACGGGTGTGACTGGTGTGATTGGTGAGTCGTCGAGCCGGGCCCGCCGGACGCGCCGAAGCAAGGCGGGGACCCCGATTTGCATCGGGCGGGGGAATGTCA